>JBQTHD010000020.1:0-61437 GCA_052390275.1 Acidimicrobiales bacterium | reverse complement strand
AGATCCTCCACACCTACTCCCATGTGGGCACCTACGACGTCATCGTGTCCCAGCAATGGCGGGCCGAATGGTCCATCTCCGGCACGGACTACCAGGGCGTCATCGACGACCTGACCACCGCCACCGTGGTGGAGGACCTGGTGGTGGACCAGGTCCAGACCATCCTGGTCAACGAGTAGGGCCTGGTCAACGAGAAGGGCCTGGTCAACGAGAAGGGCCTGGTCAACGAGTAGGGCCTGGTCAACGAGTAGGCCATCAGTTCCAGATGCCGGTGCGGGCCACCGCGTCGGCGTAGGCGCCGAAGGTTCGGGCCGGTCGGCCGAGGGCACGCTCGACGCCGTCGGCCAGATGGGAGTTGCGGCCGTCGAGCACGGTGGCGAACAGGTCGGCGTAAGCCCCGGCCAGCTCGTCGGGAACCCCCTCGGACCGAAGGCCCTCGGCGAACTGCCCGGGCGTGACCGGCACGTAGACGATGTCGCGGCCGGCGGCGGCCGAGATCGTCCCCACGGCTTCGGCGAAGGTGAGCAGCTCCGGCCCGCTGACCTCGTAGACCTGACCGAGGAGACTCTGGTTGGTAAGGCTGGCCACGGCCACATCGGCGATGTCGTCGGCGTCGATGAAGGGTTCGGCCACAGCCCCGGCCGGAAAGGCCAGGACTCCGGTGACCAGGGTCTCGACCAGGAACGACTCGCTGAAGTTCTGATTGAAGAAGCTGGACCGAACGACGGCCCACTCCAATCCTGAGGCCTCGACCACCGCCTCCGCAGCCAGTGCTTTCTCCTCGCCCCGACCCGACAGCAGGACCAGGCGCCCGATGCCGGCGGCGGCCGCGGCATCGACGAGGGCAGCGATGCTGGCCGTCGCTCCGGGAAAGGCCAGATCCGGCTGGTAGGCGATGTAGGCCGCGGAAGCGCCGGTCAAGGATTCCTCCCAGCCGGAGGGGTCGTTCCAGTCAAAGCTGGGAGTCGACGAACGGGAGACCATCCGGACCGGTCGGCGGCGCGAGCGCAACCGCTCGGCCACCCGCCGGCCGGTCTTGCCGGGTCCTCCGAGGATGACGATGGGTGAATCGCTGGTTTGCATCCTCGAATCCAACCGCAACCTTCGTGGACGATCCATGGTCGCAGCTCCACCATGCATACGTCTGCGTCTAGGATTTTCCCCTCTGGACCCGCTGACCAGCCTGCTGAGAACTCCTCGGGCCACAGACGCCTTCGTCCTGCGCTGCCTGCTCGACCCACCCTGGTCGATCCGTATCGAGGACCGCGCCCCCCTCGCACTGCTTGCCGTCACCGCCGGCGAGGCCTGGCTCGTTCCCGACGGCGAGGCGGCCCGCCGGCTCGGTCCCGGAACCGTGGCCCTGCTGCGGGGGCCGGAGCCCTATCTCCTCGCCGACGAACCGACGCGCCAGCCACAGGTCGTCGTGGAACCGGGGCAGGTGTGCCGAAGTATCAGCGGCCAACCGATGGCCGAGGCCATGAGCTTGGGGGTGCGGACCTGGGGAACCAGCGCCACGGGCACGACGACCATGCTGGTGGGTACCTACGACCGGCCCGGTTCTGCCGGCGACCGCCTGCTGGCAACCCTGCCGCGCACCGCGGTGTTGCCCGCCGACCGATGGGACTGCCCGTTGGTGGCGGTCCTGGCCACCGAGTTGGAGCGCGACGAGCCCGGTCAGCCCGCCGTCATCGACCGCCTGCTCGACCTGGTCCTGGTGTCGGCCATCCGGGCCTGGTTGGCCCAGGACCGTGAGCCGACCAGCTCATGGTTCCGGGCCGGGGCCGATCCGGTCGTCGGCCACGCTTTGCGCCTACTCCACAACAATGTCGCCCATCGGTGGACTGTGGCTGGCCTGGCCGCGCAGGTGGGCGTATCCCGGGCGCTGCTGGCCCGGCGGTTCACCGATCTGATCGGGACACCGCCCATGACCTACCTCAGCGATCTGCGGCTCTCGCTGGCCGCCGACCGCCTGCTCGAACCGGGGCTCACCATCGGCGCCGTAGCCGCCGAAGTCGGTTACGGCAGCGCCTTCGCCCTCAGCGCCGCTTTTAGGCGGGTTCGGGGCATGAGCCCCACGCAGCACCGGGCCGCCATTGGGCGAGACGCGGCATGACGGCTGCCGGACACGACCTGTCCTGACTGGTTGCAGGCATCACGCCCCGTTGGCTATTCGGACCGGTCACCTGCGAGGTCGGGCCGACGATAGGCGTGGCCCTGGAAGGGGGCCGCGGGGGGCGCCTAACGTCCTGGCCGTGGGAGTTCTTGCCTTCGTCGGTACCGGCAAGGGTCTGTTCCTTATCGACGGCACTGGGGTGCGGGGTCCGTTGTTCCCGGGCGAGCGGTTTCCGGCGGTGGCGCTGGCGCCCGACGGGCGGGTCATCGCCGCCTCGGTGAGCGAGCACTGGGGCCCCACTTTGCGGCTCTCGGACGACTTCGGCCACACCTGGACCGAGCATGACGAGCAAGCCATCGCCTTTCCCGAGGGCCTGGAGTGGACGGACCACTGGAGCGGCCAGACCAAGCCGGCGGCGCTCGTGCAGGTGTGGCAATTGCGGATGGCCGGCGACGGCGTCGTCTACGCCGGAACCGAGCCGGCCGGCCTCTTCCGCTCCACCGACGGCGGCGGGACCTTCGAGCTCATGCGGGGCTTGTGGGACCACCCCCACCGCTCGCAGTGGTTCCCCGGCGGCGGCGGCCTGGGTCTTCACACGATCCTGATCGACCCCCGGGACTCCGAGCGGCTGCACGTGGCCATCTCCACCGGCGGCGTCTACCGCAGCGACGACGGCGGCCGGACCTGGATTCCCCGCAACGCCGGCATACTCAACGTGGTCAGCCCCGACGAGGGCGCCGAGTTCGGCCAGTGCGTGCACAAGGTCGACCGCGACGCCACCCACCCCGACGTGCTCTACCTGCAGAACCACGGCGGCCTCTACCGCAGCGTCGACCGGGGAGACACCTGGACCTCCATCGCCGACGGGGTGCCGTCGGACTTCGGCTTTCCCATCGTCGCCCATCCCCGCCGCGCGGGCACGGCCTACGTGATCCCGCTCGACTACGCCCTGGGCCGTTGCGTGCCCGAGGGCAAGGCCCGGGTGTACCGCACCATCGACTCCGGCGCGTCCTGGCAGGTCCTCGCCGACGGCCTGCCCCAGGACCATGCCATGTTCACGGTGCTGCGCGACGGCTTCTGCGCCGACGACGCCGAGCCGACTGGGCTGTGGTTCGGCACCCGCTCGGGCCACGTGTTCCACTCCCCCGACGAGGGCGAGCACTGGCGGATGGCAGCGGAGTACCTGCCCGACGTTCTGTGCGTACGGGCCGTGGCTCGCTGAGCCTCCGGCCATGGCCACCGTGCGGCTGCCAACGGCTTTACGGCAGTACGCCGGCGGCGCCGCCACGGTGGAGATCGAAGGCGCCACTGTGGGCGAGGTGCTCGCTGCCCTGGACCGCCGGCATCCGGCCCTGGGCCGGCGGGTGCTCGACGAGCAGGGGCAGGTGCGCCGTCACGTCCACGTGTTCGTAGGTCCCGAGCGCATGGCCGATCTCGGCGATCCGGTTCCGGGCGCCACCGAGGTGACCATCCTGCCCGCGGTGTCGGGCGGGGTCTGAGGTTTGCGTCACCCGTCGGCCGAACCGCGCGGAACGACCCATCGCTGGAGCTGACCGGTAACGGCCGCGACCAGCTCGAAGTCGGCGTCGTAGTGCAGGATCTCAAGGCCCCGGACCTCGGCTGCCGCGGCCACCAGAGCAGTTACCAGTGACAGAGCACGGTGCTGTCCACGATCGGCCAGGAGGCGCTGGATCTCCAAGGCTCGGTGCTGGTCGGCGTCGGTCACCGGTACCGATGGAAAGGCGCTCAGGCGCTCGGTCAACCGGACGAAATCCTCAGCGTTCCTGGCCGTGTAACCCAGCTCGAAGGCGACCGGCGGGCACAAGGCCACCCGGCCTTCGGCCACCAGCGGGGCGAACGCGGCCCGCACCGAGGTCTGACCCACGCGGGCGAACACACTGGTATCGGCCAGGTAGGCGAGGCGGCCCATCTATTCGCCTCCACCCCACGCCGCCGTCACGGCGCTGAAGTCAAACCGCCCTGTTTCGCTGAGCATTCCGAGGACCTCGAGGCGCCGCATGCAATCGACCACCTCCCGCAAAGATGCGTCGATGGTGTCGCGCAGGGTCGTCGTTCCCAGGATGGCCGCCGCTTGGCGGACGATATCGGGATCAACGTGAACAGATGTCTTGGCCATAGCCGTACGATATCGACGCTGGCGTGCGAAAGGGCCGGGAAGTAGGCCTACGTAACGTTCTGCGCTTGGCCGGACATGTGCCGATCCATGAGGGTCGGGTGAGCGCCATGAGAGTCACATGAGCGACAAACCTCGTCGTCAGCATGAGGATCGTCTCGAGCAGCTGTGGCGGGAGCATCTGCCGCCGCTGGTGCTCTACGCCATGAGGCGGTGCGCGTCACGCGAGGACGCCCTCGACGTGGTGGCCGAGGTCTACCTGGTGGCCTGGCGTCGAATCGAGCGCGTACCCGCCGGCAGCGAAGCCCGGCTGTGGCTTTTCACCGTGGCTCGGAACGTCTTGGCGAACCACCGCCGGGGCCAGGTCCGCCGGACCCGCCTTGCCAAGCGCCTGGCCCTCGAAGTCGAGGTGACGGTGCCGGTGGCGACGGAAGTCAGCGATGCTGCGCTCGCCTTGGAGGCGGCACTGGGCGTCCTGTCCGAACCAAGCCGCGAGTTGTTGGTCCTGGTGGCACAGGACGGCCTTTCCGTGGTGGAAGCCGCTGGGGTGCTCGGTATCTCGGCGCCAACGGCCCGGGTTCGGCTGCACCGGGTCCGCGCTCAGCTGCGCAAGGAGATGCAACGTTTGGGCGCCGACGGACATATGGAGGTTGCGGGTCCAACGCGGGCCAGCGGCGCCGAGAACCTGGAGGTGATCTGAGTGGAGCCCATCGACGAACTGCTGGCGGAGGCCGACCGTATGCGGGGGGCCATTGTTGAACCTCCGGATCCGGACGTCATCCACATGCTCAAGGAGATGACCATGCTCGAGACCGAAACCACTAAACCCCTGGCCCTGCCCCGCCGCCGCCGGCTGCGCACCATGGCCTCCATTGCCCTGGCGGCGGTTGCGATCCCCACCGCGGCCGTGGCCATCAACGGCGGTATCCACACCGGGATCTTCGGCGGCAAGGGCGACACCGAGTTGGTTTCCGGGGAGGAGTTGTTGAACCTCTCCGACCCGGCCATCGTCGAGGTGGTACGCGAGGTGGCATCCCGGACGCCGCTTCCGCCCGGTGACACTTTCGAAACGGTCCTGGACCGCTACCCCCGGCCCCAACCCACCACCGGCCAGCAGGCGGTGATCGTCACCGAGGTTCAGGCCTACGCCCAGTGCCGCTGGTACTCCCACTGGCTGATCGGCGACACATCCACCCGGCAGGCGGCCCTGAGCGTGATCGAGCAGTTCCCGTCCTGGGAATTCGTTGGAAACTTCGCACCCGGCGACTCGGGCCCGCAGTTGGTCCGTGACACCGTCAGCGAGGTTCGCCAAAACAAGGAGAGCCTTGTCCGCCAGTTCCTGACCACGAACTGCTGAACCTAACGTGAGCTGCGGAACGTGAGTAATTTTGCCTTCGCCCGGCGGTTTCCGCCACGCTCAAGGACGCAGTCCAGGTGGCTTGAAGACCAAGCTACTCGTCGAGGCGGAGGGCGGAGACAAAGGCCTCCTGCGGCACCTCGACCCGCCCAATGCTTTTCATCTTCTTCTTGCCTTCCTTCTGCTTCTCCAGGAGCTTGCGCTTACGGGTTATATCACCGCCGTAGCACTTGGCGATCACATCTTTCCGCAATGCCTTTACCGTTTGGCGGGCAATAATTCGCCCACCGATGGCGGCCTGGATGGGCACATCGTACAACTGACGGGGAATCAGTTCCTTAAGCTTGTCGCACATTCGTCGGCCATAGTCGTAAGCCTTATCGGAATGGACAATTGTAGAGAACGCATCGGCCACCACTCCGTTGAGGAGAATGTCCACCTTCACCAGGGTGGACCGGTCGTAACCGGCCGGCTCATAGTCCAGGCTGGCATATCCCTTGGTGCGGCTTTTCAGCTGGTCGAAGAAGTCCACCACCACTTCAGCCAGCGGCAACCGGTAAGCCAGTTCCAAGCGCTCCGGTGAGATGTAGGACATTTTGACCATCTCTCCCCGCCGGGTTTGGCACAGGTCCATCACAGCTCCGGTGTACTCGGCCGGAAGCAGCAACGTCACCGATAAGTATGGCTCCTCCACCCCGTCCAACTGGTTGGAGGGGGGTAACTCGCTGGGGTTGTCCACCTCCACCACCGACCCGTTGGTCAACTGCGCCAAGTACTTAACCGAAGGAGCGGTGGCAATGAGAGCGAGGCTGAATTCGCGCTCGAGGCGTTCCCGGACGATCTCCATATGCAACAGCCCGAGGAACCCACACCGGAAGCCGAAGCCCAACACCCCTGAGCTTTCCGGCTCGAACGTGTAGGACGAGTCGTTCAGCCTCAACTTCTCCAACGCATCCCGAAGGGCGGAGAAATCATCCCCCTCAACCGGGTAGAGCCCGCAGAAGACCATGGGCTTGGGATCCCGGTAGCCGACCAGGGCCACCGGAGCCGGCCGAGCGGCCTCGGTGACCGTTTCCCCGGAACGGGCCTCTCCCACGTCCTTGATCCCGGCAATCAGGTAGCCAACCTCACCCGGGCCCAACTCGGTCAGTGGCGTCGGTACCGGCATTCGCGCCCCGATCTCTTCGGCCTCGTGGACAGACCCAGCCTGCATGAATCGCAACCGCGATCCGCTGCGCATCACCCCGGAAGTGATCCGAACGCTGGAAATCACCCCCCGGTACTGATCGTAAATGCTGTCGAAGATGAGGGCCGTCAGCGGGTCCTTGGGGTCTCCGCCCGGAGCGGGTATCCGGTCCACCGCCGCGTCCAAAAGGTCGGACACCCCCATGCCGGTCTTGCCGCTGATCCTCAGGATCGTGGCCCGATCAAGCCCCAGGACCTGCTCGATCTCCTCGGCCACCCGCTCGGGATCCGCTGCCGGCAGGTCCAACTTGTTGAGGGCGGGAACGATCTCGAGGTTGGCCTCCAGCGCCTGGTAGCAGGTGGCCAGGGTCTGGGCCTGGATGCCCTGGGTGGCGTCGACCAGCAGGATCGCCCCTTCGCAGGCGGCCAGGGATCGACTCACCTCGTAGCCGAAGTCGACGTGACCTGGCGTGTCAATCAGATGAAGGGTGTGGCCCTTCCATGTGAGGCGCACGTTCTGGGCCTTGATGGTGATGCCCCGCTCCCGCTCCAGATCCATCGAGTCCAGGTACTGCTCGCGCATCTGACGGGCATCCACCGCCCCGGTCAACTCCAAGATGCGGTCGGAAAGCGTGGTCTTGCCGTGATCGATATGGCTGATAATGGACAGGTTGCGGGTCAGGTGGCGATCGATCATGGTTACTGGGGCGGGTCCCCTCGCCGGGGAAACCGGACCACGTCGGCCAACAGCGAAGCCGCTGCCCGGGCCAGATCCGCCCTGTCCAGATCCAGATCCACGTCCAGCCGGTCGGCTCCGGCCGCACCGGACCAGGGCGGGCGCAGTTCCAGGGCCAGTTGGGCGCTCATCAGCACCCGCTTGGGCGACCGGGGCTTGGGCCGTACCGAGACACACAGGTTGGGCTCGGTGAAGGTCATGGGGCCGGCCTGGTCAGAGTGGCCCACCGCCTTGACCAACCACCCCACCAGGCTGGCGGCCTCCCAGGTGGTCAGGCAGGGATCGACCACCTCCCAACTGCCGGCGGGCGACACCACCCTCACCCCCACAAGCAGCCAGTTCGAGTCCCACGGGTCCGTCTGTTCATCGGGGAACTGGTAACCGAGGACGGCCATCTCCAACTGATTGCCTTCCCGGCCGGCCAGGAGCACCTCGGGAGTCTCACACACCCCCCGGCGCCCCTCGCCGGTGGTCGTCCGGTCCCCCTACGGTCGACCCGGCGACATGTGCTCCTGGCGAATCTTTCGATGCTTCCTTCGATGCTTCGAAGTTCGTGATCCATCGGCGCCTCGGTTCTTAGGCGATTCTCAATCCACCCCAACCAACTCCTAATCCGTAGGCTCGAACATGGTCTCCGCCGGGTCCCGAGCCCGGACCGAGACCCGGATAAGTGAAACCGGGCCATGCGAACAGAGGAGACAGATCAGATGCGATGCTCCATTGCCGCCACCGCCATCGCCGGAACGCTCATGACCGGCCTGGGGGCCGGCGCCGCCTTCTTCGGACCGATCACCGCCGGGGCCGAGACCGATGCCGCCGCCTTCGACACCGCCACGAAGGACTCCGCCACGAAGGACTCCGCCTCAAAGGACTCCGCCACGAAGGACTCCGCCGACGGGGTTCGAGGTAGGCCGGATCCTGAGCGCCTCGTCAGCGGAGTGATCGACCGTCTGGTCGAGGACGGCACCATCAACCGAACCCAGGGGGATGCGGTCATCGCCGCGCTCCGTGAGGCCCGGCCCGCCCACCCCGGTGGCCCCGGTCCTCATGGGATGGGTGTCCGCCACGGCCTCGGCCTGGCCGCTGCCGCCGAGGCCCTGGGGATGACCACGGCCGAGTTGGGCCAGGCACTCAGGGACGGCCAGACCATGGCCCAGGTGGCCCAGGCCAAAGGGGTCGACGTCCAGCGGGTGATCGATGCCCTGGTGGCCGAAGCCACCTCCCACCTCAACCAGGCGGTCGAGAACGGCCGATTGACTCGGGAGCGGGCGGATGAACTGATCGCCGAACTGGGCGAGCGCATCTCCACCCGGGTGAACGAAGGCCACCGACCCGGTGGTCCTGAGGGAAGGCGGCCGGGTGGGCCGCAAAGGTTGCGGCCCGGGCCGCAGGCCAACTGAACCACCACCGGGACCCTGGAGGCCACACCCATGGCCACCAGGGCCAAATCCCTTCCTCCACCAACCCGTGCCGTCGAAGCAGGGTATGGGCCGGTCCCGCCGGTCCATACCCTGGCCGCCCATGAGCCCCTCGTCCGCGGCGCCGTCGTCCCCAGGGCCGCCGACAGCGGTGGTGCTGGTGGCCGAGGACGACGAGAACGTCCGCCGATCGATCGCCCGGGTTCTGACCTTTGAGGGTTACGACGTGCTGCTGGCCGCCGATGGGTCCCAGGCACTGGAGGCGGTGGCCCGGCGGCCTCCGGATGTGATCGTGCTGGACGTGATGATGCCGGTGCTCGACGGGCTCGAAACCTGCCGACAGTTGCGGGCAACGGGCAACCGCACCCCGGTACTCATGCTGACCGCCCGCAGTCAGGTTCCCGACCGGGTGGCCGGCCTCGATGCCGGGGCCGATGACTACCTGGTCAAGCCCTTTGCCCTGGAGGAGCTGCTGGCCCGAATCCGCGCCCTCCTGCGCCGGAGCGACCCGTCTCCGGCTGTCGGCAATGGCCGCGGATCGCCCAGCGGTGATCCTGACGTCCTCCGGGCCGGGGACCTGGTGGTGGACCCGGCCCGGCGTCAGGCGTATCGGGGGGACCGGGAGGTGGACCTGACCAAGACGGAGTTCGACCTGTTGGAACTGCTGACCCGCAACACCGGCTTCGTGCTCACCCGGGACCAGATCTACGAGCGGATCTGGGGATACGACTTCGAGACCTCGTCGAAGTCCCTCGACGTGTACATCAGCTATCTCCGCCGCAAGCTGGAAGCCCCCGGGGAGTCTCGCCTCATCCATACCGTCCGCGGCGTGGGCTACTCCTTGCGACCCCCCCGGGACTAGTGCACCGTTTCGCAGGTTCCAGTTACGTCTCGCCGGCTCTCGACGCCGACAGCTGCGTTGCTCCTCGCCCCAATACGGCCAGGGTATCGAGGCTCCGGTGCGCCTTGCTCTCGACGCCGAGCGCTCGGCGACACGTCAACATGACTTGCGAAACGGAGCACTAGAGGCCTTGGCCTCCACCCCCATCATCAGCCTGCGAACTCGCCTGGCAGTCATGACGGCCGCCCTGGTGGCCGCGGCCGTGGTCGGCGGAACCTGGCTGGCCTACGACAGCACCCGGCGCGAACTGCGGGCCGAGGTCGACGGGCTGCTGCTGGCCCGCATGGCCGGCTTCACCCGGGAGCTGCGATTCGGCGGGCCTGCCCGCGGCGACCCCCGCCGACTGTTCGAAGCTCTGGGCGCCTTCCACGGCCCCGGCCGCCTGGTGGAGCTGGATCTGGTCGTCCAGGTTTCGGACCGAGCCGGCCAGGTGGTGGTCACGCTTCCCGGTCAACCTCCTCTTCCTGTCTCGGCCACATCGGCCCCCGGCCCCTCATCGCCCGAGGGGGGGGCCACCTTCAGCGACATAGCGCTCCCGGGCGGGGACTACCGCATGCTCACCGCAAGGCTGCGCACCGGCCACCAAGTGCAGTTGGCCCGGACTTTGGGCCCGACCCAGGAGGTGCTGGCCGGCCTTCGGCTCCGGCTGGGAATAATCGTCATCACCGGCACCGCCCTGGCCGCCCTGGCCGGCTGGTTGCTGGCCCGCCGGGTGACCGGACCCATCGAGACCTTGAGTGCCGCCTGCCAGCGGGTGGCAACCACCCAGGACCTGGCCACCCCGGTTCCAGGCCCGGGCGCGGGCGAGTTGGGCCGGCTGGCCGCCAGCTTCAACGCCATGCTCGAGGCCCTGGCGCAGTCCCGCCGGGCCCAGTCCAACCTGGTGGCCGACGCCGGACACGAACTCAAGACTCCGCTGACGGCCATTGGCACCAACGTGGCCTTCCTGGAACGGGCCCCGGATCTGGATGCCTCCGAGCGCCGCCAGGTGCTGGCCGAGACCCGGGCCGAACTGTCGGAGATCACCAAGTTGGTGGACGAGTTGGTGGAGTTGTCCACCTCCGATTTCTCCGGCGAGGACCTGGGCGACGTCGACCTGGCCGACCTGGCCGCCGAGGTGGCGGCACGATTCAGCCGGCGCACTGGCCGGGTCGTCACCGTGGCCGATGCCGGCGACGAAACCGCCGACCCCGCGCCCGCCTGGGTTCGAGGCCGCCGATCCTCCCTGGACCGGGCCATCTCCAACCTCGTCGACAACGCCTGCAAGTTTTCGCCCCCGGGTGAGCCGGTAGCGATGCGGGTGGGGCCGGGCCTGGTGGAGGTGGGCGACCGGGGCCCCGGGCTAGCCCCGGAGGATGCCGACCGGGTCTTCGATCGCTTCTACCGGGCCCGTTCGGCCCGGACCCTGCCGGGTTCGGGGCTGGGGCTGGCCATCGTGGCCCAGACAGCCGACGCTCACCACGGTCGGGTCAGCCTGACCAACCGGCCCGGCGGAGGAGGCTCGGTGGCCCGGCTGATCCTGCCTCCCTCGGCCGGCCCGGTGGACGAGCCGCCTTCCTCTCGCCCCGGTCCCGGCCCGGCCTCCCGTTTGCCTGACGCCGCCGCCGTATTCCCCCGATCAGTACTCCAGTCACCGCCGGCTCAGTCCCCGCGGGCTCAGTCCCCTCCCCCGCCGGCTCAGTCCCCGCCGGCTCAGTCCCCGCCGCTTCAAGGAGCGTGACGCCGTGGAACCCATCAACCCAACCGACCCGACCCTGCCCATCCCAGTCGAACCTGTGAGCGTGCCCGGGGGCCGCGGGACTCGGTCGGCCCCGGCGGCTGTGGCCCGCCAACCAGTTCGGTCCTCCATCGGGGTAGACACTGCCCCGATGGAACTTCCGCCTCCCCCCAACGCACCCGTCTCTCCCGGCGCCTCCGCCACGGGCGCCTCCGCCACGGGCCCTTCCGCTACGGGCCCTCTCCCCGCGGGTCCCCTCCCCACGGGTCCCGCCACCGCCGCAGGCTCGCCCGCCAACCCGGGCCCCCTGGGGCCCTGGGCCGCGCCGGAACCTTCGCCGCCCCGCTACCGGACCGAGCCCCTGGCCCCGACCGGTTGGACCGGGACCGCCAAGGCGCCGCCCACCGTTCGTCCCGGTCGGTGGGCGGCGCTGACCACCGTCCTGGCCCTGGCCGCCGGCGGGGTGGGCGGCCTCGTCGGGGCCACCGTCGCCGATAACGGCGCCCCGTCCCCCGCTAACCCGACGGCTGGCCCGGCGGCCACCCTGGCTCCTCGACCCATCTCGCCCGGCGGCGGAGACGTGGGCGACCTGGTGGTAGCGGTGGAGCGCTCTGTGGTCAGCATTCGGACCGGCCAGGGGGCGGGCACCGGACTGGTGCTCACCGCCGACGGAGAAGTCTTGACGAACGCCCACGTGATCGACGGGGCCCGGCAACTGAGCGTCAACGTGGCCGGGGAGAACCAGTCCCGCCGGGTGGACCTGATCGACAGCTACCCCGAGGGCGATCTGGCCCTGCTCAAGATCCGCGATGCCTCCGGGCTGACCCCGGCCAGGCTCGGCCGCTCGTCGGAACTGCGGCCCGGGGACGACGTGGTCGCTATCGGCAACGCCCTGGGACTTCGGGGCGACCCCAGCGTGACCCGGGGCATCGTCTCGGCCCTGGGTCGTTCGGTCGACTCCCTGACCGGGATGATCCAGACCGATGCGGCCATCAACCCTGGCAACTCCGGCGGCCCGCTGATCAACACCGCCGGAGAAGTGGTGGGAATCAACACTGCAGTTCGGGGCGGGGCGCAGAACATCGGCTTCGCCATCCCCATCGACACGGCGATGGAGTTCGTGGAACGCGCCCGCAAGGGTGAACCCGCCCCGGTGGGGGCCTTCCTCGGGATCCGCTCCGAGGTTCCCGCAGACGGCAGCCCCGGCGCTGACCTCGTCACGGTGGACGAGGGTTCGGCCGCGGCCGACGCCGGCTTGCTGGCCGGCGACCGGATCGTTGCGGTGGGCAGCCAACCGGTAGCCGGGCCAGCGGAACTGGGTGGGCTCATCCGGGCCCGTCGGCCCGGCGAGAAGGTGGCTCTACGAATCCTGCGTAACGGTGACGAGCAGGACATCACCATCACCCTCGGCCAACGCATCGAGACCTGATGGGCTGATCCAACCCGGGTGCCTGGGCCGCTGGTGGCAGGCGGGCCTGGGCGGGAAGTGCTTGGCGGTCAGGGCCGCCCGCACAGGCGGGCGGTGGTCCACTGGCCCCACCCGCTGCGGGCCTGGAGCCGGCGAGCCGCCTCGTCCTGAACCGCGGGGCTCGCTTCCTGGGCGGAGCCGGAGTACCCCAACGAACGCCAGGTGGAGTCGAGGAACTGATATGCGCCACCGTTGCCGATCCCGTAGCGGTTGCCCGATTCCAACTGACGGATACAGCCAAAGACCTCATCGATCACCCCGGGGGCCGAATCCGGGCCGCTGGGCACCAGACGGGACCGGGAGGGGGCCTGACTCCGGGCCGCCGGTGCGGATGGCGCCCGCTGGCGGGCAACGGCCGCCGCGTCGCGGCGGGCCTGTTCCTGGCGGACCATCTCGGCCACCTCGCCGTTGACCCGCCGCAGCAGCGACCGTTGGGCCGTCACCGCCTGGCGGGCGGCGTCCTCCTCCTTACGCGCTACCTGGACCTGTCCCCGGGCCCGCTCCCGGGCTTCACTCAGGCGCAGGCGGTGTCGGGCCAACTCCTCGCGCACGCTGCGCAGGTCCTCCAGCGCCGCGGTCCCCCGGCTGGCCACGATGCGCAGGTAGGCCCCCCGGCTGAGCGCCTCCGGCGACCCGGCGGGTTCCCGAAGGCTGAACATCCGGGTCGGGCGGCCCTCGATGTAGGCCAACTGGGCGTCGGCCGCCAGGCGGCGTCGCGCCAACTGGTGGCGCTCCTCGGCGGCCACCATTTCCGTCTGGGCCTTGTCCACCTCGCCGGACACCCCCGCCAGGGTCTCGGCCGCCCGTTGAGACCGCCGGCTCAGATCGACAATGACCCGAGCCTGGGATTCCAGTTCAGTGGTGAGCCGGACCGCCTCCCGACGGCGATCCTCCAGTGGGCCAGCCCAGGCCGATGAACCACCGGCCACCAGGCCGACCGCCACCGCAAGAGCGCTGAGCACCCGCGGCCACGATGAGGCCCTTGGTGCCCCATCAGCGTTCGACCTCGGCGATTGGCGAGCAAACAACAAAACCCCGGCTACCCCCTCGTCCCCGGCGGACCCCTAGCCCGGCGGCGATGGCCCGGAGGCTAACCAACCGGCGGCCGAACCGACCAGGCGGCACCCCGGAACCGACCACGCCAGGGCCCGGCGCCGGCGGCCGGACCGACGATCGTCATTCGATGTCGCCGCCGGGTAGTCGAATGGCCCGGGCCGCCGTACTCTGGAGACGAACAGGAGGAATCGGCTTGGCCAATCCCGCCGCCGCCCGTCCGTTCCGGGCGGCCCCAATCCTGACGGCGCTGAGGCTGTCAGCCAAACGCTGCCCATGACCTACCAACTGGGCATCGATCTGGGCGGCTCTCGGATCGCCGCGGCGGCAACCGCGGCCGGGGGAGTCGAGGCGCTGAAGCTGGGCCGTTTCACCGATTCCATGGCCGCGGAGTTGACCCGAATGGGCAACGGAACCTTCCGGGCCGGCAAGCCGCCAGCCGATGTGGACCCCGCCGCCGTCGCCCGCAACTTCACCGCCCGGGTGGGCGACCCCGTTCCGCTCATGCTGGGCGGTCACTCGGCCACCGGCGACGAATTGGTCGGCCATCTCCTGCGGGAGGTGCTCGATCGGGTGCGAACGCTTCGCCGCGGGCCCCCTGACCGGGTCGCCCTGGCCCACCCGGCGTCGTGGATTACATCGCAGGTGGAAGCTCTTTTGGTGGCGGCGGCCCGGGCGGGGATGGGTGGGCCCCTGTGCCTGACAATCCCCGAAGCTGTCGCACTCGACCATCACCAGAGGTCGCCGGTAGCTCCCGGGGAGGTGGTTGCCGTCTATCACCTGGGGGGATCGCGCCTCGAGGTGGCCCTGTTCGGGCGGACCACAGACCGGTTCGTCTCTCTGGGTGAGGCGGGTGGGATCGATGACGCCGGCGGGGCGGACATGGACCAGGCCGTTTTTGCCTTCGTCACCTCGTCATTGGCGGCGGTGGTCGAGACCATGGACGTCAACGACCCGGAAACAGCCCGGGCCATGGCCATCATCCGCCAACGATGCGTAGCAGCCAAGGAGCAGTTGTCCTCCGAGGACCAGACGGTGATCGACGTCGACCTTGGCCTCCATTCCCACCAGTTGACCCTTCAGCGCGACGCCTTTGATCTCATGGTTCGCCCAATGCTGATCGATACCGTCGAATCCCTGGTGGCCACCGCCGAGGCCGCCGGTGTGGCCCTGGTTGACATCGCCACCATCATCGCTGCCGGCGGGTCAGCCACTGTTCCGGCGGTGGCCGAGACGCTGCGTCGACGGCTGCGAAGGCCGGTGGTGGTGAGCTGCCAACCGGATCTGGCCGCAGCCCGGGGCGCCGCTCTGCTGGCCCAGGACGAACTGTTCCTCTCCGGCCCGAGCCTGGGTGAGATCGGCTCGGAATTCTCGTCGCGACCCCGCCTGGACCCCCGGCCACGTTCGGAGAGTTCCGCCCGTTTGGCCGGTTCGGCGGGTATGGCGGGCTTGGCGGGGCGGGCAGTAGGCGACGAGTTGGGCCCCCTGGGCGACCTGGATCTGGCGTCGTTTGGGTCAATGCAGACCACTCCATCCCCTCCGCCCGGCCCGGGCGCAACCAACGAACCCGACTCTGACCCCTTCGCCGGCCTGGACCTGGACCTCATCCTTCCGGCAGCAAGCGTCGTCGGTCCGGCCGGCGTCGTCGGTCCGGCCGGCGTCGTCGCTCCGGCCAGCATCGGCGCTCCGGCGAGCATCGGCGGCGGCATGTCCAACGGTGACCCCGCCGACCTGGCTTTGTTGAGCGAGGTGAGCCGTCTTGACGAAACGAGTCGGTTCTCCACCGCCGACCTCCTCGATGAGCCGGACGTGGCCGACTCAGGCTCTGTGGACGAGTTGGCTTTTCTGGATGAGGAACTCCTTCTGGACGAGGAGGCCCGCCTGACCGACGCGGGCCTGGCCGGGGACCTGGACCGGGAGGGGGACCCCGACGGACGCCTTCGCCAGGACGCGGAGGGCGAGGCCTACGAGGAAAGGGTCCTGGTCGACGGAACGGCCAACCATCGGGCCGTCACCGGCGTGGACCTGCTCTCCGATTCAATGGTCCTGCCTCCCTTCGACGACGAGCGTGACGAATGGAGTGACCTCGACGGGTCCGCACCCGGCGGCTCGCCACCTGGTCGACTGACCCCCGCCGACCCCTACGACGGGCCGGTTGACCCAACCCAAGGCAAACGCAAACTGGTGGTGGCCGGCGTGGTCATGGCGGTTCTGGCCGCAGCCGTGGCGGGAGTCTTTGTCCGCTCCCGGCCGGAACCGGCCCGACCGAGCCCAACCATCTACGCCTTCACCCCGACCGAGTTGGCCAACGGGATGCTTCTCACCCGTATCTGGAGGCTTTCAGGCGTCCAGGGCGATCGACTGCGGAGTGAGATCACTCTCACGAACCAGAACTCTGAGCCGGTCACCGACTTCTACGACGAGGTCATTCCCAAGTCGGTAGCCGGATCAGTGGATCTGATCGCCTTCGAACCGCCCTTCGACGAGGTGATCCAGGCCGATCCGGTGGTGCGCTTCCAGATCACCGCCCTTCCCCCCAACGGCCGCTTCCCCATCACCTACTCGGTCACGGTGGCGAGCGACGGCAACAGCCAGGCTCGCCTCGATTCCCTGGCCGCCGACCAGGCCCGGGAGGAGGCGGCTTACAAGGGCGAGTCGGCCGGTTCCCGGCTGGCCTCCCTGGAGGTCAACCCGCCGGCCCTCAGCCTGGTCCCCGGACAGGCGGCGCCGCTGGCGGTTTCCGGGGCCATGAGCGACGGTCGCCCCGCTCCGGTGGAGATTCTCCGGGCGGTGGCATTCAGTTCGGCCGACCTCAACGTCGCCTCCGTCGAGGCGGGGGTGGTCACCGGGGTGGGACCCGGATCCACGGTCATCACCGCCCAGGTCGGCGATCTCCGCCAGGAGGTGCGGGTGACCGTGCTCGGAGCCTCCGGCACCCCTCGCCCGCCGGTCACCCGGCGGCCCGACCCCGACAGCACCAACCCCCCTGACACCGATCCCCCGGCCACGGGGCCACCGGTCACCGAGCCACCGGTCACCGAGCCCCCAACGACCTCGGCGACCACCCTGCAGCCCCCCACCACCAGGCCGACCACCACTGCTCCCCCGACCACCGCGCCCCCGACCACCGCTCCCCCGACCACCGCACCGCCCACCACCGCGCCGCCCACCACCGGCGGACCGACCACCACGGCCGGTCCGACGACCACGTCCGGCCCCACCACCACCACCCCACCCACCACCGCCCCGCCCACTACCGGGGGCCCGAGCACCACCGGCCCACCAGACACCTTCTGAGATTCCGGGATTCCGAGATTCTGGTGCTCTTTGTGGATAGTGTTTTGCTTAGCAACACCTAAAGCGCGGCCCTGGCGATCCCGCTGGCCGCAAAGGATGAAGGGGGCGGCCAGTGGCATCAACCGGGGCGGCATCAACCGGGGCGGCATCAACCGGGGCGCGACGACGATTGACCACCTGGCTGGCGGCGGCCGCTCTGGCCGGTTTGGCGATGGCCTGCAGCGACTCAGAGGAACCGGCCACGGACTCCGAGGCCGCCGCCTTTACCCAGGACCAGGCCGACACCGTGGCCGCCTACACGCTGGTGGAGTATGCGTTCGAGGGCCCGACCACGGTCAAAGGACCAAACGTGTTCTTCACCGCGGAGAACACCGGCGAGGAGGATCACGAGCTCGAAGTCCTAGACGCCTCCGGCGAAGCCCTTGGCGAAGTCGCTGCCTTCGCCCCCGGAGCCAAAGCCGCCCCCTTCGCCGCTGTGATGGAGCCCGGCACCTACACCCTCCAATGCATCCTGGAGTCCGCCGACGGCCAACAGCACAAGGACAAGGGAATGGTCGCCACCCTCACAGTGGAGTAGCGGAGTAGTCAGGTTCCATCCGGCCCTGCGCGCCCGGACCGTCCGCCGTCGACTGCTAACTTCTCCGGCCCGTGGCCAACATCGCAAGCCAGATCAAGAGAAACCGCCAGAACGAAAAGCGGAGGCTGCGCAACAAGGCCGTCCGCTCGGAGTTGAAGACGCGGGTCAAGCGGGCGGTGGAGGCCACCACCGGGGCCTCTCCTGACTCGGTCCAGGCCGTGGCCGCCGCCATGAAGCGGATCGACACCGCGGCGGCCAAGGGCGTCATTCATCCCAACCAGGCGGCCAACCGGAAGTCCCGCCTGGCCCGCCGCCTCAACGCCATCAACGCCCCGTCGACAGCCGGCTGAGCCGGGCCACCAGCACTTCGAGCACCAAATCGGGGGGCCACTCGGTGGCCCCCTTGATGGCCAGATCAGCGTCGGCCAGTAGCTGAACCGCCCGTGCGATTGCGCCCGAACCCATTCTTTGGGCCTGACGAAGGGCCTTCCCCGCCCTGAAGGTGCTCCCGGTGATCCCCAGGGCCAGGGCCGCCTCGGCCTCGGTGGTAATCCCCGCCCCGTCCAGGCGCAGCATCCGGGCCAGGTGGGTATGGAGGATGGCCAGGACCACCAGCGGGTGTCTCTGCCCACCGCCCAGCAGTCGATGCAGCGCCACCAGCGCCGCCTGGCCGTCACCCCGGTCCACTGCGTCGGTGAGGTCCCAGGGGGCACCGGGTCCGGCTTCGCCCAAGTAGGGCGCCAGGTCCGCCCGGCTCAGCCGAGCGCCCGGCCCAAAGGCCGACGTGAGAACTCCCAGAAGTGAATCCAGCCGCGAGACGTCCTCCCCAAGGTGAACCATTAGATCCGCAGTGGCCACCGGCTCCAGGCGAATGGCCGATTTCGAGACCCGGGCCGCCACCCACGCGGAACGGTCCCGAGCCACCGGCGGCCCGGCCTCGACCATCTCGCCGGCCTTCCTGGCCGCCTGCACCAGGCCCCGGGTCGGCTTCGGCCCCGACGCCACCAGGACCAGCCGGGTGGTGGGGTCGGGCGAAGCCAGGTAGGCGATCAGGGGACTGGCCTGGGCGGCGGTGAGCCGACCAATATCCCGGGCCACCACGATCCGGCGGTCGGCCAGAAAAGCCGGGGTGCGGGCGGCGTCAACCAGCGGGCTCAGATCGTCGACGTCGAAGACGGGCTCCTCCACCAACAGGGCGGCATCGCCCGAGCCCACCAGCCGGGCCAAAAGCGTGCGGGTGGCCTCGCCCACCAAGGCCTGGTCCTCGCCCACCACCAGGTAGACGGGGGACTCCAACGGCGGAGCGGGCCGGCTGGAGCGGCTCAATCGACCTGCCGGCCGGAGGCGGGCGGCGCTGACCCGGGGTGGCGGGCGCTCGCCACCGCCGACAGGGTGGCGCACACCCGCCGAGTACCGGCCACGTCGTGGACCCGCAGGATCCGGCAACCACCGATCACCCCGATGGCCGCCGCCGCCAACGAGGCCTCCCGACGGGCGCCGATGCCCAGGTCCAACAGCGTTCCCAGGAAGGTCTTGTTGGAGGCCGAAAGCAACAGGGGATACCCCAGGGCGGCCAGGGCCGGCGAAGCCCGCAGCAGGCTCAGCGACTGGGCCGGCGTCTTGCCAAGGTCCAGGCCGGCATCGAGGATGATCTTGTCCGGGCTCATGCCGGCCCGCTGCGCACGCTCGGCCCGGTCGACCAGGAATCCGGCCACGTCGGCCACCAGGTCGCCGTAGGTGGGGTCGGGGTCGGCCACCCGGGGGGCCAGGCGGATATGGGTGGCCACCACGGAGGCTCCCGCGGCGGCCGCCGCCGGCAGGTAGCCGGGGTCGGCGAAACCGCTGATGTCGTTGCCCACCACCGCCCCCGCAGCGAAGGCGGCAGAGGCCACCGATGCCCGCCAGGTGTCGACCGACAGCGGTAGGCCAAAGCGTGCGGTCAGGGCCTCGACCGCCGGGATGACCCGGTCCAGCTCCTCCGCTTCACCAACCTCCGGGCCCGGACCGGCCTTCACCCCGCCGATGTCGAGCAGGTCGGCTCCGTCGGTCACCATGCGCTCGGCCTGACGCAGGAACTCATCGAAGGCGAAGTAGGACCCGCGATCGAAGAACGAATCTGGTGTCCGGTTCAATATCCCCATGACCAGCGCCGGGCCGTCGGTCGGAACCGAAATCGGGCCCAGACTCATGGGCACAGCGCCCGTGCTCAGTGGGTCAGGCCACCAGGACCACAGCCGTGGCCAGAAGCCGGCCCGGGCCGATGGGGTTGCCGGTCACCACCAGCAGCGCCCCCGGACGCACAGCATTGGCGAAGGTCTCCGGTTCACCCTCGGTGGTGCTGTAGGCGGTGCTGGCCTGGGTGGCCACCGAAGTGAAGC
This sequence comes from Acidimicrobiales bacterium, assembly GCA_052390275.1. Taxonomy (GTDB): domain Bacteria; phylum Actinomycetota; class Acidimicrobiia; order Acidimicrobiales; family AC-14; genus JBQTHD01. The sequence continues at coordinate 41,103 of JBQTHD010000020.1, read as the reverse complement.
CGTCAACGCCCTGGGCCAGGGTGAAGCTGGCGGTGCCAGCCTCCGCGGTGCCCACCCGAACCCGGATGCGGACCTCGGGGCCGGTGGTGGCCGGGGGCGCCGGTGGGCGCCCGACGGTGGTGGCCGCACCAGTGCCACCCGGGCCACTCCCACCGCCGGGGCCCGACGCGGTGGTGGCCGAGCCCGATTCCGGGGGGATGTCGGTGGAATCCCCGTCCGGGGAACCGCCGTTGTTCTGGCCGGGGACGACACTGGCGTTCGGTCCCAGCCCAGGTGCCGGGAACTCGGGGTCGCCGTCAGCGACGGTGGTCGCCGTGGTTGGGCTGGATCGTTCACCCCCACAGGCACCCAGAGCCATGACTGCCACCAACGCTGCCCCGACCAGAGACGCCCGGGCCGGCAGAACCCGGGCCGGCAGAACCCGGGCCGGCAGAGCCCCGATCTGCAAGGTCGTGACCGCCACACGCCGGCTGCGGATTCGCAGTCGCACTACCGGGCCTCGGTCCAGAAGACGTCGGTGCGGAAGGGAAAGTCGAACTCCGCTGGCATCTCCCTTTCGGCCAACTCCCGAACCGAACCCACCACGACCGACTGTTCGGCCGGCGCCAGCTTGGAGAACCGGGAGAACGATGCCACCCAGTCCACCAACCGGTCGGCATCGCAACGCTCGGTATGGCGGAACACCCGGGTCGAAAGAGGGGCGAACAACGGGCTTCCGGCGAAGCCGCTGCGGCACCGGGCCACCCACCACGGCTCCGTGCGCTTGGCCGGCGCCCTGGTCCCTGACCGGCCGGCCCGTCCTCCCGCCCTTGCATCGACCCAGCGGCGGGCCCGGCGCAGCCCGTCGGCCACCTCGGCGGGAACTTGGAAACCGGCCACCTCCAGCGGCCGCCGGGGGGACCGCAGAGCGTCGACCCGGGCCACCCAGTCCACCGACGTGTCCGCCCGGTTCCAGATCAGCCCCACCCTCCCACCCGGGCGCAGTACCCGATGGAACTCCGCTAGCGCCCGGGAGGCGTCGAACCAGTGGAAAGCCTGAGCCACGGTGATGGCGTCGACCGACGCAGGAGCCAGGGGAAGGGCCTCGGCCGCGCCGGCCGTCACCCGGGCCCCCAGCACCACCCGGGCCAACTCGGCCCGCATATCGGCCACCGGTTCCACGGCCACCACAAGGCCGCCCCGGTGGTCGCCTGCTCCAGGCAAACCGGGTTGTAGCGAGGGAACGTTCTCGCCGGCACCCAGACGATCGACCAGTTCCCGGGTAAATTTTCCGGTCCCCGCGGCCAGGTCCACCACCACCGAAGAAGTCCCGACGCCAAGGGCCTCGACCAAAAAATCCACCGCCTCGGCCGGGTACCCGCTGCGACCCCGCTCATAGAGGGCCGCCGTGGTGAAGGCCGAATGGGCGAAGCGCACGTCCTTCACCGCATCACCCTCGCCCCTCCAGCCGGCTCCGATGACGTCGGGGGGCGGGGGCGGGAGGCGAAGACACGGGCCCGACGGTACCAAGCAACCAGCCCTGGTCGATGGCCGCATTAGTTTCGACCGATCGAGCCATCGCCGCCTTCTCCTCCTTCGGCCAGCGCCGAGGCTGCCTCGGATCCGGGGTCGACCGATCCGGGGTCGACCGACCTGGGCCCGACCGACCTGGGCCCGACACAGCCGACCTACGCCCAGACCAACCTGCAGCTTCTCAACCAGGTGCGGGCCGCCGGCTGGGGCGACAAGGACGTGGTTCTCCTCCACCGGGCCTACGAATGGGCACTGCCCCACTTCAGTGCTCAGTTCCGCTCCTCGGGCAAGACCTTCCTGGCCCATCTGGTGGGCACGGCCAGCATCCTGGCCGCCCATGGGGCCGCACCGGCAGTGGTGGCCGCCGGCCTGATTCATGCCGCCTATGCCCAGGGGGACTGGGGGGACGGCGCCGGTGGGCACGCCTCCCCCACCCGGCAGTCCGATCTGGCGGCCGGAACCAGTGCCGAGGTCGAGCGACTGGTCGAGCGATACACCCACTTGCGGTGGAACTCGGCCACGGTGGCCGAGAGGCGGGCCCGGCTGGACGCGCCGGCCAATGTCCAGGCTGAGGAAGCGTCGAGCACGACGGCCGGCCCGGCCACCATCGCCAGCAGCGCCACCAGCGTCAGCAGCGCCAGCAGCGAGGACGCCGACATCGTCCTCATGCGGCTGGCCAACCTTCTGGAGGACTACCTGGACCTGGGCATGGCCTACTGCGGCAAGGGCATCAAGGCCACCCACGCGCAGGGCATCCTGGCCGACGCCATCGCCCTGGCCCATGGCCTTGGACACCCCCGCCTGGCCGAGGAACTGCGCCAGGCCATCGGGGCCAACGCCGACGCCGCCATAGATCCGGCGCTGCGACGCCAGGCCGCCAGTTCCGCCCTGGTGGCGCCCCCCTCGCTGGCCGAGCGCCCGGTGCTCACCGCCCAGAAGACCCTCAAGGCCGCCCGCAGCCGCCTGGCCAAGCTGGTTCCGTAGGCGCCGGTCCCTCCGCAGCCTCCGGCCGACGGGTCGGTACAGCAAGTCGGTGACTTAGTGGTCGGTGCAGCCGCCGCAGCCGTCCCCGGGGACCCCTCCCCTCGGCACCTGGTCGTGGGCCCAGCCCGCGCCTCGTTAGCTTTGACCCATGGCTCCCAGGCCCCGCCAGATCGCCATGATCGCCGCCGGACTCATTGCCGCCCTGTCCATCGGGGCGGTGATCGCCCTATGGGTCACAGGAAACCGGGGCCCGGATTCGGGCGAACAGCCCACGGACGGAGGCCCGGCGGCCACCACTACCACCACCATTCCCCTGAACCCGGTTCAGAAGGCCATCAACGCCCGGTGTCGCAAGGGTGGGGTGGTCGAGTTGACCGGAACCTTCGCCATCGAGCACCCGGTGAGCATCGAAGGCTGCCAAAAGCTGACGTTACGAGGCCCGCTGGTCATCGACGGCTCTAAACCGGGCCGAGCCCGGGAGAACCGTCACGTCTCCATCCGAAACTCCACCGACATCGTCATCGAGGACGTCACCGTCCTGGGAGGGCGTTGCCGGCGGCCGTGCGAGAACACCTCAGGCGGGCTGGCCAAGAACGAGAGGCAACACGGCTTCGAGGTCGCTGCCTCCGACCGGGTGGAACTGCGCCGGGTCCAGGCGGTAAACGTCTGGGGCGACGGGGTCTACGTGACGGCCAAGACCTTCGAGGGCGGCATCGACCGGGCCCCCACCGACATTCGGGTCGTCGATTCCTGGATTGACAACACCGGCCGCCAGGGCATTGCCGTGGCCGGGGTGGTGGGCATGGTGGTGGAGGGCACCTCCATCCGCCTGGCCAACCGGACCGTTCTGGACTTCGAGGCGGAGTCCGGCGGGGCCCGGGACTTCAGCTTCATCGACGGCCACATCATCGAGCCGGACAACGCCACCCTCAACGTGAGTTGCAAGGCGGACGCCGGCGAAATGCTCAACCGAGGGCCCTTCCTCATTAGTGGAACCCGGGTGTACGGCGATCGGCTTAAGGTCAACCCCTTCAACTGCGACCTGCCCCCCGGCATGGTGATCGAGGAGAACAACACCGACGACCTCCCGTTGGACCAGGCTCCCCTGCGCCCCGGTCAGGACCGGGTCTGACGCCCAATTCGGTCGGCGTGGGGAGCGGCCCGGCGATAGAGGGCGGCCATGGCCGCGGCCACCGGCTCGACGGTGAAATGGTTTGCGAACCGGTCCCTGCTGCGAGCCGCCCGCCGGCGGGACCCGGCGGGATCGGCCAGAGCCTCGACGATCACCCGGGACGCGGCCGCCGAGTCGCCGACCGGGAAGAAGCGGGCGTGATCGGCGTCGGGAACGCTGTCGCGCAGCGTGGGCAGGTCGCTGGCCACGATCGGAGCCTCCAGGGCCATGGCCTCCAGCAGAACCCCGCCCATTCCCTCCCAACGAGAGGGCAGGGCGAACAGATCGGCCGCGCACAACAGATCGGCCACGTCGCTGCGCAGCCCCAGGAAGCAGGCCCTGTCCCCCAGTTGGAGCCGACTCGAGATTTCCTCCAGCGTCGCCGTCTGCGCCCCCGGCCGGCCGGCCACCAGCAAACGGGCCCGCGGTCGCGCGGCCACGACCGCCGGCAGGGCCTCCAGGAGAACGTCAAGTCCCTTTTGGTACTCCTGGCGGGCGGCGGCCAGGATCAACTCATCGCCCGGGAGCACACCCAGACTGGCCCGGACCCGCTCCCGTCGTTCGGCTGTGCGCGTCCCCAGGGACGCGGGGTCGCGGCCTCGGGGCACCACCTCGATCCGACTCCGGGGCACCAGCAGCCGCCGAGCCATCACATCGGCCACCTCCCGGGTGACGGCATGAAAGCGGGTGACCAGGCGGGCGGTGGACGCATCAGCGACATGCCGGCTCCTCACCCCCAGCCAGGTCCGGTCCGGGGCGGCCAACTCGTCGGGGCCATAGGTGATGTTCACCAGGCTGGCCACCACCGGCACACGCAAAGCCTTACCGGCAAGCCGGCCCAGCAGGTTGGCCTCGGTCAGGCTGGTGTGGATCAGGTCCGGACGGCACTCCCGGATGAGACGGCCGATGCCGGCCAGCCGGGCCGCGGGGTTGCCCAGGTGGCCCAGCGACACCGCATCGAGGCCGGCCCGAGCCAGGAACTCGGCCGCGCCCGGGCGCTCGTGCAGGTACGCGACCTCGACCTCCACACCCAGTTCGCCCAGAGGTCGGGCCAGGGCAACCAGAGACTGCTCGGCCCCCGAGGGCGCCAGCACGCTGATCAGATGGAGTACTCGCACCGCCCGGCGATAGTAGGACCCGCGGCACCGCCGGCCGGACCAGCCGGCCTACCGCTGCCGATCGGGCCGACGTTCGGGCCGGGCGTCGGCGTCAGGACACGCGGTTGAGCCCCGGGCCCGGCCCCGGGAAGGCCAGGCCTCGGAACCTGGTCTACGTGTGCAAGGCCGTCGACGCCGATCATCCCAGCGTCGCCACCCAGGTGCGGTGGATCAATGTTCTGGCCGGCAATGCGCGTATCGGCCGGTTGACCGTCCTCACCCGCCACCGGGGCCGGGGGGACCTGGCGGCCAACGTGGTCGTCAAGACTTTCGGGGGGGCGGGGTGGCCGTCCACGACCGCTTCGTTCCTGGCCGTGGCCGCCCGGCTGAAGCCAGTCGACGCCGATGCCTTCCTGGTGGTTCAGGGCGGGCCCTATCCGGCTCTGCTGGCCGCCCACAAACTGCTGTGGCGCCGGCCGGTTTACCAATGGAAGGCCCAGCCCCACGTCTCGGCCCGGATGGCCGCCTATGCCCGATGGTGCGACGACCTGATCTTCACCGCCACCCCGGGTTCGTTCCCGGAGTCGGCCAAACCCGGCGGCGTCCGGGTGGTGGGCCACGGCATCGACACAGGCCATTTCCGCCCCCCCGTCGCGCCTGTGATCCCCGAACGCGATCTGGTGGCCCTGGGGCGGGTCGCTCCCATCAAGCGTCTGGGGGTGGTTCTCGATGCCATGGCGGCCTGCGCCACCCTCGGGTTCAAACCCACTCTGGACATCGTCGGGCCGTCGCCGGTGGGCGACCCGGTGGCCGCCGGGCTGCTGTCGCGGGCCCGGGAACTGGGGTGTGAGTCCCAGGTCAGGTTCATGCCCGCGGTCGCTCACGAGTCGGTCCCCGCCCTGTTGAGCCGGTACCGGGCGATGGTCAACTTCTCCGACACCGCCTTTGACAAGGCCGCGGGCGAGGCCATGGCCTGCGGCTTGGCAGTGGTGACCACCAACCCGTGCACCGTCGAAATGCTCCCCTCCATCCTCGTCAGCCGCCTGGCCGCCGACCATGACGACCCCGCCGACCAGGCCCGGATCATCACCGAAGTTCTCGGGTGGGACGCCACCACCCGAGCCCAGGTCGGCGAGCAACTGCGCCAGGTCATCGTCGCCAACCATTCGCTCGACTCGCTGTTCGACAAGATCCTCGACCAGATCGCCGTCGACCGCGGCTGGCAGTGACCCGTAAAGACCGGTCACCCGCCGTGGGTGTTGCTCACCCTGCCAGGGTGGCGTCGGTGTGTAGGTACGGGCGGTGGGCGGTCGAGGGGCACACTTGGGGCGTGCCGACTTCCTCAGATCTCGCGGGCGCCTCGGCGTCGGCTGCCGGGGCGCTCCGATCATGACCTCGACCTGGGCCCGGGTGCGGCCTCCGGCCCGTAGGGCGGCTCTGACCGGGGTCAAGACGCTGGCTCAGGCGGCCGATCGGGTCCGGACCCCCCCGTCCGGGGTGGTGATCCTCATCTATCACCGGGTCGGCGGCCGCTCGGGCAGCGAGATCGACATGCCCACCGCCCTGTTCGACGAGCAGATGGCCCACCTGGCCGCCAGTGGGCGAGCCGTCAGCCTCGACGCCGCCCTGGAGATGCTGGCCGGCGGACCCCGTACGGTGGCCGACCCGGTGGTGGTCACCTTCGACGACGGCACGGTGGACTTCACCGAGCAGGCGGTTCCGGTCCTGGTCGCCCATCAGGTCCCCGCCACCCTTTACCTGGCCACCGATTTCGCCGAGACCGGGCGCTCGTTTCCAGCCGAGGGTCGGCCGGTCAGTTGGTCGGCGCTGGCCGAAGCCGTCTCCACGAGTCTGGTCACCGTCGGTAGCCACACCCACACCCACGCCCTGCTCGACCGCCTGGACGGGCCGGCAGCCGAGGCGGAGTTGGATCGCTCCATCGATCTGATCGGCCAGCGCCTGGGCGTTGCAGCCCGCCATTTCGCCCATCCCAAGGCGGTCGCCGGTTCGGACGCGGCCGAGGCTGCCATTGCCCGGCGGTTTGCCTCCGCCGCCCTGGCCGGGTCCCGGGCCAACCCCTTCGGGGCCACCAACCCCCACCGGCTGGCCCGAACTCCCATCCAGGTCAGCGACCGGATGCGGTGGTTCGAGGCCAAGGCGGCCGGAGGAATGGCCATGGAGGACAGCCTGCGCCGCATTCTCAATCGCGGCCGCTACGCCGGGGCCACCACTTGAGGCCAGGCCGTCACCATCTGGCCCGGGAGCGCTTGCGGCCCCGGGTGGTCCACGTCACCACCACCGACGTCAGCCTGGTCCTGCTTCTCGGCCCCCAGCTTCGGGCTTTCGCCGAGGCCGGTTACGAGGTGATCGGGGCCTCGGCTCCCGGGCCGTGGGTAGCTCAACTGGAGGCCGAGGGAACCCGCCATTGGCCACTTCGCCACGCCACCCGGTCTCAGGCCCCCCACCGGGACCTGGCGGCCTTGGCTGAGTTGCGCTCCCTGTTTTTGACCCTGACCCCCGACATCGTCCACACCCACAATCCCAAACCCGGCGTCTACGGCCGCCTGGCCGCCCGGGCCGCCGGCGTCGGTGGGATCATCAACACCGTCCACGGCCTTTACGCCACCCCGGGTGACACCCTGGCCCGGCGAGCGGCGGTCTATTCCCTGGAGCGAGTGGCCGCGACCTGCTCGGACATCGAATTGGTGCAGAACGTCGAGGACATCGATGTCCTGGTTCGCCTCGGTGTTCCCCGATCGCGCCTCCGGCTGCTGGGTAACGGGATCGATCTCGACCGGTTCTCACCTGAGGGCGTTGACCAGGCGGCGGTCGCCGACCTTCGCCGCCAAGCCGGCGCAGCCGACGGCGATGTTCTCGTCGGCGCCGTCGGCCGCCTGGTGTGGGAGAAGGGGTACCGGGAACTGTTCGAGGCGGCCGGGAGGCTGCGGTTCACCCACCCCACCGCCCGCCTGGTAGTGGTCGGCCCGGCGGACCCGGCCAAGGTCGACGGGCTGGGGCCGGCGGAGATGGACGCGGCCCGGGCCCAGGGTGTGGTTTTTTTGGGCGAGCGAACGGATATGGCAAGCGTCTACGCCGCCCTCGACATCTACGTACTCGCCTCCCACCGGGAGGGATTTCCGCGATCGGCCATGGAGGCGGCGGCCATGGGTCTGCCGGTGGTCGCCACCGATATCCGGGGCTGTCGCCAGGTGGTCGAGCCCGGCCGTACCGGCCTGCTGGTTCCCCCCCGAAGCCCGGCTGACCTGGCCTCGGCACTGGGGCGGTTGGTGGAGGACCCGGGATTGCGGGCCCAGTTCGGACAGGCCGGTCGCAGCAAGGCGCTAACGGAGTTCGACCAGCGTAAAGTGATCGAAGTCACGCTGGAGGCCTACCGAGCGGCTCTGGCCCACCCCCCGGCACCGCCGGCCACCGGGAGCCAGACCGGGGAGCAGGTTGCCGGCCAGATGGGCAAACAAGCCCCGGCGGGCATCGGGGCACAAGGGCTGCACCAGGAGGCGAGATGAGCGGCACCAGTGCGGATTCGGGCTACGCCGCCACCGCGGCGGCCACCGCCTTGGTAATGGGTTACGTGGTGTCGGTGGCCTGGTTGCTGCAGTCCAGCTACGACGTGGCCGGAGGAGTTCTAATCGGCCACGTCCTGGCCATTGTCACGGTTCCGGTTCTCCTGCACCTCACCCGCAACGATTCCCGCCGAATCCGACGGCTCATCCTGGGCGGCCTGGCCGCCAAACTGTTGGGAACCCTGGTTCGCTACGCGGTGGTGTTCGGGGTCTATGGCAGTGGTGACTCCCGCGGTTATCACGACGCCGGCATCGCCATCGCCCAGCGGTTCCGTGCCGGGGACTTCGCCCTGGGGAACAAATTCATCGGCACCGGGTTCATCGAGACCCTCACCGGCCTCCTCTACACCGTCACCGGCCCCACCCTGATGGGAGGGTTCCTGGTCTTCTCCTGGATGGGCTTCTGGGGCATCTACCTGTTCTTCCGGGCCTTCCAGACAGCGATGCCCCGGGGCGACCACTTCCGCTACGGGATGCTGCTGTTCTTCCTCCCGTCGGTGATGTTCTGGCCGTCGAGCATCGGCAAGGACGCCTGGATGAGCCTGATGCTCGGAGCCACCGCCTACGGGGCGGCCCGGCTGCTTCGCAAGCGCAGCGGGGCACTGTTGACCATCATCGTCGGCCTCACCGGCACGGCCCTGGTCCGGCCCCACATCACCGTCATCGCCGCGGCCGGGTTGATGACCTCCTACCTCTTGGCCGCCAACAAGAGTCGCTCCTACGCCGACGCAGTTGCCCGCCTGGCCGGAGTCGCGGCCTTGGCCGGGTTGCTGGTTCTAGCAGGGGTCAACGCCCAGCGATTCTTCAAACTGGAGAATCTCGAATCCATTGGTGATCGACAGGTGAACGTGCAGGAGCGAACCGATAAGGGCTCCACCTTTGACGCGCCGTCTGTCACCTCGCCGCTCCAGTTGCCCGAGGCTGTGGTGACCGTGCTGTTCCGGCCCTTCCCCTTCGAAGCCGGCAACGTCTTTGCGCTTTTGTCCTCCCTGGAGGGCGTGCTCCTGATGGCCGCCTTCGTCCTGCGAGCCCCCCGGTTGCGCAACTTCGTTCCGCGCCGGGCCACCCCTTTCCTCACCTTCGCCGCCGTCTACAGCATCTTGTTCGCGGTGGCCTTCTCCAACATCTCCAACTTTGGCATCCTGGCCCGCCAGCGGGTTCAACTCCTGCCCCTGGTCCTGGTGGCCCTGGCCGTGCCCATCTACCGAAAGTCGCCATCCGGCCAGCCCGACCCCGGCGCCCGGGCGACCACCTCTGAAGCCCCAGATCTTCAGCCGCCTCACCTCGCACTGGTCGGTGATTTGCCCACCAACGGGGCCAGTCACTGACCGCCACCCCGACCTGAGTCTTCGTTTCCAGCCGTCGCCAAGCCGCCAGCCCGAAAACCTAAGGGCTGCTATTTGGAGGATTCTCCGGTATCAGGGTCTTATCAGGTGTTTCTCCGGCGAGGTCCGGAGGATCGCCATGGACTGGTCCACGCTCCGAAGCGCTGTGGACCCTTGGAGCTTCCACGGTGGATACGGGCGCCCAATGATGTGTCTAGCGTCAGGTAGTGATTCTGGTGGACTTGGCGGGCGTGGCCGCCCGCCGGCCTGACCGGCCGCTGTTCGAGCATCTTTCGGTGACGGTGGCCCGCGGCGACCGCCTGGGCGTCGTCGGGCGCAACGGCGGCGGCAAATCCACCCTCCTGCGCCTGATTGCCGGCGTCGACCAGCCCACAGAGGGCGCCGTCCGCACGGGGCGGGGAGCGCGGGTGTCCTATCTGGGCCAGCGGCCACAGCTCCCGGCGGGAACGGTCCGAGCGGCCGTGGGCGACCACTGGGAGGCGGCCGCCATATTGGACCGCCTGGGCATGGGCCCTCTGGCCGATGCCGACGTTGCCACGTTGTCGGGCGGTCAGGCCAAGCGGGTGGCGCTGGCGGCTGTGCTCGTTGGCGAGGCCGATCTTGTGGTCCTGGACGAACCGACCAACCACCTCGACGTCGGGGCCATCGCCTGGTTGGAGGCCCGGCTGGCGGCCTTTCGGGGTGGGTTGGTGCTGGTCACCCACGACCGCCACGTACTTGACCGGGTCACCACCCGAATCCTGGAGCTGGACCGGGGCCGGGGATACCTCCACGACGACGGGTACACGGGCTACCTGGAGGCTCGCATCGAGCGGGTGGAGCGGGAGGCCACGGCGGAGTCGGTGCGCAAGAACCTGGCTCGTAGGGAGCTGGCCTGGCTGCGCCGAGGGGCGGCGGCCCGCACCGCCAAGCCCAAGGCCCGCATCGCCACGGCCACGGCGCTGGTGGGGGGCGGGCCACCTCCGACCGACCGGGCTGGGCACCTGGAGCTGGCGGGGGCCGCGGGCGGCCACGTCACCCCCCGCCTGGGCGACCGGGTGGTCACGCTCGGGCGCGTGGACCACCGGTTCGGGTCGGGACCGCCGCTGTTCGGCGGCATCGACGTCGACCTCGAACCGGGGGGACGACTAGGGGTGGTGGGGCCCAACGGGTCAGGAAAGTCCACCCTTCTGGAGATCCTGGCCGGGCGCCTGGTCCCTGACTCCGGCGACGTGATTCGGGGTTCGACGGTCCAACTGGGGTACTACGACCAGGTCGGTCGGGATCTGGATCCCGGCCAGCGTGTGCGTTCCGCCGTGGCCGCTCCCAACGATCAACCGGACTGGGGCCAGGTCCGCCTCATGGAACGGTTCTGGTTCGACGCCGATGCCCAATGGGCAACCATCGGGACCCTCTCGGGCGGCGAGCAGCGACGGCTGCAACTGCTTCTGGTTCTGGCTGCCCGACCAAACGTGCTCCTCCTCGACGAGCCCACCAACGACCTCGACCTCGATACCTTGCGCAGCCTTGAGGACTTCCTGGACGACTGGCCCGGGTGCCTGGTGGTGGTGAGCCACGACCGGGCCTTCCTGGAACGCACCGTCGAGCAGGTGGTGCACCTCGACGGCCGGGGCGGTTGGGCAACGGGCTCGCCAAGCGCCTTTCTTGGCGCGGGCGCCACTCCGGCGGACGTGTCCTCGACAGCCAGGACCCTGGCAAGTGCGCCAGCCGCCCGTGCGCCAGCGCCGACTGCCAACCGGCCGGGACCGGCCGGAAAATTGCGATCGCCCAGCACACTGCGCCGCCTCGCAGGCCTGGCCGAGCGGGAGATGGTCGACGCTGCGGCCAGGCGTGACGCAATAGCCGTGCAGTTCGAGACGGCTGGCGGGGACCACACCACGGTGGGCCGCCTGGCCCACGAGCTCGCCTCGGCGGCGCTAGCGCTGGCCGATGCCGAGGAGCGCTGGCTGGGCCTGGTCGAGGAGCTGGGTTAGCAACCCGCAGGGCAACGGGGCACCAAGTGCAACGGTGGAGGGATCCGGCATGTGTACCGGTGTCCCGAGGCGGGGGCCGACCGGTGTACAGGCAGCCGACCCGACCGGGGCGCTACCCCCCCGTGGGCGCCCCGAACCAGGTGACCAGAGCCTCGGGCAACCGCGGGTCAGTTGGTTCGCCGGCCCAGGCGACATGGCCGTCGGGTCGGATCAGCACCGCAGGGGGCGCCGCTATCTGGCCAAGGACCGGGAGCTCCCACACGCCGTCGTATTCGGCGTCGACCAACCGGACTCGATCTGCCCAGGGAGAAATGTCGAAACCACCGGGCTCGCCGAGGTTGAGCAGCACCGGCCGGGCCCGGTGAAGCAGCTCGAACACGCGGGTGGGACCGTGCAGCGTGACCACGTCGAGGTCGGGCATGCGCCGCCCGAGCAGTGGGTGGCCCTGACCGAGGTCGTAGCCGATGTCGAGACCGCAGAGCATTCCGGCGATGCGCCGGCGAGGCTCGTCCATGCTGAGCAGTTCGGCAACGGCATCGCGTAGGGCCTGGTGCCGGTCGTCGGGGATGCTGAGGGCCACCTGGGCCATGGTGTTGCGCAGTACCCGGGCACCGACCGGATGGCGTTCGCCGTGGTAGGTGTCCAGCAGGCTCGAGGGCGACGTGCCCCTGATCACCTGGGCCAACTTCCATCCCAGGTTCACGGCGTCCTGCACGCCGGTGTTGAGGCCCTGCCCACCGTGCGGGGGATGCACGTGGGCGGCGTCGCCTGCGAGAAGTACACGGCCATGGCGGTAGGTCGCCGCCTGGCGGGCCATGTCGGTGAAGCGGGAGATCCAGCTGGCGTTGCCAAGCCCGTAGTCGGTTCCGTACTCGGCGACGAGCGCCTCGCTGAGATCGGCCAGGGTGGGCTCGCCGGCGTGCTCGACATGTCGTTCTCTGAGCACGACTCGGTACGATCGCCCGCCTTCGCCTCGGGGGGCGGGCCCTATGCCTCCACCGCGGCGCATTCCGATCTCCGGCTCCCCCTCCATTTCGACCTCGGCGATCATCCAGCTGGTCGAAGGATCGAGCCCGGGGAAATCGATTCCGGCGGCCTTGCGGACCAGGCTGCGTCCTCCGTCGCAGCCCACGAGGTACTCCGCTCGAAGGGTCGAGTCGCCGGAGAGCTTGATATCGATGCCGCTGCCGTCCTGGGTGAAGTTCTCCACCTCGCAACCCCGAAGGATGCGAACCCCGAGCTCGGTAACCCAGTCGGCCAGGATGGGCTCGAACTCGCTCTGCCAGAGGGCGAGCAGGTAGTTGTGACGAGTGGGAAAGTCGCTGAGATCCAAGGGGATTCCGGCGTAGCCGGCCCCAAGATGCCGTTGCCCGGCGGAGAGGAATCGTTCGGCGATGCCGCGCTGGTCGAGCACCTCGATGGTGCGGGCGTGAAGACCCCCGGCTCGCGATCCGTCGACCTCGGGCGTGGCCCGTCGTTCGGCGATGACGACGTCGACGTCCGCCAGCGCCAACTCGCCCGCCAGCATCAGCCCGGTCGGGCCGCCTCCGACGATCACCACGGCATGCTCAGTCATTCCCGCCTCCCCGCTAACGCCTCGACCCCGGACCGAAGCCGGCGACGTGACCGGATATGGCCGGCATGACGTTCTTGCTCCACCGGAGACCGGTACGCACTACGACCCGGGGAGCAACTGCCCCAACAGGGAGACGAGACCGTCGAGCAGGCTTGGGTTCGGCACGACCGGCTGGGTGACGGCGCAGACGTAGTTACGGTCGAAGCCACCCTCGACGAACTGCACCATCGTCACCGGCCCGCCGGTGAACGATGGCCGAGAACAGAACGTACGTGCTTCGTCGGCCGTTCGGGCTCCCGCCACCCAGTTCGCCATTTCCGGAAACGAAGCCGATCCCGTGATGGTGGCCCACTGCCGCCCGGCCGAATAGACGCCCACCGGCACGCCCTGGCCTCGGAGATAGTCGATGGATCCTCGAATGGCCGCCACATTCGCGGCCTTGTCGGCGGGTGACCACGAGTTGTCGGTCTCGACGTCAAGCCACCACGGATGGCCCGCAGCGGAACCAGTGCTGCGTTCGGCGTAGGCGAAGGCGTGCCGGGCGGCACCGAAGCCGAAGTTGTAGGCGCACGCGACCTCGGCCTGCCTCCCGCAGGTGGCGTTGGGCTGGCGTTGGGCGTACCAGTCGAGGGCTGTGCTGGCCCGGCCGGGATTCGAGGTGTTCATGTAGAACGCCGCACCGCCCGGCGACGCCGACGCCGACGCCCAGGCGTACTGGGTGGCCAGGCAGGCGTTGTCGGTGTAGGGCTTGCCGCCGCTCACACCCACCACCGCGAACACAGGGCCGGCCGGAAGCGGCTTGCCACACTGGGGCCAGGAGACGTCGTAGCCGATCGAGTCTGGTTGAGGGGCTGCGGCCGCGGGCCGGTCCACCAGGGCCAGGCCCGCTGCCGCGAGAGCTGCCACAGCAAAGATTCTCAGGAACACTCATCCTCCCCGGCGACAGCGAGAACCTACGAAGGCTTCCGCCCGCACGCAAGCACCGGAGCAGGATGGTCATCGCTTGCAGGCCCCCGCCGCCGATCATGGGTCCGATCTGGCAGCCTGTGGGCGTGGCGGACGAAGCTGAACCCGACGACCGCCTCGCCGTCGGACGTTGAAGGTCGCGGCCGAAGCCGTGATCCGGACGGAATCTCTGACCAAGCACTTCGGAGCGATCCGAGCGGTCGAGGAGCTGGACCTGGTCGTCGAGCGGGGTGAGGTCTTCGGCTATCTCGGCCCCAACGGCGCCGGCAAGACCACCACCATCCGCCTGCTGCTCGACTTCGTGAGGCCGACGTCGGGCCGGGTGAGCGTGCTGGGCGGATCCGGGGCCGACCCCGAGATCCGGCGCCGCATCGGGTACCTGCCGGGCGATCTCCGCCTGGACCGGCGATACCGGGCCGCCGACGTGATCGACTTCTTCGGCGGCCTGAGGGGAGGACTCGACCGCCGTTGGGTGGACGGCCTCCTCGAGCGGTTCGCACTCGATCCGAGCCGGCCCATCGGCGAGCTGAGCACCGGCAACAGGCGCAAGGTGGGCCTGGTGTCCGCCTTTATGGGCCGCCCTGAGCTGCTCCTGCTCGACGAACCCACCTCGGGCCTCGACCCCCTGCTGCAGCAGACCTTCAACGCCTTGGTGCGCGAGGTCTGCTCCGAGGGGGCGACCGTTCTGCTTTCCAGCCACGTTCTACCCGAGGTCGAGGCTTTGGCTGACCGGGTGGGAATCCTCCGGCGGGGCCGGCTGGTGGCGGTGGCCGGGGTGAACGAGCTGCGGGGCCAGGCCCGCCAGCGCATCGATCTCCACGTGGCCGGCGAGGCCGACGCGACCGGATTCCGGGCCCTACCCGAGGTGGTCGAAGCAGTCGCCGGCGTCGGCGTCGTGCACCTGGTGGTCGAGGGGTCCGTATCCGGGGTAATCCGGGCCGCGGCCGGACTCGACGTGGTTCGCATCGTCACCCACGAGGCCGACCTGGAGGACGTGTTTCTCCGCTACTACGCCGAGGACCGATGACGAGCCATCCCCGGGGCGCTTCGGTGATGCTGGCGAGCCGCTTCCTGCTTGACCGTCGCCGCTCGCTGGTGTGGTGGTCGGCCGGCCTGGTGGGCCTGGTGCTGTTCACCGTTGCCCTCTTCCCCACCATCGCCGGCCAGGAGGCCTTCGACGACCTGGCCACCGACCTGCCAGAGGCGGCCCGGTCGCTGCTCGGTATCGATCAGGCCGTACCGCTCACCTCCCCGCCCGGCTACCTGCACGGGCGCCTCTTCGCCGGGCTCCTGCCCTTTCTGTTGCTGGTTTTCGGTGTCGGTCTGGGCGCCTACGCCGTCGCGGGCAGCGAGCAGGACGGCACGCTCGAGCTGGTGCTGGCCAACCCGGTGACCCGGCGGGCGGTGGGCGTGCAGAGATACCTCGCCGTCGTAGCCCTGCTCGGCCTGCTTACCTCGGTGTTCGCCGCCGCCCTGGTTGGTCTGGGCCTGCCCTTCGGGGTCCTCGAAGGGGTGCCGGCCACCGGATTGGCCGGCGCCTGTGCCGGCGCGTTCGCCATCGCCCTGGTCCATGCCACGGTGGCCTTCTCCGTGGGTGCGGCGACCGGTCGTCGGGCCTGGGCCTCCGCCGCGGCCGGCTCCCTGGGCGTAGCCGGCTACCTGCTCCAAGGTCTTCTGAGCCTCAGCCCAGCCGTTCGCCCCCTGCGGTTGGTGTCCCCCTGGCACTGGTACCTCGGTCGCAACATGCTCGCCAACGGCGTGGCTCCCGATGCGCTGATCGTTCCCGTCGTGGTTTCGCTGGTCCTGGCTGGGGTGGGGATACGGGCTTTCCTCCGTCGCGATCTGCGCTGAGGCCGAACCCCGGCAGATCAGTCCAATGCTTCGGGACCGCCCGGGGCCCGGGTGCCCCCGAAGTGGGGCATGGTGGCGTGGCCGGCGGCTGCGATTCCCTCGCGGGCCACAACCGCCCGGACCGTCGCAACCAGGATCCGTAGGTCCAGCAGGAGCGACCAGTCATCGACGTAGGCGACGTCGAGGGCGAGCTTGTCCTCCCAGGATCGGGCGTTGCGCCCGTTCACCTGACTCCATCCGGTGATGCCCGGGCGGACCTGGTGGCGGCGGGCCTGTTCGGGAGAGTAGAGCTCCAGATAGCTCGCCAGCAGCGGGCGGGGGCCGACCAGGCTCATGTCTCCCCGCAGGACGTTGTAGAGCTCGGGAAGCTCGTCCAGGCTGGTCGATCGCAACAGGCGGCCCATCGCACCCAGCCGCTCGGCGTCGGGAAGAAGCTGCCCTTGAGGGTCGCGCCCGTCTGTCATGGTCCGAAACTTGTAGATGGTGAACGGCTGGCCGTCCTTTCCCGGGCGCCGTTGGGTAAACAGGACGGGGCGACCAAGAAACACCCGGACGGCCAGGGCCACCAAGCCCAGTACCGGCGACAGTGCCACCAGGCCGACGGCGGAGCCGACGACGTCCATGGCTCTCTTTACCGCCCGGGCGATGGCCGTCACTTCCCTACGCAGCGACGGGCCATCAGAACAGTTCCGCGTCGCCCAGGGCCAGGGCCCAGTCCGCCAACTTCGGCACCTCCGAAGCCGCCAGGGGGCGGCACACAAGCCTTGGACCCTGGCCGGCCAACGGGATGAAGCCGCTGCCGAGTCCGGCGGCCAGCGCCCGGGCGCCGGACATCGCATCGCCCGGTGCGGAGGCGCAGGGGACCAGCGAGAGGGCGTAATCACCTTCGACCTGGCGCAGCGCCGCTCGCACCAGTCGGCGGGCCGATCGAGGAACGGCTCCAGGGACCAACACCTCACACACGGCGATCTCGGTGGCGGCCCCCCGGCGGCGCCGGCGAAGGATGACGAATCCATCGGCGGCAGAATTGCCGGCCATGAACCCCCGGTAAGCCAGGGACTCCAGCCGGTAGCGCCATGCCAGGTACTGCGGGGTCCGCTGCGTCCGCAGTTGGCCGGGGCGGACCGCCTGGGAGGCGAGCAGACGGGACACGCCGTCGTGGTCTGCCAACAACGTTGCCGCCGGAACCCCCGCTGAGGTGGGCAGCGACCACTTGTCCGCCCCCTGGCTGGGCTTGCGGGCAAGTCGACCCGCCACCAACCCCGGCAGAGCCCGGGCCCGGGGGACCGCACCCACGCCCAAGCGGCCCACGTCCTGCCAACCCAGCTTTCGGTAGCCGGGGTAACTGCGCTCATTGGGAGTGTTGAAAACCAGTTCCACCCCCGCGGCCGTCAAGTCGGCCAGCGCGGTGGTGGTCAGCCGGGAGAAGATCCCCCGACGCTGAAAGTCGGGGTGAGTGGCGGTGTCCACAGCCCGCACCGCTGGGACTTCGGCTCCGTTGATGGTCAACCCCCAGCGCATGAAGGCTCGGTAGCCGACGATCCGATCGTCATGCACGGCAACCCAGGCCGGCGAGGGACCGAATGCGCCCTGGGTGTGTTTCCAGGCGAAGAACTCAACGAAGCGCTCGTCGTCTCCCCAACCCAAAGCAGCCTGGAGGAGGCACAGAACGCCTGCCTCGTCGGCGGGGCCGGCCCGGCGAATCTGGATTTGGTCGTCACCCACCACGGAACCTAGTGGCGATAATGGTTACGGCGATTTTGCTACGGCCTCGGCCAGGGGGGGCCGGGCCAGGTCCGCCAACTGGGCCACCATGGCGACGGCATCGACCGAAGGGTTGACCCCACGAACGTCGTCAGCGTCCAAGGGTGGAACGGGCACGTGGGAGATGAGGGGATGCACCGGGCGGTGGTCCACCTCGTTTGGTCCAAAAAGGACCTCGTGGAGTTTTTCCCCCGGGCGCAGTTGGGTGATCTGGATGGGAACGTCCCGGCCGGCCAGAGCGATGAGACGCTCAGCCACCTCGTGGATACGAACCGGGTGGCCCATGTCCAGCACCAGAACCTCTCCGTCCCGCCCGATGGCCCCGGCCTGGATGACCAGCCCGACCGCCTCCTCCACCGTCATGAAGTACCGGGTGATATCCGGATGGGTAACCGTGACCGGCCCGCCCGCCTCTATCTGGGCCTGGAAGGTGCCCAGCATCGAACCTCGGCTCCCCAGCACGTTGCCGAAGCGGACGCTTAGGTACGACCCGGTCGAGGCCCCGGAGAACTGGGCGGTGAGGCGCTCGCCGATCCGCTTGGAGTACCCGAGGACGGTGCTGGGGTCGGCGGCTTTGTCGGTGGAGATGTTCACGAACCGCGAGACCCCGGCGGCGCCCGCCGCCTCCAACACGGTGAGGGTGCCCCATACGTTGGTCTTGAGCGCTTCTGCCGGGTAGAGCTCCAACAGTGGTTGGTGCTTGAGGGCGGCCGCGTGAAACACCACCTCGGGCCGGCGCCGGGCGAACAGGTCCGCCACGGCAACCTCGTCCCGTAGGTCCAGGAGCACCAGATCAGGCGAGTCCAACGGGGCCGAACCCTCGATGGACAGCTGCACGGCATGGAGGGCGGATTCGTCCCGGTCCACCATGATCAACTCCGCCGGGCCCAGTTGGTGGACCTGGCGGCAGAGCTCCGAACCGATGGACCCCCCAGCCCCGGTCACCATCACCCGGCGGCCCCTCAGGTACCCCGAGATCCCCTCCGGATCCAGGCGGACCTCGTGGCGGCCCAGGATGTCTGCAATGGTGACGGCCCGAATGTCACCCACCCCCACCCGGCCACCGACGATGTCGTAAACCGGAGGCAGGACCTTGACCTTGAGACCGGCGGCCCGGGCCAGATCGGTGAGCTCCCCGATCAAATCAGGGCTAGCGCTGGGGATGGCGATGAGCAGGGTGTCGGCCCGGTAGGCGGCCGCCGTGGCCGCCATCTTCGCCCGGGTGCCCACCACCGGAACGCCCCGGATCCGCAGGTTTCGGTTGGCTGGGCTGTCATCGAGCAGGGCCACCGGCAGGTAGGGGCTGGCCGGATCGTTGACCATGGCCCGGATGACCTGGTCCCCGCCCTCCCCGGCACCAAAGACCACCAGGCGCTCGGCGTTCTCCCCGGTGGGCCGGCGGCGGCGTTCTCGCTCCAGACGCCAGGAGTAGCGGACCCCGGCCATGATCACCAGGGAGATGATGGCCCCGGCCGCCACCGCCGAGCGGGGCACGAAATGAGGGTCGGCCAGGAGGTTGAAGCCATAGGCGAAGGCGGCAGCCAGCACAACCGAGCGCAGAAGCCCGGCGATCTCGTCGAAGCTGCCGAACCGTGACCGGCCGCTGTAGAGCCCGAAGGCGCTGCCAGCCGCCGCTTGCAACAACACCACCAAAGGCAGGATCTGGGCGCCCCGGACGAAGTCCACCCGGGCCAACTCGAAGTCGTAGCGGAACGAGGTGGCGAGCAACAGGCCCGCCACCCAGGCCAGCCCGTCCAGTCCGCCCTGGACCATGGCTCGGCGGCGGACCGCCCACCGCAGTAGTGAGTCCCTTTTGTGACGGCGGACTTCGTCCTCGGGGGTCATCGGTGACCCGGCCCCGGGGCTGAGGCTGGGAACACCAACCGGGGTGGCTGGCGGAATCGGACTCAACCGGCGACCGGGCGTGAGTCCGTGGCTCCCGACCCGTTGGCCCGCTTGGGGCGAGCCGGGCCCGGCTCGGGCCGGCGGTAGTAGTAGCCGTACCCGTAGCCCTCCTGGCCCTGGGCCCGGTTCAACACCGTGCCCACCAGCGGGGCGTTGACCTGGCGGAGAACCTCCACCGACCGCTGAAGCTGCTTCTTGGTGGTCGTCCCCTGGGCGGCCACCAAAAGGGTGGTGTCCACCCAGGCGGCCAGAGCGGCGGCATCGGTTACGGGCATGACCGGCGGGCAGTCGAGCAGGACAACCACGCCCTGGGCTTTCAGCGAGGCGAGAATGCTGGCCGTTCGCCGGGACGCCAACAACTCAGACGGGTTGGGGGGCAGTGGCCCAGAGGGTAAAACCCGCAGGTTGCGCTCACCGGGGATTGATGCCAGTGCGGCCGACAGGGGTACGTGACCCTGGAACACCGAGGTGAAGCCCACGTCGTTGGGGACGCCGAAGATCTCGTGTACTCGCGGGCGGCGGAGGTCGCAGTCGATGACCACCACTTTGGACCCGGCCCGGGCCATCACGACGGCCAAGTTGGCCATGGTGGTGGTCTTGCCCTCGGCAGCGTTGGAACTGGTGACCTGGATGCTGCCCAGGGCCCCGTCGAGGGCCAGGAACTGCACCGAGGTCCTCAAACTTCGGTAGGCCTCCACCACCGGGGAATCCGGGGCGGCCAACGACACCAGTTCCGAACCGCTGTCGTCGCGCATGCGCACCTGGGGAATGACCCCCACGACCGGGAGGCCGCCGGACACCCGCTGGACGTCCTCCTTGGACTTGAGCGAGTCGTCCAGGTGTTCGAAAACGAAGGCCAGAGCCACCCCGATAACCAGGCCGATGGGAAAGGCCAGGATTCCGTTTCGGACCGGGGTGGGGCGAATGGGGCTTTGGGGCTCCTTGGCCGGGACGACGGTTGTGGTGTCGTTACCGGCCCGAGCCAACTCGGTGTTGAGGTCCAGCAGGGTGGGCCCGTCCACCCTCACCTGGGCTTCGTTGCGGGTCAACTCCGGACCCAACTGCAACTCCAGAGCCTGACGGGTGGGCGGGAAGGTGGCGGCTGCCAACCTTCCGTTGATCTCGTTGACCTTGGCCAGCGCCTCGTTGTACCGGGGCTCGATCTCGGCGATCGCCTTCCTCAGACCGTCGACAGCCTGGGCCCGGCGAATGTCCAGGTATGCCCTCACGTAGGCGTCGGCCACCGCTGCGGCCTGGGCCGGATCCCCGCTTTCCACCGACACCGCCACGAACCCAGCGCCCGCCTGCTCGGCAATGGCTTTGGGGATACCGGACCCGACCGCTTCGGTCACCTTGTCCCGCACCACGGACTTGGTCAGGAACTCGACCGCAGTAGAAATGTCGCTGGACCCCTTGCCGGTGTCAACACCAGGCACCAATGCCGATGTCGGGGGTGGCACGAACTCGGCGGTGGCCCGGTAGACCGGACTCTGGGCATAGGAGAGGCCCAGTGCGGTGCTGACCAGCAGGAGGGTGGCCAGGACCACGACCTTTTTGCGCCGCCACAGGACACTGAGGTAGTCGCGGAGTTCCAGCTCACCGCTGCCGCCGTTCCACGACTCAGACATTGGGCCAATGGTAGCGGTGATAGCACTTCCCGACGGGCTATCCGGCTAAAGAAAGAGGGGGACCGCTCCCCGCGGCAGGTAGCTTCGGCCCATGCTCGCTCTCGTAACCGGTGGTGCCGGCTTCATCGGCAGTCAGGTGGCCGATGCCCTTCTGGCCGGCGGCCACTCGGTCCGCATTCTCGACGACCTCACCACCGGCTTTGCCGCCAACGTCCCTGCCGCAGCCGAGTTGACCGTCGCCGGAGTGGCCGACGAAGCCGCGGTTCGCGGCGTCATGGGGGGCGTGGAGGTGGTGTTTCACCAGGCGGCCCACCGCGCGGTTCTCCGCTCGGTCCTTGACCCCCTGGCCACCGACACCGCCAACACCCACGGGACCCTCACTGTTCTGCGGGCGGCGGCCGACGCCGGGGTCCGCCGGGTGGTCTACGCCTCCTCCTCCAGCGTCTACGGCGGGGCGGCCGAGTTGCCCACGTCGGAGTCCTCGCCCAGCTTGCCCCGCTCCCCCTACGCGGTGACCAAACTGGCCGGCGAGCATTATTGCCGGGTCTTCCATGAGCTTTACGGCCTGGAGACGGTGGCCCTGCGCTACTTCAACGTCTTCGGGCCCCGCCAGCGGCCCGACTCGGCCTACGCGGCCGTCATCCCCCTGTTCGCCGAGGCCCTCCGGGCCGGGCAGTCCCCCGAGGTCCACGGTGACGGCGGCCAGAGCCGGGACTTCACCTACATCTCCGACGTGGTGGCCGCCAACCTGCTGGCCGCGGAGGCCGACGCCTTGGCCTGCTCGGGGCGGGCCTACAACGTGGCCAACGGTGAGAGCTTCTCGCTGCTCGATCTGCTGGGGCTCCTGTCCGACCTTTTGGGCGTCACCGTAGAACCCACCCACACCGACCCCCGGGCTGGAGACGTGTACTGCACCCGAGGGGACGCGACTGCCGCCCAGCGGGACCTGGGCTGGAAGTCCGAGGTCGGCTTCGCCGACGGCCTAGAGCGCACGCTCCGCTGGTTCGCCTCCAAGTCCTGAGTTCTCGCGCTCGTCCCGGCCGGGCTCGTCTTCAGTGGGATCATCCGGGCCGGGCTCGTCCTGGCGAGGGTGAAGGACCGTGAACAGGCCAATGGCCAGGGCTGCCAGCGCGAAAGGCACGAGAGCGTTGCCCGAGTTGGTGTAGGAGGGAACCAGAACGACCCCTGAGAGCACCGCCGTCCAGGCCCACAGGATGAACACGGCCCGGCGCGGCCCGTGGCCCTGGCGCAGAAGCCGGTGGTGGAGGTGGTCCTTGTCGGCCTGACTCAGAGCCGTGCGCCGGCGGGCCCGGCGGGCGATGGCCAGGGCGGTGTCCACGAAGGGCACCCCCAGGATCACGAAGGGGATGATCAACGGAGCGAAGAAGAAGTACGTCTGACCGCTGAAGGGGTCGGCGGTGCGACCCCCGACCGAGATGGTGGCCGCCGCCATCAACAGGCCCAACAGCAGGGCCCCGCTGTCGCCCATGAACACCCGGGCAGGGTGGAAATTGTGAGGCAGGAACCCGACGCATGCCCCGCACACCGCTGCGGTGATCAGCGGCGCCGGGTTGGAGGGATCGAGCAGGCCCGCCTGGCCGAGGCGCAGCGCGTAGAAGAAAAAGGCTCCCGACGCTATGGCCACCAGGCCGGCGGCCAGGCCGTCGAGACCGTCGATCAGGTTCACGGCGTTGGCCATGGCCACCACCCAGATCACGGTGGTGATAAAGCTCAGATCCGACGACAGGACCAACAGCCCGGAAAAGGGAACCCGGAAAAAGAACAGCCCGATGCCCCCCAGGGCCAGGACCGATCCGGCCAGCACCTGGCCGGCCAGCTTGGCCGGCGCCGAAACGTCGCGGAGGTCGTCCAGCATTCCGACACCCAGCATCACGGCTGCGGCCAGCATCAGCCCCCGGGGCTCGGGGGTGGAGAAGACGTCGGCCAGAAGGCCCACGCGGCTCGCCACCAGCAGCGACGCGGCCACACCGGCGAACATGGCCAGTCCCCCCAGGGTGGGGGTGGCGATCAGGTGGACCCGGCGCTCGTCGGGCTCCACCACCGCTCCGATTCGTCCGGCCAGGCGCCAGGCCAGCGGGGTCAGCCCGAAAGTGACCGCCGCCGACACGGCGAAGACGCCGCCATAGGCCCCGAGCACGGCCGGGCTACCCCCCGATGAGCGAAGCGGCGGATTCAGCGGCCCCCGAGGAAGCGGTGGCGGCGGATATTTGGGGCCAGGGCGATGCTTGGGGCCAGGGTGATCCCGGGCCATATGGGGGGAAGCCCCGGCACAACTCCCGGGTGCGGCCGGCCACTACCGCCAGGGCGGAGGGGTCGTCGCGATGGCGCAGGGCCCGGCCCACCAGACCGGCGATCTCGGCCATCTCCCCCACCCCCATGCCGGCGGTGGTCACCGCCGCCGTTCCCAGGCGCAGGCCGCTGGTGACGAAGGGACTTCGGGGATCTCCCGGGATCTGGTTGCGGTTGAGGGTGACGCCCACCCCGTCGAGAACGTCCTGGGCCACCTTGCCGGTCAGGTCGGCGTCAAAGGGCCTCAGATCCACCAGAACCAGGTGGTTGTCGGTCCCTTCCGCCACCAGGCGGAAGCCCTCGGCGGCCAGGGCCGAGGCCAAAGCCCGGGCGTTGGCCACAACCCCGCCGGCATAGGTGGCAAAGTCGGGTTGGGCCGCTTCCCAGAATGCCACTGCCTTGGCCGCCACCACGTGCATCAGCGGCCCGCCCTGCAGGCCGGGGAACACGGCCGAGTCGATGGCCTTGGCGTGTTCGGCCCGGCACAGGATGGTCCCGCTCCGGGGACCCCGCAGGGTCTTGTGGGTGGTAAAGGTGACCACATCGGCGTGGGGAACCGGATTGGGGTGAGCCCCGCCGGCGATCAACCCGGCGATGTGGGCGGCGTCGAAGATCAACAGGGCTCCGACCGAATCGCAGATCTCCCGGATCGGGGCGGCGTCGATCTGGCGGGAGTAGGCGGTGGCCCCGGCCACGATGGCCCTGGGCCGCTCCTTGGCCGCCAGTTCAGCCATGGCCTCGTAGTCGAGACGCTCGTCAGAATCCCTGACCCCGTAGGAGACGAAGCGGTAGAGACGTCCACTCACGTTGACGGGGGAGCCGTGGGTCAGGTGACCGCCCTGGTCCAGGCGCATGCCCATGACCGTGTCCCCCGGGTTGAGCAGGGCGAGGTAGGTGGCCAGGTTGGCCGAGGCTCCCGAGTGGGGCTGAACGTTGGCGTGGTCGGCCCCGAACAGGTCGCAAACCCGTCGGCGGGCCAGTTCCTCCACCTCGTCGACCACGGCGTTGCCCCCGTAGTAGCGCCGCGACGGGTAGCCCTCGGAGTACTTGTTGGTCAGGACCGAGCCTTGGGCGGCCATTACCTGAGGAGAGGTGAAGTTCTCCGATGCGATCAACTGGAGGCCGGCCACCTGGCGATGCCACTCCCGGTCGATGATGTCGAACACTGCCTCGTCGGTACGGGCGGGCTCAGGTCCTGATCGCGCTGTCTGCTCCATCCGGGTTCGTCCCTCTCCTTGTCGCCTGATGCGCTTCACCTAACCGCTGCCGGCATCTGCACCCCGCCCGCACGCTGTCCTGGTTCGATGCCGGACCGGGCACTCCCCTCGGCGGCGTGGCTAACCCGAGGCTGGCCTGTGGCCCGGAACGCCGGGGACCAAATAAGGCCGACCATCGCGTCCACCAGGCCTTCCAGTTCAGCGACCATCCGCTGGTAAACCCCCATGGGTTGGCCAATGGGGTCGGCCACGTCGTCGGCGGGGTCCGAACCCATCAGGCCGGCAGGTGTCCGGCCGTTGTGGATGGTGGCCAGCCACGAGTCCAGGTCCTGGCCCGGGAGGCGGGGGCCGGCCATCATCCCCCGGCGGACCAGTTCTTTGAGGGTGTAGGCCCGGATCCAAACCTGCCGGGAGGTGACCACCGCTTCGCGTACGTGTTCGCGGGCCATGCCCACGATGAGGTCGGCCTCGCCCAGCAGTTCCGGAGTGACCAGGGTGCTTCGATGAGCTGAGGCGTCTATGCCGCGCTCGGCCAACAGGGAGACGCTCGATGCGCTGGCAGGCTGCCCCGCCCGCCAGAACCCGGCGGAGGAGACCCGCACGTCCAACCCGGCCCGCGCGGTGCGATCGGCCAGGAGGCGGTGGGCCACAGGAGAGCGGCAGACGTTTCCGGTGCACAGAACCAAGATGTCGATGGCCGGAGTCTAGGAGGAGGCCCAGCGCTGCCCCGAGTCACGGGCCGGTGATCGCCAGAGATGCGCCGAGTCACGCGCCGGCGCTTTGCTGGAGGTGGCGCCGGCGGAGCAGAAGCACCGGAGATCGCCACCGGTAGGCCCGTAGAATCGGTTCATGACCCCGCGACCCGCTCAACCACGATCGCGGGTGGTGGTGGTGGGTCAGGGTTACGTTGGCCTGCCCCTGGCCATTCGCTCGGTGGAGGTCGGCCACGAAGTGGTCGGCTACGACACCGACCCGGGCCGCATCAAGCGGTTGGAGGCGGGCGATTCTTTCGTGGAGGACATCTCCGCGGCCCAGTTGCGACGTGCTTTGGACTCCGGTCGCTACCAGCCCACCGCCGATCCCGCCGGCCTGGCCGACTTCGACGTGGCCATCGTCACCGTGCCCACTCCGCTGCGCGACGGCAACCCCGATCTCACCTACATCCAGGCCGCCGCGGTGACACTGTCCGCCCACCTGCGTCCGGGGGCCACGGTCATCCTGGAGTCCACCACCTACCCGGGTACCACCGAGGAGTTGGTGGCCCCGCTCCTGGCCGCCGGGTCGGGCCTCGAACCCGGCGCCGATTTCCACCTGGGCTACAGCCCCGAACGCATCGACCCTGGCAACCCCACCCATGGGCTGGTCAACACCCCCAAGGTCGTGTCGGGAATCGACGCCGCGTCGCTGGCGGCGGTGGAGCGCTTCTACTCCTCGGTGGTGGATCGCACCGTGGCGGTATCGGGGACCAGGGAGGCCGAACTGGTCAAGTTGCTCGAGAACACCTTCCGCCACGTCAACGTGGCCCTGGTGAACGAGTTGGCCATGTTCGCGTCCGACCTGGGAATCGACGTGTGGGAGGCCATCGCAGCGGCCGCCACCAAGCCCTTTGGGTTCATGCCCTTCACACCCGGGCCGGGGGTGGGTGGGCACTGCCTGCCCATCGATCCCAGCTACCTTTCGTGGCGGGTCAAGCGCATGCTGGGCCAGCCCTTCCGGTTCGTGGAGTTGGCCAACGACGTCAACGACCACATGCCCGACTATGTGGTGCGCCGCCTGGTGGTGGCCCTGAACCGGCGGCGACAGGCGGTCAACGGCAGTCGCATCCTCCTTCTGGGGCTGTCCTACAAGCGCAACACCAGCGACGATCGGGAGTCCCCGGCTATCGCCGTGGCCGACCGCCTGCTTCGCCTGGGGGCCGAGGTCCGAGCGGCCGACCCCCACGCAGGGGAGGACCACACCCCCACCGGGGTCATCCGGGTCGACCTGAGCCCCGCCGAGTTGGCCGCGGCCGACACCGTGGTCGTTCTCACCGACCACGACGCCTTCGACTACGCCATGGTCACCGCCCACGCCCGCTCGATCTTCGACACCCGCCACCGCCTGGAGCCCGGCCCCACCGTCGAGTTCCTGTAGGCGAGGCCGGCCGGTGGCCGAGACCTTCCTCTACCGCAAGCCACCCATCGGGCGGGCCCGCCCGGCCGTTTCCCTCGACGACGACAACCTGACCCTGAAGCACCCGATGCTCAAAGCGCCAATTTCTGTTCCGCTGGGCCAGTTGGCGGCAGTCGTCCGGATGACCCAGACCGAGGGCGGCGACCCATTACTGCGCCGGGATGCACGGATCCTCGCTTTCCAGATGGGTCACCTGGGCTATCCCAACGTCGCCATCGTCTTTGCGGCGCCAGTTCGGGTCGACCGCTTCAAGTTCGGATCGCCGAACGTCCTTGGAATCTCCGGCCAAGAGCGTCGGCGGGGCATAGACATCGACGGAGTCCGCTCGGGGGTTGAAGAACCCGACCAACTGGTGGATTCATTGGCCCGCCGAGGGGTCCGCCGGGTGGAAACCCTCGCGGAAGCCCTGCGCCAAGTGGTGGGCGAGCCGATGGGTCAGGACGCTGTCCAGCGACGGCAGGAATTGTCCCGTCGACGGCTCCGGAGCACTGCCAAGCTTGTGATCTGGGGGGTCGTCTGGACGATCCTGATGGCTGTCCAGACGGCGTTCAGGGTCTTCGACGACGACGTTGCGCCCGAGATTGCAAGCCTGGTCGCCTCCTCCATTGCCTGGTCAGCAGTCGTCGCCCTGGTGGTTAAGTCGGTCAGTCCCGTACGGACAACCAGCTCCATACCCGTTCCCGGCCCCATTACCGAACCCCGCCGGCTCAGCGGCCGCAAGGCGATCGGGCTGGGGATCGGTTTTGTCGCGGCCATCATGGCCCTGGTCGGCGTGCCCATCCTGTTGGCTTATCGGCTCAACTCGATGGGCGTCCCCACCTCGGTGGCCTACGGCCTGGTGGGCGGCGTCCCCGGCGGCGCACTGATGGGTATAGGGCTGCGGACGCTCGCCGCTTCGCGGTCTTCGGGCCCTGGTGCAGTCCCCTGAGCGGGGTCAGCGGCGCCCGGATGGGTTGCGGGTGACGGGTTCCCGGCCCGAGGTGGGCCAGCCGGGTTGGCCACGGCCGCCCGCCGCGGTTCGGGGGCCCGGAGCCAGGACCGCACCCGGGGGGGAGAAGGCGGCTGACGGTTGCCCGCCGACGAAGGGGGTGGCCTGAGGGGCGGGCGCCTCGTAGCCCAGACTGAAGTCGTCGTCGGTGTAGGCGTCCTCCGGGCTGGCCCCGTTGAGCACCGCCCCAAGCACCAGGGCGTCGACCGAGGCGGCCAGGTCCATGGCCCGGCGCAATTCCCCCTGGGTGGTGGAGGTGACCACCGCCACCAACAGCGTGGCGTCAACCGCCTCGGCCAGGATGAGACCGTCGGTCACCGGCAGCAGAGGCGGCGAGTCGATGATCAAAAGGTCGGAGTCCGCG
Source organism: Acidimicrobiales bacterium (assembly GCA_052390275.1). GTDB lineage: Bacteria > Actinomycetota > Acidimicrobiia > Acidimicrobiales > AC-14 > JBQTHD01. The sequence continues at coordinate 12,698 of JBQTHD010000020.1, read as the reverse complement.
GCCAGGGAGTTCAGCACTTCGGCGGTCCGCCGGGAGGACAACAACTCCGACGGGTTGGGCGGTACGGGTCCGCCGGCCAGGACGAACAACCGGGGAGCCAAAGGGACTTCCTGGATAGCCCGCGACAGCGGCACCTTTCCCAACAGCACCGAGGTGAAGCCCACGTCGTTGCTCAGATCGAAGAACTCATGTATCCGGGGCCGACGCAGGTCGCAGCCCACCAGCACCACCTTGAGTCCGGCAGAGGCGAAGACCACGGCCAGGTTGGCGGCGGTGGTGGTCTTGCCCTCTCCGGTGGCCGCGCTGGTGACCTGTAAAGACCGGAACGGCAACAACTCCCGACCGTGGGACAGGGTGGTCCGCAGCGTTCGGTAGGACTCGGCCGCCGGGGAGCGGGGGTCGGCCAGGGTGATGGTCAGGGCGTCCTCCTTGGTCCGCCACTGCCCTATGGCCGGCACGCATCCCAGCACCGCCACCCCGGGGAGGGTCCGCTGGAAGTCGGCCCGGCTCTTTATCGACCGGTCCAGAGCCTCGGCCACCGCCGCCACCAGGACGCCGAGCAACATTCCGGCGGCCATTGCCAGGGCGCCGCTACGGATGGGCTGGGGGCTGGTGGGGGTGGTGGGAACCTCCGCCGCCTCGATGACGTCGGGGTCCCGGACCCCGGCCGCCTGGTTCTCGAGATCGGCGGCCCTCACCCGAAGCGGGTCCAACTGGGCCACGATCGGCCCCCGGGCATCGGGGGCGGTGGCCGCCAACTGGGTCTCCAACGCCGCCACCTCGGCCGCCACCCGGTCCCGGGACGCCAGGATCTCATCCACCGCAAGGCTGCGGCGGTACTCCACGAAGGCGTTCACGTAGGCGTTGGCAACGGTGGCCGCGCCCTCCGGGTCGCTGGCCCGGCCCGTCACCTCGATGGCATCGGCCCCGGGAACCACCGACGCCATAACCCCCACGTCGGTGCCGAGGGCCGCCACCGCCTTCTCCCGCACCGGTTGGCTGAGCAGGACCTTCAACTGGGTGCGCACGAACCGCTCCCCGGGGCCCGCCTCTCCCTGGCCGTCGGAGGCTTCACCGGAGCCCCCGGCCTCCTCCACACTTACTGCGGCCGGAGGGCGAAAAACCAGGCTGGCGGTGGCCTCATAAGCCGGCGTCTGCAAATAGGAAACGCCCACGGCCCCTGCTCCGGCCAGGATTCCGCACAGGGCGATGGTTCCACGGCGGCGCCCCAGGAAGGTGAACCGCTCGGCCACCGTCTTCGGCGGCGGGGGCGGTGCCGGCAATCCTTTGCGGGGTTTGCGCCCAGCGGAGGCGCCGGGACGGGGCGCGCGGGACCCGGCCATTGGCCAGATGGTATCGACCAGCCCCGACGACACTTCCCCTGGCAGGTCCCGCCGGTCCCTGTCCAGAGCCGCCCGCTCCTTCGTACCGGGCTGAAATTCGACTCCCGAGGGTGGCGATTTGCCATGAGCCCACTACCCTTTGGGCCATGGGCCGGTGCCACGAGTTCGGCACGCAGATCCGCCAGGGTTGCCAACACCCCATGCGACCAGGGACGACCTCGTGTGGGTGCAACGAATGCGGGGTGGTCTGCGGCGGACAGTTCGACGGTTGCGCCGACGTGTGGTCCCGGGGATCAGTCCCGGTGACCGTGGCACTGCGACCCATCGCCGCTCGCCCCGAATCCCCTGAGCTGGTGGGTACCGGCCCGGGTGCTCCGGGGCAAGGCTCCATGGCACCTTCCGGGGCCGGGGACGGATTCCAGAGTCGGGCCCTCTTCGTCCCCGACCCCCAGGATGGGCGCGGGGGAACGCCGTCATGGTCGGCCGGCGGCCTTCGGCCGCCGGTTTCATCCGGATCAGGCTCGGTCGGCGGGGCGAGTATGGGCGGACCATCGTCTGGGGGGGTCCCCCAGGGTGGGGATTTCCGCGGCGGCCCAATCAGCGGCGGCCCAATCAGCGGCGGCCCAATCAGGGGGGACGACGCCGGGTTTACCCCGCCCGGCGCGCCGGGCTCACCCGGAGGTTCCCGTTTCCCGGGTGGGGCCGCCTTGGGTGCCGGTGCCCGAACCGGGGCGGGAACGGTCATGCGTCCCACGGTCGGCCCCGGAGGGGGCTTGGCCGGCTCCGGGGCAGGCCTCGCCCGGCCCGCTGGTCAGGATCGGCTCGATGTAACCGCTCTCGAGTTCGACCTCGACGGTCCCGAGCAGTCTCCCCCGGTCGCCCTGTTCGCCCCGCCGCGGCCTGGACGAGGCCCGGGTGCCGGACCCGCTGCCGGTCCGGTCCGACCGGGAGGAGCCGGTGGGAACTCCCCCGACCCGTCCCCCCCGAGGCCGCCGGCAGCGCCCGCCACCCGCCCGACACCAGGTGGCATGGACCCTGCCGATGGTTCCTCGGCCGGTGGTTTCTCGGCCGGTGGCTACTCGGCCGTAGAGCCCAGGCCGGCTGGCACCGAGTCACGGCGTATCGGCCCCACGGAGGGGCCCATGTCCGCCCACCTGCCCGTCGCCGGGGTAATGGGGCCGCCCAATGCCCGGGTTCAACTCTTCCGCTGGTTCGAGGGCGAGTTCTCCGGGCTTCGGGCTGAACTGCGGGATCTGGTCAACACCGTTGCCCAACAGCAGGCACTGGTGGCCGAAATGTCAGAGTCCCGCCACGCCCAGGCCCGCCTGGGAGTGGTGGCCGAGTCCCTGCCCGACTCGGTGGCAGCCGCCGCCTCCGCCGCCGTTTCCTCCTCCTTGGGCACGGTGGGCGACGCCGTGGCCGAAGTGGCCACCAGCACGCGGTCGGCCACCTCCCACCTGGAGGATTTCCTGACCCGGGTGGAGGCCCAGGGCGAGGAGCGCCGGGAGGACTCCGAACTGCTCGACTCTGCCCTCGGGGCCATGCGCCAGTCGGTGGGGGCCCTGGAAGCCAGCATCGCCCAGGTCAGCGCCGATCTGAGCCGGCAGATGTCTGAGGTGAACGACTCGGTGATACAGGAGATGGCCAAGCTGCGCTTCCTGAAGGCAGCCCTGACCCGCCAGGTTTCCGGCGTGGAAGCCTCGGCTGAGGCCCGGGTGGCCATGGTCGTCGAGGAGGCCCTGGCCGCGGTGGACGACGCCCGGGCCGCCATGGGGGAGGACCTCGATCGCCTGGCCCAGGCCCAGGAGGAAGCCCACCAGGAGCAGATGGAGGCCATCAGCGATGCGTCGGCCACCCTCACTGCCCAGTTGGCCCTGCTCGTGGGGGCGGCGGGGATCCCGGCCGAGCGCCTGCCCACCAGCCGACGCCGACCGGCCCTGACCCGCAAATCCGACCGTCGGGGTGGCGAACCAAACGCAAAGCCGTCACCGTCAACCCCCGTCGCGGGGTCAACCACCGCGGCGCCGTCTACGACGACTACGTCGAGAGCGGCGCCACGGAAAGCAGCATCGAAAGCCGCTCGGGCGCCCGCCCCACCGGTGGTCTCAGCACCGCCACCACAACCGGCAGCCCCGGCCAAGGGGCCCCAATCGACAACCAAGCGGGCCAGTAGGTCGAGCCGGTCGAAGCCTGCGGCCTCCGTTCAACCCGCCCCCAAGGCTTACCGGAGTGGGTCGGCGGCCAGTGCGACCCTGCCCATCCGTGAGGTGGCGCCGGGACCATCTGCGCAACCCGGCGCGCCGTTCTCCAATGGGACGCCCAGCCAGGACGCCCGTCCGTCCGAGGACTCAATCCCCGCCGCCGGCCGCACCGTTCTCTTCGACGGCGAGAACCTCGGGCCACTGGCCTCCGCTGGTCCGCCCGGCGACACCGATTCGCCCGAGAGATTCGACTGGGCCGACTCCGCGCTCATCGAGCCGGGGCCAACCGGCAGCGGTCCGGACAGCCAGCCCGCCTAAAGCGGCAAGCACCCGGAATTCAGATCGTTTCGATCGACCTGCTACGCCCCTACGCCTCAGGCAAGTCATCCGTGCTGTTCAGACGGATCGAGGGCCGGAGGCGGCCAGGATTCGATCCCAGGCCAGTGCTCCCTCCCGCAGCAGGACCAGTTCCGGGCCCCTTGCGTCAACCACAGTTGACGCAACGCCCTGTTCCGTACCGGTTCTAGGGCCGTGAACCACCAGATCGATCGACCAGCCCAACGCTCCCACCACGTCGCTGGCGGAAGTGGCCGGCGCGTCCCCGTGGAGGTTGGCGCTGGTGACGGCCAGGGGGCCGCTCCGCCGGCACAGCTCCAGGACGAAGTCGTGATCGGGCGCTCGCACGCCGACACTGCCGCCCCCGGGACCCGAGGGGTCCAGGGCCTCCAGCACGATTGTCAGCGCACCAGGCCAGAAGCGCTCCATCAGCCGGGCAGCCCGTTCGTCTACCACGACCAGTTCCCCGGCCTGCGTCGGCGAAGCCACCAGCACGGGCAGCGCAAACCCCTGGGGACGGCGCTTGATGGCGAACACCCTGGCGCGCGCCGCGAGGTCCGCGCTGCTCACCGCCAGGCCATAGACCGTGTCGGTGGGTAGGGCCACCACCCCGCCCGACGCCAGCGTCGCCACCGCCACGTCCAATGCCCTCGGGCGATCGAGGAGGTCGACCATCATCGGCAGCGACCCCCTGGCCCAGCCTGGTTGGGTGAGGAGATCTTCGGGGGGATTCCCGGGACCTGGCCAGGCCGGGGCGGGTCCGGCGGCCCCCTGTGGGCCGGGGACTCGACTGCCAACAGGGCCGGGTTCGGCTCCGGAACACATTGGGGCTTGATAGCCGGGCATCGGAGGCCGTGACAACCGCCGCAACCGCCGGCGCGTCTGCCGTGGCATCCTGACCCGATGTCGACCGCCCCTCGCCTCACCGACACCGCGCCAGCGGCGCCTCCACCCGCCAGCCAGGCGGTACCGACTTCCCCGGCTGGAGATGGTGCACCTGTCTCCGTCGCCGGTGTGACCGTTTGGCTCACCGGTTTGCCGTCGGCCGGCAAGACCACCGTGGGCCGAGCGTTGGCCGCCCGCTTGGTCGCGGAGGGTCAGCGGGTGGAGGTCCTCGACGGTGACGCAGTGCGGGAGCACCTGACTGCCGATCTGGGCTTCAGCCGGGCCGACCGGGACACCAACGTCCGCCGCATCGGCTTCGTCGCCCACCTTCTCAGCCGCCACGGAGTCACCGTGATCTGCTCGGTCATCTCTCCCTACCGCCACGCCCGGGACCAACTTCGGGCCCTCCACGACGGGCGCTTCTTCGAGGTTCACGTGGCCGCTCCGGTAGAGGTTTGCTCCGAACGGGACGTCAAGGGCCTCTACGCCCGCCAGGCGGCCGGCGAGATTTCCGGCCTGACCGGGGTGGACGACCCCTATGAGGCGCCGCTCGCCCCCGAACTGGTCCTGCCCACCCACACCCAGACTCTCGAGGAATCGGTCGACCAGTTGATGGCGGCCCTGACCTCGCGCTCCACCCCCCCAGCCTGACCCCTTGGGTCGTGCGGCCGTGCCCTCACTTCGGCCGGCGCGTGCCCGGCACCCAGCCGGACGACCGCATCAGACGTCTTCGATGTGCAGCCACGTCCCAGCCGCTTCGGCGATGGCCTCGATGTGGGATCGGTTGCCGGTAACGACGGCGTCGCCCCGCCGAATGGCACCCTCGACCACGCTCACATCGACGATGTCGTCGATTTCGGCCTGGCCGGCCAAAACCCCGACGCGCTTCGCCTGGGACTCACTCATGACTTCAACTTCACACACCGCCAGCAGCCGAGCGAGGCCTGCCTGTCTGGCCCCTCCCCGCCAAACCTCGGCCAGGACGGGAGCAGGGACGGTGGGGACCACCTCTTCAGCCAGAAATCCGGCGTGAAGAGCCCACATCGATCGGTTATTGCGCTCAGCCGCCACGAGAGCGCCGGTGTCGTAGGTGACTCCGGCCATCAGGCCGTGCGCCGGCTGGCGGTCGATGACGACCGCCCCAGGGCGGCTCGCGCCCGAAGCCGACCCTCGGCCCGTTCGCCCGGCGTGAGCGGACCCTCCTGTGTCTCCCATTCCGCCAACGCAGCCTGCCCGGCCTCCAACCGCAATCGATGCGATGCCGCCTCGGCAAGCCATCCGCTGAACGTGGTGTGCCCAACGGCGGCGGCCCTTTCGATCGCTTCGGCCAACCCAACGGGCAGGGACACCGACCGCTTATCGCTCCGAGTCATGCAGGCGACGGTAGCATTGGCGGTAGGATCAGCTGCGCTACCGCTGATTCTCGCTCCACCGACAGATCACCATCGCGCCACCAGCACCCGGGGCCGGCCGGCCAAGTCCGGATGAACCTCGGCCACGCGTGCTCCGGCCGCCCTCGCCCGGGCCACGGCCTCGCCCGCCTGGGCGGGGGCCAACTCCAACACCAGAGATCCGGGGCGGGCCAACCAGACCGGAGCGGCGGCGATCAACTGCGCCAGGATCTCGATGCCAGTGGGTCCACCCCGCAGCGCCAGGGCCGGCTCCCAGTCGGCCACCTCGGAGGGGAGATCCTCGCCGTCACCCACGTACGGCGGGTTGGAGACGATCACGTCCAGAGCGCCGCGCAGATCGGTCGGCAGGGCGGCGAACCAGTCGCCGCGGCACAGCGCCACCCGGGTGGCGGGCTCGCTTCCCAGCCCGGCCAGGTTGGCCCGGGCCAACGCCAGGGCCTCCGGGCTCAGGTCGCTGGCCCAGACCCGCAGCCGTGATCGCTCGACGGCCAGGGACAGGGCGATCGCCCCGCTCCCAGTTCCCAAATCGGCGGCCATCGCCAGTCGGTCACTTGGCGCCTGGGACCCGGCGCCACCGCCGTGGCCCGGTAGCCGGTCGCGTTCCTCGATCGCCCAGTCGACCTCCTCCAGTGCCCGGTCAACCACCACTTCGGTCTCGGGCCGGGGGATCAGCGCCCGGCGGTCCACCTTAAGGTCCAGACGTCGAAAACCCCAGGCCCCCAGCACGTACTGCAGCGGTTCGCCCGCCAGGCGGCGGGCGACCATGGCTTCCACGTAGGCCGCCGCCCGGGGTGAAACCGGGCGATCGAGCACCGCCCAGAGGGCCCCACCGTCGCACCCGGCGGCCTGTTCCACCATCCGACGGGCCTCGTGCGCTGCCGGAAGGCTGGACACGGCGCTGGTCGGGGCCGACCCGTCATTGCGTCGGCTGTCGCCGGCCCCCGCGCAGGAAAGGCGCCTGGTCGCCTGCTCCAGCACCGCCCTCCAGGTGACCTCAGCCCGGGCCATCCGCCTCGCCGGCCAATTGGCGGGCCCGCTCGTCGGCCAGCAGGCCGGTGACGATCTCCTCCAACTCCCCGGCCAGGACCCGGTCCAGGTTGTAGAGGGTCAACCCGATCCGATGGTCGGTGATGCGGTTCTCCTTGAAGTTGTAGGTGCGGATCTTCTCACTGCGGCCGCCGCTGCCGATCTGACCCCGTCGGGCGGTGGACAACTCACTGGCCTGGCGATCCTGTTCGGCCTTGAGCAGCCGGGCCCGCAGCACCACCAGAGCCTTGGCCCGGTTCTGCAGTTGACTTTTCTCGTCCTGCATGGCCACCACCATTCCGGTGGGCAGGTGGGTAATCCGCACAGCGGAGTCGGTGGTGTTGACCGACTGTCCACCCGGGCCGGTGGACCGGTAGACGTCGAACTTGAGATCCCCGGGGTCGATGTGAACCTCCACCTCGGCCGCCTCGGGCAGAACGGTGACGGTGGCCGAGGAGGTGTGGACCCGCCCGGCCGACTCGGTCACCGGCACCCGCTGGACCCGGTGGGGACCTCCCTCATGCTTGAACCCGGCCCACACCCCCTGCCCCTTGACCAGGAAGGACACCTCGTTGAACCCGCCGCGGTCCGATGGGTCGACCCCCATGACCTCCACTTTCCAGCCCCGGCGCTCGGCGTAGCGGCCGTACATCGAGAACAGGTCCCCGGCGAACAGGTTGGCCTCCTCGCCGCCCTCGGCCCCGCGAATCTCCACGATCACGTTCTTGTCGTCGTTGGGGTCCTTGGGCAGCAGGAGGTCGCGCAGGTCGGCCTCCAACTCCCCCAGCCGAGCCTCGGACAGGGCGATCTGTTCTCGCAGGAAAGCCCGATCCTCGGGGTCGGACTCAGCGAGCATCTCTCGTGCGGTGTTGAGATCGTCCTTCACCCGCCCATGGGCCGCCCGGGCGGCCACCACCGGCTCGAGTTCCTTTAGCCGCCGGGTCAACTCCACCAGGGCCCTCTGATCCGCCAGAACGGCCGGCGAGCCCAGGCGGGTCAGCAAAGATTCATACTCGGTGGCCAAGGCGTCGAGGCGCTCGAACATCAGCCCACCCCGACGCCGCGGGGATCACCGGACGTGCCTGGCACCCAGACGATCGTCATCGTCAGATGACGCCCGGACCAAGGGGCTCGATCAACCAGTCCGAGCCCTCTCGGCGCAGGATCAGACGGCGGGAACAGGAGCTTTGGCGATTTCGGCCAGGAACTCGTCGTTGCTCTTGGTGGTCCTGATCTTGTCCATGAGCAACTCGAGGCCGGCGCCGCCCTCCAGGCTGTTGAGCACCCGACGCAGCTTCCACACCTGCTGGAGTTGGCCCCGCTCGAAGAGCAGTTCCTCGTGGCGGGTCGACGACGAGTTGACCTCGATGGCCGGGTAGATCCGCCGCTCGGCCAACCGGCGGTCCAAGCGCAACTCCATGTTGCCGGTGCCCTTGAACTCTTCGAAGATGACCTCGTCCATCTTGGACCCGGTCTCGATCAGAGCCGTTGCCAAGATGGTGAGCGAACCGCCCTCCTCCAGGTTGCGGGCGGCCCCGAAGAACTTCTTGGGCGGGTAAAGGGCGCCAGTGTCGATACCACCGGACATGATCCGCCCTGTGGCCGGCGCGGCCAGGTTGTAGGCCCGGGCCAGGCGGGTGATGCCATCGAGCACGATGACCACGTCCTTGCCCTGTTCGACCAGTCGCTTCGCCCGTTCGATGGTCAACTCCGCTACCTGAGTGTGCTCGTCGGCCGGCCGGTCGAAAGTGGAGGCAATGACCTCCCCGCGTACGGACCGGCGCATGTCGGTCACTTCTTCGGGGCGTTCGTCCACCAGTAGAACCATGAGGTGGACGCCCGGGTTGTTGGCCTCGATTGACTTGGCAATCTGCTTGAGAACCGTGGTTTTTCCCGCCTTTGGCGGGGACACGATCAAACCTCGCTGGCCTTTGCCGATCGGGGAGATGAGATCCACGATGCGGGCCACCATGTTTCCGGCCTCGCCCGGGACCTCGAGGCGCAACTTCTCATCCGGAAACAGGGGTGTGAGGTCCTCGAATCGGACCCGGCCGCGGGCCTCTTCCACCGTCATTCCATTGAGGCTGTCGATGCGCAGCAGGGCCGAATACTTCTCGCTCGGCGATGCCGGTCGGTAGGCGCCCTTGAGGGTGTCGCCCTTGCGCAAACCGAACTTACGTACCTGGCTTACCGACACGTAGACATCGTTGGCCCCGGCCAGATATGCCCGGGTCCGCAGGAAGCCGTAGCCCTCCTCGCGCAGGTCCAGCAAACCCTCCACCGGAACCGGATCGCCGTTGAAGGCAGTCTCGGGACCCCGGTCGGGCTGCAGATCCCCTGCGGGGGACCCGGCTCGATCCCGGCCCCGGCGGCGACGACCCCGCCGGTTGCCGGCGTCGCCCCCTTGGTCGTTGGCCGCGAAGCGGTCCCGGTTGTGGCGCTCGCGCTGGCGGCCCTGGGTGGCCACGGAGTTCGACGGCGACGCCGAAGCGTTGTTGGGATCGCCACTGTCGCCCGCATCCGCGTTCGGGTCGCTCGCGCCGGCGGTTGATCGCGCTGCGTCGCCCTGGGCGCCGCTGCTCTGCCCTGGCCTTCCCTGGCCGCCGCCCCGCCGGCTGGTTTCGCCCTGGCTCGACCTGCCCTGATCAGAGCCCTCTCGACCGGGATATTCCTGGTCGGAATCGCCCTGGCCGTTCCCGCGACCACCGCTGGCGGCCCCGCCAAACCCGGTCCCGGTCGATCCCGGGTCGGTCGAGGCCGGGCCGGTCGATCCGTTGGCTGTCACCTGGGCCTCCGGCGATGGGGACCCTCCCTCGGCGCCTGAACCGTCGGCGCCTGAACCGTCGGCGCTGTCCCCGGTCGAATCGCCCGCCGGGGCCGAAGCCCGCGACGACCGAGAGGACACGCCGCTGCGGGTTCGTGTGCGGGTGGCCCCGCTGCGGGTCCGCCCGTTGGTCCCGGCCGAAGTCGTCTCCGCCGGTCCCTCCGAGGAGGCAGGGACCGGGGAATCGGCCGGTCCGCTCGCCGCCGGCGCGAAGCCGGCTTCTTTGAGAATCCCGTCGATCAGCGCGGTCTTTGACGTCCGGGACGTCACCTTCACGCTCATGGCCCCGGCGATGGCCGCCAGTTCCTCCCGGTCCTTGCGTTCCAGGAGCGCCCGCTCAATGGCCAGGCCGTCGGTCATCGACCGCGACCTGCCAAATCCGGGCCGGTTCCAAAGGCCGACTGGGCTTCTGCTCGCGGCGGGGAAGAGGCCTGGAAATCCGATGAAGGAATCGCGCTGGTCAGGGGAGAGTCGGGAGTCAGCCTGGGTGAGGCTGGACCGACCGGGACTGGGGAAACGCACCACATAGGTGGGCACCTCGCAAGAGAGAATCTTTGCAAAGGAGATCTTGCAAAAGAGAGATAAGTGGGAATACCGACCGTCGGGCCGCCCTGGGGGGTGAATCGATTCATTCCGGGACGGACCCGGCGAAAATCAAGCACTTGAAAGGCAACACGATCGGAGCAGCTGATAAGCCCCGGCAGAACCCGGTTCGATTCAGGTACTTACCGCGATCGGACCTCCTCGCACCGGCCCGACTGGGTGGTCGACCCGCACTGGGTCTCACCCATCGAGGGATGCGGAGAACGGAAGGCGCTGAAATGCTACCTCGCCGGCCGCCCGCCGCCAGTCATCCCTCCAGCGTCCGGTACTCGTGTCGCCGAAGTCGACGTGATCGGTCCCGGAATACATCGCAGCCGGCCCGCGCCCGCGCCAACGCAGCCATGTGAAGGTGCTTGCTGGTAGCGCACCGCCGACCCTCGTCGAGCGTGACGTGGCGGACCGCCCAGTCCTCTAGATGTGAAGGCGCTTGCTGGTATCGCACCGCCGACCCGGGCGACCTAGCTCCGGCCTCGATCCGGCCACGCCCCGGGCTGCACTGAGACACTGTGGACGTGCTGTCACAGGCCCGGACGAAGCGCGAGCAGTTTCGACGCCGGCGCGAGTTGGCCGACCACAACCGCACGGCGCGCTTCGCCCGAAAGAAGGTCTGGACTCAGCAGATCACCTACGCCAAGCGGGCATGGCGGTTCCTGGTTGTAAACGCCCTTTTTTCGACCGGCCTGGGCCTGCCTGCACTGTGGGTCCTGCCCGACCCCTGGGGCGTGGTCGTGGTCACGGCCAGTGCAACCACCGGGGTCTGGCTGAACCTCCTCCTGGTCCTCACCCACAGTGGTGCGGTATCGGCTCTCATGGGAGTGTCCGGTGAGGAAGGAACGGCATACGCCCTAGGTGGGTTGGCACGAAGTGGCTGGCGAGTTGTACACGGTCTGATGATCAGGGAACACGCGGACGTTGACCATGTGGCAGTTGGGCCCGCTGGAGTCGTGGTCATAGAGACAAAGTGGTCGGCCCATGGATGGCCTATTGGGAAGCACAGTTCTGAACCGTTCATGGTCAACCGCCTGGCCGAAGCCGTACAGCAGGCCCGCCGTAACGCTAAGGACGTCTCAAACCAGTTCAAAAAGGCAATCTCTGGCGCGCCCGTACGACCAGTCCTCGTGGTCTGGTCACCGGTACCGCGAAACGAGGGTGATCAGACCTGGATCGACGACAGCGGGGTGACCGTTGTCCATGGAAGGTCCCTCCGCAGCTGGTTCGAGGAACTCGACGACATAGTTCTGGACGAGGACCACGTCACCCGCATCTGGGAGGAGCTATGGAAGCAGGCCCGCATGCGAGATGATCTTCAGGAACCACCTCGGCCCACCCTGGACCAACTGATAACCAGGTCGTGGTTTTTTCTGGCCGGGTTGTGTACCCCCCTGGGTTCCATCGCCCTTTCGAGCCGGCTTGCGATGCCCAACTGGTCCTGGCCTGGGGGCCTGGTCGTCGGCCTTGGCGTCGGACTCTTCATCCGCGGCCGCGCTGCTCGGTCCGGGGCACTCGGATGTGCCGCACTGGGCCTAATCGCGAGCTCAACTTTCATCCTGACTATGACGGTCGCATTCCTGGCCATCGAAATTTTTCGTTAGTTAGTTAGCCGTGATTTTTCATGAGGCTTGGCCGCCTGACGGCTGAGGGTGCATGAAAAGGCCCTCCCAGCAGGGGAGACTGCGGGTTGTCGACGCACGCAGAACCCGAACAAGGAGGGCACTTCAGAAGTGAACGCTACACGCGCATCTCGTCGGGGCACGGTGACCGAAGGCGACACCCAGGTGGCCTCGTTGGTGGGGATGCACCTGCTGGGCAATCTGGCTGATCAGGTTGGTCTGACTTCGGCCTATTCGGCCGCCGTGCCCCCAAAGGGTGAACGAGCTCCGGGCCAGGACCGGGGAAGGCTATTGACCCAGGTAGCAGTGATGCTGGCCGGGGGTGGGGAGTCACGGTCAGTTTCAAAGTCGGTTGGGGATGCCGAGTAGGTCGAGGATGGCGTCGGGCTGCCGGGCGAGCTGGCGGGTAGCGGCTGCGATGTTGACGGTCCGTTCGGTGGCGTAACGGATGATGCTTA
>JBQTHD010000019.1:0-76665 GCA_052390275.1 Acidimicrobiales bacterium | reverse complement strand
GGTGAGGTCGCATCTTTCAGGCCCACCAGGCTCACGACCCCATCGGTCAGTCCCCCATAGGGCATGCCCCCTACGTGCAGGCCCCCCTCGGGCAGGCCCCCATCTGGCAGGCCCCCATCGGCGGGAGAGAGTTGGCGTCGCCGGACCTTAAGTTCATCGCCGTCGGTGTCATCGACGGGGGCGCATCGGGGGGCGGCTCATCGTTGCAGGGTGGTCCATTGGGCGGCGAAGTCCTCGGGACCGTTGACCCACAGGACCTCGCCGCGGCGGGCGGTCGACTCGGGGGTCGAGGTGAGCGGGGCAGGCCCGAACTGGATTCGTAGCCGCTGTTGGCCATCGGCGGCAGCGGTGCTGCCGGGTCGAGCGGACAGAACCACCACCGCGCCGGGTTTGTCCCCAGGCGTGCCCAGCAGATCGAGATGGCTGGGGTCCTGCGCCGGGTCGGCGGTCGGGTTGCCCCGGACCTCGGCCAGGTGGTCGAGGATCTGGTCGAGATGAGTGGGGTTGGTTCCCCACCCGCTGGTCCAAAGGACCGGGCCCGACACCAGGCGAACCGCCTGGCCAGCGCGGACTGCGGCCCACGCCAGGCTGGCAGTGGCCCGCACAGCCGCTTCAAAGTGGCGCCCTGCCGCTGCCGAGCAGTCCAGGACCAGGGTGGTTCGCCCTCGGCCGGGGTCCTCCATCTGGCGGATGAGAAGCCGGCCCTGGCGGGCGGACGTGGGCCAGTGGACGCGGCGGACGTCGTCGCCGGGGACGAAGGCTCGAAGGCCGGCGAACTCCTCACTCCCGCCGGGTCTGGTCAAGCCGGCGGGCCGGGCTCTCGTCCCCGCCGCGGCCCCCAGGCCCGGTGGGGTTCGGAGGTGATCGATGACCGGCCGGATCAGCAAGGTCGTCGACGCGCCCAACTCAATGCTGCGGCGGGCCAGCCCGAAGGGATCCTGCTGCACCCCCACCACCGGCCCGAGCACCCGCCGGCCCCGCGCCGGGCAACCCAGCCGATAGGTCACCGACCGGGCACAGCCACCGGAGAGAGCCCCCAGCCAGGTCGACGAGGCCAACGCGCCATCCGCGAGATCCTGGAGTTCCATGGCCGGGTGGGTCCGCCGGCCGGCGTTGGCCACCTCGAGGGCGACGGTGATGGCGTCGCCCACCGACGGGTGTGAGGGAAGAACCTGGCGGGTGACGGTCAAGTTCGGTTGTGGCCGCCGAACCCACAGGGCGGCGGCCACGACCAGGCTGACTGATCCGGCGGCCAGCACCGCCAGTTCGCCCAGGCCCAGGACCCGGCCGCCGCCGGCCAGCACCAGGGATCCGGCCAGAACCGCCCATCCGCGAGGGGTCACGAACCCGCCGAATCCCGTACCCGGCACCGCCCGAGGGCCATTGGCGCCGGCCGCATTCTGATGGGGCGGCACCTTCGAGGCCATCACCCTCGAACCGGGGACACGGCCAGGTCCGCCAGAACCGAGGCCAGAACCTGGCCCTGGGAGACCCTCCGGCGCATGGCTTCGGGGGTCAGCATCAGGCGGTGTTCCAGTACCGGGGCGGCCAGGGCCTTGATGTCGTCGGGCACCACGTAGTCGCGGCCACTCGCCGCCGCCCGCACCCGGGCGGCCCTAAGGAGGCCCAGCGCCGCCCGGGTGGAGGCTCCCAGAGCCAGGTCCGGATGCCGACGGGTGGCGGCGGCCAGATCCACCAGGTAACCCTTCAAGGCCGGGGCGGTATGGACCCGGCCGGCCACGCCGATCATGCCCATGACCTCGGCCATGGTGGCCGCGGGGCGGAGATCGTCCAGAACCGGATGAGGACCCCCGTGAGCATCGAGGATGGCGATCTCGGCGCCGCGCTCGGGATAACCCATGGAGATCCGCATGAGGAATCGGTCGAGTTGGCTCTCGGGCAGAGGGTAGGTGCCCTCGTGCTCCACCGGGTTCTGAGTGGCGATGACCATGTGGGGGCGAGGCAGGTGATGAGTGGTTCCGTCCACCGTGACGTGGCCCTCCTCCATGGCCTCCAGGAGAGCGGACTGGGTCTTGGGTGACGCCCGGTTGATCTCGTCGCCCAGGACCAGGTTGGCGAAGATGCCCCCGGGGTGGAACTCGAATCCGTTGGTGGCCCGGTTGTAGGTGGTCACTCCGGTGACGTCGCTGGGCAGGAGGTCGGCGGTGAACTGGATCCGGCCCCAGGTGCCATCCAGGCACGCAGCCAATGTCTTGGCCAGCAGCGTCTTGCCCACCCCGGGGACGTCCTCGATCAGCAGGTGGCCCTCGGCCAGAAGGCAGATCAGGGCAAGGGCCACGGACTGGTCCTTGCCCACCACCACCCATCCGGCCTCCGCCATGATCGCGGCGAAACCCTGAGCCACTTCTCCAACGCTTCCGTGTCCAGTACCGCCGTCCGCCGCCGGAGCCATGGCCGCCGCTCCTCTGGCCTGGGCGGTCATCGATGCGCCGTTCGGCCTGGACCCCTCGACGCGACCCGGGGCCCGGCAGGGGGGAGGCCCCGGCCCGTCGCCGCGCCCGCCTCATCCGCCACCGCCAGCAACGTACCGTCTGGCCATCGGCAGCCATGTCCACCCTGAGGCCCACGCTGGGACCGACCTTCGCGTTTGCCGCGATCCGTCCCCCGGCGAGACCGGCCGGGGTGGCAACGCTGCCCGGGGCCAGGACGGTCTGATTCTGGCGGTGGACATCGGAGGAACCAAGTTGGCCGCCGGGCTGGTGGACGCCGCCGGCAGGGTCAGGGTTGCCGCCTGTGCTGCTACTTGTGTGACCCAACGCGACGATCCCGACTCCACTGCGGGTCCCCGGGCGGCCTCCCGGAGAGAGGACCCGGGTGAGGCTCTCCTGGGTCGGCTGGTGGCGCTGATCCGAAGCGTGATCGGTCGTGTCGCGGACCTGCGGTCAGGGCCAGGGCCGGAGGCGGGCGACGATCCGTCCCGGCTCACCGGGGTCCCCGGCGGGCCCGTGGTTGCCGTCGGCGTGGGCTGCGGCGGTCCCATGACCGCCGGCGGTGAGCAGGTCACACCCCTGAACATCACCCAATGGGAGTCCTTCCCGCTGCGACGACGGTTGCGGGAGGAGTTGGGCCTGCCCGTCTGGGTGGACAACGATGCCAAGGCCCTGGCGCTGGCCGAGGGGTGGGTTGGGGCGGCCCGGGACGTGGACAACTACCTGGCGATGGTGGTCTCGACCGGTGTCGGGGGGGGTCTGGTGATCGACGGGAACCTGCTCGATGGCACCTCCGGCAACGCCGGTCACATCGGGCACCTGAACGTGGTTCCCGACGGCCGGCGGTGCGGATGTGGCGCACGAGGCTGTCTGGAGGCGGAGGCTTCGGGAACGGCGATCGCTGCCATCACCGGATTCCCTCCGGCGCATGCAGGCCCCGAACTCATCGCCCGGACGGGCCGCCTGGTGGGGCGCGCGGTGGCCGGGGTGGCCAACCTGTGCGATCTGAGACTGGCGGTGGTGGCCGGATCGGTGGCGCTGGGCTTCGGGGCTTCCTTCTTTGCCGCTGCCCAGCAGGAGGTTGACGATCAGGCTCGCCTGGCGTTCTCCGTCGGTACCCGCATCGTGCCGGCCGGGCTGGGGGCGGACGGGCCCCTGGTGGGGGCGGCGGCGGTGGGGTGGAGAGGCTGGCTGGGCCGGTTGCCCGACCCTGTCGGTCCAGGTGGGCCCGGTGGTCGCCAATGACATCCGGGACTCCGCCAACCGAACCCGACCGCCGGCGGCTGGCGGCACCCGGTCGGCTGGGGTGGTCGTGGTGGCTGGTGAAAATGGGCCTGGCTCTGGCCCGCCGCCCCGACCTGTGGCTGACCGGGCTCGGGGCCATGTGGGCACTGGCCCAACCGGGTTGGTGGCGGCGCTGGCCGCCGTTGCCCCTCCCGCCCTCCTCCTACCTGGCCTTTCGCCTGTCGGTGGCCTACGGCGAGGGCGATCGGACGCCACGCACCGGCGACGTGGTGTCGTACCTGATTTGGCGGCGCGATTTTCAGCGGCTGAACTAACGTCCCGGCGGTAATGACCCGGTCAGGCCTTCCTCCTCACGCCCGACCACCGTCCGGGGCGCCGGCCGGCCGGTAGCCCCCTGATCGGATCCCACGCCTCCCATGTCCAAGGCCCTGGTCCTCAACGCCACGTTCGAGCCGTTGTGCGTGGTCTCTGTCCGGCGGGCGGTGGTCCTGGTGTTCAAGGGCAGGGCGGAGGTACTCCACGCCGGCGATCAGGTTCTGCACTCGGCCCGGACCTCCCTGCCGGCGCCCTCGGTCATCCGCCTGACCCATTTCGTCAAGGTTCCCTTCCGTGCCCGGATGGCTCTCAGCCGCCGGGCGGTGTTCGCCCGGGATGCCCACACCTGCCAGTACTGCGGTGGGCCGGCCGAGAGCATCGACCACGTTCTGGCTCGCAGCCGCGGCGGCCAGCACACCTGGGAGAACGTGGTGGCCGCCTGTCGGCCCTGCAACAGCCGCAAAGAGGACCGGGACGCGGCCGACGTCGGGCTCACCCTCCGCACCCGGCCGGTGGCCCCCCGCGACGCCGCCTGGATCATGGCGGCCATGGGGCGGGTGGAGCCCCATTGGGAGCCCTACCTTCGGACCGACTCCCTCTCGGCCTGACTCCCTCTCGGCCTGACCCCCTGATCCCTGGTTCTGGTTCGGGCCGCCGGCCGCGGTGATGACCCCTCGGGAGCCGGGGTGGCCGTGGGCGGCAGGTTCGCGTGGCGGCGGGGTCGAACCTTTACGAAGCCAGCCGGTGGCTGCGGGCTGAAGGGGGGATGCCCGCGCCGCCGGTGTCGGCGAGAACCTGCCGGTCAGTGGCGTCGGCTCTGATCGGACCTGATCGGGCAGGTGCCTGCCAGGCGCATGCCCGCCGGGCGCCTGATTCGCGCATGAGCGGGCGGGCATGAGCGGGCGGGCATGAACGGGCGGGCATGAACGGGCAGGAGAGGGCGGGCATGAGAGGGCGGGCATGAGCGGTTTTGTGGACGGGTCGGCTGGACGCTGGCGCTGGGAATCGCTCTGCGGGCCGGCGGCTGACCTCCTGGCTCGACCCTGGCCGGAAGGTGGCGGTCCCCGTGCCTGGGAGTTGACGTCGACCCGGCCGACGGTGGTCCTGGGTAGCACTCAACCCCAGGAGTTGATTGACCGCCAACGTCTGGATGCGGCGGGAATGGCCTGGACCCGCCGCCGCAGCGGGGGAGGGGTGGTCCTGGTCGATGGTGGGCTGATCTGGGTGGATGTGTTCGTCCCGGCCGATGACCGTCAATGGACGGCCGACGTCAGCCGGGCTTTCTGGTGGCTGGGGGAGTGTTGGGTCGAGGCCCTGGAGACGCTGGGGATCCCATCTCGGCTGCACCGGGAGCCGCCCGCCCAGTCAACCCCTGGTCCCCCGGTGGCGGCCTGGAATGCCGCGGCGTGCTTCGCCCGGCTTGGTTCGGGGGAGGTGAGCCTGGACAGCGGTCACAAGGTGGTCGGAGTCAGCGCCCGGCGCCGTCGGGATGGAGCCTTGTTCCAATGCGCGGCGCTGGTCGAGGGCCACGGGCAACCGGGGAGATCGGAGACTTCGATGGACCGGAACAACACCTGTGGAGGGTACGGGCATGACCCAAGCAGTGGCCAGGGTCGGTTGGCCGATGTTCTTGCGCTTGCGAGTTTCGAGCGGGCGGCCCTGGCCGATCGGTTGATCGAGTCCTGTGCACCTGCTCAATCGGCGGGGCCTCCGCTGGTGAGCGCCTTCCGGGCCGCTCTGGCCCAGCGCTGAACTCGGTCCGTCGCGGCGGTGAACTGCTGTCCGCCCGACTGGGGAGCAATCCGCCGGCGGGAACCCCCATCCAGGGCCGCCTCGATCCGGGCTGACCGCAGCACCTCGACTTCGGAGTCGTCGATCGGGGCCAGGTCGCCCACCACCCACCCCAGGAGGAGGTCGGCGAGGGCCGGATTGCGGGCCAGGACCGGGCCGTGAAGGTAGGTGCCGATCACCTTGGCGGCGATGGCTCCTTCGAATGGACCATTCCCTCCGTCGACGCTCGACACGGTGTTCATCTGGGTCCGGCCCATCTGGGTCCGGCCCATCTGGGTCGGGCCGGGATCGTCATTGCCCCGACCAGCGATGATGCGGCCCAGCGGCGCCGTTGCCGGCCCAAGGGCGGTGACGCCGGCGTGGTTTTCGTACCCGGTCAGTCGACCCAGACCCAGATTCGGGCCAGTCTCGGCCACCACCTCGCCCACCCGTCGGGGTCCCTTGCCACGCACTGTGGTCGCTTCGATCAGCCCCAGACCCGGCCGGGGGACCCCTCCGCTATCGGTGAACGAGGTCCCGATGATCTGAAAGCCGGCGCACACCGCCAGGAGAGCGGCGCCCGCTTCCACCGCCCGCGTCAGGGCTCCCGAAGCCCCCAACTGCTCGCAGGCCAGCGCCTGGGGGCCGTCCTCCCCGCCGCCGAGGAGAAAGATGTCGGCCGCCTCCGGTACGGCCTCTCCGACTCGCACCTCGATGACCTCGGTGGCCAGGCCTCGCCAGGCGAGGCGCTGGGCCAGGACCCGGGCGTTTCCCCCGTCCCCGTAGGTGCCGAGCAACTCGGGATAGAGCACGGCCACAGCAACCGACGTCACAGCTGCGCCCGAGCCTCCTGGAACGAGGTGTAGTTGGCGGCAACGTCCACCTCTGACTGCCCACCGGCCGCCAGTTCCACCGCTTGCGGCCAGGTGGCGGCCACCTGGTGGGCAACCCCGGCGTAGCGGAGTCTCACGGCCAGGTCGGCGCGCCGGTCCCCCGTGGCCACCACGCGGCGGCCAGCTAGACGCTCGAAGGCAACGTCCCAGAGCCACGATGGATCCCGCCCATCGGCCACCCGGGCGTTGATTCCAATGGCGAGACCGACCGGTGCCGGCCGGATCAGATCCAGGGTCTCGGCCCACCCGGCCGGGTTCTTGGCCAGTAGCAGCCGGGCCCTGACCGCCCCGACCTGGCGCTGCTGGTAGCGACCCTCGATCTCACCCACCCCTCCCAACGCTCGGCTCACCTGGTCAAGATCGAGGTGGGGATCGAGCGCCAGGGCGGCGGCCACGGCCAGGGCCGCGTTGGCCCGGTTGCACCAACCGGGCAACGCCAGGTCGAGATCAACGCAGCGGTCGTCCTGGATGCGGATGCGGTCGAGCCCGGTGCCGTCGGCCTCGAGAAGCACCGCCGGCTCCGGGCGCGATGCGTCACAGCCCGAGCATCGCCACAGCCGCAAGTTCCGCGCCGGGGGCCGGGTTGCATCGGCTGACGGATCCGACTCCGACGTCTCAGCGCCGGCGTCGAGGGCCGATCCACTTGTGCCGTCCGGTAGCGGTGCGCATGGTGGTGCCGGTACGCCCCAGATGATGGGAGCCCCGCATCGGGCACACGCAGCGGCGTCATCGGACCACGCCTGGCCGGTCTGCACCCAGACGATTCGACGGGCGTGGCTGCCGGCCCAGGCCACCAGAGGATCGTCGGCGTTGGCCACCGCAACTGTGCCGGGCGACGCCCCGAGGGCGCGACCCCAGGCGGCGGCATGGTTACGAACCTCGCCGATCCGGTCGAGTTGATCGCGGCTCAGGTTGGACATGACAACCACTCGGGGAGCCAGGCGCTTTACGGCCTCGGCCAGCAGTCCCTCGTCAACCTCCAGGACCGCCACCCGGCGGCGGGGGGTGCCTGCCAGGGCCGAGCACAGCCCAGTCAACAGATTGGCCCCTGAATCGTTGGTGCTCACCGGGGAGGCCGTACCCAAGGCGGTCGCCGCCAGCCGGGTGGTGGTGGTCTTGCCGTTGGTCCCCGAGATCAGCACGATCTCCCGCCCGGCGGCCAGTTCCTCCAGGCTCCGGGGCGCCAGCGCCAGAGTCACCCGTGCACCCACCACCCGGCCCTGGCCCCTGCCCAGGCGGCGGGAGGCGCCGGCTACCAGGCTTCCCACTCCCATGGCCGCGTTGGTCCTCCAGGTGGGGGAGCCCAGGGAGTTCACCCGCGCGCTCGAATCGGCCTTGGATCAGATTGGGTCCGTATGGTAAAAAATGGCTCGTGTTGGATGGAAGATGGGTTCGAGGCGCCAGCTACGGGGAGCGCCTCGTTCGCCTTGGGCCGTTCACCCACCAGGGCTCCCATGAGTTGGAGGGGGCCACCCACCCAACGGCGGCGCGAGGCTGGGCCGGCGCCGCGGCCCTTGGAGGACGGGGTGAGCGTTGAAGCACTTTGCCGGGGAGTTCAGGCCGGCCGTCGACCCCGCGGGTCGAGTGGTTCTGCCTGCGCTGTTCCGGGACCGGCTCGCCGGAGAGATAATGGTCACCTACCACCCGGACGGATGCCTGGCGCT
Source organism: Acidimicrobiales bacterium (assembly GCA_052390275.1). Lineage (GTDB taxonomy): Bacteria > Actinomycetota > Acidimicrobiia > Acidimicrobiales > AC-14 > JBQTHD01. The sequence goes on along the minus strand of JBQTHD010000019.1, from coordinate 68,328 downwards.
GTACACGGAAGATGTCTACACGGCCCAAGGCAAGGTCATGGAGGAAATGGCTCGGGGAGGCGCCGTCCACCGGGCGGTGGCTCGGCAGTACTTCAACAAATCTCATCCGGTCACCCTCGATCGCCAGGGCCGGCTGCAGCTTCCCGTGGCGCTGAAAGCCAAAGCCGGCATCGCGGACAAGGTAGTCGTCAGCGGAAACGGTTCCTGGGTCGAAATCTGGAATCCCGAACGTTACGCCGTCAACGAGGAACTGGCCGAGGCTGCCGACATGTAGTCCTCGGCACATCCCCTGGGCGGCTCGCTTACCAGAATGTTTGCGACGCCCAGGCAATCAATCAGCGTCCTGGCTGGCCACGCTTTCCAGATAACGACAACACAGATCCACCGAGTTACGCCTACGGGCCCATGCGCAGCCTCTCGACCGGGGGCAGAGAAGTCCCCCCTCTTCGCCCACTTCTTGAGCCGGGAACCCCTCCCGGCGGCACCCCGGTCGAGGGGCTGCGGATGAGCCCGAATCCACCTTCACCCGAAGTGGCCGTGCCGGGGCTCTCCCCCCCCGAAGCCCCGGTATCAGGCCCCGATCCTGCGTCGCGGCCGTCGGATGCGATCCAACCGACAACGTCGCCGTCGATCGCACCCGCCAGCCAACTGCATCGACCGGTCATGTTGTCCGAAGTGGTCGCCCTCCTTGGCGCCGTTCCCCCTGGGTTGGTGGTGGACGCCACTGTCGGCCTGGGCGGCCACGCCGAGGCGCTTCTCGGTGCGGCCGAGCACCTGGAGGTATTGGGCCTCGACCAGGATGACCGGGCTCTGGAGCACGCCCGGACCCGATTGGCCCCGTTTGGCGACCGGTTCAGCATCCGGCGTTGTCGGTTCGACCAGATGGACTCGGTTGTGGTTCCGCCCGCCCAGGTCTCGGGAGTTCTCTTCGACCTGGGGGTCAGTTCGATCCAGTTGGATCAGGCCGACCGGGGGTTCAGCTACCGGCTGGAAGGACCCTTGGACATGCGGATGGACGATCGACGGGCGCGGACGGCGGCGGACGTCGTCAACCAGTACGACCCGACCGACCTCAGCCGGGTGCTGACCCGGGGGGGTCAGGCTCGCTACGCCCGTCGTATCGCCGGTGCCATCGTGGCCGCCCGGCCGATCGGCTCCACCCGGGCCCTGGCCGAGGTGATCGCCTCTGCCTTTCCCGCAGCCGAGCGCCGCCGTCCCGGCCATCCGGCCCGCGTGAGCTTCCAGGCGTTGCGCATGGAGGTGAACGAGGAGTCCACTGCCCTGGCCGCCGGCCTCGATCAGGCGCTGGGCCTGTTGGCTCCGGGCGGGCGAGTAGTGGTGATGAGCTACCACTCCGGAGAAGACGCCCTGGTCAAGGCCCGCCTGGGTACTGCCTGCGGTCTTGACTGCCGCTGCCCGGTCGAACTCGGCTGCGCCTGCGGAGCGGCTGAGGCCGGGTTCCGCCTCCTGTGGCGCGGCGTCCGGCGCCCATCTGCGACCGAGGTGGCGGTGAACCCGCGGGCCGAGAGCGCTCGGATGCGAGCGGTGGAGAGGCTGGCTGCGTCATGAGCCTGTTCCCCCCGCTTCTCGGCCCAGACCCCTATTCGCACGAACCGGACGTCCCCGCCCCGCAGCGCTCCGCCAGGCCTGCACGCCGCCCGTCCCGCCTGCCTGAGACCGTGCCCGGTCCCCGGCCGGGACGGTCAAACGGAGGTTCGTCGCGCCGGGTTGCGGCGACCCCCGCGCCGAGAACGGCGGCGCCCGGACGATCGTCAAGCAGACGTGACGTAAGCGGATCGTCAACCAGAAACGCCTCGTCACCGGGAATTGCCCCAATTCGTTCATCTGGGGCGGCTTCACCGGCTCGATCGTCAGGCACCGCTTATTCGGCTCAGCCCCGTGTCTCGGGCGTCCGGTCCGGCGTGGGAGCTCAGCCCAGCCGAAGGATCGAACCTGACGCCGATCGGGTCCCCCTTATCGAGGCAGCCCGGATCAGTCCCGGCCGCCTGCGTCACCTGGTGTCGCGATCATCGGCGGTGATCGGACTGTGCCTGGGCTTGATCGGGGTGGTTGGCCTGTGGATCCAACTGGGCCGGGGCCAGGCCCAAGTCCAGGAACTGCGGCGCCAGGTCAATGCCCAGCGGGAGTCCGTGCGCTGGGGCCAGGTGGAGCTGGCTCGACTGGCTGCCCCCGAGAGGATCCTTCTCGAATCGACCGAGCGGCTGGGGATGGTCCGACCCGACGTGGTGGTGCCCTTGGTCTCCGCCCCGGGTTCGGCCACTTCGTCCAGCCGCGACGGCTGAGCCCGCGATGGCTCGGAGTTCGGGCCGCCCGGCCCCAAAGCCGGCCTCGAAGCGAGCATCAGATCCGGCCTCCAAGCCGATGGGTGGTCGCATCCTTTTTCTGGCCCTGACCGTGCTGGCTGGTCTGAGCGTGGCCGCCGCGCGCCTGGTCCAGGTTCAGACGCTGTCCAACCAACCGTTCATCGAGCAGGCGTACGCTCAACGCTTCAGCCCCCGGGTGGTGTTCGGGCATCGGGGACCGATCGTCGATCGCAACGGCCTGGAGTTCGCGCTGTCGGTCGCCCTCCCCACCGTGGTGGTGGAGCCGCCCTACCTCAAGGAGCACTGGCGAGAACCTGCGGTCCAGGCCCTGGCCATCCTGGTGGGGATGTCGCCGGAGGCTGTGCGCGCCCAGATCAGCCAGGGGACCTATGTCTATCTGGCCCGTAAGGTCGAGCCCTGGGTGGCCGAGGCGGTGCGCGGTCTGGGGATACACGGAGTCCAAACCATCGAGGAGCCGCGGCGGCTCTATCCCGGGGCCAGGACGGCCGCTCCGGTCATCGGAGAGGTTGACTTCTTCGACAACGGCAAGTCGGGTCTGGAATCCGACCACCAGGGGATCCTGGTGGGGAGTTCGGGCCAGGAGACCTTGGAGCGGGACAACCGGGGCAACGAGGTCCCCGCCGGAAGGCGACTGTCCCAACCGGCGGTGCAGGGGGGACGCCTGGAACTGACCCTCGACCGGCCGTTGCAACTCGAGGTGGAGCGGTTGTTGGCCGACCAGATGGTGCGCACCCGAGCCCGGGGCGGGATCGTGGTGGTCACCGACGTGGGCTCCGGGGACATCCTCGCCATGGCCAACCTGGTCGGCGCCCCCGGCCGGCGCCCGCAGCCGAGCACCGACAACATGGCGGTCGTCCGGGTGCAGGAACTGGGGTCGGTTCTCAAGGTGGCCACCATCGCGGGGGCATTGGAGGAAGGGGTGGTCGCGCCCGGGACCCGGATGAACGTCCCTGATCGCCTGCAGGTGGCCGACGCTCTCTTCAAGGACTCTGAGCCTCATCCCCCCATGTGGTGGGATGTCAGCGAGGTTCTGGCCCAGTCCTCCAACGTGGGGTCCATACTCATCGCCCAGCAACTTGGACGCGAGCGGGTGGACGGCTATCTCCGGAGATTCGGGTTGGACCGGGCCACCGCCGTCGCGTTCCCGGGGGAAGCGGCAGGCCTGGTGCCACAGGTCCGCAACTGGACGGGTTCGTCCATCGGCTCGATCCCCATCGGGCAAGGTGTGGCGGTGACCGCTCTGCAGATGCTGGGGGTCTACAACACCCTGGCCAACGGCGGTGTGGAGGTCCACCCCCGCCTGGTAAGGGCCGCCGTCGACTCCAGTGGCCGGGAGCAAAGCCCCACTCGGCCCCAGGCCAGGCGGGTGGTATCAACCGAGACAGCCTCGGCGGTGACATCGATGCTGGTGAAAGCCGTGAAAGAGGGCACGGGGACCGCCGCGGCCGTCGATGGGTACACGGTGGCAGGCAAGACCGGTACCGCCCGCAAGCCCAAGACCCAGGGTCTCGGCTATCAGGAGGGCGCCTACCTCGCGTCGTTCGTCGGGTTCCTGCCGGCAGAATCTCCTCGCCTGTCAGCCATCGTCATCCTCGACGAGCCGACCCCCTACTACGGGGGAATTACGGCGGCTCCGCTGTTCGCCTCGATAGCCCGCTTCGCGGCCAGCTATCTGGAGGTGCCGGCGGGAGCCCCGATCGGCCCGGGCCGAGGCTTGCGAGCCCCACCGGCCGGAGATCCAGCAGTGGCCAGGGCCGGGGCCCCGGCCGGGATCGAGCCGGCCGCAAGGACGACCCCGACAGTCACCCATCGGGCGGAAACGAGCGAACCCGGCGACGGCGGCCGGGCAAGGGTCGACCCGGCGGAGAGAGCCCCAGAGGGAGGAGCCCCAGCGGAGAGAGCCCCAGCGGACGCCGAGCCCGAGGGTCGGGTCGGGGTGGCGGCCGGCCGTGCAGCTTGATCGGCTTCTCTCGGCCGCCTTCTTGGACCACGCCCATCCGGGAATGGATCCGGGGAGGCCGGCGGTGGAAACGGAGGTGACCGGGGTAACCGACCGGCTCGACCAGGTCGGGCCCGGGTCGATCTTCGTGGCTTTGAGCGGTCGCCGGACAGACGGGCACCAACTGGTGGAGGAGGCGGTGGCCGCCGGGGCGGCGGCGGTCGTGGTCGAGCGAGAGACCACGACCCCCGAACGGGTGGCCCGAGTCCTCGTCGGTGACTCCCGGGCGGCGCTGGCGCTCCTGTCCTCGGCCTATTGGGATCATCCATCGAGGAAGATGACGGTGGTGGGCATCACCGGGACCAACGGCAAAACCACCACTGCCGCCTTCCTCCGAGCGATCATGCAGGAGGCGGGACAGCCGGCCGAGACGATCGGAACTCTGGGTCGTCCCCGGGTCTGCTCGGACCCGGTGCCAGCAAGTGCGGCCAGCGTGGCCGACTCGCGCTCGCCCCAGACGACCCCCGGCGCGGCGGACCTGCAGCGCTGCCTGGCGCGGTTGGCCGAGTCCGGAACGAAGGCGGTGGCAATGGAGGTGTCGTCGCATGCCCTCGATCAGCAGAGGGTGGTGGGGACCCACTTCGCAGTCTCGGTTTTCACCAACCTGAGCCCCGACCACCTGGACTATCACGGGAGCATGGAGGCCTATTTCAAGGCCAAAGCCCGGCTCTTCTCGCCGGATCTCAGCAAGAGGGCGGTGGTCAATGGCGACGACCCCTGGGGAGCCAGGCTGGCCACATCGGCTCGGATCCCGGTGCGCGCCTTCGGCCGATCCGACGCCTCCGACGCTGAGATCGACGGAGAGGGAACCAGTTTCCGTTGGCGAGGGCACAGCGTCCGGGTGATGCTCGCCGGCGAAGCCAACCTGTACAACGCCCTCGCTGCCGCGACCGCGGCCGACGTCGTGGGGATCGACCCGGGGGCGGTGGCCTGCGGTCTGTCCTCGGTTCTATCCGTTGAGGGCCGAATGACGGCCGTCCGGCCCGGTGGTTCGTTCTCCGTGCTTGTCGACTACGCCCACAGCCCGGCCGCGCTCGGGTCGGCCCTGGCAGCGGTTCGCCTCTTGGCGGCGGGCGGCCCGGTCGCGGTGGTCTTCGGTTGCGGGGGTGACCGGGACCGGGAGAAGCGACCGATGATGGGCCGGGTGGCCGAGGAGGGCGCACAGGTGGTCATAGTGACCACCGACAACCCCCGCGGCGAGGATCCCGCCGGGATCGGGGCGGACATCCTCGCCGGCATGGTTCATCCGGAGCGAGCCCGAATCCTGCCCGACCGCCGCGGGGCCATCGCCGAAGCTCTGGCCTGGGCGCAGAGATCCGCGTCCCGAACCCCGGGCCGTCCTGTGGTGCTGGTGGCCGGAAAGGGGCACGAAAGGACGCAGGAGATGGCCGGAGCGTCGTCACCTTTTGATGACGCAGCGGTTGCGGCCGAGGAGATGGAGCGTCTCGGGTGCTAGCCGTCCTGGTCGCTGCCGCAGTGGCCCTGGTGGCGTCCATCAGCCTCACGCCCCTGCTCATCGGCTTCATGCGGCGGCGAGAGATGGGCCAGCAGATCCGCGAGGATGGCCCCGCCGGTCATCAATCCAAAGCCGGAACCCCGACCATGGGGGGAATCGCAATCGTCGCTGCGGTGATTCTGGGGTATGCCGCGGGCCACCTGCCGGGAACAGGAGCGCGGGGGACTGCAGCGGCGTTTCTGGTGGTGCTGCTGGTTGCCGGCGCGGGCCTGGTCGGCTTCCTCGATGACTGGATTGCCACCCGGCGGATGCGAAATCTCGGCCTCAACAAGCGGGCCAAGACCCTGGCCCTTGTGGCGATCGCGATCGCCTTTTCTGTCGGCGCGGTGGTTTGGGCCAAGTTCAATACCGATCTGTCGGTGGGGGGACTTGGGATCCTGGACCTGCCTCCGGCAGTCTTCGTCGTGTGGGCGGTGCTGATAATCCTGGCAACTTCCAATGCCGTCAACCTGGCTGACGGCCTCGACGGCCTGGCGGCCGGTACGGCGCTATACACCTTCGGCGCCTACATCTTCATCGGGTTCTGGCAGTTTCGAAACAACGACTGTTACGGCCTGGGGCCGGCCCTGGATGTCTCGGTGGTGGCCGGTGCCCTGGCCGGTGCCTGCGCCGGCTTCCTGTGGTGGAACGCGGCCCCGGCCCGGATCTTCATGGGTGATACCGGCGCCCTGGCCCTGGGCGCAGGGTTGGGCGGCCTGGCCCTGGCCACCAACACGCACCTGTTGCTGCCTCTCGTAGGTGGACTGTTCGTGGTCATCTCACTGTCGGTCGTGATCCAGGTGGCCGCCTTCAAAATGTTCAGGAAACGCCCGTTCCGGATGGCTCCGCTGCACCATCATTTCGAACTCAAAGGCTGGCCGGAGACCACCATCATCATCCGTTTCTGGATCCTGGGCGGGGCCATGAGCGCGGCGGGGGTGGCTGTCTTCTACGGCATCTCGCTAGGGCTCTGCGGTTCGTCGGTGGGGACGTGATGGCCTCAACTGCCACCAAGGGCTCGGCGCGGCGGGCCGCCCCGACTGTCCCGGTTACCCGCCTGGACCGCTTTCGCTCGTCGGGGGAGAGCCTGCGCCACGTGTTGATGGTTGCCTGCCTGGTGCTATCGGTGCTGGGCCTGACCATGGTGCTCTCGGCATCCTCTGACGCCGGCGGGGGTTCTCCCTGGGCCGTCTTCGCCCGCCAAGCCCTAAGTGTCATCCTGGGTCTGATGGTGCTCGTGGCGGTGAGCAACGTGGACTACCGGTGCTGGCGACGGCTGGCCCGGCCTGCGGTCATCGTCTCGGTGGTCCTCCTCGTACTCGTCCTCGTCCCCGGGGTCGGCGTCTATGTGGACGGTTCCCGGCGCTGGTTGGGCTCGGCCCAGATTCGATTCCAACCATCGGAGGTGGCCAAGCTGGCCACGCTGTTGTTCATGGCCGATCTCCTTGCCCGCCGATCGCGTTCGGCTCTGTGGGACTGGCGCCGCACGCTGCGTCCGGTCCTGCTCATGACCGCCCTGGTGGCGGGTCTGATCCTGGCCGAGCCGGACATGGGCACGGCGGTGATCCTGGTGGTGATGGTCGCGGCGATGATCTTCGCCGGTGGCCTTCCTCTGCGCCAACTGGCTCCGCTGGCCCTGGCGGGGGTGGTTCTGGTCGGTCTGGCCAGTTCATATCCCTCCTATCGGCGGGCTCGGGTCGATGCTTTTTTCCAGTCGATACGAGATCCGGCTTCGGGTGGATACCAGAGCTACCAGTCCCGGGTCGCCCTGGGAGAGGGGGGAGTGACGGGGTTGGGGCTCGGCGGCGGACGGGCCAAGTTGGGATTCCTTCCCAACGCCCATACCGATTTCATCCTGGCCATCGTGGGCGAGGAGACCGGGCTGGTGGGCACCCTTCTGGTCGTCGCCGCCTTCGGGGCCATCGCCTTCGTCGGCATCCGGGTGGCCCTCAAAGCATCGGACCGCTTCGGTGCCCTGTTGGCGGTGGGGGCCACCGCCTGGATCATTTCTCAGGCACTGGCCAACGTGGCGGTTGTGACCGGTCTGGTGCCGGTGACGGGGATCCCGCTGCCGTTCCTCTCGGTCGGCGGAAGCTCTCTGGTCATGGTGATGATGGCCGTCGGCCTGGTTCGAAGTGTGGCCCGGTACGGGCCCGCACCCAGGGAGCGGACGGCCCGGAACCGGGGGGGCGGCCCGGAACCGGTGGGATCCAGGCGCCGGGGGAGCGGTCCGACTCTGGCCGTGGCCGATCACCGCCGATGACCGGAGTCGAGGATGGACCTGGGCCCGGAAAAGGGCCCGGACCTGGGCCCGGAAATGGGCCCGGAAATGGGCCCGGGAATGGGCCCGGAAATGGGCCCGGAAATGGGCATGGACCTGGATCTGAATGTGGACCGGTGGGGGCGGGGCCGGGACCGGGGCGGGTGTGGGCCGTTATCGCCGGCGGAGGCACGGCCGGCCATGTCGAACCCGGCTTGGCGGTCGCCACCGAGTTGGTGGGCCGGGGCCATACCCCCGACTCCATTCGCTTCATCGGGGGGCGGCGCGGAATCGAGACCCGGTTGGTTCCCGCGGCCGGCTTCGTCCTGCAATCCGTAGCGGGCCGGGGTGTTCCCCGCCGGTTGACCCGGGCCTCGGTCGTCGCCGCAGCGGACCTGGTGGTCGGATGCGTGCAGGGCATCGTGCATATCGCCCGCCTTCGCCCATCGGTGGTGGTGGGCCTGGGAGGCTACGGATCTCTCCCGGCAGGGCTCGGGGCCGCAGTTATGCGAATCCCCTTGATCCTCATGGAACAGAACGCTCATGTCGGCGGCGCCAACCGGATCCTGGCCCGCTTCTCCGCAGCCTCGGCGGTCTCCTTTTCCGGAACGCCCCTACCCAACCCGTCGGTCACCGGCAACCCGGTTCGACGGCGCATCGCGCAGATCGACCGGGAGAGGGACCGCCCGGCCGCCTGTCTGGCTCTGGGGGTGCCGGCCGAGCGGGCCCTGGTGGCGGTGTTCGGGGGCTCTCTGGGAGCCGCCAGCCTTAACCGGGCAGCGGTAGCGGCGGCCGGCAGGTGGGCCAACCGGGGGGATCTGGCCCTTCGTCACACGACAGGCCCAACCCACTACGGGTCCGTTGTGGCCTCGGTTCCTTCGATCTCGGCCACGCCGGGACCGAGCGATGCACCCGGTCGCTCGTCATCCGAAAGTGACGATACGGAATCGTTGCACCACCGGGTTCTGCCCTACGACGAGAACGTGGCCGATGTCCTGGCCGCGGCCGATCTGGTGGTGTGCCGATCGGGGGCCACCACGGTGGCGGAGTTGGCCGCCGCCGGGGTGCCGGCCGTCCTGGTGCCACTGCCGGGGTCTCCGGGGGATCACCAGGGGGCCAACGCCAGGAGCCTGGCCGCCGCCGGGGCCGCCGTGGTGGTTCCAGATGAGCAACTCGACGGCGAGCGGCTGTGCCTGGAGGTGGAGAGCCTCCTGGCCGATCCCGGCCGGCGCAGTGCCATGTCGGCCGCTGCCCGTGCCTTCTCGCGGCCCGATGCCGCGGCGCGGGTGGCCGATCTGGTGGAGCGCCACGCTCGGGTGGCCGGTCGCCGGTGATGGACCCACGGGCTGCCGAGGCTGTGGTCGAGGACCTCGCCGCCGGACGCCGCCGGGTTCACGTGGTCGGGATCGGGGGAGCAGGGATGAGCGCCATAGCCGAGGTCCTCGTGGCGATGGGCCATGGCGTTACCGGAAGCGACTGCCGGGCCTCCGCCACCACCAGACGGCTGGAGGCGATGGGAATCGGGGTTCGGGTAGGGAAGTGGCCGGAGGCGGCGGCCGCCGCCGACTTCGTGGCCCACTCCACCGCCGTGGGGCCCCAGGATCCTGATCTGTTGGCTGCCCTAGCGAAGGGCGTGAGGGTCATCTCCCGGGCTCGAATCCTGGCCGCCGTCTGTGGCCAACGGGCGGTGGTGGCCGTGGCCGGCGCCCATGGCAAGACGACCACTGCCGCACTCTTGGGGTCAGCCCTGGTTGCGGCCGAACTGGACCCGTCGTGGATCATCGGGGCAGCGATCGCCCCGCGGTCATCGGGAGCCCGGTGGGGTGCGGGAACGCTGATGGTGGTCGAGGCCGATGAGAGCGACGCCACCATGTTGGACCTGAGTCCGGCCGCTGTCCTGCTGACCAGCGTGGAGGCCGATCATCTGGAAACCTACGGGAGCTACGACCACTTGAAGGAGGCCTACGCCGAGGTGGCCGAGCGATCCTCGGGCCCGGTGGTGGTCTGTGCCGATTTTCCGGACGCGGTCGGAGTGGGGGTTGGTCGATCCAACCGTGCCACCTATGGGTTCTCACCAGCCGCCGACTTCGTCATCACCGACGTGGACCCCGAGCGATGGGGTTCGGCCTTCAGTCTGATGGAGGGTGGCGTCGTGCGTGTCCGCGGCCGTATCGGAATTCCGGGGATGCACAACGTGGCCAATGCTGCCGGAGCCCTGGTCATGGCCACCCGACTGGGGGCAACCTGGGACGCGGCCGCCGCCGGATTGGCAACGGCGGCGACGCCGGCCCGCCGATTCGTTCGGCGGGGATCGGTGGATGGGGCCGGGCTGGTCGACGTGGTCGACGACTACGCCCACCTGCCCACGGAGGTCTCCGCGGCGGTGGCCACCGCCACGGCCGGGTGGCCCCGGGTGTTGTGCGCCTTTCAACCCCATCGCTTCAGCCGGACCCAGGCGCTGGGGGCTGACTTCGGCCCCTGCTTCACCGGTGTCAGCGACCTGTGGGTGACCGGCATCTACTCGGCGGACGAGCGACCCAGGCCCGGGGTGGACGCACGGATGGTCTTCGACGCCGTTCGCAGGGCTGATCCGGCCATAGGGGCTCGGTACTGCCCGGACCTGGCTCGGGTGGCGGATGAGATGGCGGCCGCGGCCCGGCCCGGCGACCTGTGTCTGATCCTTGGGGCCGGCGACGTCACCGCCGTTTCCGACCGGCTGGTGAACTCACCAGGTCCTGCCCGTGGCTGACCAGTCTGCGTCGACGAAAGGGGTCATCGCCCTCCTGGAGCCAATCCTGGGTGACGGCCTGCGGCTGGGTGTGCCCATGGCGGCCATGACCACCTGGCGGGTAGGAGGCCCGGCCGCTGCGTTGGCCGAAGTTCGGGACCACTCGGTACTGGCGGCGCTGTCAGAGGCGGTGAGGGCCACCGGGGTTGAGGTTCTCGTCGTCGGCCGGGGTAGCAACCTTCTGGTGGCCGACGAGGGCTTCGACGGCCTCGTTGTCCATCTGCGGGGTGAGTTCGACCGCATCGACATCGCTGCCCCCACCCCGCTACGAACTGTCGGGAGCACCGGGCCCGGAGCTTTTGCCGCCGAGGACCGCGGATCAAAGAACGCAGATTGGCCGGGGAAGGTTCTGGTGACCGCTGGAGGCGCAGTGCCGCTGCCCGTCCTGGCCCGACGGACTGCCGCCCGGGGCCTGAGGGGCCTGGAGTGGGCGGTTGGGGTTCCCGGATCGGTGGGCGGGGCGGTGGTCATGAACGCAGGTGGGCATGGGAGCGAGGTCTCAAGCTGCCTCCGGGCGGCGGAGGTGTTCGATCTGGCCACCGGCCGGGCGCGCCGGTGGGGTTTGACCAAACTTGGTCTGTCCTACCGGCGGTCGGCCCTCGGCCCGACCCAGGTGGTGACCGCCGCTGAGTTCTGGGTCTCGCCCGGATCGCCGGCCCGGGCCGAGGCGGTGGTGAACGAGGTTGTCAGTTGGCGACATGCCAACCAGCCGGGTGGATCCAATGCAGGGTCGGTTTTCACCAACCCCGAGGGGGCCAGCGCCGGTCAGATCCTCGACGAGGCCGGTCTCAAGGGCCACCGGATCGGTTCGGCGGCGGTGTCGGGGCGTCACGCCAACTTCTTCCAGTCAGATCCGGGCGGTTCGGCCAGCGATATAGCGGCACTGATGGTGCACTGCCGTCAGGTGGTGAGCGAACGATTGAGCATCGACCTGGTCCCTGAGGTCCGCCTGGTGGGCTTCGATCCGGAAATTTGCGCCAGGTTGGGCCGAGAAGGCCATCGGACCATCGCAGAAGCATCAAGGTTAAGTAAAGGTCGAGATAGATGACTAGAGAGTCGCGGAGGAGCAGTGGGTTCGCCGGCTATGGCGACCTGAGGGACAAACAACCAGCAGGGTGGGGAACGGTCATGCGGGCTGGTGCCCTGGCGTCGGCTGTCGCCTTGATGGCGGTCGGCCTGGCCGCCTCCCCTTTGGCCGACGTCGACCGGATTGTCCTGACCTCCCCGGTCGTTCAGACGTCAGCGGCCGAGGTCCGCGCCGCCGTTGGCCTGGTGGGCGAGCCCATGGTCCGCCTGGAAATCGCCGAAGCCCAGGCTCGTCTCGAGGCTCTTCCCTGGATCCGCTCGGCCCGGATCACCCGGCGGTGGCCGGCAACCCTGGAGGTGGCGGTCACGGAACGCCGGCCCGTCGCCTCCGTGTCAACGGGTCCCTGGCCCACCGGGCCTTCGGCTTCGGGCCCAGGCTCCGAGTCGGCCGCATCGCCGGCGCCGGCTGGCCCAGGGCCGGGCGTTGGCGTTGCGATGGTCCTGGTAGATGACTTCGGCCGTGTGCTCGGGCCCAGTAGTGAAGCGCTCGGTCTTCCGGTGGTGATCCTTCCTTCGGCCGCCACCGGCGCTCCGGCGACCATCCTGCGACCCGGGGATCAGTTGAGCACTCGGATCCTGCCGGCCCTGGCCGTGGCCGCCGCATCCCCGCCGGCGCTGGTGGGCCGTCTGCGGTCCATCGTTGCCAACGATGGAGGGGTATCGGCCGACTTGGGTTCGGGCGCCTCGGCGCGGTTTGGTTCGGCCGACGGGGCAGGGGCCAAGGCCGCCAGCCTCCTGGCCGTGCTCGAGCAGGTGGATCTCGCCGATGTGGAGTTGATCGACGTGCGGGTCCCGGCCCGGCCGGCGGTCGTTCGATCCGCCCACGCGACCGCTGAAAGAGGCCAGGGTGCTTGACGCCCCCGGTGAATGGTAAATAGGGTGTCGACCGAAATCTGAGATTGACATAACTCTAATCCTCATATTTACGTTTAGGTTCCAAGCCCGGTCCGAAGATGCTCCATCAGCCCGGGCGCCGACGAAGAGGATGACGTACCGAGCATCAGCAAGGGAGGCCGCATGGCGGCGAACGCACGTTGGCCATCACGACCAAGGGGGACGACCATGATCGGGGCGCCACAGAACTACCTGGCCGTGATCAAGGTGGTCGGGATTGGTGGAGGTGGTGTCAACGCCGTGAACCGCATGATCGATGCCGGGCTCAAAGGCGTGGAGTTCATCGCTGTGAACACCGATGCCCAGGCCCTGTTGATGAGTGACGCCGACGTCAAACTCGACATCGGTCGGGAACTCACCCGGGGTCTCGGTGCGGGCAGTGACCCCCAGGTAGGGGCGGCTGCGACAGAGGCCCACCGAGAGGAGATCGAGGAGGTCCTCAAAGGAGCCGACATGGTCTTCATCACCGCTGGAAAGGGCGGTGGTACGGGCACGGGTGGCGCACCGGTGGTGGCCGAGATAGCCAAGAGCCTGGGGGCATTGACCATCGGAGTGGTGACCCGGCCCTTCTCCTTCGAGGGGCGGCGCCGAACGGTTCAGGCCGAGCAGGGCATCGCCACCCTCAAGGAAAAAGTCGACACCCTGATCATCATCCCCAACGACCGGCTGCTGTCGGTGTCCAACGACAAAACCTCGGTGCTCAACGCCTTCAAGATGGCCGACGAGGTCCTCCTCCAGGGGGTCCAGGGCATCACCGACCTGATTACCACGCCGGGCCTGATCAACACCGACTTCGCCGACGTGAAGATGATCATGACCAACGCCGGGTCCTCCCTGATGGGAATCGGATACGCCTCCGGGGAGGGGCGGGCTCTCAATGCCGCTCGGGCGGCCATCTCCAGTCCTTTGCTGGAAGCATCCATCGAAGGGGCCCGAGGCATCCTCCTCAACATCTCCGGCGGCAGTGACCTGGGTCTTTTCGAGGTGAACGAGGCGGCCGAGATCATCCACGAGGTGGCTCACCCTGACGCCAACATCATCGCTGGCATGGTCATCGACGATGCCATGGGTGATGAGGTCCGGGTGACGGTCATCGCCGCTGGCTTCGACCGGTGGGAGGAGGGGCGGGATCGCCGTCCCGATGCCCGCCTGGCCGAGCGGGTGGAAAGGGCCCGGGAGCGCCCCCGGGCCACCGAGCGGCCACGTGACCGGCTTCGTGACACCGATCGGGACCGGTACCGCGAGCCAGAGCCCGAGCGAGACCGCAGCCGTCGGGCGCCGTTGGTCCGAGACGATCTCTTCGGAGCGGAGGAGGACGAGGAGACCGCGGCGGTCGGCTTCGTCGACGACGAGGACGACTTCGATGTCCCGTCGTTCCTCCGCTGATTTCAGCCGCGAGACCTGACTCCGGCGTTGACCCCATGGAGTGCAGACCCGGTTGCGAGTCAGCCGTGACGTTCTCTGCGATCGCACCTTGATCGGGTCGGGCGATCCCCAGGCCATGGTCGAGGCAGCCACGCTGGCGGTGGGGGCCCGCCTGGCTGCCATTCGTCACCGAATCGAGGCGGCGGGGGGTTCCTCGGAGATCCAGGTAGTGGCGGTAACCAAAGGCCTCGGCCCTTGGGCGGCCCGGGCGGCGCTGGCCGCCGGTCTTTGCGATATCGGTGAGAACTACGCCGACGAACTTCTCGCCACCCGGGCGGCCGTCGACCGGGCAGTTCAGGGTCCGGCCCGGAAGGTGACGGATTCCGATCCGGAAGCTCATGACTCCAGGTCCCCGGAGGACGCCTTCGGGGCCAGCCCCACCGTCCCGGCCCTTCGCTGGCACTTCCTGGGTCGCATTCAGCGCAACAAGGTGGCCAGATTGTCCGGAGCGGTCGCTTGCTGGCAGTCCGTCGACCGGCTGGCCGCAGCTCAGGCGGTGGCGGCCCGGGCCCCGGGATCGCCCGTTCTGCTCCAGGTCAACATCACCGGGGACCCGGCTCGGCCCGGTTGTGCCGCTGTCGGGGTGGAAACCCTGGTTGGACAGTGCCGTGATCTGGGTCTCGAAGTCGCCGGTCTGATGGCGGTGGGCTCCCCGGCCTGGACCCACAGCCAGGCACGGGCCAACTTCTCCGAGTTGACCCGTCGGCGACTGGACCTGGGGCTCGGCCATTTGTCGGCTGGGATGAGCGGCGACCTGGAAGCCGCGGTCTCGGCCGGATCCACCATGGTGCGCATCGGGCGGGATCTGTTCGGTCCCGACCGATGAGATGACCTGCCACGCTGGTGGTCGGCCAGCAAAGATGGCGGCCAGCCAGACGACTTCAGCCCAGATGGCTGCCTACAGGAGATTCGGCGTGGGCCCGACCAGATCACCCGCCCAAATGAATGACCAGCCAAGACGCGAGATGGAGCACTAGAGGGGGATGGCTTCGGTGTGGCGCAAGACCTTGATCTACCTAGGACTGGTGGACGATGACGAGTACGACGACTTTGACGGCTTCGACGAGCCGGCGCCGATCAACGGCGGAAACCGGCGGTCGGCCCGATCCGAGCAGCCTGACGTTCCGCCGACCATCGAGCCCGCGCTCGGCGTGGTCCGAACTCTGCCAACCAGTGATTCGTCGGTCACGATCAGCGAACGACCCTCGGCGGTGATCCGACCGATCACACCGGTGGCCCGGCCCAAGGTGCACGTGGTCGCACCCGGGGGCTTCAACGACGCCCAGGAAATCGGGACCCGGCTCAAAGGTCGCCAACCGGTCATCGTCAACCTTCAGGGGGTGGACCGGGACCTGTCCCGGCGGATCATCGACTTCTCCAGCGGCCTGGCCTTCGGTCTCGACGGCCAGATGGAGAAGGTGGCCGACCAGGTGTTCCTGCTGACCCCGACCAACATGGAAGTCTCGGCCGAGGAGAAGCGTCGCCTCCAGGAGCGGGGCCTCTACCGCTCAGATCGGTCCTGAGGCCGACATGGCGCTATTGGAAACGATGTTCTGCACGCTGCTCTACGTCTTCCTGATTCTGCTCTTCGCCCGGGCGATCCTTTCCTGGTTCCCGATGTCGGAGGGGACGATCGCCTCCTCTGCCCAGACGTTTCTGTTCACGGTCACCGAACCGGTGCTGGCGCCCATGCGGAAGGTACTCCCGCAACCCAACATGGGGGGAATGGGCCTGGACCTGTCCTTCCTCCTGCTGTCCATCGCCCTGATCTCTCTGCAATCGATCCTCTGCCGATGACCATCACGGGGTGCCTGTGAGCCGTCGGGTCGCCTCGGCCAGATCCTCGGGGGTGTTGAGGTTGAACTCGGCGTCGCCGTCGAGGCCGACGACCACCGATCCCGGCCCCAGCAGCCTGCCTGCGGGCTGGTCGGGCTCGAAGGGTCCGGACAAGGTCTCCAACCGGTAGGCGGCCAGCAGGGGGTTGGGCCGGCCCCCCGGGCCCCGGGCGGCGACCGCCGGAGCGGACCTGTGGGTCGCCAGGCCAGCCAGAAGGCCCCCGATGTGGTCCGCCCGGAGCAGGGCAAGGTCCACCGCCGACAGCACCATCACCGAGGGGACGCATTTTCCTCTCGCGCTCGACTCAAGGTCCCGCAGGTACCTGACGGCATCACCGACGGCCGGCACCGGGCCGCCGCCGCCGTGGCTGTCGCTGAGCCGAACCGGCACCTGGCCCGCCACGTCCACACCGCCCCATCCGCTCGCGTCGGAGCCGCAGGGATGGGCGCCACCGACCACCACGATCGGATGGCAGTGGACAGCCAGCGCCGCCAGCACCCGGGTCAAAAGGCTGATCCCCGCGACGGACAGTCCCCCCTTGTCCACCCCGCCCAGGCGCCGACCTTCGCCACCGGCCAGGATCACTCCGGCCGGGGCGGCGACCAGGGGGTCTCGAGGGGTGTCGGTGATCGTCACCGGTGACGCCCGCCGGTAGGCTGCCGACGAAGATGACCCCGGGCCGCAACTCTGCACCGGTCCCGGCGGAGGAAGGTGATTTCGTCCCGCCGGCCGAGTCCCAGATCGGGCCCCGCCAGGTCCTGACCGTCCCGAACCTGTTGTCCCTGGGTCGGCTGGCCTGCGTGCCTTTGTTCCTCTGGCTCCTGTTCTCCGAGGAACGCCCGGTGGCGGCGGCCGGCCTTCTGGCCGTGCTGGGTGTAACCGACTGGGTCGACGGCTACATCGCCCGGCGGTTCAACCAGGTCTCCACCCTGGGCAAAGTGCTCGACCCCACCGCCGACCGGATCCTGCTGGGGGTGGGAATCGTGGCCATCGGCATCGAGGGGTCGGCGCCCTCCGTCCTGGTCTGGGCGGCGGCCACCCGGGAGATCCTGGTGTCGGTGGTGGCCCTGGTGCTGGCGGGGATGGGGGCCCGCCGCATCGATGTCAGTTGGCCGGGCAAGTGTGGGACGTTCGCCCTGATGGTGGCCTTCCCACTCTTTCTGGCCGGCGGGGGCCAGGGACCGACCGCCTGGGTGGCCTGGCCCGTGGCCGTGGTCGGTTTGGCCTTCGGGTGGTACGCCGCCTTCGGGTACCTGCCCCAGGGTCGAAAGGCCCTGGCCGAGGGCCGCGGCCAATGACCGACCAGGTTCGGACACGGCAGCCATGAAGGCGGTGATCATGGCCGGAGGGGAGGGAACCCGGTTGCGGCCGCTCACCTCCAACGCCCCCAAGCCTCTGCTACCCCTGCTGAACCGGCCGATGATGGAACACATCGTCGGGTTGCTGGTGCGCCACGGTTTCGACGACATCGTCGTGACTCTGGCATTTTTGCCCCAGAGCATCAGGGCCTACTTCGGCGATGGGTCGGAGTTCGGCGTACGGATGGTTTACGCCACCGAGGAGTCCCCGCTGGGAACGGCCGGGTCGGTGGGCAACGCTCGGGAAGTTCTGGCCGAACCGTTTCTGGTCATCTCGGGCGACGTTCTCACCGACATAGATCTTTCGGCCCTGGTCGAGTTTCACTCCTCCCACGAAGCCGTTGCCACCCTGGCCCTCAAGTCCGTGCCGAATCCGTTGGAGTTCGGCATCGTCATCGCCTCGCCAGAGGGCATGGTGGAGCGGTTCCTGGAGAAGCCGACCTGGGGCGAGGTCTTCAGCGACACGGTCAACACCGGCATCTACGTCTGTGATCCCCGGGTGTTCGACCACATCCCCCCGGGGGAGCGTTGCGACTTTTCCTCCGACGTGTTCCCTTCGGTGATGGCATCCGGCGGCCGGGTCTGCGGCTACGTGGCCGAGGGTTACTGGGAGGATGTGGGAACCCTCGACGCCTACCTTCGGGCACATCGCGATGCCCTCGACGGCGCCGTGGCGCTGGACATCCCCGGGATGCGGGTGGACCGCCAGGTATGGATGGGGGAGGGGGCCGAGGTGGATCCGGCAGCCCAAGTTGACGGGCCGGCCATGCTGGGTGACCACTGCCGCGTCCAGGCCGGTGCTCGGATCGGTCCGTATGCCGTGGTCGGAGCCAATGTGAGCGTGGGGTCCGGGGTCCTAATCGAGCGCAGCGTGGTTTGTGACAGCACCTACCTGGGCGATTCCGTCCGGCTCCGAGGTTCCATAGTGGGACCGTCCTGCGACCTGCGCGATCACGCCCGATGCGAGGAGGGCACCGTCCTCGGCGACCACTGCTTCGTGGGAGACCACGCCGTTGTCAACCCCGGTGTACGCGTCTACCCCTACAAGACGGTGGAGCCGGGTGCCATCGTCAACTCGTCCATCGTCTGGGAGTCAAGGGGGGCGCGGAGCCTGTTCAGCGCCGGCGGGGTCACCGGGTTGGCCAACGTGGACGTGACCCCGGAAATGGCCTGCCGCGTGGCCATGGCGTACGCCTCCAGCCTCAAGAAGGGGGCCACGGTCACCACCTCCCGGGACTCCAGCCGGGCGGCCCGGGCGCTGAAGCGGGCCGTCATGGCCGGCCTGAATGCTGCGGGGGTCAACGTGGACGACTTGGCCATGGCCAGCGTACCCCTGACCCGCTTCCACATCGGTACACGCCGGGCCCAGGGTGGCCTGACGGTTCGCCTGTGTCCGGGGGACCCTCAATCGGTGGCCATCCGATTCTTCGATGCCGACGGAATCGACATGGACGAGGTGGGTCAGCGCCGGATCGAGCGGTCCTTCAACCGGGGTGACTTCCGACGGGTTTTCGCCGCCGACATCGGTGAGATCGACTTTCCCGCCAGGGCTCTGGACTATTACACCGCCGCGTTGATCGACACCGTCGACGTCGAGGAGATCCGGGCCCAGGCCTTCACCGTGGTGGTTGACTACGCCTTCGGGTCCACAGCCATGATCATGCCCACCCTGCTGGGAAAGCTGGGCGCCGACGTTCTCGCCATCAATCCCTACGCCTACACCGCGGGGGCGGCCGCCTTCGACGCCGGAGTTCATGCGGCCCGCGTCGCGGACCTGGTCAGAGCCTCGGATTCGACGATGGGGGCGGTGCTCGATCCGGGAGGGGAGCGAATCACCCTGATCGACGAGACCGGTCACATCCTGACCACCGATCAGGCGCTCCTGGCTTTGGTGGCCATGTCGGCTGCGGCCTATCCCAAATGTCATGTGGCTCTGCCGGTGTCGGTGACGGCCATGGCTGAGCGGGTGGCCGAGGCGGCCGGGGGCCGGGTGAGCCGTACCCGCATCGGTCCGGCCCACATCATGGAGGCCTGCCGGCAGTCCGACGTGGTACTAGGGGCCGATGGTGCTGGAGGGTTTATCGTCGGGGACTTCCTTCCGGCGTTCGACGCGGTGGCCACCTTCGTCCATGTCCTCGGCCTTCTGGCATCCACCGGCGGAGCACTTTCGGAAGTGGTGGCCGGTCTTCCCCAGGTTCACCAGGCGCGGGAGGAGGTGGCCACCCCGTGGCGGGACAAGGGTCTGTTGATGCGACTTCTGCTCGAGCGGACGGCCGGGGCGCAGACGTCGCTCATCGACGGGATCCGTATCGGAAATAGGGAGTCCTGGGCTTTGATCCGCACCGATCCCGATCATCCGGTGACAACGGTCTGGGCGGAGGGGCCGACCGAGGCCGAGGCCCGGGCCAAGGTGACCGAATGGTCACGGATCCTGCGCCAGGTGCTGCGGACCGGGGATCATTAGTGCCCCGTCGTCCCAACTCCGATCGCATGTGGAAAGTTCGAAGCGGTGCACTAGGTTGCCCCTGGTGAAGGTGCCCGAAGACCGCCGTTACACAGCCGATCACGAATGGGCCATGGCTGACTCCGCCGGGGTAAGGGTGGGCGTGACTGACTTTGCGCAGCAGGCCCTGGGCGACGTGGTCTTCGTGGCCTTGCCCCGGCTCGGAGACGAAGTGGCCGCTGGCGGTTCCCTGGGTGAGGTGGAGTCCACCAAGTCCGTCTCCGACGTCTTCGCCCCGGTGGCGGGGACGGTGGCCGCAGTCAACGGGGCACTGGCTGACTCTCCGGGTTACCTCAACGATGATCCTTACGGTCAGGGTTGGATCTGCGTGATCACCCCCTCCGACCCCGAAGCTCTAGACGGGCTCCTCAGCGCCACCGATTATCAGGCTCTGGTCACAAGTTGAACCCCAACGGCGAATCCGCCAGCGCCGGGCGGCCCACCTCCGACGACACCACCGCCATCCATGTCCAACCTCCGACGTCGGCGGGATCGGACACCCCCACCGGCGGCGGTGTCGACCCCCAACAGGCCGACCGGGTCCACGCCGAGGACCTGGGCGTCCATCTCGATGCCGTCCCACGGTCCACCGCCGTCCTGGTCATCAAGCGGGGCCCCATGGCCGGCTCCAAGTTCACCCTGGAGGCCGATGTGTCCCGGGCGGGCCGCAGCCTGGACAACGAGGTGTTCCTGGACGACATCACCGTTTCCCGCCATCATGCCGAGATCGTCCGTACGGCCGAAGGGTTCAAGGTGCGCGATGCCGGATCTCTCAACGGCACCTACGTGAATCGTGAACGAGTGGATGATGTGGCTCTGGCCAACGGCGACGAACTGCAGATCGGCAAGTTCAAGTTGGTGTTCTTCGTCGGCCTGGCCGGGGGCTGAGGTGGAGGATCGTGCCTACCTGTCCATCGGCGAGGTGCTGTCCCTGCTCAAGCAGGAGTTCCCCGACGTCACCATCTCCAAGATCCGCTTCTTGGAGAGCCAGGGGCTGTTGGATCCGGAGCGGACGCCATCGGGTTACCGCAAGTTCTACGAGACCGACGTCGACCGCCTCCGGTGGATTCTGCGCCAGCAGCGGGAGCACTTTTTGCCTCTCAAGGTCATCAAGGGTCGGCTGCGTGCCGGACACGAGGGCCGCAGCGAACCCCCGGTCGGCCTGGGAACCGTGGCCCCCTCCGCACCCCGCCTGGGCGACGCCCGGGGGCGATCCGGCTCGGCACCGGCTTCCTCCGGGCCCTCCACCGGGTCCGTCGCCTCGGATCAGGGCGAGAGCCGAGGTTCCCGACCCGTGAGCGCTGGAGGGTCCGGGCCCGGGTCGACTGAGCGGGGTCCGGCGCCGAGCCGCCCGGACCGTGGCCCTGCCCGGGAGGCGGTGCCGGCGCGGGCCGCCGAGAGCGGGGCCAGCCTGACCGCGGCGGAGATCACCGGCCTCACCGGCCTGGGCGAGGAGGACCTCAAGGACCTGGAGCGTTTCGGGCTTCTCTCCAGCCGTCGGGTCGGTCCCACCACCTACTACGACGAGGCCGCTCTGGCAGTGGCCCGGCTGGCCGCCGGATTCATGAAGTACGGGGTCGAGGCCAGGCATCTGCGCATGTACCGGACGGCTGCGGAGAGGGAGGCGGGATTCTTCGAACAGCTGATCACGCCCATGATCAAGCAGCGCAACCCCGAGGCCCGTCAGCAGGCTTCCGAGGCGTTGGAGGAGTTGACCCGCCTGGGGGAGGGGCTTCGCATGGCCATGCTCCGCCAGAGCCTGCATCACCCTCCGTCTGACTGAGGCTGCGGGCCGACGGGCGGTCGAGCGTCGGCCGGGTTTCGGGGTGGGCACGCCCGGGTTCGGGCCCGACCAAGAGGGTTCGGGTGGGGCAGAAGGGCGGATTAGCCTGACCCGTCTGTGGTGGAGATGCGGCTGGTCGGGGTCCGGGTGGAGATGCCCACCAACAACCCCATCGTTCTGCTGCGGGAGGTGGCCGGGGAAAACCGCGTTCTGCCCATCTTCATCGGACCGGTGGAGGCCACGGCCATTGCTTTCGCCCTCCAAGGGGTCGAAACCCAGCGACCCATGACACATGACCTCATGAAAGACCTGCTGGAGGCCCTGGGGGCCAAGGTCAGCCGGATCGTGATCACCGAACTCCGGGACCGGACGTTCTTCGCCGACATCGAGTTGGTCTCGGGCACCTCGACCAGCCGGGTCTCCAGCCGGCCGTCGGACGCGATCGCCCTGGCCGCCCGCCTGGGAACCCCGATCTTCGCCGCCGAGGAAGTGTTGGACGAGGCGGGCGTGGGGGTCACCGCCGAGGACGTGGCCGACGACGAGGTCGAACGGTTCCGGGCCTTCCTCGACGAGATCAGCCCCGAGGACTTCGCCTCCTGAGGGTCAGCGGAACCTGATCGGTCCCCATCCCCGAGTTCCCGATCCCCTCAGGGGCCGCCTGGGCGGTTCACCCCGACCACCACTGGTGCGGTGCACTAGGGTCTGAACCGAATCGCAACCACGTAGTTACGGTTCGGTAGTTGGGGCATCCCCGCCGGTCGGTGTTCGTCGTCCGGCAGGGCTCAGGTGGTGTGGCCTGTCGCTGGATTCGGTTTCCAGAGGCCGGCCCGATGCCAGAGGAGGACACGTGGCGACAGATCAGGCGGGGAATGACCCAGGTCCGGGTGAAGCCGGGGTTGGGGTCGTGGCCGGGCACTTTCCGGCTGGCTCCACCGAAGGGTTGGCGGTGACCGCCGGCTTCAGTGGGCCGGCGGCTTGCCGGATCGTGGGCATCACGTACCGTCAGTTGGACTACTGGGCCCGAACGGACCTGATCCGGCCATCGTTGGCCGACGCCCGGGGTAGTGGCACGCAACGCCGGTACTCCTACCGGGACCTGGTGGAACTGAAGGTCATCAAGGGTCTGCTCGACGCCGGCGTTTCTTTGCAGTCGGCCCGGCGGGCGGTGGATTTTCTCCGCATCAACCTGGGGGAGGAGATTGCCAACGCCAGCCTGGTACTGAGCGGGCGTTCCCCTTTGCTGGTGCGGTCCGACGGAGACCTGGTGGACCTGGTCCGCCAAGGCCAGGGGGTGCTTAGCATCGTGGCCCTCGCCGGGGTGGTGGAGGAGTTGCATTCGGCCATCCGATCTTTGCCCACCGCGCCTACCGCGCCCACCGCAGAGAGAGAACTCATTACCGCCCCGGTCGGCCCGGACGTGGCGGCGGCGGTCTGATGACCCCGGTTGCCGCCATGAGCGTCGTCACCGACCCCGGCACCTCCGCCGCCAGGAGGAATGAGGACCATCTGGCGGACGAACTGCCTTCGACCCGGGTGCGCTTTGCCCATCACTCGGAGTTGGAGTTCGCCCGGCTTCTGGACCTCCACAGGGTTCGCTGGTTGTACGAGCCCACCACATTCGTCCTCGAGCGCGATGCCGAGGGACGCCCGGCCCAGGCCTTCACGCCGGACTTTTATCTGCCTGATTACGACCAGTACGTGGAGATCACCACCCTCAATCAGAAACTGGTGACCAAGAAGAACCGAAAGGCTCGACGTCTGGGGGAGGTCTATCCGGGGACCCGGGTCAAGGTGATCTACCGTCGGGACTACCTGGATCTGATGGCACGATTCGGAATCTCGGATTGATCGGTCGCCGGGCCCAACCGTCTCCGGAACTGATCGGCAACTTCGCTTGACGACCTTGGGGTCGGACCTCGCCCTGGCCCTGGAAATGGCCGACCATGCCGACCAGGTCACCATGGCTCGCTGGCAGGCGGGGGATCTGGCCGTCGAGACCAAGGAGGACTTCACCCCGGTCACCGATGCCGACCGGGCCACCGAAACGCTCCTCCGGCGGATTCTGGCCGAGCACCGTCCCGGCCAGGCCATCGTTGGTGAGGAGGAGGGAGCGGCCGACATCGACGGATCCTCCAAACGTTGGATCCTCGACCCCATCGACGGCACCAAGAACTACGTGCGGGGAGTCCCCGTATGGGGGACCCTGATCGGGGTGGAATGCGACGGTGCAGGGGTGGTGGGGGTGGTCTCGGCCCCGGCGCTGGGTCGGCGGTGGTGGGCCTCCACCGGCGGCGGGGCCTGGACCGGTGGGTCCCTGGCGCAGTCGCGCCGGTTGGCTGTCTCGAACCGCCAGGACCTGGAATCCTGCTGGCTGGGATATGACGACGTGCCCGGATTCGAGGCCGTGGGACTTGGGGGCGCCTTCGGAGCCCTGTGTCGCCGCTGCGAACGGACCCGGGCGTTCGGGGACTTCTGGTCCCACATGATGGTGGCCGAAGGGACTTTGGACGCCGCGGTCGAACCCGAGGTAGCGCACTGGGACGTGGCAGCGGTGGCGGTGATCGTGGCCGAGGCCGGTGGGGTGTTCACCGATATGTTCGGTCGGTCCCGCGCCGATGGTGGAAGTGCCGTTTCCACCAACGGTCACCTGCATCGGGCCCTGCTCGAGGCTCTGCCCCGGGCGGCCACCGGGTCCGGTGAGGCTGATTCCATGGCTGCCCTGATCGGCAATAGGTAGCCCAAGCTGCACCTGTCGCCCCTGGATAGGGCCCATCGTCAGGCTGGTGCCCGGATGGTCGCCTTCGGCGGATGGGAGATGCCGGTTTCCTATCCGACCGGAACACTGGTCGAGCATCGAACCTGCCGCGGCTCTGCGGTTGCGTTCGATGTGAGCCACCTGGGAAGCCTGCGGGTAACGGGCCCCGAGGCCGCTGCGCTGCTCCAGGCCAACCTCACCAACGATCTGGACCGGATCCGGCCGGGCTGTGCCCAGTACACCCACCTCCTCGACGAGTACGACGGTTCGGTCCTCGACGACCTGATCGTCTGGTGGGTGCACCCCGGGGAGTTCCACGTAATGCCCAACGCCGCCAACACTTCTAGCGTCCAGGCCATCCTGGGAGGGACGGACATAACACGGGCCCGGGCGGTGATCGCCGTCCAGGGGCCCGACGCCCGCCGGGCGGTGGCCGAACTCAGCATCCCCGCCGCCTCGGTACCCCGGTTCCGCCTCACACGCTTCGAGTGGGAAGGGGAGCCCTGTGTTGCCGCAGGGACCGGGTACACCGGGGAGGATGGCGTCGAATGTGCTCTGCCCGTCTCGGTGGCCCTGTCCTTCTGGTCGGCCCTGATGGAGGCCGGGGTGGCCCCGGCGGGGCTCGGTGCCCGGGACACCCTTCGGCTGGAGGCGGGGTTGCCTCTGCACGGCCACGAACTGGGCCCGGGCATTACCCCGGCGCAGGCGGGCCTGGACTGGGTGGTGGCCTGGGACAAGCCCACGTTCCGGGGTCGTGAAGCCCTGCTGGCCGAGCGGCACAAGGGCCTGGCTCGGCGCCTGGCCGGCCTCCTTCTCGACGGTCGCCAGCCCCCCAGGGCCGGATACCCGGTGAAGGCCGGCGGCCGCGTCATCGGCGAGGTGACCAGCGGCAACTACTCACCCACGCTGGAAACCGGGATCGCGCTGGCTTTTCTACCCCCTTACCTTCGCCCCGGAGCCGACGTGATCGTCGACGCTCGCGGAACAGATCTGGAGGCTCGGGTCGTATCCCTACCCTTCGTCGTCAACTCGGCGTGACTTCCTTCGTTCCCCACACTGCAGGGGAGGTGAAGGCCATGCTCGACGATCTGGGTCATGCGTTCATCGACGATTTGTTCGGCCACCTTCCCGCCGACCTGTTGCTCGAGGGGGACCTCGACCTGGCCGTCGGGCGCTCCGAGGCCGACGTTGTCGACCGAGCCCGGGAACTGGCTGGCGCCAACCGTCCCGTCGGGTCCGACCTGGTCTGCTTCGCCGGTGGCGGGGCCTACGACCATGACATCCCAGCGGTGGTGGCCGCTCTCGCCGGTCGTTCCGAGTTCGTCACCGCCTACACGCCCTACCAGGCCGAGGTCTCCCAGGGGGTCCTTCAGGCCCTTTTCGAGTTCCAGAGTCTTCTCTGTCGCCTCACGGGGATGGACGTGGCCAACGCCTCGCTCTACGACGGGGCCACGGCCCTGGTGGAGGCGGTCAACCTGGCCGCCGCCACCGGCCGAGACCAGATCTGGGTATCCGACGGGGTCGCCCCCCGATATCGGCAGGTCCTGGCCACCTTTGCCGCAGGGACCGGGCACCAGATCGTGCCGGTCGGCCTGGTTGACGGACTGACCGACTGGGACGGGGTGGGAAGAGCGTTCGGATCGTCGGCCGTCGGTGCTGGCGAGACCGGTGCTGGCGAGACCGGTGCTGGCGAGACCGGTGCCGGCCCGCCGGTAGGTACCGCAGCCGGGGACGAAGCCGTGGGGGTGGCTCGCCC
This sequence comes from Acidimicrobiales bacterium, assembly GCA_052390275.1. Taxonomy (GTDB): domain Bacteria; phylum Actinomycetota; class Acidimicrobiia; order Acidimicrobiales; family AC-14; genus JBQTHD01. The sequence goes on along the minus strand of JBQTHD010000019.1, from coordinate 42,045 downwards.
GCCAGCTGCGGTAGTCCTGGCATACCCGAATTTCCTCGGTTGCATCGAGGAAGTGGCCGATGCGGCGGCAGTGGCGAAGGAGCGGGGCGCCCTGCTAATAGTGGTCTTCGATCCGGTGGCAGCGGGTCTGCTGCCCACCCCGGGGGAGTTGGGGGCCGACGTGGTGGTGGGGGAGGGCCAGCCGTTCGGAATGCCGCTCGGCATGGGTGGGCCGTACCTTGGTCTGTTCGCCTGCCGGTCGGAGCACGTTCGTCGGCTCCCGGGGCGACTGGTGGGCCAGACGGTGGACGCGGCCGGGAGGCGGGCCTACGTCAGCACTCTGCGGACCCGGGAGCAGGACATCCGCCGGGAGAAAGCCTCGTCCAACGTCTGTACCAACCAGACCCTGATGGCGGTGGCCTTCACCGTCCATCTGGCCTGGCTGGGTACCGAAGGTCTGGCGGAGCTGGCCAGAGCCTGTGCCCGGGGTGCGCACTACGCCCGTAGTCGCCTGCTGGCCATCGACGGCGTCGAGCCGCTCGCGAGCGCCGCGGTGTTCAGGGAGTTCGCCCTGCGGGTGCCCGGCCGCAGCGCCGAGGTGGTCGGCCGTTTGGCTGAAGAGGGCTTCCTGGTCGGGCCGGCCTGGCCCGGCGGTCCACTTTCGCCTGCGGCGGGGAGCCCCGGTGGCCGTGGCCATCGGGCCGACTGGGAGGACGAGGAGGCGCTGTTGATCTCCGTCACCGAGAAGCGCACCCGGGCCGAGATCGATGGCCTGGTCGAGGCCATGGGCCGGGTGTTGCGATGATCCCGGGGCCGGGGCCGGGGCCGGGGCCGGGGCCGGGGCCGGCATTGCCGCCAGCACCGGCCCCACCGCCACCACCGGCGATTCGGCCGGCACCGGGGGGGCGGGCCTCCAGTGTTCCCATGATGGGTCGGGAGGCCGAGCCGACCATCTTCGAGCTTTCTTCCCCAGGCCGGCGCAGCGCCTCGTTTCGTCGGACCGGGCTGGAGTCTCTCCCCGACGGTGATGAATGGGGTATCCCAGGCCGGCTGCTGCGGGCGCAGCCCGTGGATCTGGTGGAGTTGTCCGAACGGGACCTGGTGGCCCACTTCACCCGGCTGGCCCACCGGCAGTACTCGGTCGATCTGGGGGCCTATCCGCTGGGTTCGTGCACGATGAAGTACAACCCGAAGTTGGCCGATCAGGCCGCTGGCCTCGTTGGATTCACCGGGGTGCACCCGGCGGCGCCGGCCCGCCTCACCCAAGGGTGGATGGCGTTGATGGATGAGTTGGAGCGGGCGATATGCACGGTCACGGGCATGTACGCCGCCACCCTGGCCCCGCCGGCCGGGGCGGCTGGGGAACTGACGGGTCTGTTGATGATGAGGGCTTGGCACGCCGATCAGGGCGAGGGCCACCGGCGCCGCCGGGTGCTGATCCCTGACTCCGCCCATGGCACCAATCCCGCCTCCGTGGTCCTGGGCGGCTACCAGGTGACGCAGGTTCCCTCCGATGCGGGCGGCTGCGTGGACCTCGACGCCCTCGAGGCCCGGCTCGACGACGACGTGGCGGGGATCATGTTGACCAACCCCAACACACTGGGGCTGTTCGAGGAGTCGATCCTGGCCATATCCGCCGCCGTTCACCGGGCCGGCGGGCTGCTCTATTACGACGGGGCCAACCTCAACGCCATCCTTGGAGTGACCCGGCCGGGGGACATGGGCTTCGACATCGTCCACTCGAACCTGCACAAGACCTTCGCCGTTCCCCATGGGGGCGGAGGGCCCGGTGCGGGGCCGGTCGCGGTCACCGAGAGGTTGGCGCCCTACCTTCCCGGTCCCCGCCCTGTCCGTTCAGGTAATGGGGCTTCGGGCCACGGATCGGTAGGCGACGCGGTGGGCGGCTACCACTGGGAATGGCCGGCGCGTTCCATAGGTCCGGTGCATTCCTGGCATGGGAACGCCCTGGCCCTGGTCCGCGCTTGGGCCTACATCGAGGCCCTGGGTGGCGACGGCCTGCGGCAGGTGGCGCAGGTTTCGGTGTTGAACGCCAACTGGCTGCGTTGGCGCCTGCGCAACAGCTTCGAGGTGGTTCACGACCGGGCCTGCATGCACGAGTTCGTTCTGACGATGGAGAGCCTCAGGCGCCACAACGGCCTGCGGGCAATCGACGTTGCCAAGCACCTCCTCGACGAGGGATTCCACGCTCCCACCGTCAACTTTCCCCTGGTGGTACCCGAGGCGCTGATGATCGAGCCAACCGAGACCGAGAGTCCCCAGACCCTGGAGGCCCTGGCCCAGGCACTGGAGCGGGCGGTCCAGCGGTGTTGGGACTTCGATCCCGAATCTGCGGAACCGGCCGTGGCGATCCGGTCAGGACTCCCTGGTCCTGTGGCACCCTTCAACACCCCGGTAACCCGAGTTGACGAGACGACCGCCGCTCGGCGATTGATCCCGATCTGGGACGTTGCGTCAGGTTGACGATAGGTTCGGCTGCGCGGTCGACGTGGTCCCCTGGTCGGACGTCGCTTTAGATTGACGAAGTAGGGCCGCCAAACCCGAGGCCATCGGCGCATCGACCACGCCGGCTTCTGTGATGATGGCAGTCACCAGGGAAGCCGGCGTCACGTCGAAGGCCCTGTTGTCGGTGTCCATCCCCGGCGGCGCGATGAGATGGCCCCCAATCCGGGTCACTTCATCCTCCGATCGGCGCTCGATGGGAATGTCACGGCCTGCGGCACAGGAAGGATCCACCGTGGCCAGCGGTGCTGCCACGTAGAAGGGCACCTGATGATGATGGGCCAGCACGGCCAACCCGTAGGTACCGATCTTGTTTGCGACGTCGGCGTTGGCCGCGATCCGGTCAGCCCCCACGACCACCGCGTCCACCTCACCGGCAGCCATCAGAGATCCGGCCATGACGTCAGCGACCAACGTTGACGGGATTCCCAGGCGTCCAAGTTCCCATGCCGTCAGGCGTGCCCCCTGGAGGACAGGTCGCGTCTCGCCCACCCATACGCGCGGCGCCAAACCGGCCTCCTGGGCGGATCGAATCACGCCCAGGGCGGTCCCGTAGCCCACACAGGCCAGAGCCCCGGCATTGCAATGGGTGTAGATCCGCGACTGCGGGCCCAGCAGCGCGGCTCCGAAGGCTCCCAGCCGGCGGTTGGCGGCGACGTCGGCCTCGGCCAGGGCCACCGCGGTGGCCACCGGGTCAGTTGATTGGAGGGCCCGGGCCACCCCCCAGGCCAGGTTCACAGCCGTGGGTCGGGTTGCCCGGATCCGCTCGCCCGATTCGGCCAGGTCCGCGCCGGTGACAGCACCCAGGGCCACCCCCATGGCCCCGGCCGCCCCCAGGGCGGGCGCCCCCCTTATGGCCAGGTCCACGATGGCGTGACACAACTCCTCAACGCTGTGGACCTCCAGGAAAACCAGTTCCCCCGGGAGTCTGCGCTGGTCGATGATCCGGATTCGGTCTCCGGCCCAGGCGATGGTGGGAGGAATCGGATCAGGCGGGACGGACTCTGTCATTGCCTGCTCACGGTCATGCCTGCTCACGGTCATGCCTGCTCACGGTCATGCCGGCTCACGGTCATGCCGGCTCACGGTCATGCCACCCGCCGTCTTCGATCCCCATGTCACTGCCGGTCTCCGTTTGGTCGATGGTCGACAAGGTGTCGGGTTGGGGCGTCATGCTGGCGACGGCTTCGGCCACCGCGGCCTCCAGTCCCAGACGGTGTGAGTAGGCCCGAGACCCGAGGAGTACAACCAGACCGCCAGGCCCGGCCTGGGCCACCTGGCCAGCCACGTCGCTTGGACCCAGACCGCCACCGAGGACCGGGGCCGAGGCGGCAACGCCGTCGAGTGGGGACCGCAGCGCATCCACCGCGGCGCGGACTTCGTCTGAAGTGTCGAACAACTTGCCGCCGAAGGCCCCGACGATCACAGCGTCGGCCCCGGCCAGGCGGAGGAGGCCGGCCAGAACTGAAGGAGAAGCCCCGTACCGCCGGCCCCGACACCACAGGCCGGCCCCGGCCCGATGGGCCAGGATGGGGACCCCAAGGCGGGCGGCGGCCAGCGCTCGGACGCTGTCGCAACCCTGGGCGGCATTGACCATCAACCCGGTGGCCCCGGTTCCAACAGCAGCCCGGGCCCGTTCCATCAGTCCCTCAGCGCTACCGCTCACGTTCGCGAAGTATCGGGTGCCCGGAACCAGGTGGGGAACGACCCGGGACAGGCGGACCCGCAGCGGGCAGTAGTCCGGGTCGCCCAGCAGTTCGTCCTCCTTGATCCAGCGGGCCCCGCCGGATACGGCCGCCGCCACCACGTCTGCCACCTGGGCGGGGCTCAGACCCAGGCTGGGTTTGACGATGACCCCGACCTGGTCGCCCGCCGTCGGTCCCAAGCGGGGCCCGGGGAGCCAGGAGGGGGGCAGCGCCAGGTTGACGAGTCGGCACCAGGTGAAGTCGCTCCGTTCGTGGGCCTCGCCGGCAACCAGAGCGGCGGCCAACGTGGTCAGGTTTCGGCCGTAAAGGGCAGACGGAACGACGATCTCGACAGTGGCAACATCCTCCGCCCCTGCCCCCTGCGAAGCCGCTGCCTCCGCCTCCACCGCCTGCGAACCTGCTGCCTCCGCTCCGGCCTGCCAGGGGTGCAGGTGACTGGCCTCGGCCGGGGTGACGGAAACGACTCGGCCTCGGGCCCAGGCCGGCCCGCCGGGCATGGCGGTGCAGACCTGTTCCGCCAGTTGATCGGCGAGGGCGGCCGGAGCGAAGCGGTAGCGGGCCCGGATCTCACCAGGCAGGCCGATGCTCACCGTCACGGGCTGAGCACGGCCACGTCCGCCCATGAACCTCGTCCGACTCGGACGATCATCGGCGAGGAGGATGACGTCGATGGCGGTTCTCCCAGCAGGACTGGTGCCAGTGCCGGCGGCTGTCGACGTCGTGATCGGGCACCACGACCAGGTGTCCCATCCCGACAGCGATTTCCTGAGCGCATCCAGGGCAGCGGTAAACCTTGCGGGCCTGGGCCGGCTGGATACGCCGGATGGTCACCCCTTCTACGTCGTCGTGGGTCTCCTGGCGGGCCTCCCACCAGCGCGAGGCTCCGCCCGGACGGGGGTCGTCGCCGGCCCACGGTCGGGCCCGTCGGCGACGATGGGCTGCCACCGTCCAAGTATCGCCCCTGCATCGGGACCTCCAGATGGATGTCCGTTGGGCCGGCAACGGGAATCGGAATCGGGCGGTAGGTTTTCGGACTTGACCGGAGCTTCGTCCACGCCCTCGGGCTGGTACCCCGATCCCGGCGGCCGCCATGAGCTTCGGTACTTCGACGGCGCCTCCTGGACCGAGCACGTCTCCTCGCACGGCCGCCAGGGAACCGATGCGGTGATCGGGGAACGCGTGCCGACGGTGGCCCGCTCGGGGGACAAGATCCGCCGGGACGTGGAACGGGCGGGGGTGGACCAGGCCATTGCTGCCGGGGGAGGGACCCTGTTCACCGAGCCGGTCCTGGTGGTGAACCAAAAGGCCAAGCTCATCGAGGTCAGCAATGAATACGCCATCTACGACCGCAACGGCCGTCAGATCGGCGCGGTGCGCCAAGTGGGCCAGAACATGCTCAAGAAGGCTCTGCGCCTGCTGGGCTCCTACGACCAGTTCTTCACCCACACGCTTCAGGTGGTCGATGCCACCGGGACGCCGGTACTGGTCCTGACGCGCCCGGCCAAGGTGTTCAAGTCCCGGATCATCGTCACCGATGGCACCGGCACCGAGGTCGGCCAGATCCGCCAGGAGAACATGGTGGGCAAGATCCACTTCGGCCTCCACGTCGGCGATTCCCGGATAGGGGCCATCAACGCCGAGAACTGGCGGGCGTGGAACTTCAACATCACCGACGAGGCCGGCGCGGTGGTGGCCCGGATAACCAAGACCTGGGAGGGCGTGGCCAAGACGCTGTTCACCACCGCCGACAACTACGTGGTGACCATGACCAGGCCCCTGTCCGATCCCCTTCTAAGCCTGGTGGTGGCCGCTGCGGTCAGCGTGGATACCGCCCTGAAGCAGGACCAGCGGGGCTTCGGCTGACCGGCATCTCGGCCCCGGTCTCGCTGATCTGGTTCCGCCGGGACCTGCGATTGGCAGACAACCCAGCGCTGGTCCAGGCGGCCGAATCTGGCCGACTGGCCGCCCTCTTCGTCATAGATCCTCGTCTTTGGGGACCATCGGGTCCGGCCCGACGCCGCTTCCTCCTCGGGTGCCTCGCCTCATTGGACTCCGATCTGCGAAATGGTCTGGGCGGTTCATTGATCGTGGCCCAGGGTCAACCCGACGAAGTGGTGCCCCAGGTGGCGGCTCGGCTGGGGGCGGGACGGGTTTTCATCGCCGCCGATTTCGGCCCCTACGGCCAGGCCCGCGACCGCCGGGTGGCCCGGGCCCTGGGCCGGGACCACCGGGAACTTGTGGAGGTGGGATCGCCCTACGTGGTCGAGCCGGGGTCACTGCCGGGCCCCAATGGTGGATACCGAGTTTTCGGTGCCTTTCGTCGAGCTTGGGAGGCGGCCGACAGGTCGCTTCCCATTGACCCGCCGACCGGTGTCCGATGGATCGGGTCCCAGCCGCCGGCGGCCGAGGTCCTGAGCAACCTGGTGGGGCCCGTGTCGGACGCAGGAGCATCCGGCCCTTCTGGCAGCGAGGTCGGTCCCGAAGGATCTGGATCCGGGAGCGGGAGTCGGCGCTTCGACGAACAGGCGGCGGGGGAGGGGAGCGATCAGACCGACCAGGAACCCCTGGTTCCGGGGGAGGCGGCCGCCCTGGTCGCGATGGTTGGTTTCTTGAACGACGGACTCGGCGACTACGCCGTCAACCGCAACAGACCAGATCTGGCCGGGACCTCCCGCCTGTCGCCTCATCTGCGGTGGGGCTGCATACATCCCCGGCAGTTGCTGGCGCGCCTGGACCGGTCGGCTTCGGCCGGGGTCTTTCGCAGTGAGTTGTGCTGGCGGGAGTTCTACGCCGACATCCTCCACCGCCAGCCGGATTCAGCCCGATCGAACTGGAGCCCGGCTTTGGCGGAGATGAAAGTGGACACCGGCGCTTCGGCCCGGGAACGCCTAGAGGTCTGGAAAGCGGGACGCACCGGGTTCCCCCTGGTGGACGCCGGAATGCGTCAATTGGCGGGCCAGGCATGGATGCACAACCGGGTGCGGATGGTAACCGCCAGTTTCTTGATCAAGGACCTGCACCTGCCCTGGCAATGGGGAGCCCGGCATTTCATGAAAACCCTCGTCGACGGGGACCTGGCCTCCAACAGCCACGGCTGGCAATGGACGGCGGGGACCGGGACCGACCCGGCTCCGTATTTCCGGGTGTTCAACCCGACCAGGCAGGGACTGAGCTTCGACCCCGACGGCGACTACGTCCGACGGTGGGTTCCTGAACTGCGCCATATCCCCGGACCGGACGTCCATCAACCTCGCGCTCAAGGTGCTTTGTTCGGGGACTACCCCGAGCCTATGGTCGATCATCGAACCGAGAGGGACGAGGCCCTGCGCCGCTACCACGAGGCCCGGGGTTCCCGTGCGCCGGCGGAATAGCCAGCGGCGGGAGGCGTTGGCCCGGGAACGCAAGGATGGCGGAGGGGTCGCCCCGGTGGGTGACCGATGCAAGGTTCTCGGACGAGACAATGGCTAGGAGTCCAAGATGCCCGCTGTAACTGTCGAAGACGTACTGACCCTTCCGGCGCTGGCCGATCCGCCGGCCCAGGGGGTGTCCCGGCCCGTCCAACAGAGGACCACCGCTCCGTCGGGACTCGAAGGTGAGGGATTCCCGGTCAAGCGGGCCTTCGCCGGCGTCGATCAGCGGTACCTGGATCCGTTCATCCACATGGACCAGATGGGATCGATCCACTACGCGCCGGGGGAGCCCAAAGGCACCCCGTGGCACCCCCACCGAGGGTTCGAGACCGTCACCTATCTGATCGACGGCACCTTCGCCCATCAGGACTCGACCGGTGGAGGGGGCCTGATCACCAACGGAGCCACCCAGTGGATGACCGCCGGCGCCGGGATCCTTCACATCGAGGCACCGCCGGAGGACCTGGTGGTCAGCGGGGGCCTGTTCCACGGCGTCCAGCTATGGGTGAACCTGCCGTCGGCGTCGAAATGGGTGGCCCCGCGATATCAGGACCTGGCGGCCGGTGACGTCGGCCTGGTCCGCTCGGCCGACGGCGGCGCCCTCGTCCGGGTGATCGCCGGAGCGGTGGGAGATCAGGCCGGCCCCGGCTCGACCTATACGCCCATTACCTATGTGCACGCCTCGATCCAGCCCGGCGCCCGCCTGGTCCTGCCGTGGGACCCGACGCACAACGCCCTCGTTTACGCCCTCACCGGTGTGGGATCGGTATCGGATGCGGCCGTGTCTCTGACCGGGGGACAGTTGGCCGTTCTGGGGGCGGGCGACTACATCGTCGTGGACGCCGCGCCGCCGGCGCCCGGGCGTGAACCGCTCGAAATACTGGTCCTCGGGGGCCGGCCGATCGGCGAACCGGTGGCCTGGCAGGGTCCCTTCGTCATGAACACCCAGGCCGAACTCGCCCAAGCGTTCGCCGATTTCCGTGCCGGCCGCATGGGGGTCATCCCCACCTCGGCCTGAGGTCGGCGTTTCGGCCTCGGGCGTTGTCGTCTCGCCGGCTCCCGACGCCGAGATTTCGACGCCGAGCCCTCGACGATAGGCGCGTGCTCCGTTCCTAAGCGGAGCCCTGGACCCGTTTTCCTGCGGTGGCTCGGTCGACCAGCAGGATCAGGATCGCGGCGGAAATGACAGCCACGATGGTGCCCAGAAGGTCCAGTTCGAACACGTCTCCGGTTCCCAGCAGGCTGGCGATCGTGCCCCCGGCCACCGAGCCGGCCAGGCCGATCAGCAGCGTGGCCACGAGGCCCAGATGCTGGCGTCCGGGAAGTACCAGGCGAGCCAGCGCTCCCACCACCAAACCAAAGAACACGAATCCGATCATGTCGATTCTCCTAAGTGCCAGGCTTGTTCCGGCAAGGGTGCCTTACCCTGCTCCCGCCGATCGAACCGCCCTCCCCAGCCACTTGCTGCTTCCGTTTCGTCCACGGCAACCTCAGCGGCGATGGCGGATCAGATCCACTGAGGCGCCGTGTCCCGGCGCAGCCGCAATCCGTCGGTCGAGCGTAATGAGCGGAGCGTCGAGGGCGAGGGCAAGCGCGACATATGCCGCGTCGTATGCGCTGAGGTTCGACCGCAGCCGCCAGATCGTGGCGAGGAGGGGCTCGTGCGGGTGGTGGACAACGTCGAGGTCGGCCAAGTCGGCGAGGGCTTCGGCACCGCGACTGGCACCTATATCGCCGATCGCAACGTAGCGGCGGACGACCTGGGCAACCTCGACAGAGAGCAGGTGAGGGGCATGAACCGTCTGATTCTCGGGAGCGATGCGGGTTGCCACTTCAGCGGCGAGCGGCAAGCCGAGGAGCCACTCGAGGGTGGCGGAGGCGTCAAGAACGATCAACGCGCATCGCGTTCAGCCTGCACAGCTTCGGATGGGGGCTGGGAGACGACCGCACGCTCCCGGGACTGGACGCGGTCGATGAGTTCTCTGCGCGTCGGACGCTCCAGGGACCTGGTCAGCTCGGCCAGGGCCATTTCCGATAGGGATCTGCCCTCGATCGCGGCCCGGGCCTTCAGGCGCCGGTGGACATCATCGGGCACGTTGCGGATCTGCAACATCTTCATGTGATCACGCTACATTCATGCGATTCGCATGCAAAAGCGCGACAGGGAGATGAATCTGGGAACTCGAAGCGGCACGATTCGCGACATCGTACGATGTCGCCGGTGATGACGAGACCGAAGGAGGGCGCCTCATGCGCACCACCCTTTCCCTGGACGACGATCTCCTCGCCGAGGCGCAGCGGCTTACAGGTACGCGTGAGAAGAGCGCTTTGGTCCGCGAGGCACTGCACGCCCTCATCCAGCGGGAAAGTGCCCGCCGGCTGGCCCAGTTGGGCGGAACCGAGCCGGCTCTGAGCGACGTTCCTCGACGGCGGGGCGGTAGCTCTTGATCCTGGTGGACACGTCCATCTGGGTCGACCACCTCAAAACCGGACGGCCCGATCTCACAGCGTTCCTCGATCAGGGCCTGGTTCTGGGCCACCCTTGGGTTACCGGCGAGCTTGCACTCGGTCATCTTGTTCGCCGAAGCGAGGTGCTGGGACTCCTCGGAGGCATCCCTCAGGCCGTGGCTGCCACACCCGAGGAGATTCTCGTACTTATCGACCGCCACCGGCTGCACGGGACCGGGATCGGCTACGTCGATGCCCAGCTACTCGCATCCACAGCACTGACGCCTGGTGGGAGGCTCTGGACCGCAGATCGCCGGCTCGAAGCCGCCGCCAGTCGCGTGGGTTGCGCAATGACGTGACGCCATTGCGCTCGTGGCGAAACAGCCGACCTGCGGCGGTCGGGGCCGTAGCTCGGCGGTGCATTCAAGAAGTCCATCCATGTGAAGCGACGGAAAACTGACAGTGACAGCGCCAGCAAAGTGACAGCCTGATCCCGTGACGGGACCAGACGACCTCGACGACGAGCTCGAGCGAGTGCTCATTGGTGGGCGCGAGAGACGAACCATCCGAATCGAGCGCTACTCAGACGACTGGCCCCGCCGGTTCGAGCGCGAGCGGAAGCGGATCGAGGTTGCGCTTGGGCCCATCGCACGTCGCATCGAGCACGTCGGTTCGACTGCTGTCCCTGGTCTCGCCGCGAAGCCCGTGATCGACATCATGGTCACCGTCGATGACCCAGACCATGAGGCCGCTTTGGTCGATCCGATGGAACAAGCGGGATACCGGCTTCGCGTCCGGGAGCGCGGCCACCGCATGTTCCGGACCCCGGAGCGGGATGTTCACATCCACGTATGGGCAGTGGACAGCGACAACGAGCGAAGGGACCTGCTGTTCCGCGACTGGCTTCGAGCGCATCCTTCCGATCGGCTCGAGTACGAGCGCGCCAAATTCGCGCTCGCTGGGGAGTGGCCGGACATGAACTACTACGCGCGGGCCAAGGGTCCGGTGATCGCCCGGATCCTCGAACGCGCGACCGGCCTGACGTAACTGCTACGCCGCTTTCCTACGGTGGCGGGCCACCCGACCAGGTGAACCGACCCGCCAACGTGATCCTCAGCATTACATAACTTGAATTATGGGCGTTAGGTTGGACGGCCAGGTCGGGCCGAGAGGCCTGGATCGAGAGGCCTTGGGGGGTCGACGGGCTCGGCTCAGACGTCCCGGGAGCGCCCCGGGAGGTCAGTGGACGGCCGAGGGTTCCCGGGATCCGCTGTCCGTGGACCGGCGGCGCTCCTGCCAGAGCCAGATGGCAGCGCCGACCACGGCGAGGATCAGCAGCACGAGGGCAATCCGCAAGGGCCCGGTGTTGTTGACCCAGTTGGAGACGGTGCCGGACAGGTCGGTCACCAGCCCCACCGGTCCCAGAGCGGCCTCGTCGTCGCTTTGGATGCGGAGTTCATAGACGGCGTACCAGGTGACGTAGGCCCCGGCGAGGACGAGGAGACCCCCGCCGAGGCGGGCCATGGCTGGCCCGGCCTGCTTGAGGATTCGGCCCAGGGGCCGGCGGGCCAGGGTCATCGAGACGGCCAAACCGGTGAGCACTGTGCCCATCCCCAGCGAGTAGGCGGCGAAGGTGGCCAGTCCGCTGAGCAGGCTGGCGTCGTCGAAGGTGGTGGCCCCCACCGCCAAGAAGACCGGCAGAGTGCACGACAGCGAGACCGTGGCATAGGAAACGCCGTAGGCCGCCATCGAGCCCACTCCCCTGGTCCGGCCGCCCACCGCCAGGCGGGGCAGGTTGATGGGGATCCTGCGGCCCAGCAGAGTGAGGACTCCCAGTCCACTCAGCACCAACCCAATGGGGATGGAGATCCAGGGCGCGGCCCGGCTGATGGTGCCGGCGAAGGATCCAGCCACGATCCCGGTGAGGCCGAAGACGACCAGGAATCCAACGGTCACAGCCCCACCCACCACCAGGGCCCGGATCAATGGGGCAAGGGCCGCACGCCGTCGAGGTGGGTCAGCGGCGTCGGCCTCGGCGCCGGCCTCGGCGTCGGCATCGAGTCCCAGGAAGAACGACAGATAGGCCGGGACCAGGGCGAAGCCGCAGGGGTTGAAGGCGGCCACCATGCCCGCGGCGAAGCCGAGGGCCAAGGGGGCGTCAATCATCGGCCCGAGCCGGTCACCGCGTCCGTGCCGGCCGGTCGGCCTTCGGCTCGTATCTCATGTTGCCAAAGGGCCTCATGCTTCCAACGGGGTCGCGTCGAGCCGGGCGAGTGGCGAAGGCGTTCACGCCTGAGCGGCCAGGCGGGCCACCTCGGCCTCGGGGAAAGGGCCGATCCAACGCTTGATCTCCGAGCCGTCCCGGTCCAACAAGATGGCGGCGGGCTGGCCGGCAATCCCCAACTCGCGCCAGGACCGGAAACTGGAATCCCAGAGCATGGTGAACGACGTGTTGTACTGGCCCACGAAGTCCTGAGCCTCGCCCAGGGAGTCCTGGGTGCCCAGACCGACCACTCGCAGTGTCTGCGCGTTCTCTCGAGCAAACTGCTCGACGCCGGGCGCTTCCCGGCGGCAGGAGGGTCAATGGGGGGCCCAGAACCAGACCAGCAGGGGCTTGTCCGCCGGAGCGAAGGTGGCCAGGTTCACCCGGGACCCGGCACCCACGTCGTCCACTTCGATGCCGGGCAAAATGCTGTTGTCGGGACGGGCCGACGAGGGCGATGGAGGCTGAGGGGCGGACTTCACTTCTGGTGGCGGGCTGGCCCCGCCTGAAGCGGGTACCTCCGGCGTCACTCCCGCGCTCGGCCCGGTCGGGGGATCCTGCGTCGCGTTGGTCAGGGCGTCGGCCAGGGCCTGGCTGTCGGCACCGGGTTCGACGGCTGGAGCCACATCCCGGGCCCCGACCTCCTGGTCGGCTCGCCCGGCCGACGGGGAAGTCGGATCCCCGCAGGCACCCAGGACCACGACGGTGACCATGGCGGGCGCCAGCCGGCGCCTGACCCTGGCCCCTGCGCTTCCCGGTCCCGGCATCAACTTCCCGAATGACTGACGCCCCATGTGGTCGCTCCTGTTTCCGGCGGTCTGTAAGTGGCATGAACGCCCCTGACCGGGCGGACCGGACGGGATCCGACCGGGCCTGCGGATTTCACCACGAGGCCATCCCCGCCTGGGGGTCACCCCGGCGGGGATTGCCATGAACAGACTCGAAACCCGAGACCGGCGATGTCTCGTCGTCGGCCAAGTGTGACGGCGAGCGCCGGCCAGGACCAGCGGGGTCAGACCCTGCCCGGCACGACGAGGCCGCCCGCCGCCCTCCCGCTACGAAAGGGCCGGCCAGGCGATCATCCCGGGAGCCCCGGCCGGACCGGCCCCGGCGACCGACCGGGGTCGGGACATCGACGACTGGTCGTCCCCATCCCTCCTATCCCCTACGCCCACCCGCACGATGGCCAGGGCAAACAGGGCGACCCACCCCGCCACCACCACGGTCAGGCCGCCATAGGAGACCAGCGACGGCCACAGGGGGCCAGGCCTGGTCTCCCGGAGGAACAAGGTGGTGTTGCGCACGAACCGGGTTTGACGCTCGGCCAGAGCCGGGATCTCTTCGGCGCCGATGGCGGGGTCAGCCGGCAGGAATACGGGAGCGGCCATGACCTGGTCCCCTCGGAAGAGGCCGACCATGGTCTTCCACGCCCCGCTGACCGGCACCGGCTCCGAGGATCGGTAGTTACCGGGCGATACCTCGACCAGATCGGCCGAAATCCGCCCGCCCCCCTGCCAGGAGACCAGGCCGAAGGCCACGGCTCCCTGAGCGGCGTCGGCCGGAGTCAGCGAAACCTCCACGTTGGCCCACTTGGGGCCCTCGGCGGAGCCCGGGTCGGCCTGTCCGGTGGCCAGGCTCCCTACCGACGCCGGCGAGAGACGGATGACGGTCCCGACATCACCGACGTTGCGAGGCAGGGGTACGGCCATCACCGCCAGCAGGGCCACCCCAGCCGCCGCCAGGGCAGGCACGGGGATACGGGGACCGCCGTAGCCCCGGGCCAAGGACGCGCCCAACACAGCGGCGGCGACGGCCGCCACCGGGGCCAGGACCGCAACCTTGGGCAGCAGCGCAAGGGGAAATTCGAACCACCCCGAGGCTCCGGTCCACACGGCCTCGGCCGCCAGGCCGACGGTGGCCGTGGCAAAGCCGCTGACCACGGCGAAGGCCAGAACCCTACGGGTACCAACGACCAGGGCCACCGCCTCCACCGCCAGAGCGGCCACGAGGTAGAGGGGGAAGCGGGGAACGGTGTGGTTCAGGGCAACGCCGACGATGAGGGCGAACAGGCCCCGCAGGATCAAGAAGGCGGCCACGGTGGCCAGCGCACCGCCTCGACCGAGGACCATTCGGGCCGAGACGAGGGAGAAGGCGGCGGCGACCGACACCAGCAACGGCCAGAACAGCAACTGGAACTGGGGAACGCCGTAGTCGAACTCTCCCTGCACCGTCGATAGCCCCACCAGCACGGCGCCGGCAACTGTTACCTGGATGACCTTTCCAAGCCAGGTGGGGGCGGCGTCGCGGCGGGCCTCGGCCATCATCAGCCAGACGGCGATGGTGCCGAGCGCCCCACCTCCGACCAGCATCAGGTGGGTGGGACTCCATAGCGTCACATCGATGCCGTAGGCCTCGTGCCAGAGAGCATCGAGAGGGAAGGCCACCACTCCCCCGAAGCCCAGCGAGGCCAGACTCAGCGCCGACCAGGGAATCACCAGCCCGCTCCATCGGAAGCCCACCGCCGCGTCCTCCACGGTGGCGAAGACCACCGTGACCAGTGCGGCGAACATAAGCCCGCCCAGGGCCAGGACGATCATGGTGTGCGATGGAGTCATCAAGGTGATGTCCCGGCCCAGGTTGATGTGCCAGGCAACGTCCCAGTAAAGGCCGATGGCGCCGGCACCCAGCATCACCAGCCCGCTCAGGACTCCGGCCATGGCCCAGCCGGGATAGCCGGTCCCCCGGTGCAGGGCGTCGGAGATCCGACGGATGGGCTTGCGCCACGGGCTCGTCTCGTCGCCGTGGGAGCCGATAAGGGCCAGGACGAGCGAGACCAGGCCGAACAACACGAAGGGCGCAGCGGCATAGAGCCACTGATCGGCGGTGATCGAGGTGCTCACCTGGCCGAGGACGCCATGAGTACTCATTGGTTGGGCCCTTTCTTGATGGTGGGGGTTCCGGTGGAGGTGAGTTCGGTGGAGGCGAGTTCGGTGGAGGTGAGTTCGGTGGAGCCGGGTTGGCCGGCGGTGGCTTGGCCGAAATCGCCGGCGGACGCTGGGCGGTCCGCGGGTTTGGCCCGGACCGGGCTGGGGGTGGTCTGATCGAGGGCCGCCCGCAGAGCGGTGTTGACTGCCGAGCGGCGTTCCATGGCCTGGTTGAGGATGACCTCAACGGCCGTCGCCGCCAAGGGCCGCATCTTCCTCAATGCCTCGGCGACACCGGCCACTTCATCTTCGGGCATGCCCCGGTCTGCAAAGGGACCCCAGACGTGGTCGTCATAGAGGGCGACGAACCGGGTTGCCACCCGCTCGAGGTCGGACCGCAGGGCGGTGAGCTCGTCAAGGGTCGCAGACATCGGCACCCCCGAGGCCACCAGGGTGGCCCCGACCTCGACCAGGCCGGGGCTTTCGACCCGCACCTGGTCGCCTTCAAAGCTGATCAGGCCGGCGTCGATCGAGCGGCTGATGAGGCTGACGTCAGTCATGGCCTCGGGAAACCGGCCCAACAACTCCTCCGCCGGGATCAGATAAGGCGTTTCGTCGACCCACGGCTCGGTCAGCGCCGCCTCGAAACCCAAGAGATCGGCCAGCGACCGACCTTCCTCCCAGTTGGCCAGCAACTGAGCGATCCCGGCCAAGGAGAAGCCCTGGTCCTGGAGTTGGGAGATGAGCCGGAGGCGGGCCAGATGGCCGGCGCCGTACATCCCAACCCGGCCGTCCATGGCGGGATAGGGCAGTAGACCCTGAGTCTGGTAGTTGCGGATCGTCCGGGTGGTGCAGGAGGCCCGGTTGGCCAACTCCTCGATGGTCATCGACTCCCCGGAGGAAAGCTCCGGCTCTACTTGGTTCATAGTTACATCATTTCATGTAACTATTGCTTAGGCAAGTGTCGTTCCAAGATTCCTTTGGAGGTCGGCGACCCCGCTCCCAACAAGTGCTCCGCTTCGCAGGTAACGCGCGCGTATCGCCGAGCGGTCGGCGTCGAGAGCAAGGCGCACCGGAGCCTCGATGCCCTCGCCGAATCGGGGCGAGGAGCAACGTAGCTATCGGCGTCGAGAGCCGGTGAGACGCCGGTGGGACTTGCGGGGCGGTGCACTAGCGTGACCCGGCGGTATGCCCAGGATGAATGTAGAACTCACCGGCCAATTCGACAGCATGTGGACCTGGAGGGCGGCGGGCGCCCGTCAACCCAAGGGTTCGGTGAGTTCCGTGCTGGTCCCGCCCGGCGCCAAAGTCGGCGATGTACTTCGGGCCGAGACCGCCGCCAATCTCGACGGCATCAGCGTCGTGTCCCTCGCCCCGCTGACCGGCCAGCGGAGGGAACCGGAGCGTTTGGAGATCCGGGGTTCGGGCCGGGAGGGGCCCCTGCTCACCGAGACGTTGGTAAATCGAGGCGGGCGCGGCCCCGGACCGCGCAGAGGACCTGCCATCGAACGGTGGGCGGGCGATCGCCCGCCCCGAGGCCGGGGCGATCGACCGGGCGGCGCGCCCGGGTCGGGTCGTCCCGCGTCGGGAACCGGTCGTCCGGGTTCAGGGTCAGGCCGCTCGGGCCCCGGGTCAGGGTCAGGCGGTCCGGGCCCCGGGTCAGGTCGACTTTCCGAACGCCCGGGTGCGGGGCCGTTCGGGAGCGGCCGTGACCGGGCGGCGATATCGCGCAGCGGTGATCGCCCCGGCGGGCCAAGGAGCGATCGCCCCGCGCCACGGGTTGATCGTCCGGTTGGGCCAAGGGGGCCGAGGCCCGACCGAACCGCGTTGGCGGCGGAGGGGGGGGATGTGTCCGAGGGGCTGTCAGCCCCGGCCCGTACTCGCCCGCCCCGAGCCCCACGGCCGGCCGGCTCCAGCGGTCCCCGCTCCCCCAGGGTGCGCCAGCCTCCGGAGCCACGGCCCCATCCCAAACGGCTGGAGCCGGGCAACGCCCGCTGTCAGGCAGTGCTGGAGGCCCTCGACGCAGTTCAGCGTCAGGTTGCCGAACAGATCCTGCGGGGCGGCCTCGATGCGGTCCGAGCCGCGATGGCCGAACAGAACACCCAGGCCAAGGCCAAGGGAGAACCCGAGATTCAGGCCGGCCCGCTGATGGCCATGGCCGAGGATCTGCTCCCGGCCCTGCGAGCGGCCCAGTGGCACGATCGGGCGGATGCCGCCGCCGCCATGGTGGACGAGGTGAGCTTGCGCGACCTGCGCTCGGTGGTGCGCGATCCCGCCGCCCAGGAAGCCGGTCGGGACGAGGCCTGCCGGGAGCTGGCCACCTTGTTGAAGGAGGCGTTCTCCCGCCGGCAGGTTTCCGATCGCGACGCCTGGACGGCCGAGATCGTCGGCAACCTGGATGCCGGCCGGGTTCTGCGGGCCCTGCGCGTCAGTTCGACGCCTCCGGAGCCGGAGATGCGCATGAGTGAGGAGGTCATAACCCGATTGGCGGCCGCAGTGGGTGCGGCCATGGATGCCAGAGCTTCGCCCGACCGTTGGCAGGCCATGCTCCGGGCGGTGGTCACCTCGCCGGTCCGTACCCGGGTGGCGCCGACGGCACTGCCCGACAATGCCGCCGCCGACCTGGTGGCCTCGGTTGCCCGGCTGCGGGGCCGTATCCCTGGCCTGGTGGCGCTGGTCGGGCCCGCCCTGGTTGCTCCCCGGATCGGAAGCAGGCCCGGGCGCCCGCTGCCACCACCTCCCCCGCCTCGTCGATCGACTGTGAACTCGGGCAACGCCGTCTCCGAACCCCAGTCGCCGCTGGCCCAGGTGCCCGAAGCCCAGGTGCCCGAAGCCCAGGTGCCCGAAGCCGCAGCCGGGGAGGGAGCACCCCCTGCTGGCTCACACGAACCCGGGGAACAGGTCCTGGCCGGCCAGGAGATCGACCAGACCGTCTGTTAGGTCCAGTTCGGACACCTGATCCAGGCTTACCCAGCGGATCTCGGCTGCATCGGAGCCGGCTCGCGGGGCAGAGTCGTGGGGGTCGAGGAGGGTCACAGCGAAGGCGAGGATGACCCACCCCGGGTCACCGACCTTTTCGACCCACCCGACGAGGTGGTTGCACACCGCACTGAGCCCGGTTTCCTCGAGCACCTCTCTGACTACGGCCTCAGCCAGGGACTCGCCGGCCTCGACTCGGCCTCCAGGAAGGGACCACTGCCCCCCGGCGGGGCCCGGACCCCGGCGAACGAGGAGGACCCGGCCGTCCTCGGCGACGAGGGCACTCACGCACAACTCGGGCCGGGCCATCGCCACGTGTTGGGGACTACGCGGAGGCGCTTGGGTCAGGCGGCGAGAGGTGCTTGTGCATGATCAGTTGCCGGGCGGTGAAACCGGCCTCTTCGAAGAAGTTCTTGGTGCTGCGATGCCCGGGCAGGGCCATCGAGTCGATCCCGATACATCCCCGGCCCCGGCACCAACTGATCAGGTCGTCGAGCATCGCTTCTCCGAGTCCTATGGACCGGGCGCCCTCCTCTACGAAGATGTCAGTGATCACCCCCAGGAGTGACCCGTCGTGAAGACGGCGGGCGGCGCCAACGGCGTAGCCCATGATGGCCTCGTCCAGGGTCGCGACGAGGACCAGTCGGTCCTCGTCGTCCAGCAGCTTGTTCAGTTCCGGCTCCATCGGATCAAAGCGTGCTTCTCCAGCCCGCCAAACGGCACCCCCCCGCATGGGGGTCAACTCGGTCACCGCCATCCGGGCCAGCTCGGCTATCCGACCCAGATCACCGGCCCGAGCCGGGCGAGAGCTCTCCACCGACCAATTGGCACCGGGTGCCTCGCCGGGGGCATCCGGTCGAGGCAGGGGCGCGCTCAGTGGCCATCCGGCGGGGCGTCGAGCAACTGGTCGATCCTACGGAGAATGCTGCGGCGGGACCGGCCGGCAGATTCCCGGGCGGAGATGGCCCGAAGTTCCACCGGTCCCAGGGCGCCTAATCGGGCCACGATCTGCGATGCCGCCAGCGAGTCGTAGCCGGGAAGCACCTCAGCCCATGTGGGCTCGGTCCCGGCGGACTCCTGCTCGGAAGTATCGGCCCTTATCCCGGGCTCCATCGGGGCGACTGAAGCAGGCCCAGTGGAAGCAGGCCCAGTGGAAGCAGGCCCAGTGGAAGCAGGCCCAGTGGAAGCAGGCCCAGTGGAAGCAGGCCCAGTGGAAGCAGGCCCAGTGGAAGCAGGCCCAGTGGAAGCGGGCCCCGTGGAAGCAGGCCGGCGGGTGTCGAGCAGCGAGCCGACCCGGGCTTTCAACAGGTTCAGGCCCTGCTCGGTGGCGACCCTGCCAACCATGGTGGCGGTGGCCCGGCGGGAAGCCAGTTCTCGGCGACCCTTGGCGCTAAGGGAGGGGAACATTTCAGCAGCGGCCATGGCCAGGCCCAACGGGGCGTGGATGAACACGTCGGCCGCCAGATCCGAGGGGCGCCGCGGAGCCGTCATTGCGGTTCTACACGCAGTCCCGGCAGTACATCCGGGTGGCATCCGCCAACTGACCGGGGTGCTTGACCAGAAAACAGGACTGGCAGACGAACTCCTCCGGCCTCTTCGTTGGAACCTTGGTGGACGGCTCCGCCCGGTCCTCGGCACCCCCGGGGTCGTCCTCGTCGTCGTCGACTTCGTCGTCAACGACCACCAGACGGTCCTTGAGGATCACGTCGAGGCTGGCCTCCACGTCGTCGTCAAGCTCGTCCTCGTCCTCTTCGTCGTCCTCTTCGTCGTCGGCCACCTCGTCCTTGGTGGCAACGGCGGCTACGACTTCGTCGACTTCATCGTCCAGGCCGGAGTCGTCGGCATCGTCCAGGCCAGCGTCGTCCAGGCCAGCGTCGTTCAGGCTGACCTCGTCGTCCAACACGGCGTCGTCGTCGAGGCCCACCTCGTCGGCCTCGTCCTCCAAGCCGTCGAGGTCGTCGGCTTCAAGTTCGACCTCCAGGTCATCACCCTCGAGGTCGTCGTCTCCGGCGATCAGTCCACTGTTCATGGCGTCGAAGTCCTCGGATTCCGTTCCCTCGGGGAAGTCCCCAGCATTGAGTCCGTCATCGTCCTTTCGGCATACCCGCCCCGCAGCAGGCGGTCATTCGGTGGAGTCGATCGGACGATCAGGAGTGGGAAAAGCGGTGGCGGGTCGGCGGCGAGGGGTGTGGTCGGGGGCGAAGGCGGGAGCATAGAGCACGCCCGGCCATGCCCCACCGAAACGAAATCGGGCCGACGTGGGGTAGCCGGGGCACTCGGCCTGAGCCGTGGCCCCGGTTTCGACATGACGGGACCCGGGAGACCTTTGGCGCCGTTCGGTTGGCCCTCAGAGCCCGGGTGGTGGTTGTCCGCCCGGCCGCTGGGGTTGTCAGAACGTTCTCTACTCGGTCCCCCGAATCCGCGCTGCCCTTGACCGCCCCCTCGGCGCCGCCCGAAGGTGGCACCGAAGCCCACGACCCGGGGGTCTGGGGCGTCGTGGACGGTCCCAACCTTTGTCGGCCCGGTCGCCGGGCGCAAGGCGGATTATGGCCTGCTCTAGCAGCCACTTTGTCGGTTATGGCTGGTCAGGACCAGTGTATCCACCACCCTCCACCATCAGTTGAGGGTTAGCCCAGGGCCCGCGTCGGCGACGACTGCGCCTCGACGCTCGAAAGCCCGGCGCTCAGAGTCCAACCGGCCCACCTCGGCGCTGCCCTGACCGTCAGTGATCGGGCCGACGAAGCTCATCATGGCGGCGATGGCCCGGTGGCCGGCCACCTCGGCGATCTGGCGATGCATCTCCACACAGATGGCCCGGTAGGAGGGGTGGGCCGCCGGCGTCGTCCGCAGTTCGAGCATGTGCATGGCTTCCCGGGCATTGAGATGCATCGAGTAACGAATGCGGTAGCCGAGCGCCAGGGCATAAGGGGCCTGGGGCCCGAAGGACCCGACCAGGTCCCGGTACAGGTCGCCGGAGCGCTCCATGGCCCGGCGGTACTGGGCCTCGACCCCGGCGATGGACACGTCCGGGGGAACATCGAAGCCGTGCCAGGGGCTGAGTGTCTGCCACTGGATGGTGAGCATCCGATGACGTTGCAGGTCGCGAAACGCCCCGTAGTCGCTGACGATGTCGAAGCGGTAGCTCACCAACTCCAGAGCCCGCCCCGGACGATGGCGACGGTTGCCTCGCTCCCCCGTCCAGGCGGCCAGAAGACGGGTCCGGTCCTGGGCGCTCATGGTGGCCACCTGGCGGGCTAGTGACTCCTCGCTGCGGTGGCTGTGGGGGTACAGGATGGCGACCAGGAGGTCGTCCTCAGCCTGAGGATCGAACCTCGACAGGGACACCTCCGCCCCGCCGAACCGGCTCCCGCCGGGGCCGGGCCGCCGCAGTTCCTTCTCCCCCGGGTCGATTCTCCCTGGGCCCACCTCTCCAGGGCCGATCCGCTCCGGATCAAGCCGCTCAGAATCAAGCCGCTCCGGATCAAGCCGCTCCGGATCAAGCCGCTGTGGATCGACCCCGTCCGGGCGGTCCAGACCAGCGCCGGCCGCCCACCGGGCACTGTTCTGTCGGGTGGCGGCCAGGTAGGACGAATGGGCCACTCCCCGGTCGGGCCGATCCACCCGGGTCAGGAAGGACGGGATCACCTGGCGCAGTTCGGGCAGCATCAGATCCGCATAGGCCCGGGCCTCGGGCAGCGGATCGGCCCTCATCCTCAGCAGTAGGGCCTCGTAGGCCTGGCCGGATCCGTATATCCCCAGGTTGGACTGGGTGCCCGCGGGGAGTAGACCCCGGAGGGCGTCCAGCGCTCGGGCCCTGATCGCCCGGCGGTGCACCCCGGGTTGCTCACCGGGGGCCGGGGGAAATCGTCGGGTCAGGTCGGCGATGGTGGGTGGGATCAGTTGGGTGTAGGTGGTGAAGATTGCGTCCATCTCTGCCTGGTAGCGCGGGCCCAGCGGGCTGGCGACGAGTTCCGGGTCCCGGTGGTAGCGGAACCGGCCTCCCGGTCGATCGTCGTAGGCGATGTAGCGCGTCGACTGCTCCAGGTAGGACATGAGCCGACCCCACTCGAGGATCTTGGACAACAGGTTGGAGACCTGCTCGCAGGCCAGATGGACCCCGCCCAACTGGGCCACCGAGTCGTCCCCGTACTCGTGGAACACCCGCTGGTAGAGGTCCTGGGCTCGCGCCAACCCGACGTCACCGCCACCGGCCCTCTGTGTCGGTGTCGACGGCGAGGGGCTGGAAGTCGGATCTGGGTCGAGGTGGTCGGCGAACTCGTCCAGGAACAGTCGACGCAGGCTCTTGGATGAGCGGGAGTACCGGGCGAAAAGGGCACCCTTGACCACTTCAGGCAGGTTGACCAGGGCGAACACCGGCCCGGTCAGGTTGGTGAAGTACCGGCGCAAGACCGCCGCCTCCGCCTCGGTCCATTCTTCGACCCGATAGGTCGGTGCCCCGTCGCTCACCCTGGCGTCAGCCGTGGGCCTGGCTCACCGCGGCCCGCAGTTGGCCACTGGCCCAAATATCGACGGCGGTCATGGCCATGGCCCCGGCGGCCTCGACGATGGCCTGGTCGGCTTCGGCGGAGATGGCCGCCCGGGCGAAGGACTCAGAGTGCAGGGCCACGCCCGCCGGCGCCACCTTGACCATGGGGTGGATGGTGGGTACAGCCAGGCTGACGTTGCCGGCGTCAGTGCTGGCCACCAGGCGGGACTGG
Source organism: Acidimicrobiales bacterium (assembly GCA_052390275.1). Taxonomy (GTDB): domain Bacteria; phylum Actinomycetota; class Acidimicrobiia; order Acidimicrobiales; family AC-14; genus JBQTHD01. The sequence goes on along the minus strand of JBQTHD010000019.1, from coordinate 19,098 downwards.
GGGGTGGGGTCGGCCACCGGTCGGCCGAGGGCGGCGCTGTTGGCCCGGTAGCAGTCCAGCAACGGCTGGTTGCTGACCAGTTCGGTGTAGTCGGGGCCCAGCGGGGCGATCTCCATGGTGCAGCCGGCGGCGGCCGCGCACCCGGCCAGGGCGGCCACGACCCGTTCCCGCAGGACCCCGGCCCCCGTCGCGGTGGGCGCCCTCACGTACCACTCGGCCACCACCCGATCGGGGACGATGTTGGGCTTGTCGCCCCCGTGGGTGAAGATGCCGTGGACCCGTTCGTCCGAGCGGATGTGCTGGCGGAGAGCGCCGACGGCCATGTAGCCGAGGACGCCAGCGTCGAGGGCGTTGCGCCCATCCCAGGGGGCGGCCGCGGCGTGGGCGGCCCGGCCGGCGTAGGTGGCCGAGAAGGTGGAGATGGCCACAACCTGGGCCTCGGCCAGATCGGCGGCGGCCGGGTGGACCATCAGGGCGGCCACCAGGCCGTCGAACACGCCGGCCTCCAGCAGGGCGACCTTGCCCCCGCCCCCTTCCTCGGCCGGCGTACCTATGACCACCAACCGGCCGCCCAGGGCCTCAGCCGCCACCATCGCCCCCAGGCCAGCTCCGAGGCCGGCGGCGGCGATGACATTGTGGCCACAGCCATGGCCCAGGCCGGGAAGGGCGTCGTACTCACACATGATGCCCACCGCCGGGCCCCCGATCGGGCCGGCGGTGGCGGTGAAGGCGGTGGGCAGGCCCCCGACTCCGGGAGTGACCTCCAACCCGGCATCGGCCAGCGCCTGGGTGAGAAGACCAGCGGCGTAGTGCTCCTCGAAGCCCAACTCCGGGCGGGCGTGGATCAGGTGGGACACCTCGGCCAACTGGCCGGCCCGGCGCAGGACCTCCTCGGTCACCTGCTCCTTGAGGGCCACCACCGTTTCCGACGGGATCTCCGTGCCGGACGCCTGGGGGTCATCTGCCCGGACCCGAGCCGCAGCGGAGTCCTCGGGTGACGGCATCGCCTGCACGCTAATGGCCGGCCGCCGGGCGATCCGGGCCGCAGCCAGGCGCCCAAAACCCGGGAAGAGACTTGTGAATCGTTTCACAAGAGGGGTGTTAGGGTCCGCCCGGGAGGTTCGCCATGGAGTATTTGGCCAGTCTCGGATGGGGGGTCGCGGGGTTCTCCCCCACTGCTTCGTTGTCGATGCCTGGGCCTGGTGGTGATGGTGCGGCCCGGGCGAAAACGGCGGTTCGAGGCGGGCTTGACGGCATTTGCCGCCGGTGGACCGGTCCATGATGGGCCTGGCCCACCTCCTGGCGACGAGCGACTCGGTCCTTGAGGCCAATCTGTGGGCCGCCCGCCAGCAGATGGCGCTTTCTCTGGGTTGGCACATCGTCATTGCCAGCCTCGGGGTGGGTTTCCCCATCCTTATCCTCCTGGCCCAATGGCGGGGTATCCGCACCGGGGACCCGGTGTTCGCCGAGTTGGCCTACCGGTGGAGCAAGGCCTTCGCCGTGCTCTTTGCCGTCGGCGCCGTGTCCGGCACAATTCTCTCTTTTGAGCTTGGAATCCTCTGGCCTGACCTCATGGGTACCTTCGGCGACGTCTGGGGACTTCCCTTTGCCATCGAGGGTGTGGCCTTCTTCCTGGAGGCCATCTTCCTGGGGATCTACCTCTACGGCCGCCGCCGCCTGACCCCTCGCCAGCATCTGCTGGTGGGCCTGCCCGTGCCCATCGCCGGGATTGCCTCGGCCTGGTTCGTGGTCACGGCCAACGCCTGGATGAACCAGCCGACCGGCTTCGACATCGACCACTATCGCGAAACCGGCCAGGTCCGAAACGTCGATCCGGTGGCGGCCATGTTCAATCCGGCCACTCCGGTGCAGACCACCCACATGGTGCTGGCTGCGCTGATGGTGGCCGGGTTCCTGGTCGCATCGATCTACGCCTGGGGCCTGCTGCGGGGTCGGCGAGACCGGTACAACCGGATTGGATTCCTTCTTCCCTTCGCCTTTGCCGCCGCCCTGACCCCGGCCCAGATCGTGGTCGGCGACTGGGCCGCCCGCTTCCTGGCCGAAAATCAGCCGGTGAAGCTGGCCGCTCTGGAGGGTGTGCTGCGGACCCAACCTCGCGCTCCTCTGACCATTGGCGGTCTCTACATCGACGGCGAGGTTCGCTACGGCCTGGAGATCCCCGGCGGGCTGTCGTGGTTGGCCCACGGTGACGTTGACGCGGTGGTGGCCGGGTTGGACCAGGTCCCCGCCGACGAGCGCCCGCCGGTGCCGATCGTTCGGGCGGCCTTCCAGGTGATGGTGGCCATTGGCTTCTTTCTCCTGGGGTTGGGTGTCTGGTTGGGATGGTCGTGGTGGCGGCGGCGGGACCTGCCGGCTGCCCGGGTCTTCCTGTGGGCGGCGGCCGCAGCCGGCCCGCTGGCCGCGGTGGCGATGGAGGCGGGATGGGTGGCCACCGAGGTCGGCCGCCAACCCTGGATCGTCTACGAAGTGATGCGGGTGGACGAGGCGGTGACCCGGGCCCCGGGGATCCGGTTTGGCTACTACGGGCTCATCGTGGTCTACGTCGCCCTGACGGTGGCGGTGATCACCGTTCTGCGGCGGATGATCCGACCTGGCGGTGCCTCCGGGGCACCCGAGTCCGAACCTGCCCCCATCGGCCCGGAGGAATCCGGCGGACCCCCCGCGTCATCGCCATTGTCGTCGACAGATCCGGCCGCCCGACCTGAGGCGGAGGTCCAAATGGCTTCGATGGCCCCTGAGGCGGACCTCAAATGATTCTCGCCGGGGCGAACGGGGCCCACGAATGACCCTGGCCGAGGGGGTGCTGGTGGTGATGTTCGCCGGAGGCACGCTCTACGCCGTCTTCGGCGGGGCTGACTTCGGAGCCGGAATCTGGGACCTGCTCTCGGGCCGCACCCGCTCGGGGGCGCCGGCCCGGGCCCTCATCGAGAAGTCCATCGGGCCCGTGTGGGAGGCCAACCACGTCTGGCTGATCTTCGCCCTGGTCATCTTGTGGAGCGGGTTTCCCTCCGCCTTCGCGGCGGTCATGGGAACGTTGTACATCCCCCTCACGTTGGCGGCTGTGGGCATCATCGCCAGGGGCTCGGCGTTTGCCTTTCGCAAGGCGGTGGTGCCGATCGCCACCAAGCGGACCTACGGCGTGGCCTTTGCCCTCTCGTCTGTCCTGACTCCGTTCTTCCTCGGGACGGTGGTGGGAGCGGTGGCCTCCGGGCGGGTGACCGCCTACCAACGGGGAGCGGCGGCCGCTCCCATCGATCCCATCGGCTCCTGGTGGAACCCGACTTCGATGTTGGGGGGGACGATGGCCGTGCTGGTCTGCGCCTATCTGGCGGCCACCTACCTGACCGCCGAGGCCGCCCGTCGCCAGGAGACCCTTCTGGCGGAGGCGTTCCGGCGCCGGGCCATGGCCACGGGGGTGTTATCGGGGGTGGTGGCCCTGGTCGGAATCGCCGTGCTCGCCTCCGACGCCCCCCGACTCTTCGACGGTCTTTCGGGTCGGGCTCTGCCGCTGCTGGTTGTGTCGGCGGCGGGGGCGGGAACCTCCTTCTGGCTCCTGGCGGCCCGTCGCTACCGGCTCAGCCGATGGAGCGCGGCCGTCGCCGTGGGTGCCGTGCTGTGGGGATGGGCGGCCGGGCAGTACCCGGAGATGCTGGTTGGGCAGTTGAGCATCGAAGCCGCCGCCGGCAGCCGGGCAGCGCTGGTGGCCATGCTCATCAGCCTGGCCATCGGGGCCGTCCTGTTCATTCCCGCCCTGGTGGTGTTGCTGTGGATGGCCCAGCGCGGGGACCTGGACGAAGCGTCGACCGGCCCGGCCCGTACGGCTCAGCCGGCGGCTCCGTAGAGGAACGATGACTTCGGGACGCTTGTTGGCATTCACACCTCGACTGATAGCGGCGGCGCTGGTGCTGGCCGGCGGTGCGATCCATCTGTCCCTGTGGTCCCAGACCTACCGGGCGATTCCGGTGGTGGGGCCGTCATTCTTGGTCAACGCCGCCGCCTCGGTTCTGGTGGCGGTGGCCGTGGTCGTCAGCGTCAACCGCTGGGTGGTCGCCGCCGGTCTGGGCCTGGCGGTGTCCTCCCTGGTGGCGCTGACCCTGTCTCGCACCGTTGGTTTTTTCGGCTTCTTGGAGGGATGGACCCCCGAGGCGGCCCAGACGGTGGCCGCCGAAGTCGGCGCCATCGTCGCCATCCTGGCCGCCCGAGCCGTCACCACCCGCCGGGCCACGGTCTGACGGGTCGACCCCGTCCGGGGTTCAAAGAGGCAGAAGCCGACCCGGCCTACGGCTGATCGTTCGGCTGTGCGCCACGAAGGGTCAGGCGAGGGCGCCGAGGCCCCAGGGGGGGGTAAGGCTGGCGTAGCGCTCAACCGGGACGGTGCCCGAGTCCCGCTTGTTGTAGGTCCAGTCGGGCTGCTTGCGGCGATGGCGTTCGTCGAGAACGGCTTTGCCGTTGCGGATGTCGATCAGTTCAGAGATCAGGGCGGAGGACACCGGTTCGCGGCTGCGGTCCATTCGGCCCTCGAACTCTTCGGGGAACCTGGACAGGATGCTGGTGATCATCACCTGCTGCTGGGTGGCCAAGAAGCAGCGGGCCCGGTCGGCCACCGTGGAGAGTTTGCGGTCGAGCAACTGGCGGTCGTGGTCGATGGCCTGCGACGCCGCAATCTTCAACAGCGTCTGGGCCAGGCTGGCCCCGTCGATCTTGCAGGGCGCGCACTGGCCGCAGGACTCCACCGCCAAGAACCTCGATACCCCCGCCGCGACCGCCACCATGTCGGCTGTTTCGTCGAAGACGATGAACCCGGCGGACCCGATGCCGCTGCCCGCGCCCCGCAACCCCTCGTAGCTGACCGGGGCGTCGAGGGCTTCGGGGCCCATGATGGCGTTGGCCACCCCGGACATGACCGCCTTGATCTTGCGACCCTCCCTGGGCCCGCCGCCGATCAACTCGATCACCTCCCCCAAGGGTGTGCCCATCTGGACCTCGCCGACGCCGTGATGGTGGGTGTCGCCGGTGACGGTGCAGACGGCGGTGCCCGGGGACTCCTCGGTACCCATGGTGCGGAACCAGGCCGATCCTCGGGCCACGATCCGGGCAACGTTGGCCAGGGTCTCGGTGTTGTTGACCAGCGCCGGCGGGGTGGGACCCTCGCCCCCGGTGACCCCCCGGCGAAAGGTCGGCACCACCCGGGGGAAGGGCCAGCGTCCGCTGATGGTTTCCAGCAGCGCGCTCTCCTCGCCGTAGAGGTACTCGTCGGGGCCCTCAAAGACGGTCATGGCCACGCCTTCGGACCAACCGGCGTCCTCGGCCTGTTCCACCGCCTCCCGAAGCCGGTCGACCTCGCCGGAGAACGCCTCCTTGGTGGCGAAGACGATCAGGTCAGCCCCGGTGGCCCGGGCTGCCACCAACGCGCCCTCCACCACTCCAAAGGGGTTGCGGCGCAGGATGGTGCGGTCCTTGAGGGTTCCCGGCTCTCCCTCCGCTGCGTTGACAACCACCGTCGGGGGGCCGACCCCGGCCGCGTTGTCGGCCACCGTGCGCCACTTGCGGCCGGTGGGAAAGCCCGCTCCCCCTCGGCCTCGCAGGCCCGAGGCCAACACCGCCTCGATGATCTGATCGGGCGTCATGTCCCGGGCGGCGGCCAGGCCTTTGCCTCCACCCCGGCCCACATGGTCCTCCAGGGACACGATGGCCCGGGGATACAGGACCCGGTGGACCAATGGCATGGAAGCAAACTAGTCCTGGCTGGTGATTGTGTTCACGTTCACAACTTCTGCGCCCGGCCCCGTAGGCCCAGCACCCGCCAGGAAGGTCCGCTCCGCCCCCTTCTCGTTGCCCGGTGCCAGCGGGGGGGCAGCCCCGTTGAAAGGGGAGGCGACACTCACCGGGCTCTCAACCAGGCCCTTTGGTAGGGTCAGCCGGTCCTTGCGGATGCCGTTTTCCACCCCATTTGCCGGCCCATCCACGGGACGGTCAAACCGGGACGGTCAAACCGGGACGATCAAGTCGGGACGATCAAGCACAGAGGAGACCCATGGAGATCGGTTCGCTGATGAGCCGGGCGGTACTCACAGTCGAGGCCACGGAGTCCTTCGTCGAGGCGGCGGTGTTGATGGTGGAAAGGGGTGTGGGCTCGGCGGTGGTGGTCACCAACGGCCGACCCACCGGCCTTATCACCGACAGGGACGCCCTGCGTGCGGTGGCCCGGGAGGGCGGCTACGAAGGCCTGACGGTGGCCGACTTCGTCTCCGGCCGTCTGATGACTGCGGAGCCCGAGACCGACATGCTCGAGGCGGCCCGGACCATGCGGGAGAAGGGCTTCCGTCACCTGGTCGTCGTGGACGACGACGGTGACCTGCTGGGCGTCTTCTCCATGCGGGACCTGGTGGTCGGCCTCATGGGCCAACTGCGCTCGCTCTCCACCCCGGCATCTAGCCCCGCGCCCTAGAGGCCACCAACTGGGCCAGGTCGCCCACGGTGTTGATCACGGAGAGATCGGCCTGGGTCAGGACCACGTCGAAGTCGTCCTGGAGTTCGATGGCCAGTTCCACCAAGCGGAAGCTGTCGGCTACCAGGTCGGTCAGGACGGCGGCTGTGGCCACCTTGGCCTCGGGCCGCTCAAGGAGTTTGGCCATGTGCCGCCGGACGTCCTCGGGGGTGGGGTTCATGTCCGCTCCTCGTTGCGTAGTGATCGCGGGCTGGTTGACTGCGCGCTTGGCGGGTCGGGTTGCCCTGACCGATGTGGATCGATGTCGCCCATGGTCCCGACCCGATCCTCGATCCTCATCTCGGCCGGCTGAACCGGCGACGGAACCCCTTTTTGACGCTCGAACAGGAAGGCCAGTCGGGCCTCGTGCTCGGCCAGGGTGTGGGCGTAGACCTCCCGGTCGGCCTCCTTGTAGCGATGGAGGGTCTCGGCCACCGTGGAGGCGCCGTAGCGCTCCTCCATCCGTTCCAGGGCGTCTCGGACCCAGCGGACGTGCCAGCGCTCGTCGGCCATGATGGTGGCAATGGTGGTGGCCACCTCGGGGCGGATGGTGGGTGCGGCCAGGTGACGGGTGTACTGGTTCACCACCCGTCGCTCGAAGACCAGGGTGATGGCCAGAACCTCCATCAGGTTCATGGGTAGGCCGGCCGCCTCCAGGTACTGGTCCTGGTAGGCGTCGGAGAGCTTGATGGGTCGAAGATCCAGCTTTGCAAGGCAGTCTGTCCAGTACCAGGCGTGTTGGGCCTCATCGGCAAAGTGCCGGGTCAGGTCGTGCTGGATGGGACCCGGGCGCATGCTGCGGGCCAGCCGGCCGAAGAACAGGGACCCGTTGATCTCCGACGTCCGGTAGTAGCTGAGCAGCCAGTGTTCGTCGTCGCCGACCGGCCCGGCCGCCCGTTCTGTGCTGCCCCGCTTCACCGGACCGGCCGGTTCCGGCCCACGGCCACCGACAGGCATCCGGAAGACACCACGGCGCTCACGTAGGCCATATCCGAGCCGGCAGGCCCGATCGCCCGCCCCATGGGCGCAGCCGGGCCGGTGAGGTGGACATCGAGGAGAGTCCGTCCCTGGTTGGCGGGACCGGACGCTTTGAAGAGAGCCTCTTTGGCAGTCCATGCGGCCAGCAGGCACCCCGCCGGCGGGTCGGTCGACCTCGGCGGGCAACCGGCCCCCGGGAATCCGAGTGGACGGAACGTGGCATCGCCGCCGGGGGAACGGCTCGCACCCGCCTCCGGAACCTCATGGGGGTGGAGGAAGAACCGGATCGCCCGGTCGTCGACGGAGCGCGAAGCCTCATAGTCCACTCCCAGTCCAGGCCCGCAGGCGGCGTCCCCCAGCCCGGGAAGAGCGGCGGCCACGGCCACCGACCCGGAGTGCGAGATCGACAGCCAGGGGTGGGGGAAGGTCACCGTCGAGGTATCGGCCCCGCCCAGAAGGTTCTTCAGCGCAGCCCTGCCCCGGGACCAGTCCGCCCGGCGCTGCGGGGAGTCGAATACCTGAAACTGCCGCCGCTCCCCCGCCGTCATGTTCCCGGGGGCCAGGCCGTCTGTGGTCATGGCCAGACGGACCTCCCACCCCAGGGCGGCCGACGCCCACTCGGCCACCTCGATGAGTTCATCCGGCCTCACGGCGTCCCCACGACGTTGCCATCAGATGACGGCACACCGCCACGACCAGGGGGCCGAGGTCCGGATGCTGTCGCGGGTGCAGCGCGCAAAAGGCCTGGTTGACAAGGTCCTTCTCCACTCCCAGTTGGCGGGCGAAGGGCGTGAGGGCGGCCAGGGACCGCCGGACCAGGGCCCCGCCGAAGGCCTCCACCCCGGCGCCGAGGAGTTCGAAGCTCGCCCAATCCACCAGCGGCGGGGTCAGGACTCCCCGCCTTCGGTATCCGGCGCTCTCTCCGAAGGTCCCCGACACCAGGGCGACGGCCTGGGCCAGCGTGAGGCAGGCCGAGGTGGTGGGGGTCAGGTGATACACCTGCCCGCCGGCCGCCGGATGATCCATCAGGGCGACTATGGCTTCCGCCGTGAAGTTGCCGGTGGTCAGGTAGAGCGGGCTGGCCGCCCGGCCGGGGATGAGCGGGAGCAGTCCGCCGAACCACAGTTTGAGGGTCTCGTGGAAAGCGTTGTACTGGCTGACGGTTCCGTCCTCGCCGTCGGCGATAACGGTGGCGGCCCGCAGGATGCGCCACCTCGGCGGGCCGGCCAGAGCCACCAGATGCTCGGACTCGGACTTGGACCGCTCGTAGTGGTTGGCGAACCCGGCGGTAGCCGGCCTCAGTTCCTCGGCGATGGTGCCGCCCTGCAGCCCCGAGGCGTACACGGTGCTCAAGTGCCCGAAGGCGGTCAGGTTCTCACACGCCAAGGCCAGGTCCAACACTCGGCGCGTCCCTTCGACGTTGACGGCGTCGGCCTCCTCGGCGGTGGCGTCGAAGCGGGTCAGGGCTGCTGCGTGGACTACGGCGGTGATCTGGCGCCGCCAGGATGGCTTGAGTCCGGCGAAAGCGTCGTCGCTGGTCAGGTCTCCCACCACGGACACCCATTGCCCCGAACCCTGTGGTATCGGCACCGGCCGCCGGCCATGGGCGATGACGGTCGCCCCCGCGGCCCGGTACCTGGCTGCCACCAGCGCGCCCAGGTATCCCGATGCCCCCGTCACCAGTACGACCCGATCGTCCCAGGGCTCGCGATGCCCAGCCAGCCGAGCGTCGGTCTCCGCTCCGGCACCGCCGAGCGGGTCGGGGTCAACCTTGCGGTCCCTTGATCCGGAGCGGACGCTGTCGGGGTCCGGGCGTACGCGATAAGTCACGGACCGGCGGCGGCCGGCGGCACCGGCCAACGATCCGGAGAGCCGTGGGTGGCCATCATGGCCGCCGCCCACCTTTCCAGGCCGAAGGCCACGCAGGCTGTTCGGGCCGGCTTTCCGTCGGAGGTCAGAGCGAAGGCCCGTCCGAAGTGGTCGTGGTGCAGGTTGGTCGAGGCCAGGGCCAGACGGTTCTGAAACAGCAACTCGTGTTTGGTGGGGTCCACCAACTGCAGCAGGTAACCCGGGTGACGGGTGGGTCTAAAGAACGGGTCAGTCGCCCGGTTCCAGTCGACGTCGAGTCCGAGATGGCGGGCCAGGTCGGAGATCATCAGGGTGGCCTCGTCAACGAAGTCCGAAGTTGGCCCGGGCGGACCGACGCACACGATCTCGCGCATGTTGAAGGCCCACTGGCGCTCCAGGGGCACATAGTCCTCCTCCCGCCGAAAGCAGGGCGCCCGAACGGTGAACCATTGCGGGGTGTCGAAGTTTCCGCCGGCAAGGTGGTCGTAAAGGTGATAGCAGGCAGCCGGGGCCAGGACCTGGGCCAATGGGGCGAGGGAGGTGAGTCGGATGGTCCCGTCGTCGGATCGGGGCGGCCCGGCGCAGAAGGCGTCGAGGTTGTCGGGTGCGGCGTCGAGGGTGGCGGGGAAGGTGGCCAACTGGGGAAACCCGGTCAGCCAGTCCATGCGATCCACCACGTCGGCCGCCAGCAACGGCCCGAACCGGAACTCCTCCGCCCACCATCGGCGAGCCAGTGCCACCAGGTGGGCATCGAGGCCATCGAGGAATGCCACCAGGTCCGGGGTCAAGACGGCCACCCCCCCCGGCCCGGCTGCCACCAGGGGGTCGGGTGTCCCGGGTTGACCGGCCGGCAGGTTCATGATCGAGCCGCGGGTCCGAAGAAGGTGTCGATGATCACTCCGATGGTGGCGAAGGACCCGGGGCGCAGCGCGTCGAGTGGGATGGCCTCCTCGCGCAACTCCTCCAGCAGGCCGAGGAGGTCCAGGATCTGAACCGACGTGAGCCAGCGGTTCTCGATCAGGCGGGAGTCATCGGACACCCCGGCCGGTTCAAGGCCCGGGTTGTGTTTGACCAGCCATCCGATCAGGGCCTGGCGGATGGTTTCGGCGGATGCGGCCGAGGTCATCAGCCTGGGGCCGGGGGTCCGGGCAGGGTCAGGACTCCGGCCGATACCAGCGGAGCCAGGGCTTCGGCGCTCACCCGTTCCCGATGGGCCACAGCGGCCGGGGATGACCAGATCCGCCGTGCAAGGGCCCATGGCTCGGCCAAGCCGGCATCCCGGTAGGCCTCGGCCCGGTAGAACGATCGCCAGGTGTCCTCGACAAAGCCGTCGAGGTGCGTCCTCACCTCAGCGCGGACCTCGTCACTCCAGGTCGGCGCCCACTGCGCCCACAACTCGAGTGCCAGGCGGCGCCCGAAGGCGAGGTGGCGGATCTCTTCGGCATGGTGGTTGGCGTTGATCTGGCGGGCCACCGGTTCTACCCGGTCGTCCGCGGCCATGGCCTGGTTGTAGCGGTCGACGATCTCCTCGAAGATCACCACGCGGGCGAAGAAGCAAACGTCGTCCTGACCGGGAGCCGCATGGCTGGGAAAGGTGACAGCGCGGTCGGGATAGATGGCGCCGGCGTAACGGGTGCAGAAGGTGGCGAACCACAGGCTGTGGTTGTTCTCCTCGGCCAGGAAGTGATGGATGTACGGGCTCACCCCCTCCAGGCCCGGCGCATACAGACGCCGTGCCAGGCCGGCCATGAGTTGGCGCTCGCCGTGAATGTTGAGGCTGAAGAAGTTGACGGCCTCGTAGAAGCTGAGGCGCTGGCGGGACGGGGTGTCGAGGGCCTCCCACCACGGGGTGTCGTAGGCCGAGACCCACTCCGGGCGCATGAACCAGGCGGCGGGATCGATCGAGGCCGGCCAGTCGATGGCGGTCTCGGGATCCCTGCGGCTGCGGACCGAAGCCGCGGCGAGGCGTCGGGCCAACTCCGGTAAAGGTTGGCCTGCCCGGCCGGAAGGGGTGCTCATCAGGCCGCCGGACCGGCGGCGGCCACCCGCTCGAGCAGGACGGCTTGGGTATTCAGGCCGTAACCGGCCATGACCAGGATGATCAGATCGCCCGGTTGGGCCCCTCCCCCGGCACGGTCGACGTCGTCAAGTGCGGCCAGGTTGATGAGGCTGTCAGCGCTGATCACGTGACCGACCTCGGCCAGAGTGGGCGCCCAGATCTGTGACGGACCGAATCCCAGCGTGGGCCCCAAGATTCGCCACGCCCGTGGGTCGGTGTTCTGCGTCACCACCCGGTGAACCTGGGCAGGCTGGAGTCCGCAGCCCTCCATCAGTTCTGTCATCAACTGCCCGGTGGCGGCGAAAAAGGCGCCAATGGTCTCGTCGTCGCCGGCGTGAACCAGGCCACCCCGGGTCAGATGGTGGGCGGCAAGGATCCGGTACCGACCGGGGCTCCGGGAGACCACACAGCCAGCGGCCCCGTCGGAGACCAGGTTGTAGGCCTGTTCGTAAAGGGCCCCCGGGGGGAACCGGTCGGCGGTGACGCACAGGATCGCATCCAAGCCGGCTTCGGAGCCGAGCAGGGCGGTGCCCAGGCGAAGTGACCCCAACATGGCCGTACAGGCCTGTTGGGTAAGCCCGATCACGAACGCATCGGGGAGATCCAGGTCTCGCTGCAGGCGGCTGGCGGGGAAGTCCATGAGGTGCTTCACGTCCCGGCTGGAGGCGAACTCAGCGGGCCCGGCCAGGTTGGCGTTGGTCGGCAGGCACGTGGAATAGATGATGGCCCCCACGCCCGTCATCGCCTTTTCCCCGGCCTGGGTGGCGGCGGCCAGGGCCAGGTCGTAGGCCGTTTCACCGTCGCTGCAGACGTGATGGCTGACGAAGCCGGCCGACGCGAACGCCTGCGCGCTGGCCCGGACCCGACCGGCGGCCAGGGCCTCAGGAACCGTTTGGCGCTGGCTTCCCAGACACCATCCGATCCCATCGAGGTAGGCCGGATCCCGATATACGGCGACCATCAGCCAGCCGTCCCGGACGATCCGCTTGCCGTGTCGACAATCCGGTGACGTGAGGTGTCGTCAATTCGGGTCGTCGTCGGGTCTCCAGCCTCATGGTGTTCCTGGACAGCGGGATCGAGAGTCCGCGCCAGCCAGGCCGCGACTTCGCCCCGCCGAACGGTGCCTTTGGCGGTTCGCGGCAGAGGACCGGGATGAACCAGGATGCGATGGGGGCGCTTGTAGGGGCTGAGCCGGCCCACTAGGCCAGTGGCAACCTCGGTTGCCCATTCAGCAGGCCCGGTTGCAACGACCGAAGTGCCAGGGACCGGTCTAGATACCGGTCCGGTGCCGGCGAGGAGGTAATCACCGCTGGGGCGAACGATGCCGATCACCTCGACGGACTTGGCCGCCCCGCCCCTGCCCCCGCCCCCGACCCCGGGGCGGGCCGGCGGCGGCCAGGCAAGGACGCAGGCCTCGGCAAAGGTGCCATCGGCGGTGAGCGCGTTCTCAACCTCGGTGGGATCCACCTTCTTCCCCGAGATGAGAACGATCCGAACCGAAACCCGTCCGGTAATGGTGATGAAACCCTGGGGATCGATCGTGGCCAGGTCCCCCGTTCCCAGCCATCCCTGGGTATCGATGGCGTTGGCGGTGGCCTCGGGGTCGTTCCAGTAGCCGAGCATCACCCCAGGCCCGCGGACGCAGAGTTCCCCCTCGCCGGGATGGTCCGCCTCGGCCCGGATCACTTCTGCAGCCGTCGCCGGGTCATCTGTGGGCGCCCCTGCTGCCTGGCGATCGGGCGCCCTGAGGCGGACCTCGGTACCGGCCAACGGCCGCCCGACGGACCCGTATCGAATCGACCCCGGGGCGCACATGGCCACCACGGGGCTGGTCTCGGTCAATCCGTAGCCCGGGTACACGACGACGCCGACCCGTTCCATGGCCAGGGCGATACCCGGGTCCAGCGCCGCCCCGCCGCAGTAGACGGCCTTCAGGCTCGACAACCGACCGTCGGCCGTGGCGTCAGCGGAGCCCGCCTGCAGGTATTTCGCCAGTCCGGCCAGCACGGCCGGGACGACCACCATGTGGGTGATGGCCTTCTCGGCCACCATGGTGACCAGGTCACCGGGCATGAGTGTCCCGGCCACGATGGTGGAGGCGCCGGTGGACAAGGCCGGCAGCAACCCGCACACCAACTCCAGGAGGTGGTTGGGGGGCAGAACCGATAGCCACCGGTCGGACGCGCTCAAGGTCTGACCCGTCGCCACCTGTTCCACGACATAGGCCAGGTTGAGGCCAGAGAGCAGCACCCCGCGAGGCGCTCCCGTGGTGCCTGAGGTCCATACCAAGGTGACCGGGTCGGCCGCCGCAACCTCCAGGGCCCCGGGGGACTCCGGGAGTTGTCCGGGCTCGGCGCTTTGGTTCGATTCGATGGTGGGCCCGGTACCGGCGGCGGCAGATACGTGCTCCCAGGCCAAGATTGCCGGTCGGTGCCCCGCGGCCGCCCAGCGGCTGGCGAACGTCGGCCCGGTAACCGCTGCGGTCACTTGGGACCGGTCGATCAGGGATCGAGCCTCGGCGTCGGTCAAGCGTGAATCGAGGGGAACTGTCACGCATCCCCGGCGAAGCGCTCCCAACCAGGCGGCCAGCCAGGCGGGGCCGGGCTCGTCCCACAGGATCACCCGGTCGCCGGGGCCAGCACCGTGGGCGGCGAGGTCGTTGTCAATGGCCTCGACCGCACCAACCAGACCCGAACCGGTGAGCGAAGGCTGGCGATTCTGAGCGTGCTCGATAGCCGGGCGTTCACGGCCCGGCCGATTCCCCTCAGTCAGCCATCCGGACAGCACGTCCATCCGGTTGACCATCTGTTCGATGGTACGACCGAAGGGCCCCGACTGCATCCGCCGCTCCGCGCGCCCGAAGGTGTTACACCACTACCCATGGCTGAGCCAATGGGCACCGGCAGATGACCGGGCCGATCCGTCGGCTCGATCCGGGAGGAGGCCAGGACGACCGGCTGTTCTTCGCCCAGGTCAGGGAGGATCCCCTCCTCGAACTCGACGTCCTGGCGCCTGCCCTCGACGGGAGGGTGGTGGTGGTGGCGTCAGGAGGGTGCACCGCTTTGTCCCTCCTGCATCGGGGCCAGGGACAGGTGGTGGCGGTCGACCTGAACCGCACCCAACTCCACCTGGTGGAACTGAAGGCCCTGGCTGTTGGCGAACTGGGGCACGAGGAGGCGACGGCCTTTCTGGGTGGCCATGGCGCCCGGCCCGAACAACGGCGTCGGGCCTTTTCTCGGTTGGCCCCCGGGTTGTCCCCCGCCGCCCGTTCCTATTGGAGCCTCCACTCCCGGGCCATCGACAAGGGGGTGCTGGGCTCCGGCGTGACCGAGAGATTCATCGCCACGGTGGTTGCCGCTCTCAGGACCGGCGTTCACCCGACCGGCCGGATCGAACGCATGCTGGCCGCCCCTACTCTCGAGGCCCAGCAGCGCCTGTTCGCTTCCGAGTGGGACACCCCACGCTGGAGGGCCTTCTTCGCGGTGCTGCTCAACCGGGCGGTCCTTCGCCGGGCCTATGACCCGGCCTTCTTCGCCCACGTCGACAACCCCAGCTTCGCACGCCATTTTCGCGCCGCAGCCGACCACACCCTCACTGCCATTCCGATCGCCACCAACTACTTCGTTCACCACATGCTCACCGGGCGGTACCCAGGGACCGAGTCCGGCGGGGTCCCTCCCTACCTGAGCCCCGACCCGGACAGGCGGGGCAGTGACGCGTCGGCTTCCTCAGGGGGCGATGACGCCCTGGGGCGACTCACGCTGGTGGCCACCGACGTGGCGTCCTACCTGGCCACGCAGCCGGCCCAGAGCGTTGACGGCTTCGCCCTGTCGAACATCTGCGAGTGGCTGACTGCCGTGCAACTGCATGAACTGCTCGCCCAGGTGGTGCGTACCGCTGTCGCCGGAGCCCCTCTGGTGATCCGCAACTTCCTGGGCTGGACGGAGATACCTCCCGCCTGGGCCGGCCGGATCGAGGAGGATCGCCCTCGCGGGGAGACGCTGATTCTGGCCGACCGCAGCGCCGTGCAGCGCCGTTTGGCCGCCTGCCGAGTGACCGGATGACGATTGTCCCTGGATCCGCCGGTGACGAGGCGGACCCGGCGGACGACGACGCGGTTGAAGGACTGGTCAACGACCATTTCAATCCCGACGGCAAAGGCCACGACGCCTGGGAGGTACGAGAGGGCCAGGAGGCGGACAATCCCGATCTGGTGGCGCTTTCGGTTGCGTGTCCCATGGAGGGCGACATCGCCCTGGCGTCGGATCGGGCGCCGGATTTCTTCGTTCTCAACCGCCTCGAGTCCGAGGTGGCAGCGGATTATGACGATTCGCTCCCCCCGGGGTGGACGCAGCCGTGGCGGGCCGGAGTAGTTCAGATTGACGACCGTGTAGTGGGCTGCATTGCCGTCGCCCTGCGACGTCTTCACCACGACGGGCGGCCAACCTCGGCGATGTATGTGAGCGACCTGAAGGTACTTCCGCAGTTCCGGGGCCAAGGCGTCGGCGATGCCCTCAGCCGCTGGGCGACCAAGCGTTGCCTGGAGGCGGTCGGCCCGACGGGGCTGGTGGTCATGACCGTGCTGGGCGGCAATCAGGCGATGGAGAAGCGCTTCGAGGGCCCGCGAGGGCTTCCCCGGGTCCACCCTCTGACCACCATCCGGGCCTACAGCCTCCCCCTGCTCCTGCGGCGACGTTTGCCTGGTGAGTTGTCCACCGCCCCGGCGGCGCCGTCCGACCTGGCGGAGATGGCCGATCTGTGGCGGCGGTGGGCACCGTCGCGCCAACTCAGGGGATGCCTGGACGAGGCTGGCCTCGACGCCTTCATCAATGCGGCCCCCGGTCTCGACTACCCGTCCTATCTGCTGGTTCGCGATCGGTCCGGGCGGCTGGTCGGCCTGGCCGGGGTCTGGGACACCGACTCGTTCAAGCGATTCCGGGTCACGGGTTACTCCTCCCGCCTGGCGATGGTGCGCCGGGTGTTCAACCTGGCCGCACCCCTGGTCAGGGCCACCCGCCTGCCCGCTCCCGGACAGGCCCTGCGCAACCTCAGCCTGGTCCACCTTTGTGTCTCCGACGACCGCATGGACGTGGCCCGGGCCCTGGTGGTTGGGGCGGCCAACCGGGGGGTGGGGGCCGGGTACTCGTTCCTTTCCCTGGGGCTCGACGTCGCCGACCCGCTGGCCTCGGCCCTCAAGGGACTGTGGGCCCAACCGACCGATGTCGTCCTGGCCGAGGCGGTCGTGACGGGCGCGGCCCCTCACTCCTTCGACGGCCGTCCCTTCTGTCACGAGATCTCCTTGGTTTAGAACTCTGCGCCAGATGGTGCTGGCGCTGAATCCATCCACATGCCAGGTGGCGCCGTAGAAAGGCACGTGAGACGAACCTGGTTGTGCGCAATCTCGGCCCTGGCACTGGTGGGGGCGGCCTGTGGCGGCGGCGGCGAATCGGCCACCGACGACCCCGGCAGCACGGGATCCACCAGTGGCGAGGGCGCCAGTGGGGGTTCGGCGGTGGAGATGTCCCTCATTGCCTACAAGCCAGCCAAGCTCACCGTGTCGCCGGGCACTACGGTGACGTGGACCCAGAAGGATGCGGGTTTTCACACCGTGACTTCGGGCACCGTGACCCAGGGGGGGTCAGGGGTCACCTCCAACTCCGATGGCAAGTTCAGTTCGGCCAATCTGGAGAAGGGCGAGACCTACGAGTTCGAGTTTTCCGAGCCTGGAACCTTCCCCTATTTCTGTGAGATCCATCCGGCCACCATGACCGGGGAAGTCACAGTCGCCTGATCGGCCCAGGCCGCGACGGCGAGTTCGTTGTACCGCAGTACCCGCAGTTCTAAGTTCCACCGCACGACCCCAAGATGCCAACGGACCATGGAGGACCGAACAGAGTGAATCGCAAGGTAATGACCAAGCTGACCGGGGGGGCCCTTGCTCTGGTCCTCACTGCCACCGCCTGCGGTGGCAGCACTGAGGAAGAGAGCACCGAGACCACCGCTGGCGAGACCACCGAGACCACGGCTCCCGCCACGGAGGTCGCCACCTCCACCACCGGCGCCGCCACTCTCCGTGCCGGCCTCACCGGGTTGCTCTCCGAGCACGTCTACCTGGCCGCTCTGGCCACCGGCGCCGCTCTGCGGGGCGACACGCCCGGCTTCACCGCATTCGCCACCGCCCTCAACGGGCCTACCGACTCCAACACCGCGGACCTGACTGCAGCCGTCACCTCGGCTTACGGCTCTGAGGTTGGCAAGGCGTTCGACGGTCTGTGGCGCTCCAACGGCCACATCCCGGCCGTGGTCGCCTACACCCAGGCCATTGCCGCCAACAACAAGGCGGGCGCCGACAAGGCTGTTGCCGACCTTTTGGCTTACGCCAAGACGTTCGGTGAGACCCTGAACACCGTCAACTCCAACCTGCCTGCCGCTGCGGTCGAAGAGGGTGTCGTGATGCACATCACCACTCTCAAGGAGGTCATCGACGCACAGAAGGCTGGCGACCAGACCAAGGTGTACACGTCTCTCCGGGCCGCCTACGCCCACATGGGTGATCTGGCCACCGCTCTGGCCGGGGCCACCGCCGCCAAGTTCCCCGAGAAGTTCGACGGCGCCGCTGACTCCAAGGCCGCAGAGCTGCGCTCGGGCCTGACCTCGCTGCTGCGGGAGCACGTCCTGCTGGCGGCCAGCGCCACCGGTGGTGCCCTGGGAGGCCGTACGCCCCAGTTCAACGCCGCCGCCACTGCCCTGAACGGCCTCACCGGCAGCAACACCGCCGACCTGACGGCCGCCGTGGGCAGCGTCTACGGCTCCGAAGTCGGAACCGCCTTCGATGGTCTGTGGCGCTCCAACGGCCACATCCCGGCCGTCGTCGCCTACACCCAGGCCAAGGCCGCCAACAACAAGGCGGGGGCCGACAAGGCCGTTGCCGACCTTTTGGCCTACGCCAAGACCTTTGGTGAGACCATCAACACGGTCAACAGCAACCTCCCGGCCGCAGCCGTCGAGGAAGCCGTCACCATGCACATCACCACCCTGGCCGCCGTGATCGACGCCCAGGCTGCCAAGGACGCCCCCGGGACGGCCAAGGCTCTCCGTGCGGCCGTGGCCCACATGTCGGACACCGCCGACGTGCTGGCCGAGGCGACTGTCAAGAAGTTCCCCGAGAAGTTCTCCTCATAGCCCATCGGCGGCCTCTGGCCGCCACGCCGTAAACGACAAGACCCCGCCGGTTCGCCGGCGGGGTCTTGCTTTTGCCGTGGCCCTGCGCCGGCTGGATTCCCAGACCCGCCTCGGCAGAATGATCAATCATCTTGAGCTTCGTGGCCGTCCAGCGTGTCCCTTTGTGCTGAAGGTGCGGAACTAGTGGTCTGTCGCCGAATTGATCTGGTGGTTACGACGGCCATCGGCGCCCCTGGCGGCGTTGCTCGGCCTCGAAAGACCTACGGGTATTCCCTCGACCTCGCGCCTTGCCATGAACGCCGAGTGGCTCGCCGTACCCACCCAGCCAATTTGCAGACAGACCACTAGGAACCGCTGCGAGGCACAGCTGTCATCAGCAGCCGACGGCCGCTGGGTGGGTCTGCCCCTATATCGGTTGACTCCGACTAACGTGAGGGCCTCTCCTCACTAGAAGGAGCATGATCATGGCTAAAGCATTCCCGTTGGAGTTCCGTCGTGACGTTGTTGCCGTGGCCCGCAAGGG
>JBQTHD010000018.1:0-21391 GCA_052390275.1 Acidimicrobiales bacterium | reverse complement strand
TACAGCCCCGCCGACCTCCGAGCCATTGAGCACCGCATCAACACCATGCCTCGCCGCAGCCTCCGCTGGTCAACAGCCGCCACCGTCTACGATGCCGCTGTCGCGATGACCGGTTGAACTCGCCGCCTGACGAGGGCCAGCGTGATAGTCAGTCCGCCATGAGGGTTCTCGTCGCCGACGACGATGCCGAGGTTCGCCTCCTGCTGCAGCGCTCACTCGGTCGGGCCGGCCATGCCGTGGACGTCGTAGGCAAAGGGGACGACGCGCTGTGGATGGCGGGCGAGGTGGCCTATGACGCCATCGTCCTCGACGTGAACATGCCCACCTCAGACGGCTTCACCGTCTGTCGCCAACTCCGGGAGAACCAGATCTGGGCCCCTGTGCTGTTCCTGACCGGGCGGGACGATGTGGCCGACCGGGTAACCGGCCTCGACGCCGGCGCCGACGACTACCTGGTCAAGCCCTTCTCCCTGGCCGAACTGGAGGCCCGCCTTCGCTCCATCACCCGCCGTCGCCACCAGGCCCGGCCCACCACCGTTGACGTCGGGGACCTGAGCATCGATCCCGGAGCCCGCCGGGTCACGCGCGGCGGGGTGGAGATCGTCCTGACCAGCAAGGAGTTCCTGCTGTTGGAGTACCTGGCCCGCCACGCCGGCGAGGCGCTGTCGCGCTCGGCAGTCCATGAACAACTGTGGGACTTTGCCTTCGAGCCCCGCTCCAACGTGGTCGACGCCCTGGTCAGGCGACTGCGGGCCAAGGTGGACGAACCTTTCGGCCGATCAACCATCCAGACCGTCCGGGGCACCGGCTACCGCCTGGTGGACGACGCCCCCTGAGCTTGTGTCCGCCGTGATCGCTGTGGCGAGCAGTGGCAACTTGCGCCGCAGCGGGCGCATACCAATCCCTGGCCGTGAACGCCAGTCTCGACCAGGCTGGGCTCCCAACACTCGGCCGAACCGGCGTTCATTAGGGTCGACTTGCTAGCTGGCTATCCAAAGGAGGAGCCCGTGGTCAACCCCGTTCCCAACGAGTTTGCCGATCGCCTTGTGCCCTACCTCATGATCGACGGCGCTGCGGACGCAATGACGTTCTACGCCGACGCTTTCGACGCCCAGGAGCGGTTTCGAATGCCGGGCCCAAACGGGCGGATAGCCCACGCAGAGATCGTCATCGGAGGTGCCGTGGTCTACCTGGCGGACGCTCCCGATGAGATGGCCGGCACCGCCGCCAACCCGGGCAAGCTCGGCGGAACCACCGTGTTGCTACACCGGTACGTACCCGACGTCGATGCCGCCGTGGCCAAGGCGGAGACGGCCGGTGCCACGGTCCTGAGGGCGCCAGCGGACCAGTTCTACGGCGATCGCTCCGCCATCGTGGCCGACCCCTGGGGCCACCACTGGTCGCTCCACACCCACATCCGCGATGTGAGTGTGGAGGAGATGGCCCAGGCCATGGAACGGGACCTGGATGGCGGACAGGGCTAGCTAGTGGCTAGTGCCCTGACCACAAACCATTGCCGCGTTGCTCCGGCCAGAACCGCCGCTGGCTGCGTTCTCGTCCTCGACTCGCGCAAAGGGTGAGGCTTCGTCCTGCGGCCTTGCCAGCGACGCTTCTGACTCATTCTCAGGAAATGGGCCACGCGGGCAAGCGTTCATGGTCAGGGCACTAGGCGGCTGAGGGGCTGGCCATCGCACTGGCGGGGGTGCCCGGCGACACTGTCCCGGCGGCCATGGATGGGCGGATGACGGCATCGAGGCGATTGGGGCCGAGGCCGTGGGCACCTTCGATCCAGCGCAGGGTGCGCTCCCATCGGCTGGCGTCCATGTCGCCAACCTGATGGACCGGGCGCCGGCTGGCGGCAGCTGCGTCGGGGCCCGTGTCGGCCTCGAAGAATGCGAACTCCTCCAGCAACCGCCAACTTGCCAGGGCGGCCTCGGGGTCGACGTCGGTGAAGCGGGCGGTGTACTCGGCAACGGCGGAGGCCGGGTTCAACCGCTGCAGTTCGAAGGAGGCGGCCACCGCTGCGCGCATCCGTCGGACGACGTCATCGCTGACCGAATCGGCGGCCACCAGGCCGCTCGAGTAGAGGTCGGGTCCGAGCGCCACGGCCCGCACTGGCCGGTCCCCCTTGCGGCCCACCCCGACCATGGCGTCGACCATGGTGGCAACCACGTCGATCTCACCCCGGCCGAGGGCGTAAGGGGCGTCACCGTGGTCCAACGGCACGTACTCCGGCTGGCCCAGACCCCGGTCGTCGAGTACCTGGCCCAGTTCGTCGGCCAGCCACCCGGTGTGTTCACCCCGACCGACTCGGCAGCCGGCGAGATGGGCGGGGTCGGTTATGTCCGACTCAACCGGGACGATGGCTGCCAGCGGGCTGCGCTGATGGATGACCGCCACGAACCGGGCACCCATCTCGCCGCCTGCTTCCTCTAGAGCCTGGAGGTGGTAGGTGATGCCGGTCAGCGCGAACTCCGCCCCTCCGTCAGCCACCCGGCGGCTGTTGGCCCCTCCCGGCGGCGGTGGGGGGTCGATGATGTCCACCGCCATTCCGTACTCGGCGAACACCCCCTGAGTCACGCCGGTGAAGAAGGGAAGGTGGTATCCCGGTAGGCAGGTCGGGCAGAACAGGCTGAGGCGGGCGCGGTCGACCATGAGAGAACCCTAAACCGCTCGGCCGACCGGGGGAAGGCCGTCGCAGTGGCCCCAGAGATTCCGGCGGTTCTGGCGCCCGCAGGCCGAGGCTGGGGTCGGACGCGATCGGATTGGCCTCGATCTCGGGCCGGTGGCTTGGGCCAACTCATCGGTCTGTCATGGACGGTCGGTCATCGTGTCGTTGTGCGCCACCCAATTCGCCTCGGTCTCTACTGCCCCCCTTGAATGCCCGGCTATCACCTGCCCTTCTTCGGGGCGGCGGCGAGCGGTCTGTTCGCCGAGCACGGACTGGATGTGGAGATCCTGGACCCGCCGCCGGGGCCGGACATGAACATCTCCCACCGGGTGGCAGCCGCGGGCGCCGACTTCAGCCTGACCGGGCTCACCTACCACCTGTTCGCCCATCGAGATGCCGTCCGAAACCAGCCGCAGAGTTCGCTGGCGGCCCGGTTCGTGGCCGTGCTGCAGCCCAGGGCCGGCCTGGCCGCCGTGGTCCCGGCGGATTCACCGATGCTGGTGCCCGCCGACCTGGCCGGGCGGCGTCTCGCCCGCTCGGCGGCGGCCTGGTTGGCCGATGAGTGCGCCGCGGCCCTGGTCGATCGCGGCATCGACCGGCCGGCCCTGGTGAGCGCCCCTGACGGTCCCGCTGTCGCCCTGGCCCGGGGCGATGCCGAGATGGTGGCCACTTTCGTCGACACCGTCGGGGTGGCTTCGAGGGCCGGCTTCGCGGTACGGGCCATCCATACCGGGATGGACATCTACGGCAGCGGCCTGATCGCAGGCGACCACGTACCCGCCGAGGTGGTGGCGGCCACGGTAGCCGCGGTCGGGGCGGCCTTCGACGCCCAGCGTTTGGATCCCGAGGCGGGTGTCGCCGATTTCTGCAGGCGGTTCGAGTACGTCCCGCCGGCCCGGGCTCTGGCCAGTTGGCTGGAGCTCGAGCCCTACGCCTTCGCCCCGCCAGCGGCCGGGCCGACCGGCTCCATGACCAGGGGGGGTTGGAGGCGGACGCTGGACTGGCTGGGCGGCGTGCACGGCCTGGGGCGGTTGAGCGTGGACGAGATCGCCCGGGAGGAGTTCTGCCTGGACCCGGTGAACGTCGATCCCGCCCGATCCCTGATGCCGGTCTGAGGCCAGGGTCGGAGAAATTTCGTTTTGGCCTTCGCTTCCAGCCGACCTGGGTGGTTGGGGCAGGTCAGACCGGGTGAACCTGGCCCTGGTCGCCGGATCTTCAGGAAATCCTTATGTTGGCGTCAGGGCACGGTCATGCGTGTTCCCGCATACTTCCCAGGGTAAAGACCACGCCGGGCAGCAGGCCCGGGTCGGGGTACCAGGAAGGATCGCTCATGATCGACTCGTTTCAACGCCGCCTCCGGCGCCAACCCGCTCAGGACGGCTTCACTCTCATCGAGCTACTGGTGGTCATCATCATCCTCGGCATCCTGGCCGCGGTGGTGGTATTCGCCGTGGGCGGCGTGGGAGACAAGGGCCAGAACGCCGCCACCAACACCGACCTCGACACCATCCGCACGGCCCAGGAGGTCCACTGCGCCCAGTTCGGCACTTATGCCACCGAGGCAGAACTGGTCAATGCCGGCCTGCTGGCCGAGCAGTCGACCATCACCGACGTGGTCCTCAACCGGGGCGGCAAGTGCGGAGCCTCGACGGGCGCGAAGTCCCAGTACCTCCTCACCCTGCAGGAGACCACCGAGGACACCCTCACCGTGGGCGTGAACCCCCAAAGCTCCACCGCTGACTTCACGGGAGGCTTCACCGGCACGCCGGCCGGGGTGAAGAACAACTTCGGCATGGGCCCCACCAACACCAACATGTTCGAGAACCTGGTGCGGATGACCCCCGATTTCGCCCTGGAGCCCCACCTGGCTGAGCGCTGGGAAGTGCCCGGGTCCTTCGGCAGCGTCAACCCCAACGCCTGGCGCTTCCACCTTCGCCAAGGGGTCACCTTCCACGACGGCGCCGAGATGACCTCGGCCGACGTGGTCTACACGTTCAACAACCGCATAGCCGCCAACTCAACGCTGGGTGTCCTGGCCGGCGCCGCCACTGCTGTGTCCACCTACGTGGTGGACGTGAACCTGTCGTTCAACAACCAGCGCTTCCTGGAGCAGTTGACCCACCACCAGACCGGAGCGGTGCTGCGAAACAACAGCGTGCCCCGCTCCAGCAGCAGCGCCGTGCCCACCCCGGTGGGTACCGGCCCGTTCAAGTTCTCCAGCTACTCCCAGGGCAACGAACTGGTGCTGGTTCGTCACGACGCTTACTGGGGCCCTTCGGCCAAGCTGGCCACCCTCACCTTCAAGTTCATCGCCGACGTCAACACCCGGCTACTCGCCCTCCAGAGCGGTCAGTTGGACATGATGTTCGACGTCCCGGCCACCTCGTTGGCGTCCGTCAACTCAACCGCCGGCCTGAAGACGGCCATCTCCCCGCCCGGGTTCAACGAGGTCATGTGGATCAACAGCCACCGCCTCGATGACGCCGGTACGGCAACGGTCCGGGAGGACGCCCTGAGCGACCTGGCGGTGACCACCGCTCCGCTCAACAACGGCAACCGGGTACGCAAGGCCCTGGCCGCCGCCATCGACCGTCAGTCCATCATCAACACCATCTACCCGTCCGGGGCCGTGACGGCCAACTCCATCGTTCCTGCCGCCGTGCTGGACCCCTATGCATCCAAGATTGCCGGCCCCACATTCGACCAGGCGGAAGCGGCCGAACAACTCGATGCCGCTGGTTGGCTCTGCCCAGGCGGGGTCGGCACCACCTGCGCCGGACCCACCTACCGGACCAAGGCCGGCGCCACCCTCACCGTGGACCTTCTCAACGGGTACACACCCACCTCGCTGCGGGGTGATTCCGACATCCTGGTGGAGAACGCCCTGGAGGCGGTGGGGATCGACGTAGTTCGGACCCGGCTCAACGACACACAGCAGGCGGCGTTCGACACGGAGATGTCAGCCGGAACAGCGGACATCTACATGGAGCGGATCAGTCAGAACGACGCCAACCCCGCCTCGCCCCCCAGTGCTTTCTTTGACTGCGGCGGCGGCTCCGGCGGAACCAGCCCACCGGTGGGCACCGGTGTCGGCACCGGTGGCACCTGCCCCAACAGCTCCCTGAGCCCCTTCGGTTACTCGAAGTGGTTTGCCGACAACCAAACGGCCTTTGCTTCCACCCTGGCCCAGGCCCGGGCAGCGACGACCAACGACGACGCTCGGCGGTTGACGGCCGAGGCAATGCACTTCGCCATCGACGACTACGTGGTGGGTATCCACCTGGGCTCGCTCAACTCACTGTTCGGAATGAAGGCGGACGTGCAGGGCTTCCTGCTGCACGGATCGCTCCGCCAGGTCCGCTGGGGTTCGGTCTACCGGTTGTCGTAGCCCTCTCGAACTCCCATCCCACAGCCCGCCGGGCCCGAAAGGGGCGCCCGGCGGGCTGTGGCTTGCCTGGCCCGGAAACCTCCGCCGTTCGCCAGTCCCAGGGTCCCGCCAGTCCCAGGGTCCGCCAGTCCCAGGGTCCGCCAGTCCCAGGGTCCCGCCAGTCCCGCTACTGAAAGTCGATCGAATGCCTAGGGTCGTCGGCGCATGACCCGCTTCCTCCTCCGCCGGTTGGCGGCGGCCGCAGCCATCTTGATGGTGCTCACCGTGGCTGCTTTCGGCCTCACCGCCCTGAACCCGGGGGACCCGGCTTTGGCCCTAGCCCGCCAGCGCTTCACCGAGCCCACCGCCGCCGACGTGGCTGAGGTCCGTCTTGAACTGCGCCTGGACGATCCCCTGGCCGTCCGCTACCTGGACTGGCTCGACCGGGCCACCCAAGGGGACCTGGGGACCACCCAGCAGGGCGCCCCGGTGCTCGGAACCCTGCTCAGCCGTTTCGGCTTCACCCTTCAGATTGCCCTACCGGCGCTGGCGCTGTCCCTGCTGGTCGCCATTCCGGTGGGGACGGTGGCCGCCCTCAAGCGGGGGTCGGGCATCGATCAGTTCTCCCGCTTGGGCGCCCTCACCGGGGCTTCCATCCCTTCCTTCGCCCTCGGGTACCTGCTCATCATCGGCCTTGCGGTCAAGGTCCAGTTGTTGCCGGCAGCCGGCCGGGGCACCCTGGGCCACCTGGTCATGCCAGTGCTGACCCTGGCCCTGGGTGCGGGGGCCGGCCTGGCCCGCCTCGTGCGCTCCAGCCTGCTCGAGACCCTGGGCGACGACTACGTCCGCACGGCCCGGGCCAAGGGGGTGAGCCCGCGCTCTGTGGTGGTTCACGCCCTACGCAACTCACTGCTGCCGGTGGTGACCGTCCTCGGGCTTCGTTTCGGCCGCCTGCTGGCCGGTGCAGCCATCGTCGAGACGGTCTTCACCTGGCCGGGGGTGGGCCGCCTGGCGGTGGAGTCCATCTACAACCATGACTACCCGGTGGTGGCGGGGTTCGTGCTCTTCACCGGCGCTCTCCTGGTCGTATCCAACCTGCTCGCGGACCTGGCCTACACCCGCCTCGACCCCCGGGTCCGCCTCCTTGGTCGCTGACCGGGGGGCCTGGCCCCGGCCGGGCTCGCTTGCGGTGCTCTTGGGGGTGGGAGTGGCGGTTCTGGCCGCGGCCGCCGGGCCCTGGCTGGCCCCCTTCGAACCCTCGGCGGTGGACGTCGAGAACACCTTCGCCCCTTCCACCTGGGCCCATCCCCTGGGCACCGATCAGATCGGTCGGGACGTGGCCAGCAGGATCATCGCCGGCGCCCGTTGGTCGGTGGGCGGCGCCCTGTTGGTCACTGCGGTGGTCTGCACTATTGGGGTGACCCTGGGGGCCCTGGCCGGGCTTCGGGGGGGATGGGTGGACGCCGGGCTTATGCGGGTGGTGGACGGCCTTTTGGCCCTCCCCTCCCTTTTGTTGGCCCTGGCCGTGGTGGCGGTGATCAACGCCCTGGTCGCCGGCCCGGGGGGTCCCACCCCCGGGGGCTACGGCCTGGCCGGCGTGCTCCTGGCGCTGTGCTCGTTCGGCTGGGCCGGGTATGCCCGAATCGTGCGGGGCCAGGTTCTCAGCCTCCGCCAGCGGGACTACATCCTGGCCGCCCGGGCGGCGGGCGCCGGGAACCGACAAGTGCTCATCCGCCACGTGGTTCCCCAGTTGACCGCTCCGGTGCTGGTTCTTGCCACCCTGGAGGTCGGCCAGCTGATCCTGGCCCTCGCCGGCCTGTCCTTCTTGGGCCTGGGCGCCCGCTCACCCACCCCGGAGTGGGGCCTGATGATCAACGAGGCCCGCAACCAACTCTTCCGGGCCCCCCGCCTGATGGTCTACCCCGGGGTGGCCATCAGCCTGACCGTCCTGGCCTTCAACCTCCTGGGCGACCGCCTCCGCGACTTCACCGACCCTCGCCTCCGAGGATCGAGCGGATGGGCCCGCTCGGCTGAGTCCGACACGTGACGCCACTGACCGCCCGGTTGACTCCTGAGCCTCCTGCGCTTGGGTCCACTGGGGCGTGATCGACCGATCCCGTTCCATCGTCCGCCCTGCTCAACCGAGCCAATCTGACGGCGGGAAGGGCTACCGGCACCGACATGGCCACCACTACACCGCTCAGTGCGTAGACGGAGGCGGGGGACAAATTCGCGTTGAGAAGACCAGCCAGTGCGTAGCCGCCTATCTGGGTGGTCACTGCCACCGCGGAGTTGGTGGCCAGAACCCGGCTCAACAGGTGGTCGGGGGTTACCCGCTGGCGTATCCCCAAACCGGCGATCAGATCCAGCGAGTCAGCCAGCCCGATGACGAAGTGAAGGGCCAGAATCGCCAGCACCCATGGGGCCAGACCAACCCCTATGGCCGCAGCCGCCACTCCGGCCAGGCCCACGACGAAGACGGTCGGCTCGCTGTCCGGCGTCAGGCGGCGGCCGAGTAGGGCTCCGGCCAACAGTCCGCCGCCCCACAATCCGCCCATCAGCCCCAGCCCGGCAGGCCCCAGTCGCAAGACGTCGGCCAGGGGGGCCTGTGTCACCTTCATCATGCCCAGGCCGATGACCAGGATCACCTCGGCCAGCGTCAGGAGGCGGATAACCGGGTGTCGAACCAGGAAGGAAAGACCCGCCCCCCGGACCCGGGCGTGTACCAATCCCTGGTTGAATTTGCCCCGAACGCCCAGGATGATGGCGGCTGAAACCAGGAACGACACGCCGTTGAGGCCGAACACCACCGATGGTCCCCATCGGGCCACGGCCAGACCACCGACGGCCGGCCCGAATGTCATGCCCAGATGACGGCCCGAGGCCATCAGGCTGTTGGCCCAGGCCAGCCGGTCGCGGCCGACCAGATTGGGGATACTGGCCCCCGAGGCCGACTGAAAAGGGGAGGTGACCAGCGAGGCCACGGCAACCGCGATGAGAAGGCTGGTCGGGCCTGATGCCTGGGCCACCACCAGATAGGCTCCGGCCCCGGCCACCTCGCTGGCCAGCATGACCCGTCGGCGGTTGAACCGATCTCCCAAGGAGGCGGTTACCACCCCAAAGAGCACCTGGAGCCCGTGGGTGAGCATGAAGGCCCCGGCCACTCAGACCGACGACCCGGTCCGCTCATAGGGGGATGACACCAGCGCGATCTGGGCGGCTCCGGTGCCGGTGAAGGAGATGAATCGGGCCGCAGCCAGGCGGCGGACGGCGGTGGTTACCCCGGCGGGTAGTGGTTGCAGGTCGTCGCCGGCCACACGACCCGGTCGGCCGCTACGGGGCCTGTCAGCCGTGATTGCCGTCCAACTCCAGGGTGGACGCCTCCTGGGCGGTGGCGATCGTTCGGGCGTCGATGCGCAGTGCCGAACTCTGGCCCTTGTCGCCCCAGCCGCCGACGGCGAACTCCACCACCGCCGCCAGGATGCCCAAAATAATGATGACGACCAGCAACTCGGTGAGCATGAACCGCCACTCTGATGATCGTTGGCGTCGAGTTCGGAGGCGATTTTTCACGATCTCTGCTCCCCTTATCAAGCCCCCAAGCCCCCAAGCCCTTGGCCCGTTTTCGCGAGTTCTAGCCCGGGAGGAGTCTCGGAACAACGGCCCGGTAGAGATGTCACGGAAATCCACTAAGAGCTTGAAACACCTAGATGCGAGAGCTCGTCTTTATCTGCTATTGGCGCTCAGAATGCACAGGAAATCTTCAGACTGCAGTCATGCGGACATCATCATTGTTAGTAGAGGCTTGAGGTAGGAAGCTTTTACGAGAGGATTCGCATGTTCACACCAGCTCTACGTCGCCTCCAGATGAGGTCCCGGTCCCAGGCCGGTTTTACCCTCATCGAACTGTTGGTCGTCATCATCATCTTGGGCATCCTTGCCGCAGTGGTCGTCTTCGCGGTGGGCGGTGTCGGCGACAAGGGGCAAAGTGCAGCCGACGAGATCGACGAGCGCACCCTGCGTACCGCCGAGGAAGCCTTCTTTTCCCGCAACGGTCGTTATGGCACCGAAGCCGAGCTGGTGGCCGGAGGGTTCCTCTCGGAGGAGTCGAGTACCCACCAAGTGGATGTCACCGACGAAGGTCCCAGCGGTGAGCCCGGATCCGCTTACGTCATCTATGTACCTCGGCCCGACACCGCCCTGCTCCGGGTGGGCGGCCCCCCCGACACCTACCGCCTGACGCCGGCGAATCGGGCCTCGGTAACCACCTTTGCCGCCCATGGTTCGGTCATCGAGACCCTGGCCATCCCGGCGCCCGATCTGACCCTGCGACCCTTGCTGGCCACCAGTTGGACCTTCACCGCTCCCGCCACCTGGGATATCAACCTGCGGTCAGGAGTGACCTTTCACAACGGTGCCGCCTTCGACGCCGCAGCGGTGGCTGGCACCCTCAACCAGCGTCTGGTGGGGACAGTCAGGGGTTTGACGGTCGGGGGGACCACCGTTACCGGTCCGAGCTCCATCCAGGTAGTAACCAACCCGCCCAACAGCCAGCTAATGCGCCAACTGTCGCATCCCAATAATGGGATTCCAGCTCCCGGGACCTACCCGGGCGCTGGGGCAGGAGTGGTGGACGGAACCTACGGGATCGACACTCCCACCGGTACCGGTCCCTACAAGTTCGTCAGCTACACGCCCATGGTCGAGCTGAACGTGACGAGAAACGACGCTTACTGGGAAGCCGCGCCCACTTTCACCGACGTCAACTACAAGTTCATGACCGACGGCACCGCCCGGGTGCAAGCGCTACGAGCCGGGGAGGTGGATGCCATTTACGACGTTCCCCGCTCCCAGGTCGACTCCTTGTCCTCGGATCGGATCTTCGGTGTCCACAAGTCCATCACCGGGGCGCATCAATCGCTCTACCTCAACTTTAAGGGAGTGAACCCCGCTTTCACCCGGTTGACGGAGCGTCCCGTGCGCCAGGCCATCGCGCATGCCCTGGACACCAACAGCATCGTCACCAACGTCTGGCCCGGCGGTGCCGAAGTCCTACGTACCCTTCTGCCAGCGTCTCTCCTGGGACCCGACGCGGCCAACATCACCGGCTACGACTTCAACCAGGATGCGGCCCGTTCCCTGCTCGAAGGTGTGGGTTGGGTGGTGCCGGTCGGATCGACTGATGGCATCCGCATGCGGGGCGCCGACCGCCTGGAACTGAAGATGCAGGTCTACCTGCCAGACGAACAGCAGCCACTCCCTGAGTTGGTGAAGTCGCAGCTAGCAGAGGTGGGCATACAGGTCAATATCAACGTCCCGGCCACCGCGTCGGCCTATTTCGGCACGGTGGGAGCCGGCGACGGTGACATCTTCAGCGAAGGATCGGCCTCAGGAGCTGAACACCCCCTGGGCCCGGGGAGCTTTTTCCGCACCAGCGCCGCCAGCTATGGCTTGTACATGAGCCCGGGTCCCGACTACGACTTGCTTCACGACGAGGCTTTCGCCGCCATCGACGACACCGTCTTCAAGCAAAAGTCGGCTGCCGCCATGGACATCCTGGTTGATCGGGACATCGTGGTCGTCCCCATCGCCGGAGTTTTCCGCATCTACGGAGTCCACCGGGGCCTCGAAGGCTTCGAGCCCTACACATTCATCTACAGCCAGCGCTGGCACACGCTGACCCCCAGGTCCTAACCCGGTAATAGGTTCCGCTGCGTTCGACGACCTTCGATGTCGTCGAACGCGTGCCGGTGACGAACCGCACCCCGCGTTAGCGCAACGCAGCACCCCATACTGACAAGTGAACTTCGACCCAGGAGGTTGCGATGGAGCGGTTGACGCTCGGCTTGCACTTGTGTTGAGTGCCGGGTTATCTGCTGCCGTGGTGCACGGCGGCTTCGCAAGGAATGTTCGAAGCCGAAGGGCTGGAGGTCGAGCTGAAAGAGCTGGCTCTGGGCGGCCCAGGAACGGTTCGGGCGGTCGCTGCCGGCGAGGTTGACTTCGCCGAGGTCAGCGTCAAGCACTTCTTCACCACTATTCAAAGCGACGGTCCCCTCCCGGCCCGATTTGCCTTCATGATCGAGCGGCGGACCCATATGGCCGCCATCACCATCTCCGGGCGGCCCACGGCGGCCGGTCGTTTCGTCAGGTCGTTGGCGGATCTGGCTGGTGCCAGTATCGTCGGGTCCAAGGAATCGCCGTTAACCCGGGAGCTCCTGGTTGCCCTTGAACGCCTGGGGGTCGAGCCGGGTCCCCTGGTTGAGACCCCCTATCAGGAGGTGATGGAAGCCTTGGCCGCCGGGGCGGGCGACGTGGCCGCCGACTGGATCGACCTGCTGCCCAACTTCGGTCAGAAAGCGAACCCTTTCGGGGTCCAGGCCACGGCCATCGGACTGGCTTCGGCCGGCCTGGCCGCCCAGTACGTCGGAGGGTTCTTGATGAACGAATCGGTCTTGGCCTCGTCTCCGCAGACGGTGGCTGCCATGGTCCGGGCTCTGCGCCAGGGGATGCTGGCCGCTCGCCGAGATCCAGCGCCCGGCCTGGCCGCCCTGGCCGCCCGTTATCCCGAGGTAGATCCTGATCTCGCCCTGGCCCAGTGGGAGACTGGGAAGGACGTGATATTCGGAGATGGGGACGACGTGATCGGAGTGATGGACCCGCGCATCTGGTCGAACACCGTTGAGTTCCACCTCGACGCTCATGGGGGGCCACCCCTAGAGCTGGATTCCCTCTACTACCCAGGGGATGAGCTGACTTCGGCCGGAGCACCGTCTGCTGACTGCTGATCCGGTTCGGGGCCGACCGGTCCCCCGTCCGCAGAGGAGCCGGGCACCGGGCCGAAGGGCAGCGGCGGGTGGGACCAGCCCCCGACGGGTGCTTTGAGGATGCTCGGTTACTCGCTTCGCCGCCTAATCCACCTCCTGCCCCTCTGGTTAGCCCTGACCGCTTTCGCCTTTCTCTTGGGTGAGGTCGCTCCCGGAGACCTCACGTACGATTTGGCCCGTCGCCAGTTCGGAGGGGACGTTGAGCCGACTCCCGCCCAGGTAGAGGCCCTGCGTCAGGAACTGGGCCTGGACCGGTCCGCGCCAGTTCGCTATGCCGACTGGCTCACCGATGCCATCAGGGGAGATCTTGGCCGCTCCTTCTTTACCGGCCGACCGGTGTCTGAGGCGCTGGGACAGGCCCTGCCCGTCACGGCCCGCTTGGCCGGATCGGCCCTGATTCTGACCCTGGTCCTGGGTGTCGGGCTGGGCATCGTGGCCGCCTTGTACCGCGGCGGCCCGGCCGACCATCTGCTGCGGGCGTTGGGCCTTGCGGGAACCTCTATGCCTGGATATTGGAAGGCCTACCTCCTGGTCTCAATGTTCGCGGTGTCGGCCGGCTGGTTCCCGACCCAGGGCCTTGATCACCCCCGGGCCTTCGCGCTGCCTTCTGTCAGCCTGGCCCTGGGATCTGCCGCCGTGCTCATGCGACTGACCCGATCCGCGGTCCTTGAGGCCTTGGGGGCCGACCACGTCCTGGCCGCCCGGGCGCGGGGTTACCGGCGATGGAGGGTGGTCGTGCGTCACACATTGCGCTCGGCCCTGAACCCAGTCCTCACCTCGGCCGGATTGTTGGCCGGGGGGCTGCTCGGGGGTGCGGTGGTGATAGAGACAGTCTTTTCCATGCCCGGGCTGGGGAAGCTGGTGGTGGATGCGGCCAACACAAAGGACTACCCCGTGGTCCAGGGATTCGCGCTCTACCTGGGTAGCATCGTCCTGCTGGTAAACCTGGCTATCGATCTGCTCTACGTGGTGGTCGATCCCCGAGTCAGCTATGTGTCGCCCCAGCCGGAGCCGGTCGGAGCCGGCGGATGACAGCGAGACCCGCGACCGGAAGCCCGGCCACCAGTTCCCAGGCCGGCTCTGAGCCGCCTGGCGAGGACCGCGTTGGATCCGATCATCAGGAGGCCGATCTCGAACCCGGGAGTACGCACTCGGCCTTGCGGGACCTCCTGGCGGACCCGGCCGCCGCGGTTGGCGTGACTCTGGTCGCCGTCTTCGTGGTCTCGGCGTTGGCAGCGCCCTGGGTGGCCACCCACGACCCGCTGGCCATCGATCTGGCCCACACGCTGGAGGGACCGAGCCGGAGCCATTGGTTCGGAACCGATGGCCTGGGCCGGGACGTGTACTCCCGCATCGTCTGGGGTGCGCGCCCCTCGCTGGGGATGACCAGCCTGGCTGCCATGGTCATCATGGTCATCGGGGTGGCGGTGGGGATCGCCTCGGGGCTGGGAGGCCGTTGGATCGACGGCCTACTGATGCGTGTGGTCGACGCCCTTCTGGCGTTTCCACCACTGGTTCTGTCCCTGGCCATCGTCGGGGCCTTGGGTCCGGGCCTGTTCAGCATCATGGTCGCTCTGACG
This sequence comes from Acidimicrobiales bacterium, assembly GCA_052390275.1. Lineage (GTDB taxonomy): Bacteria > Actinomycetota > Acidimicrobiia > Acidimicrobiales > AC-14 > JBQTHD01. The sequence goes on along the minus strand of JBQTHD010000018.1, from coordinate 6,949 downwards.
GCCGTGGGTTGGGCCGGTTACGCCCGCCTGGTCCGGGGCCTGGTGGTGGAGCTACGCGAGCGAGAGTTCGTGGAGGCGGCTGTCGCCACCGGAACCTCTACCACCATGATCGGGATTCGCCACCTCCTTCCCTGCGTAATCCCGCCGGTGGTGATCTTTCTCACCCTCAATCTCAGTGGCCTGATTCTCACAGTGTCGGCCCTGTCTTTCCTGGGCCTCGGCATCGCCCCCCCGGCGGCGGAGTGGGGGGCCATGCTCAGCGATGGCCGGCGCTACTTCTTCTCGTCGGGACACTTGATGCTGTTCCCCGGCCTGGCCATCTTCGTTGCGGTTCTGGGAATCAACCTGGTCGGCGACCGCCTGCGGGACATTCTTGACCGGCGGGGGCGCGAGCGCCAGGCGTGAACCCCTTACTGGAGGTACGTCACCTGGTCACCGCTTTCCACCTGGACCGGGGGGTAGTCAGGGCGGTCAACGATGTGAGCTTCAACTTGGACAAGGGTGAACGCCTGGGGGTGGTTGGCGAGTCGGGATCCGGCAAGACGGTTACGGCCTTGAGCATCCTGGGCCTGATCGATCCCCCTGGACGTATTGACGGTGGGCAAGTGATCTTCGCGGGCGAGGACCTTCGCGGCCTGAACGAAGGCCGGTACCGCCGGGTCCGGGGGGCCCAAATCGGCATGATCTTCCAGGACCCACTCACCTCGCTCAACCCGCTGATGACCATTGGAGCACAGCTGGTCGAGATCATGCGGGTGCACGCCGGGCTGAGCCGGTCCCAGGCGCGCAGGCGGGCGGTGGATCTGTTGGGGGACGTGGGAATTCCCCGACCGTCCGAGCGGATGCGGGACCGACCACATCAGCTCTCAGGCGGCATGCGCCAGCGGGTGGGAATCGCGATGGCCCTGGCTCCCGAGCCGGCCCTGCTGATCGCCGACGAGCCGACCACTGCGCTGGATGTGACCATCCAGGCCCAGATCCTGGACCTATTGGACCACCTTTGCTCCGAGCGGGGCCTGGCGGTGATGCTCATCACCCATGATCTAGGGGTGGTCTCGGGGTTCTGCGACCAGGTGATGGTCATGTACACCGGTCGAGTGGTGGAGATGGCCCCTGCCGCCCAGTTCTTTGGTGGTGCCGCCCGCCATCCCTATTCCTCCCGCCTGCTCCAGTCAGTGAGTCGGATCGACGGGCCCCGGGTTGCGGGAAAGTGGGTGGGCACCATCCCGGGAAGCCCTCCCGACCTGGCCCGGCTGCCCCCGGGGTGCGGGTTTGCCCCGCGGTGTCCCTGGGCCGGTGCCCAACCGGAGTGTGGCACCGAGGTGCCGGTTCTTGAGCCCTTGATTGGACCCGGGCACCTGGTGGCCTGTCACGTGGTGGGCCGAGCTGAGGCTCAGCCATGACGGCCTCCCACAACGGGAACTCAGTTCAACCGCTCACTGTGGGTGACGGGGAGCCGCTGCTGGTGGCCGATCGACTGGTCAAGCACTTCGCCGGCAGCCGGCGCCTGGGGGTTGGTCCAGCCCCTCGGCCGGTCCGGGCGGTTGACGGAGTGAGCCTGGTGGTGGAGCGGGCCAGAACGTTGGCCCTGGTGGGCGAGTCCGGCTGTGGCAAGTCAACCCTGGTTCGCTGCCTGCTGCAGCTTGTCCGGCCCGACTCTGGAACGGTGGATTTCATGGGCCGCCGCCTGACCTCCATGTCCCGGCGCCAGATCCGGCCGCTGCGGCGCCACCTGGGCATAGTTTTTCAGGACCCGTACAGCTCGTTGAACCCCCGGCTGCGGATCCGCTCCATCATCGCCGAGCCTCTCCATGTCCACGGGCTTGATGAAGCTGACCGGCGCGTGGACGCACTCCTGGCCCAGGTTGGGCTCTCGCCTAGCCACGGGGACCGGTATCCCCACCAATTCTCCGGTGGCCAGAGGCAGCGGGTGGCCATCGCTCGCGCCATAGCTACCCGACCTGAACTGTTGATCTGCGATGAACCGGTTTCGTCCCTGGACGTCTCGATGCGAGGTCAGATTCTGAACCTCCTAACCCAGCTTCAAGTCGACATGGAGCTCGCCTGCGTCATCGTTTCTCATGACCTCTCGGTGGTGCGGGACATTTCGGACCGCGTCGGGGTCATGTACCTGGGCCAGTTGGTGGAGGTGGCAAGAACTGACTTGTTGTTCGCGACCCCCAGGCACCCGTACACCCAGGGCCTAATCGCCTCGGTGCCGGTACCCGATGGCCGACGCCGCTCACTGTCGGATCGGTTCACGATCGCTGGCGAGTTGCCCTCTCCCCGCAATCCTCCAAGCGGCTGCCGGTTTCACACCCGCTGCCCGATCGCCGTCGACAGGTGTCGTCACGAGCCGCCCCTGCTTACCGGCCCCGCCCATCATCAGGTGGCCTGCCATCTCGTTGCTAACTAACTAATCTTGCTTTTGAGGAAATCGCGGCTTACCCGGGCTTATGGTCAGCCGATCTCCGCTATCTTTTGGAAATCTTCAGGTCATTATCATGCGATTATCACGCAAGAAGCAGTAGTCTCGATTTACCGGACGTTATGTGAGCGCTTGTGAACTCATCGTGGAGGCAGTCAGTGTTCTATTCGACCCAGCCCATTCACCGACGCTCGAAAGCCGAAGGTGGATTCACCCTTATCGAACTGCTGGTAGTGATCATTATTCTGGGGATCCTTGCTTCGGTGGTGGTCTTTGCCGTGGGCGGAGTAGGCGACAAGGGGCAGGACGCCGCGGACTCGATCGACGCACGAACGCTTCGTACGGCTGAAGAGGCGTTCTTGGCCAACAACGGGCGCTACGGGACCGAGGATGAGCTGGTCCAGGCCGGACTTTTGTCCGAGCCATCCCGGACCCACAACATCGACCTGGGAAGCGAAGGAAACGGATCGCTGCCCCCGGGCACGCCCAACTCGAGCTACGTGATCTACGTCCCTCAGACCGATATCGACCTGCTCCGGGTCGCCGCCCCGGTGGACACCGGGGTCATCTCGCCGGCCAAGCCGGCCAACATCACGATGTCCAGCGACCACAGTTCGGTGATCGAGACGCTGGCCCTGGCGGGCCCGGACCTGACCACCCTGCCGCTACTGGCCACCAGTTGGTCCTTTGCCGCCCCGGCTACCTGGACCATCCAGATCCGCCCCGGTGTCACCTTCCACAACGGGGCCCCCCTCGATGCTGCCGCCGTGGTGGCCACTCTCAACGGACGTTTGGCCGCCACCTTCGTCCGCGGACTCACCACCACTGCCTCCTCCGTCGCCGGGCCCATGACCGTCCAGGTGGTAACCAGCCCGGCCAACAGCCAACTCATCCAGCAGTTGGCCCATCCCTCCACCGGGATCGTGGCCCCGGGCACCTACCCGGGCCGGGGCACCGGTGCCGTCGACCCGCTCACCGGCGCCACCGACACCCCCACCGGAACCGGGCCGTACCGCTTCGTCAGCTACACCCCGCTCACTGAGGTCCGAGTGGCCCGCAACGCTTCCTACTGGGCCGGCCCGCCCACCTTCTCGGAGATGGTCACCCTCTACATGCCCGACGGAGCCAGCCGGGTACAGGGCCTCCGGGCGGGGGAGGTCGACGGAATCTACGACGTGCCCCGGCCACAGGTGGCCGCCCTCAGCTCCGATCGCAAGTTCACGGTGGAGAAGTCGGTGACAGGCGCCCACCAGTCTCTCTATCTCAACGCCGAGGGGAATGCCCCCTACAACACCTTGAACGACCTGCAGTTGCGAAAGGCCGTGGCCCACGCAATCGATGCCAGCGGCATCGTCCAGAACGTCTGGCCCGGTGGCGCCGAGCCCATGAAGAGCCTGATTCCTGCCTCCATCCTGGGGGAGGCCAACGCGGCCACGGTCACAGGCTTTGCCTATGACCCACCCATGGCACGCCAAATTCTCGATGCCGCAGGCTGGATTCCTGGACCCGACGGTGTTCGGGTTAAAGCCGGTAATCGTCTGGAACTGCTGATGCAGGTGCGTCTGCCCGATGAGCAGCAGCCGTTACCGGAACTGGTAAAGGCCCAGTTGGCTGAAGTTGGCATTGCGCTGACCATCAACATCCCGCCCAACCCGTCAGCGTTCTTCGCCAAGCTGGCTGTGGGTGAGGGCCACCTCTTCAGCACCGGCTCTGCTTCGGGAGTCGAACACCCATTGGGGCCGGGCACGTTCTTCCGCACCGGCGCCTCCGGTCCGGGCCTCTACATGTCCCCCGGAGCCACCTATGACGCCCTTCACGACTCGGCCTACACCGCCGTCGACACCCCGACCTTCCAAGGGATCGTCACTGAGATGATGGACATCCTGGTTGATCAGCAAGCGATCGTGGTCCCCATCGCCGGCGTGTTCCGCATCTACGGCGTGAGTCGGTCGTTGGAAGGATTCGTCCCCTATACCTTCATCCAGAGCCAAAGATGGCACACCTTGACTCCTCGCGGATGACGGGTGGGTACACCGATGGCAATGGAATGATCGGCCAGCAGACGGTCGGCCAGCAGACGGTCGGCCAGCAGGGGGTTGGCCAGCAGGGGGTTGGCCCCGGCCGCCCGATTCGCCGTGGGCGCAAGCTGCAGTTCGCCTTCACCCCAACCTGAGTGCCTGGTTCAATGCTGCCGCCGTTGGCGGCGGGCCAATTGGGGTGCTTCGCCGACCATGGCGTGGAGGTGGAGTACCGGGCCGTGACCTCGGCCGAGCTACTGCCCGGGGTCGGTCGGGGCAGTTTGGATCTGGCCTTCACCAACATCCGCCATTTCCTGGACTACTTCCACCGGCATACCGCATCGCCGGGTCGGTTCGTATTCGCTACGTCTCAGCGCTCGCACATGTGCGTTCTGGCCGTCGCCGGGCGGGCCACGGCTGGGGGCCGGAGCATTTCAGAGTTTGCCGATCTGGCCGGCGCCAGCATGGCGGTCAACGCCGAGTTTCCCTGGCCCCACCGGGAATACCAGGCACTCGCGGTCAACCAGATGGGGATCAAGCCAGGGCCGGCGGTGGAGGTGAAGTTCTCCGAAGCCCCCGACGCCTTGGCCGAAGGTCGCGTTGACACGGTGGCCCGGTACTTCGAGTTGGGCGCACCCTACCGGGCCAGGCTGGCTTCCCGTGGTCTTTCGTTGCAAGTGATGCCCTTCGCGCAGGCCGGTCTCGGGGAGTATCCGTTGGGTCTTATCGCCTCTGAAGCCGCCCTGGCTGAGGCCGGACCTCTGGAGGCGGCTCTCCAAGCCATTCGAGACGCCTACCTGAGGTCCCGAACAGACCCGGTGGTCACGGCCGAGGCCGCGGTGGTGGCCTTTCCCCACGTGTATCCGACCGTGTCGGACTCTCTGGTGGACTCGGTTCGACGGGCGGCCATCCAGGCGGCACCATCCGGAGGCCAAGATCCGGGGACCATGAACCGGCTGACGTGCGAGCAGACCCTGGCCCATCACCAGGCCGCCCATGGCCTCAGCCGGGTTGAAGTTGACCAGGTCTACGACCGATCACGCCTCAATCCAGATGGCGCCCTGGTCCGGGTGTCATCAGTCCAGGGGGGCCCGGTCGAGGTGCGACCGGGGGTCGAGGGCGTCTCGAAGGCCGTCACCCAACAAGTTGAAGCCCAGGACGGTCAGGCTGATGGCCACTCCGGGGACCAACATGAGGCGGGCATCGGTGAAAAGGAGACCGCGGCCCTCGTTGATCATGGCCCCCCATTCAGCGGTAGGTGGCTGGGGTCCCAGACCTAAAAAGCTCAGGGCGGATATGGCCAGGATGATCTTGCCGATCTCCAAACTCAGGATGACCACGACCGTTGATGCCACGTTGGGAAGCAGGGTTCGAGCGGAGATCCGAAGAGCCCCGGCGCCGGCGGCCCGCTGGGCGACGACGAAGTCCTGGGATCGCAGGGTCCTCACCAGTCCCCGCACGATGCGGGCGTACCGCACCCACCAAACGGCGACCAGGCTGAGAAGCAGGCCACTGATGCCAGGGTCGACGAGTGCGGCGATGGCGATAACCAGTACCAGGTTGGGACAGGCCAGGATGGCATCGACACAGCGCATGAGCAACGAATCGAACCAGCGGGGCCCGTAACCAGCGGCGATCCCGGCGGCGACACCCACCACCAGCACCGCGGCCGCCGCGGCCCCCGCCGCCGATAGCGATGTCCGGGCACCGAAAAGTACCCGGCTCCACTCGTCCCGCCCGATCTCGTCGGTTCCCAAGGGATGATCAAGGCTTGCCGGAGCCAGGCGCGGCCCCACCACCCGGTTGGGGTGATGCCCGGCCAAACAGGGCGCACCGATGGCAGCCAGGACCACCAGGGTCACGATGGCCAACCCCAGCACGGCGCCCTTGGTGGCATTCACTACGCTTGACTTTGGGCGGACGCTTCTGGTTCTGTCGGGGCTTTCGTTCCTCGGTTTCGGTGTTACGCCGCCAACGGCAGAGTGGGGAGCCATGCTGGCGGAGGGCCGACAGTTTTCTTCTCCCATCCAGCCGTGATGCTCTTCCCTGGAGCGGCGGTTACCCTTGTGGCGCTATCAGTCAACCTGATGGGCGACGGCCTGCGAGACATCTTCGATACCAGGGTCTCCGCCGCCGATAACCGCCGCAGACCTGAAACGGCTGATGCGACGGAACCACGTAACACATCGGAGGAACGCTCCGATGTGGAACCCTCGATGCGGAGTTCCCCACAACGTCACGACGACTTATCCCCATGGTCACAGCACCCAGTGGGGAACCGAATGACCAGTGCTGCTTCCAACTCATTTCCAACCTTCAGGAGCAGGCTCGGCGTTGGGAACCCTTCACGATCCGGTTCAAAGGACCGCCACTATCTCATCACGAACTGGCCCGGGCGGTGGGAATCGACGTGTACTTCGCCGATCCCCACTCCCCGTGGCAGCGGCCCACCAACGCAAACGGCAATGGCCTGCTGCGCCGCTACTTCCCCAAGGGGACCAAC
>JBQTHD010000017.1:0-43796 GCA_052390275.1 Acidimicrobiales bacterium | reverse complement strand
CCCTTGCGGGCCACGGCAACAACGTCACGACGGAACTCCAACGGGAATGCTTTAGCCATGATCATGCTCCTTCTAGTGAGGAGAGGCCCTCACGTTAGTCGGAGTCAACCGATATAGGGGCAGACCCGAGGTTGTCGGCGCCTTGGTTAGAGGCGGCTTCGTGCGGGTCAGCCAGCGGGGCAGCCACGTGAAGATGCGGAGAGACGACAGCATCGCCATCGTGCCGATGCATCGTGAGCTCGCTCAGGGCACGCTGGGATCGATCCTCCGCCAGGCGGGTCTCTCGCGAGAGGAGTTCTTGGATCTGCTCTGAGGCGCTGATCGGCGGTACCCCTCTCGGCGTACCTTGCCGTGGCGAGCGGTGAGGGAGATGATCGAGTCTTCGATCAGCGGCGCGCCGTTCGCATTGAAGGAACTTGGCTGCGCTATCTGTCTCCGCCCAAAGCCGTTGCAGACCCGATCGCTCCGTCGGCTTTGCCCGAAGCCCATGAGAGAAGAGCTTGGTCCGAAGCTGGGCCTCGTCCTCTCCAGCCATAGTTTTCCTCCTGGTAGGGACAGTCCACCGTGGCGAGGCCCTTCGATGCGCTACCATGTGTACACATGGAGCGCATCGGCGTACGGGAGCTGCGGCAGAACGCAAGCGAGTGGTTGCGCCGCGCCCAAGCCGGCGAACGCATCGAGGTGACGAGGCGAGGCCAGGTGGTGGCGGTGCTCAGCCCACCGCTAGCGGAGGGAGCCCTCGAACGTCTCCGTCAAGCCGGCCGGCTGAAGCCGGCCACCGTCACGGGCGAGCTACCTGCGCCGGTAAAGACCACGCGGCCAGCGTCGGCCGCGCTAGCCGAGCTGCGGGCCGACGAGCGGTGAGGGTCTGGTACCTGGACTCTTCGGCCATCGTGAAGTTCGCCGTCGCTGAGGCCGAGAGCGACGCGCTCGCACTCTGGAGAAGCGACCTCGACGGCGACGACATCGTCATGACGTGCGAGCTGGCCATCGCCGAGGTCCTGCGGGCCGTCGCCCGGGTCGACGGTGATTGCGAGCTCGCCCTTTCCCATCTGGATTCCTTGGACCAGCTCGTCGTGGACCGGGACCTCCTCCGCGCTGCCGGCCAGCTCAAGCCGGCCGAGCTCCGCACCCTTGATGCAATCCACCTTGCCGCCGCCAGCGCCGCCAAGGAGGATCTCGCGGGCGTAGTCACCTATGACGAGCGGATGGCGAGTGCAGCTGAGGCTCTCGGCCTCACGATCCTGGCTCCAGGGCGATCACCGGCGTAGTAGTCGACCACCTCGAAGGCCGCTCGTCGTGCCATTGGCGTGCGATGCCTCTCCTGGGCGGCCTGTGTGCGGCGGCAGCCCGGTGCCGGCGTGAAGTGAGAGACCTGGGAAGCGCAAAGGCCCGATAGCGTTCGTGGGGTTATGCGCGCGGCCATGGCGGAGTCGTTGTCGGGATACTGGCGACGGCGGTCGTCGGCGCAGACGTTCCTCTACGTCGTCGGTGGTTTGCTGGTTGCATCCGGGCTCCTTCATTTCGGGGTGTTCCTGGTCGACGGTGGTGCCTGGCATGGTCCGGTGTCATGGCGTAAGCCGGTCACGTTCGGGGTGTCGTTCGGTGCAACTTCGTTGGCGGTGGCCTTCGTGGCCACGTTCCTGTCGCTCGGTCGCAGGTCCGGTTGGGTCCTGCTCGGCCTCTTTGGCGTGGCCAGCGCGTTGGAGGTGGCCTGGGTGACGGCCCAGCGCTGGCGCGGGGTTCCGTCACATTTCGCTAGGGAGGGAATCGACGCCGTGCTCTTTACCGCTGCAGGCCTCACCATCGGGGTAATCGGCATCGTGCTGGCAGTGGTGACGATCCTGGCGTTTCGGCGCCTCGATGCTCCGGCGAGCATGGTGCTTGCGATCAGGGTCGGCCTCGTGCTGCTGCTCGTGGGCCAGGTCCTCGGCGGCGCCATCGTTGCCAACGGCACGGCCATCGACCGGCCCCCCACCGAGGCGGACCTGGCCGTGTTCGGTGCGGCCGGGGTGATGAAGGTCCCCCACGCCGTCGCCCTCCACGCTGTCCAGGTGCTGCCGGCGCTGGCGTGGCTGGCCGGCTTCACCACCTTCGGCGAGGGCCGACGCCGGACGCTCGTTGCCGCCGCCGGATTGGGTTATGGCGGGGTCGTCGCGGTCAGCGTTCTGCAGACTTTCAATGGGCTGGGGCCGCTCGATTTGCCCTTGCTCAGTGCGGTCTTGCTGGCGGTCGGAACTGCGGTGTTGATGGCCATGTGGATCTTGGTGATAGCGAGGCTTGAGGTCCTCGGCCCGGCCCCCGGGTAAGGCTCGCCCACCGGCTGGGCTCAACCCGCGGCGACGGTGCCGCCGATGGCAGCAGCGGAAGCGGCGTACCCCGCGGCCCAGGACATGAGTTCAGACGTACCTACCGAGACGTAGCTCAGGGGTAGAGCGCCTGGTTTGGATCCAGAAAGTCAGGCGTTCAAATCGCCTCGTCTCGACATTGCTCTAGGTTTTCAGCCCGCTGCCGTAGGGACGGGTGATTATCTCCAACCAGTGGCCGTCGGGATTGGGAAAGTAGATACCGCGGCCGCCGTCGTTACGGTTAATCTCACCGGCACGGTGACCAGCGGGATCGGCGTAGTAGTCGACTCGTTGCTCCACGATACGGGCGAAGATGGCGTCGAATTCGCCCTCGGTAATCAAGAAGGCGTAGTGCTGGGAGGCGATCTCGTCTGCGCTGTCGTGCCCGACGAAGTCAAGGGCTACTGCGTTAGCGGTGACCACCTGCCAGAAGGGCCCGAAACGCTCCGGCGGGTCAAGGCCCAGTATCTCGGACAACCAGGCCGCCGAGACTGCCGGGTCCCGTGAGGCGACGATCGTGTGGTTCAGGTCCACGGCCATGGGGCCCTCCGTGTGTGCGTGCCGGGTCGGAAGATGGACGGTACCGGGTGGCCAGTGCCTTGGCTGACGGGGAGGAGGGACGGCCGACGCGGACCCTGGGCTGTTCCCAGGGGCTGAACCGATCTGTCGGCTGGTGCTGGACGGGACAGGAGCGTCAGGACCAAGTGGCAGTTCCGCATCCCGCCTTCCGGTCGTACTCTGCAGCCCTTCGGGCTGCTAACTGCAGGGCTAGTGGCCGCGAATTGCAGGGCTAGTGGCCGCTAACTGCAGAGCTGGGAGCCGCGAACTGCAGAGCTGGGATCCGCGAATTGCAGAGCTCGGATCCGCGAGTCGCAGAGCTACCGCGGCTCCTGCGTCTGCTGGCGTTGCATGCGCCAGGCGAACTGAACGTTCACCGACCTCACACGCGAGCTTGGGCCGTCCCGACGATCACGGACCGCTGCATCGTCCACCTCGAGTCGGTGGTGCTCGGCGCCCGAGCCCCGGCACCTTGGTGGTCGCCTGTGGGTTCTGCCAGTATCGGCCCTGTGGTCGTGACCCGAGGTCTTGAGAAGAGGGAGTCGGATCCTCGACCAGTGCCACCACCGGAAAGCCATGCCCGAAATCCGATCAGGTCCCGGGCGACTCCGACTGCGTTTCTCTAGGCGCTTCGTTTGGATCGTTCGAAGTCCGAATCCGGGCGGCGGGTTGCAGGCGCGGCACTGGCCGATAGCCACGATCTCATTCGGGTGCATGGCGCCCGGGAGAACAACCTTCAGAACATCAGCGTGGTTCTTCCGAAACGCCGGTTGACCGTGTTCACCGGCGTGTCCGGGTCGGGAAAGAGTTCGCTGGTGTTCGCCACCATCGCCGCTGAGTCCCAGCGGCTGATCAACGAGACCTACAGCACCTTCGTGCAAGGCTTCATGCCCACCCTCGGCCGCCCCGACGTGGACGTTCTCGACGGACTGACTACGGCCATCATCGTGGATCAGCAGCGCATGGGTTCGGACCCCCGGTCCACCGTCGGTACGGCCACGGACGCGAACGCCATGCTTCGCATCCTGTTCAGCCGGCTCGGCCAGCCCCACATCGGATCGGCGCAGGCCTTTTCCTTCAACGTCGCCTCCATCCGGGGCTCGGGAGCGGTGACGGTGGAGCGGGGCGGCACCACCGTCAAGGAGAAGCGCAGCTTCAGTGTCACCGGTGGGATGTGCCCCCGCTGCGAGGGCCGGGGTGCGGTCACCGATTTTGACCTCTCTGCGCTCTACGACGACCAGAAGTCGCTCAACCAGGGCGCACTGACCGTTCCCGGCTACAGCATGGAGGGTTGGTACGGCCGGATCTTCGGCGGTTGCGGCTTCTTCGATCCCGACAAGCCCATCGCCGCGTTCACCCCGACGGAGTTGCACGACCTTCTCCACAGGGAGCCCACCAAGATCAAGGTCGAAGGCATCAACCTCACTTATGAGGGCCTGATCCCGAAAATCCAGAAGTCTTTCCTGGCCAAAGACGTCGATGCAATGCAGCCGCACATACGGGCGTTCGTCGAGCGGGCGGTGACCTTCACCACCTGCGGAGCCTGCGGTGGCACCCGCCTGACCGAGGCGGCGCGGTCCTGTCGAATCGGTCGGATCAATATCGCGGACGCCTGCGCCATGCAGATCAGCGACCTGGCTTCGTGGGTCGACAGCCTGGACGAACCATCGGTGGCGCCCTTGCTGGAGGCGCTCGGGTCCACGCTGGACTCCTTCGTGGAGATCGGTCTCGGCTACCTCAGCCTCGACCGCTCGTCGGGCACCCTCTCTGGGGGCGAGGCGCAGCGGACCAAGATGATCCGCCATCTCGGCTCGGCCCTTACCGACGTGACCTACGTGTTTGACGAGCCCACCATTGGGTTGCACCCCCACGACATCGCCCGAATGAACAACCTGCTACTGCGACTTCGGGACAAGGGCAACACGGTCCTGGTGGTGGAACACAAGCCCGAGACCATCGCCATCGCCGACCACGTGGTCGATCTCGGTCCCGGCGCCGGGGCAGCGGGGGGAAGAGTGTGCTTCGAGGGCACGTTCGAAGCTCTGCGAGCGAGCGGAACGCTCACCGGCCGCCACCTCGACGACCGAGCCCGCCGCAAGGACGAGGTGAGAGCGCCCACCGGGACATTGGAGATCCGGGGCGCCACCACACACAATCTCCAGGACGTTCACGTCGACGTCCCTCTGGGAGTTCTGGTCGTGGTGACGGGGGTGGCCGGATCGGGAAAGAGTTCGCTGATTCACGGATCGGTGTCCGGTCGCCCAGGCGTGGTGTCCATCGACCAAAGCCCGATCCGCGGCTCGCGGCGCAGCAACCCGGCCACCTACACCGGGCTCCTCGATCCCATCCGCAAAGCCTTCGCCAAGGCCAACGGGGTAAAGCCAGCGCTGTTCAGTGCCAACTCCGAGGGCGCCTGCCCCACCTGCAACGGGGCCGGGGTCGTATACACCGACCTGGCCATCATGGCCAGTGTTGCCACTACCTGTGAGGAGTGCGAGGGGAAGCGCTTCGGCGCCTCTGTCCTGGGCTATCGGCTGGGTGATTGCAACATCAGCGAGGTGCTGGCCATGTCAGTAACCGAGGCGCTGGGGTTCTTTGGGTCCACCGGGGCGCGCATTCCGGCAGCCCACGGGATCCTCGCCCGCCTGACTGACGTCGGCCTGAGTTACCTGAGCATCGGCCAACCGCTCAACACGTTGTCCGGTGGCGAGCGCCAGCGTCTGAAACTGGCCATCAGCATGGCGGAGAAGGGCGACGTCTACGTTCTGGACGAGCCGACTTCGGGGCTCCATCTGGCCGACGTCGAGCAACTGCTCGGTCTGCTCGACCGCTTGGTGGACTCCGGCCGATCAGTGATCGTAATCGAGCACCATCAGGCGGTCATGGCCCACGCCGATTGGATCATCGACCTGGGTCCCGGCGCCGGCCGCAACGGTGGTCAAGTGGTGTTTCAGGGCACGCCGTCGGACCTGGTGGCCTCGGCATCCACCCTCACCGGGGAACACCTGGCCGCCTACGTCGCCGGAATCTGACCCACGGCGACGTACGGCTTGCCAGCACGAGGCTGAGAGCGCCGGCCTCGCCTACTTGGCCCGGGCCGGACGGGGCAGCTCACACGACTCGCACAGCTTGGCGACCCATCCGAATCGCTGGATCAGGGCGAAGATGCGGCAACCCACGCAGAACCCGAAACCCGCCTCGAGGCTGGCGAAGACAACCATGGCGCCCAGCAGGCCCAGGACCACGGTGTCCGATCCCGGGCCGTAGTGCAGGATCAGGGCGCTGGTGGTGACAACCGCCCCCATCCCTTGGGCAAAGCGCTTCGGCGGGCCCGGAACCGGGCGGGCGGTGAACCTCGGCGCCACCAGGTGAACAGCGATGCGACCGAGGGGACTGAAGCGGGGGCCGGCGGCGACCCGGGCCACGAATCCGTAGGCCAGAGGCCACAGAAGCACCCACTGCCGAGTGATGAGAATCGTGGTCGCCAACATGACGACTCCGGCGGCCACCGCCCGGGCCGCAACCTCGTTGACCGGGTCGGGAAACGTGAACCAGCGCTTGACCCCCACGGCGAGAATCCTTTCCGGCCTCGGACGCAGATGTCCAGGCCCCACCAGGGTTGCGATCCAGCGATCTGACCCGTTGAAGCCAGGTCAACCCCGATCAGGGGATGGAAAGTCCCGGACGATTCCAGCCGCCGAGGGGTCCCCGGCCGGACTCTGGCCTGACCGGCCTAGTTGCTGAGGGCGTGGCCAGGGCTACGGCCCGTGCAGTTCAGCCTGACCGGCCTAGTTGTTCATGGCGGTGGCCAGGGCTGCGGCCCGTGCCAGTTCATCGTGGAGGGAGTCGATCTCACCCTCGATGGCTTGCCGTTGCATCTCGCTCAGGCCCTCAGTCCTGCGGTAGTGCCCGACCAGCTCGGCCAACTCCAACTCCAAGCCCATGGCGTGATCGGCGGGATTGATCAGAACCCTCATTGGCTGGCCCCTTCCTTCTGGTTTGTCCTGGCGGGCCGGTCGCAGGCAACTCTGGAGGCATCCGAGGTTCGATGCTTCGACGACCTGGGACCGTGACCCGCCGGATTCCTACCCGCAGTCCGCCGCCGCCGAACCGTCGCCTGCGGGCCTGCCGGTGGACGACGGGCTGACCCGGGTCAGGACCAGACGGGGGCGCCCGCCTCCAGGTCGAGCAGCCAACGCTTGGCGTCGAGGCCGCCGGAGTATCCCCCCAGCCTCATCCCCGACGCCACCACCCGGTGGCAGGGGACCACGATGGGAATCGGGTTGGCGCCGTTGGCCCGGCCCACCGCCCGGCTGGCCCCGGGCTGACCGATCCGGGCCGCCACCTGTCCGTAGCTGAGGGTCTGGCCGTAGCCGATGAGAGCCAACTCCTCCCACACCCGCTGCTGGAATGCCGTTCCGGCTGGGCCCAAGGGCAGTTCGAACTGCCGGCGTTGCCCGGCGAAGTATTCGTTCAACTGAGTCTCCGCCAGAGCCAGGACCGCCCGGTCGGCGTCCGGGACCAAGAAGCTGGGAGATGGGGCGTCGACCGGGGCCAGCGTCACGCCCTTCAGCCGACCGCCGCCAGCGGTGAGAAGCAGGGGCCCAATGGGACTGTCCAACACCCGCTGGGTGATCATCGACGCCTTGAGGCCGGGAATCTCGGCCTTGACTGCGTCGCCCAGAACCATCAGTGCATCCATTGGATCTTCCTCCTGTTTGGTTGGATCTTCCTTCCGTTCGGTCCACCTGCCGTTGTCATCCTGGTCTACGCGACGGCGGGTCCCAACCCGGCCAGGAAAGGGTTGGTGGCCCGCTCGTGGCCAACGGTGGTGGTCGGCCCGTGGCCGGGCAGGACCAACACCTCGTCGCTCAGGGGAAGGATGTGGGCGGCCATGGAATCGAGCAGCATCTGGTGGTCTCCGCCTTCCAGATCGGTGCGGCCCACCGACCCGGCAAAGAGGTGGTCCCCGCTGAACAAGATGGGGGGGTCACCCAGCGAGTCGAGCAAAAAGCAGACCGAACCCTGGGTGTGCCCAGGGGTGTGCAGGGCGGTGAAAGTCATTCCTGCGCCCGAGACCCGCTGGCCGTGGTCGAGGTCATAGACCATCTCCGGCGCCGGGAAGGGGAGAGCATCGAGATCCAAAAGGCGCCCTAGCGTCCCGGCGGAATGAGGGTGGTTCATCAGGTGCCGGTCGAGCGGATGCAGGTGGACACGCGGGACCGCAGCGGCGGCCGTCCCCTTCAGAACGGCGCCGATACCACCCACGTGGTCCACGTGACCGTGGGTGGCCAGGATGGCGACCAGCTTGAGGTCGTGTTCGGTCAAGCGGGCCAGGATGGCTTCGGGGTCGGGCGGGGCATCGATGATCACGCACTCACCCCCGGGTCCGGCTGGGGCCACGATCCAGGAGTTGGTGGCGGCCAGCCACAGGGTCAGGCCTTCGATCACTGATGATTGGCCGGGTCGGCGGTCGTCGGACCGATCGAGTCGGCGTCGGCGGCGGCCCGGCCGGACTGATTCATGGCCTGGGCCAGAGCTTTGGGCAGCGGCAATTGCATGATTTCCTCCAGGCTGGCCGACAGTGCATGGGACCAGTTGTGCGGGTTGGTGGATCCGGGGACATTGGGACGATGCGTGGTGGCGACGGCATCCTCCAGGGTCACGGTGGCCACCGCGGAGGACGCTCGAGCGAGGCGAAGATGGGCCGATTCGACGACGTCGGTCGGTCCCTCATCGTGGCCGTTGGGTTCGCCGGACGACCACGACTTCAGTTTGGTCCTGAGGCCTTCGGCTGACGGGCCGTCGGTGCTGAACATGGGATCACTCCGGCGCCAGACGCCGGCGGCGGTGGGCAGGTCGTGGGTGGTCAGGGCGGCCTGGCTCATCTCCGGCCATGATCTTGGATCTTGGTCCTCGAACCAGGCCAGCCGGGTACCCAGGACGCGCCGGGCAGCCAGTTCATTGCGGATCTCATCGGACACCGTCCCCAGATCCTCACCGACCACGAAACAACCGGCCCGATGGCACTCGAGAGCCAGGATGGACAGCAGGTCCCGGTGGGGGAAGCGAACATAGGCGCCTCTCCCAGAGGGCGTATCCGCCCCCGGAGTTTCCTCCGTAGTTGGTCGATCGCCCTGGCCGGCGGGCACCCAGTACTGGCGGAACAGGCCCATGACGTGATCGATGCGGATGGCCCGGGCATGGGCCAGGTTGGCTCGCAGCGTGGTGATGAATGGTCCGTAGTTGGCCGAGCGAAGGCGCCACGGATCGAAGGCGGCCAGACCCCAGTTCTGACCCTGCGGGCTGAAGTCGTCCGGGGGAGCGCCAAGGGTTATTCCCCCGGCCACGCAATCCTGCCAGCACCAGGCATCGAACCCGCCCGGGTGAAAGCCGACGGGAAGGTCGACCATCAACTCGATGGATGCACCGGCGGCGGCCAACTGGGCGTCCAGCAGCCACTGGACCCAGCAGTGGAACGAGATCCGATCCCGGTGGCGCTGTGCGAAGGCGACGATGGCCTGACCCTCGTGGCCGGCGACGCCGGACGGCCAGGCTCGCCAGTCCTGGCCGAACTCCTCGGCCAGAGCCGTCCAGATGGCGAAGGACTCCAAGTCGCCGCCCTGAGTCGCCCGCCAGGCTTCCCAGGATCGGTCCCGCTGCCCCCAGGCCGTCCACGCCAACTCCAGGGCCCGGATCTTGAGGCGATAGATCCGGTCCCGATCCAATTGGCTATCGGCATTGGTGGCCCGAGCGGCCCGGATGATCGCAGCGACCTCGTCACCGCAGCCGGTGCCGAGGCCGGCTCGGGCCAGAATCGGTTCGAGTTCCAGATACAACAGACTGCGAAAAACCCGGGTGCCGGGGGAGTAGGGGCTCGACTCCTGGGGTAGGCCGGCCCGGGCGGCGCCCAGAGGATTGATCAACGCCAGCTCGGCCCCCAGCGAGTGGCTCCAGGTTCCCAGTCGTGCCAGGTCCCCCAGATCTCCAAGGCCCCAGCTCCTGCCCGACCTGAGGGCGTAGAGCTGCACCGCCCACCCCCAGCACCGGGGAGGCTTCGGGCAACGGGGGGGCGTCACGATCAACTGCTCGGTCCGGCCGGTCTCAACGTCGTAGAGCTGGTGATAGCCCAAGTCCAGATCCGGTGGGAGCCGGTCTTGGAGATGGCGTTCGGTGCCGTCCTCCTCGACCAAAACGGAGGGCCCGGCCAGCGCGGCCTGGGAGCCCGCCTTCACCACCGTCAGGGGTGAGGGTGGCGGCTCGCCCTCGGCCCCCATGGCCACCAGGGCCGACCTGACGGCGGCCGGGGCATGGTCCTGCCAACGCCCTCGGTAGTCGTGATATCCGGGTTCGACTCCCCAGGCCGTCGGGTCGGGCGTCGGGCCCGGGGAAATCGCCACCAGGCACGAGTCTAGGGACGCCCCCCGAGGCCTCCCGCTCCAGTCCGTAGACTCCCGGCCATGTCGGCCCGGTGGCTCCTTGAACGCAGGTTGTCGGATTCCTCGGCCCGGCTGCGCCTTCTCCGAGGAGAGTTGGCCGTGGCCGACGAACAGTCCCGGGCATTGACCGACACCGCGGACGACGCCCGCCTGCGGGCACTGGTGTCGGAGACTCCGGTGGCTGAGAAGGACTACCGCAAGGCCCAGCGCCACGCCGACGCCATGGTCAAACATCGGGCGCGCATCGTTGAGGCCATCGCCCAGTTGGAGCGCCAGCAGGACGCCCTTTTGGACGAGTTGGCCGGAGCCGGCTGATGGGCGTCCGGGTTGTCATCGCCGAGGATGAGGCCATCATCCGCCTCGATCTGGCCGAGACCCTGGCCGAGGAGGGCTACGAGGTGGTGGGCTCGGTCGGCCGGGGCGATGAGGCCGTGGCGCTGGTTCGCGAGCTTCGGCCCGACGTTGCCATCTTGGACGTGAAGATGCCCGGGATGGACGGCATCGCCGCCGCCCGGGAGATTTCCGCTGAGCGCCGGGCCGCGGTCCTGGTGCTGACCGCCTTCAGCCAGCGTGATCTGGTCGAGCAGGCCACGGCGGCGGGGGCCACTGGTTATCTGGTCAAGCCGTTCAACAAGACCGACCT
Organism: Acidimicrobiales bacterium; assembly: GCA_052390275.1. Lineage (GTDB taxonomy): Bacteria > Actinomycetota > Acidimicrobiia > Acidimicrobiales > AC-14 > JBQTHD01. The sequence continues at coordinate 32,808 of JBQTHD010000017.1, read as the reverse complement.
GGTTCCGGCCATCGAGGTGGCCCTGGCCCGGTTCCGCGAACTTCGGGCACTCGAGGGCGAAGCGGCGTCACTGAAGGAGCAGTTGGAAACCCGCCGGTTGGTGGACCGGGCCAAGGGCCTGTTGATGGATCGTCACCAGATGGGTGAGGGTGAAGCGTTTGGTTGGATCCAGCGTCAGGCCATGGCTGAACGGGTGAGGATGGCCGAGATCGCCCGGCGAATCCTCGACGGCCAACTCAGCCCCTGATCCGTAGGCCTGTCTGGAGGCCCCGATTGCAGCCCCTTCTCTTTCCCGCCCGGTTTCACAGGGCCCGATCCCGCAGGAGCGCGAGGGCTTACGGGCTCGAGAAGGTCAGACCCGTGAGACGAAGAGTTGGCTGGCCAGCGCCGGTCCCAGGGCGATGGACCCGCCCGCCAGTTCCAGGACCAGGGTGCCATCGGGGCCCCGGGAACTGACGCGAGCGTTGGCGCCGGGGGTAAAACCGTTCTCGTCCAGGTAGATGAGCGCTGGCATGTCGACCTCCACCTGCTCGGTCACCCGCTCCAGCCGAACCCGGTCACCAGGTCGGGATTCAGCCAGCGCCACCAGATCCCGTTCCGGGGCACCGGAACCGGGAATGGGGTTGCCATGGGGACAGGTGGTGGGATTGCCCAACAAGGTCACCAACCGCTCCTCGACCTCGTCGGACATCACGTGTTCCCATCGACAGGCCTCCACGTGGGTCTTGTGCCAGGGAAGACCGATGACATCGGTGAGCAGTCGTTCGGCCAAACGGTGTTTGCGGACCACGCTGATGGCCCGGGTGCGCCCCTGTTCAGTGAGGCTGAGGGCCCGCCCACTGACGGTGATGTAGCCCTCGTCCCGCAGCCGCCGGACCATCTCGGAAACCGAGGGGGCGGAATGTTCGAGGTGCTCGACCAGGCGGGCCTGGATTACGGCCACGCCCTCCTCCTCGAGTTCCCAGATCGCCTCCAGGTATTCCTCGAGGGGCGGATGGAATCCATCGGCCATGACGGCGCATGCTACCCACGTGGCCGCCCGCCCGCCTCGACGCCCCGCCAACCTCGCCTCGAGCCGGCCGGCCCGGCCCGGCCCGTTCAGATTTCGGCCGAGCCGTCCTCCCAGTTGGCCATCAGCCGGCCGTCAGCCAGGGCCAGCTTCACCCCGAGGGTGGCGACGGTGGCGGCGTCGCCCAGCCCGCCTGTTCCCACCATCTGGTCCCCCTGGCGGGTAAGGACCTCCACCTGCCGGGTGCGGGGGTTCACCACCAGGGCCTCGGTCACCCCCAGCGAAGCGTAGAAACCCATCTTCTTGTAGGTCTCGTCGTTGGGCGAGAGGAACTCCACCACCAGCGAGGCCGGACCGTCGATTCCGCGCTCGGTCAGCGTTTCTGGCCGGGTGTAGGTCTGATCCGGTACCCGCCAGTCGTTATCGACCCCCGGGCGGAACAGTCCCGTTTCGAACCGGGCCACCAGGCCCCGGGCCTCGGCCAGGGGAAGGAATGTGCGGAGGAGCGCTAGAGCAACCTCCTGATGACGTCCCGACGGTGGCGGCACCATGTGCAGTTCCCCCTCCCACATCTCGTCGAACAGATCCATATCGAGCTTTCGACGTTCCTCGAGCAGGGCCTCTGGGGTTTCCAGCATCACCGAGCGCATGAGTCGAAGGCTACTTTCAAGGGGTCGCTCTTCCCACCTCGATCCCGTCTCCGCCGTCCGCCGCCATGTGCTGGGGACGAACTACGCGCCCACGCCAGCGCGGAGCCTGACCAAAAGTGGCCAAAGTCCTGCTTCTTGACGGAAACTCCCTGGTCTACCGGGCCTTTTTCGCCCTCCCGGCGGACATGGCCACTGCGTCGGGACAGGTGACCAACGCCGTCTTTGGCTTCACTTCCATGCTCACCTACCTGATGGCCGAGCATCGTCCAGACCAGTTGGTGGTGGCCTTCGATCGGCCCGAACCCAACTTCCGTCACCAGTTGGTTGCCGATTACAAGGCCGGCCGGGCGGAAACCCCAGACATTCTTCGTCAACAGATGGGCCTGGTTCGCCAGGTGCTCGACACGCTGGGCCTGCCCATGATCGATGCCCCGGGGTTCGAAGCCGACGACGTTCTGGCTACGCTCGCCACCCAGGGCAGGGACCGGGGGGACGATGTCATCGTCGTGACCGGCGACCGCGACGCCTACCAACTGGTGGAGGACCCTCACATTCGCGTCCTTTACAACCGTCGGGGAGTGAGTGACTACGCCCTCTACGACGAGGCCGGGATCATGGAGCGCACGGGTGTCCGGCCCGACCAGTACCCCATCTACGCCGCCCTGCGAGGTGACCCGTCGGACAACCTTCCCGGCGTTCCCGGAGTGGGCGAGAAGACGGCGGCTCGCCTGGTTCAGGCTCACGGAAGCCTGGACGCCATCTTTGCCAACTTGGACACCGCCACCCCCAAGCTGAGGGATAGCCTGCGGAACTCCGAGGCTCAGGTCAGAAGCAACGCCCTGGCCACTCCGCTGGTCCGCGACGTTCCCCTCGACCGGGATCTCGATCACCTGGGGTCAGCGCCGCCCGACCATCCGGCCCTGCGGGAACTGTTCACCTTCCTGGAGTTTCGGGCCCTTTACGACCGCCTGTTGGCGGCCATGGGGGACCAGGCCCAGGAGGCTGCCCCCGCTGGGGAATCGACGAGGTTGGAGGTGGCGGTAGCCCCGGCGGGCGACGCGGATGCCGCCTGCCGGCTGCTGGTGGCCGGCCCCAACGGTTGGGTGGCGCTGGCCCCGGCCTGGTTGGGGGAGGCGGGGCGCAGTCCCCTGGTAGGGCTGGCGGTAGCGGGGTCGGCCGGGTCGGGGTCGGCCGGGTCGGGGTCGGCGCGATCGCCGGCGGACCGAGCGGCGGTGGAGCGATCGGCGGTGGCGGCGGAGGTGGGAGCCACTGCGGAGGTGGGGGACGCTGCGGAGCTTGCGCCTCGACCGGAAGCCGCCGGCGGCCCACTCGCCACCGGTGTTGGCGCGAACCCGGCCCCGGAGCCGGTGGTATGGATCGGAGCCGAACTGCTGAGTCACCCCGAAGTTGTCGACGCCCTGGCGGGGGTGCGGTTCTGTGCCCATGGGGCGAAGTCCCTGGTGGCCGCTCTTGAGTCCGTGGCCCCGGCCGGCCGGACAGATCAGCGCCGGCCGGCCATGGCGGGCCTGGTGACCGACACCGAGGTTGCCGCCTACCTCATCGAGCCCGGTCAGGCCACCTACGGTCTGGTGGAGGTGGCCCGGCGCTTCATGGGGCTGGATCTGGCCGCCGCCCAGGCCCCGCCGGTGGGTCAGTTGGACCTGAGTGGGTCGGCGCGGGATCCGGCCTCCGAGGCTGCCACGGAGGCCGCCGGTATCGCTCGGCTGGCTCCGGTGCTGGAGGCCGCCCTGGCCGCCCGGGGCCTCACCCGCCTCTACGAGGAAGTGGAGCGTCCGCTGGTGCGGGTTCTGGCCCGCATGGAGCGCCTCGGGGTGGGTGTCGACGGTGAACGGTTGCGCTCCCTCTTCGACGAGGTCGTCGCCGAAGGCGTCCGCTTGGAGTCGGCCATCTACGAACTGGCCGGAGAGCGCTTTCTGATCAACTCCACTCCGCAGTTGCGCCGGATCCTGTTCGACAAGTTGGGCCTGGTTCCGGTGAAGAAGACCAAGACCGGTTTCTCCACCGACGCCGCCTCCCTCGCCCGCCTGGCTGGCCAGCACCCGATCATCGAACCGCTGCTGCGCTACCGCGAGGTGGAGAAGCTTCGGTCCACCTACGGCGAGAGCCTGATGGCCGAGGTGGGCGCCGACGGACGTATCCATGCCACCTTCAACCAGACCGTGGCCCGGACCGGTCGGCTCTCGAGTGACCGACCAAACCTCCACAACATCCCGGTGAGAACCGAGGAGGGGCGCCGGATCCGGTCGGCCTTCGTCCCCGGAGCCGGGCTGGATTTCCTGGTGGCCGACTACAACCAGATCGAGTTGAGGGTTATCGCCCATCTGGCCGACGACCCCGGCCTCATCGGGGCCTTCGAGTCGGGTACCGATATCCACTCGGCCACAGCGGCGCGGATCTTCGGGGTGCCAGCCCAGGAGGTGACCCTGGCCCAGCGGTCGAAGGCCAAGATGGTTTCCTACGGTCTCGCCTACGGAATGGAGGCCTTTGGGCTGGGCCAGCGGCTGGCCATTTCCACCGCCGATGCGTCGGTCATCCTCGATGCCTTCTTCGACGCCTTCCCCCGGGTCCGGACCTACATGGACGCCACCGTGGCCGAGGCCCGGGACCGGGGCTACACCGAGACCCTGTTCGGCCGCCGGCGCCAGATTCCCGAGTTGGCGTCACCCAATTTCCGGATCCGTCAGGCGGGCGAGCGACAGGCCATGAACGCCGGGATCCAGGGCCTGGCCGCCGACATCTTCAAGGTCGCCCTGGTTCGCCTGGACCAGGCGTTGGAGACGGGCAACCTGGCCAGCCGCATCGTGCTCCAGGTCCACGACGAGGTGATCCTGGAGGTCCCGCCGTCGGAAGCCCAGGCCGCGGCGGCCGTCACCGTTGCTGCCATGACCGGCGCCGCCGACCTACGTGTACCCCTGGACGTGAACCTCTCGTGGGGCAGGGACTGGGCCTCGGCCAAAGGCTGACCAGTCCCGCCAGGGCTGAACCACTCCCGCCAGGGCTGAACCACCCGGGCAAAGGCCACGGTCTTTCACCCGGGGCAGGCGTTCGCTTCGTCTGGCCGGCGAGGTCTTGTCGTTGGGGAGGCCCACTAGACTCCGCCACCGGTACCGGCGCGTCGCCCCGGTGCTCCCCGTCCGGAAAGAGAGCCGACCAACCCATGTCTGACCCCACCTCCTCCCCCGATCCCGACCTGGCCGAAGGGGGGGTGGCTCCGACCGAGGCGCAGATGCCTCCGGCCGACGGAACGGTCGAGCCGGCACCCGAAATACCGGAGATTCCCGCCACCGCCGAGTTCTTCGGGCTTCGGCCGGAGGAGATCGCTGTCGACGACCTGGGAGACATGTCGCTCGACGACGCCATTGCCGCCACCATCGTCCTGTTCGAGGACGGCGACATCGTTTCGGGCACTGTGGTCAAGGTCGACCGGGACGAGGTGCTGCTCGACATCGGTTTCAAGTCCGAAGGAGTGATCCCCGCCCGGGAACTGTCCATTCGCCACGACGTCGACCCTTCCGAAGTGGTGTCGCTGGGCGACGCCATCGAAGCCCTGGTTCTCCAGAAAGAGGACAAGGAGGGCCGTCTGGTTCTGTCCAAGAAGCGGGCCCAGTACGAGCGGGCCTGGGGCACGATCGAGCGGCTCAAGGAGACCGGTGGGGTGGTGTCGGGTCCGGTGATCGAAGTGGTCAAGGGGGGCCTCATCATCGATATAGGCCTTCGCGGCTTCCTGCCCGCCTCCTTGGTGGAACTTCGCCGGGTGAGAGATCTGAACCAGTACGTGGGTTCGGTGCTCGACGCCAAGATCATCGAGTTGGACCGCCATCGCAACAACGTGGTGCTGTCGCGCCGGGCCTGGCTGGAGGAGACTCAGAAGGAGCAGCGCGAGGCGTTCCTGGACAACCTCAAGCCCGGCGAGGTGCGTCGCGGCAAGGTCTCCTCGGTGGTCAACTTCGGCGCCTTCGTCGACCTGGGGGGCATGGACGGGCTCATCCACGTTTCCGAGTTGTCCTGGAAGCACGTCAACCACCCGAGCGACGTGGTGGCGGTGGGCGACGAGGTGGAAGTGGCTGTTCTGGAGGTGGACCTGGATCGGGAGCGCATCAGCCTCTCGCTCAAGAACACCCAGCCCGACCCCTGGGAGGAGTTCGCCAGCAGTCACAAGGTGGGCGAACTCGTCTACGGCCGGGTCACCAAGACGGTTCCCTTCGGAGCCTTCGTCCAGGTGGGCGACGGCATCGAGGGTCTGGTCCATATCTCGGAGATGGCCGATCACCACGTGGACCTGGCCGAGCAGGTCGTCGGCCAGGACGAGGAACTCTGGGTCAAGATCATCGACCTGGAACTCAACCGCCGGCGTATCAGCCTGTCGATCAAGGGGGCGGCCGAAGGCGGTGAGGTGGCGGCCGAGTACCAGGAGGCCTACGGCGCCCACGCCTACGACGAGACCGGCACTTTCCTCGGGGCCACCTCGGCCGAACCGTTCACCCCTGACACCGAGGCCCAGGCGGCCTGGGCGGCGGACTTCGCCGCCGCCGGCGAGGGGTCCGGGGGCGCTGGGGAAGGGCGGCCGGCCAGCCGGGACGGCGCCGACGTAGACGCCGTAGCTGTTGCTGAGGCGTCGGGAGACGTTCCCGGTGACGAGGCGGGGTCGGTCCCCGCGGAGTGAGACCACTCCTGATGGCCTGATCGCCCCGGGCAGGGCCGGAGGGTGACGCTTCCGGTCCGGCGGGGTCCCGCCGGGTTGTTGCGCGCCCCCAGGGCGGAGTCGTTGTTCGTGGCGGCCTTTGTGCTTCTCGGCCTGCGCATCGGGGTCCGGCCGCTGGCCGACAATTCTCTGCTGACCCACCTGCGCACCGGCTTGGACATGGTGACGGGGTCGGGAATACCTCGGGTGGACCCCTACTCCTTCACCGCCACCGGCCAGCCGTGGGTGGTGCAGAGTTGGCTACCGGAAATGATCTACGGGTGGACCCAGCGTCTGGGGGGTCTGGCCGCGGTGATGCTGCTCCAGGGCCTGCTGACAGCCGCGCTGGCCTGGTTGCTTCTCCGGCTCAGTCGAACCGGTTCTCCGCTGAGGACGACGTTGGCCGGGGCGGCGATTGTTCTGGTGGGCGCTCCTTTCTGGTCTCCTCGGCCGCTGATGTTCGGGCTGGTGGCCATGGCCCTGACTGTCACCGTGGTGGAACGGCGCCGGAGTCCGTGGTTGCTGATCCCGGTGGTGTGGTTGTGGGTCAACAGCCACGGTTCCTTCGTCCTGGGGCTGGTGTACCTGCTGGCCCGGGCGGCCGGGGAGTGGCGGGACTGGAAGTCCTGGCCGGCCGGGACCATGAAGTATGCGGCTGGATTCGCCGCCGGGTTGGTCGCCGCCGCCATCAACCCCCTGGGCCCCCGCCTGCTGGCCTTCCCCTTCACCCTGGCTGGTCGCCGGGAAGTGTTCTCCCGGGTCGTCGAATGGCAGTCGCCGAACTTCTCAGCGGCGGGAACCCGTATGGCCCTCGTCGGGCTGGCCCTGGCGTTGGGGCTGCTGATCCGGTGGCGGGCGCCGTGGCGGGATGCGGTTCCGGTGGTGATCTTTGTGGCTCTGGGCCTACTGGCGGTCCGCAACCTCCCGGTAGCGGCCGTGGTGCTGGCGCCGACTCTGGCCCGGGCCATCCGCCATCCCGACACCCGCCCGGCCGCCGCGCCGGTGGGCAACGCCGCCCGGGCCAACTTGGCGCTGGTCAGTTTCCTCGTACTGGCCGGGGTGGCATCGGTCCTGCCAGTGCTGCTGGGGCCGGCTTTGAAGCTGAGCAGTTATCCGGTGGCCGCCGTGGACCACCTTGACGAGGCCGGCCTGCTCAGCCGGTCCCATCGTCTGGCCTCCACCGATCGGGTCGGCAACTACCTGCAGTACCGGTACGGGCGAGACGTGAAGGTCTTCATCGACGACCGGGTGGACATGTACCCGGTGGAGGTTTCCGATGACTACGCCAAGTTGCTGGCCGGGCATCAGTCCTCACGGGAGATCCTGGGCCGACATGACATAGACGTGGTGCTCTGGCGACGGGACCTACCCCTGGCTGCGATCCTGGCCGCCACCGGGGGACGTTGGCAGCAGATCTATCTGGACGAGAGCGGATGGGTGGTCTTCAGCCGAATGGAGTTGCTGCCCTAGCGCCCGACGACTCCGGGGTCGGGTGAAAAAGTTCGACCCCCGCCTCGCGGCGGGGGTCGAAGGCTTGGATGGGCCGGGAGACCCGGCGTTGGTGCGAGGCTGACGGGGGTTACGGGGTCTCGCCGGCGTCGGCGATCTGGTCACCGATAGTGGAGAACTTGTCGGCCGCCTCAGTGCCGAGCACCTGGAGGGCGACGATGCAGACGACGGCGATCAGGGCCAGCAGGAGGGCGTACTCAACCAGCGCCGCGCCCCGCTCGTTGTGGATCCGGCCGGTGATCCGGGTGACGAAGGACTGCCAGAGGCTGACGATCTCCATCTCATTTGTTCCTTTTCTCTAGTGCCTGGCCGGAACTCCGGTCGGGGGCTTTGGTGGTTGTACTTGTAGTTGTCGGCCCCGGTGCTTCGTCCCTGGATGGGTCGTTTGGCCCATTCTGGAGTTCGGCATGGATTACCGCGCATTCCCCGGGACAACGAGCAATTCGGGCTCGGCGGAGAGCAGTCAACCCAGGCGGACGATGCCCAGCCGGACGGCTCTGATAACGGCCTGCGTCCGATCCCTTGCGCCCAGGCCGGCGTATGCGGCCGCCAAGTGGTTCTTGACCGTCTTGGTGCTGATGAACAGCCGGGCGGCCACCTCGGTGACCGACAGACCGTCAGCGATGCACTGGAGCACCTCGGCTTCCCGGTCCGAGAGGATGCGCCGGGGCTCGCGGCCGGCGGATGTGCGTTCGGCCACGCCATCGGTGATGGGGTTCTGAGCAAACGCGACGTCGACGACGCTCGCGATGGTTTCCACCAGATCGTCGATGGAGCAGTCCTTGACCAGATAGGCGGCGGCGCCCGCCGCGATGGCCAGCGCCAAAGTGTCGGGATCGTCGTGCATGGTGAGCATTACGGCTTCGGTCCCTGGGCGCTCCTGGCGGATGCGGCGGACGGCCTCCACTCCGCCGAGGGAAGGCATGGTGATGTCCATGAGAACGACCTGGGGCCGGGTCGCCAAAACCACCTCGACGGCGCTGGCACCGTCGCCGGCCTGGCCGACGACTTCGATGCCCCGGTCGGTCAGGGCTCGGGCCAGCCCCTCGCGCAACAGTGCGTGGTCGTCGGCCAGGACAACCCGAAGCGGCCGGCTGCCGAGATCGCCCACGTCAAAGCCTGATCGTCGGATGACGCGACGGCGGGCGGCCGGAATCGGCCGAAATCGTGACGGTCACCTGAGTCCCGGAATGCCGTCGGGAGCGGATCTCCAGAAGAGCGCCGATCGACTCCGCCCGTTCCGCCATCCCCTGGATGCCGTAGGAGTCGGGCCCGGGATCAGCCGGGTCGAAGCCACGGCCGTCATCGGTGACCCCGAGGCGAGCGCTGGTGCCGTCGCTGAACCAGGTCACATCAACCGTGGTGGCGGCCGCGTGTCGCTCGGCGTTGGCTATGGCTTCCTGGGCCATCCGCCACAGCTCCCGTTCGGAACGCAGGTCGAGTCGCTGGGACTCCTCACTGACCAGGTGCACCTCCAGGCCCGATCGGTCGGCGACCCGATCGAGGAAGGTCGAAAGGGTCGCCGCGATTCCGCGGGCATCGGTCACGTCGGTCCGCAGGTCCGACAGGGTTTCGCGCACCTCGCTGAGGACGCCGCGGACTTCGCTGCGCAGCGTTGACAGTGGGCCATCCCGGTCGGGTTCGGACCCGGCGGCCAGCTGCTCGAGGCTGAAGGCCACGTAGGCCAATGATTGGCCGACCCGGTCGTGGATGTCGCGGGCGATGCGAATGCGCTCGGCGTCGGCGCCCATGGATCGAAACCGGTCAACCTGGGCCAGGGTGTCCGAGGCCGCCCGGGCCTGGCGGCCGAAAAGCAGCCGGCCGTACCCGGCCAGAACCACCAGCAGCCCCAGTTCCAGAACCCACAGGTGGGGAAGGCCTGCCACCAGGGCCAGGGCCAGAATGCATCCGCTCCAGGCCAGGGCCTTCCAGGAGACCTGAGCGGTCTCCTGGAAGGCCGGGGCGTTGTGTGAATCCTGGGACGTCTCCCGCAGGGTGGTGGCTACTGGAGGGCCTTCATTATTCCGCCGGCCGCCGGGCCCAGGACCACCACCAAGATGGAGGGGAAGACGAAGGCAACCAACGGGAACAGCATCTTGACCGGGAGCTTTCCCGCCTTCTCCCGGGCCCACTGGCGTCGCTTGTTGCGCATCTCGGCCGCCTGGGTCTTGAGGACCCGGCCGACGGGAATTCCCAAGGCGTCCGCCTGGAGAAGAGCGAGAACCAGGTTGGACAACTCGGGGACCTCGGTGCGGCGCTTGAGATTGGTGAAGGCCTCCTTGCGGGGAAGTCCGAGTTCCATCTCCCGAAGGGTTCGACCCAACTCCGACGCCAACGGGGAGTTGAAGTGCTGGCAGACCACGGCCATCGCCCCCTCGAAGCCCACTCCGGCTTCGACCGATATGGCCAGGAGGTCGAGTGTGTCGGGTAGGTCTCGCCGCAACAGGTCGTGGCGCTCCCGAACCTTGCGAGCCAGCCAGGCCGGGGGAGCCAAGAGGCCCACGGCCGGAGCCAGGACAATGAGGAGGATGGCGATCCGGGCCGGGGGTTGGGCCACCAGGGCGTACCCCAAAGCGCCGATGGACAGGAGTCCGGTACCCGCGGCCTGACCGACCAGGAAGTCCTCGGCACGCACAGTGGAGCTGAGGCCGGCGAGGGAAAGCTGACGGGCGATCTTGTCCAGATGGTGCCGCGGCGTGAGGCGCCGAACGCCCTCGATCATTGACCCGGTCATGGGCTTGACCACCCGGACCAGGAAGGGCTCGCCCAACTGGCTGGAGTAGGTGTCGGCCACCGGGCCCGAACCGTCCATGTCCCTCAAGTAGCCCATGGCCACCGATGAGCGCCGGCCGGTGAGCAGGGCCGTGCCCACCAAGGCAATCCCGACGACAGCGATAGCCAGGCCGAGCAGAAGGGGGTTGACGCCGAGAACATTCCCGACGCCCTCCCCCAGGCCGAGGATTCCCCGACCAGGCGATTCCAGGTCGGAAGACGGCCCGGCGACCGCCAGGATCTGGATGACTTCCTGAATATCCATTTCAGACCTCGATCCTGGTCATCTTGAAGATGATCAACGAGCCGATGGCCACCATGGCCGCGGTTAAAGCGAGCGTGACCAGGCCCCAACCCGTGAGCAGGGGAGCCAGGTAGTCGGGACTGACGATCTGCATTACCAGCAACATGAAGGGAGCGAGGCAGGCCAGAACCCAAGCGGAGATACGGCCCTCGGCGGTGAGGACGGCAACCTCCCGACGCACCTCTTCCCGAGCCCTGATGAAGTCGGCCAGGGTGTGAAGCAACTCGGCCAGCCGCCCACCTACCTGCTGCTGGATCCGGATGGCCTGGACAACCCAGTCGAGGTCCCGGATGTCAAGCCTCGCTGCCATCCGACCCAGGGCATCGACCAGGGGATCGCCCAGGCGGGTCTCGGCCACCACCCGACCGAACTCCTCAGCCAACTCCGGGGGAGCCTCCTCGCACATCATCTGGATGGCGCGAAGGAAGGTGTGGCCGGCCGACAGCGATGAGGCCACCAGGGACAGGGCGTCGGGCAGGGCGGCCTCGATGGCGGCCTTGCGCTTGGCGATCCGGCGACGGATGAACACTCCCGTCGCCAGCGGCGCCAGCGCCGGTCCGGCCAGGCCGAACAGCCAGCTACCGGTGATCCCAATGAGGACGGTTCCGGCGATCACGCCGCCGGCCGCAGTCAACAGCGCCAGTTCTCCGGGGCGAAGGGGCAGGCGAGCCCGCTCCAGCGAGGCCGTCATGGCCCCCTTGGAGTCGATCTGGGTGACCACCTTGCCGGCCAGACCAATGGTCTGCTCCATGAGCGGGCCATAGCTGGCCGAGACGGAGGCGACGTCCACGTCGCGCTCGCCGTAGGGGAGATCGAGCACGGAGGCCAGGTCGCGCTCCCGGGCCCGGATGCGCCCCAGCAGGCCCCCGACCAGCAGGGCCATGCCGGCGCCGACGGTGACCATGGCGAACATGACCGAGGCACTCAACGATGCTCCCAGCACACCGATCGTGATGGATTCGATGCCGATGGCGGTCATCGCCGGATTCCCAGACGGGATCCAACCGCGGCCAGACGGTCCGAGGCCCGGCGGCCCTCAGGCCACCCCACGCCATCGGCGGTGTCATCGTCGTCCTCGGTCGCCGGGGCCAGCGGGGCCAGCGCCGATGTACGGCTGCGAGCGGGAGGCTCCGCTTGGGGGGTGGGCGCGACCGCCGGGGTGGGCCGGGAGGCCCGGACCGGGCGCACGGATTCGCCGGACCCATCCGGGCGCAGCACCTTGGCCGGGAGTTCGATTCCCCGTTCGGCCAGGCGGTCCATGAACTTGGGGCGCAGACCGGTGGGAACCAGTTCCCCGCCCGGCCGGCCGTCGGCCCGGGGCCGGGAGCGGTAGGCGAAGAGTTCCTGGAGCAGGATGATGTCGCCCTCCATTCCCTGGATCTCGGTGACGCTGGTCACCACCCGACGTCCGTCGGAGGTCCGGTCCAGGTGGACGAACAGGTCGAGCGCCGAGGCCAGTTGCTCCCGGATGGCCCGGATGGGCAGGTCATAGCCGGCCATGAGAACCATGGTTTCAATCCGGCTGAGGGCATCCCGGGGGCTGTTGGCGTGCACGGTGGTCATGGATCCCTCGTGGCCGGTGTTCATGGCCTGAAGCATGTCCAGGGCTTCGCCGCCCCGGACCTCTCCGACCACGATCCGGTCCGGGCGCATACGAAGGGCGTTGCGAACCAGGTCCCGGATGCGGACCTCGCCGGCGCCCTCGGCGTTGGCCGGCCGGGCCTCCAGGGTGATGACGTGGGGCTGCTGGAGCTGGAGCTCCGCCGCGTCCTCGATGGTGACGATGCGCTCGCCCTCGGGGATGAAGGACGACAGGACGTTGAGGTTGGTCGTCTTGCCGGTTCCTGTTCCCCCGGAGACGACCACGTTCAGCTTGCCCCGTACGCAGGCTTCGAGCACCAGGGACAGGTCGAGGGTGAAGGTCCCGAAGTTGATCAGATCCTTGACGGTGTAGGGATCGGCCGCGAACTTGCGGATGGTCAGAACCGGTCCGCCGATGGCCAGGGGAGGCAGGATCACGTTGACCCGGGAGCCATCGGGCAGACGGGCGTCGACCATGGGGGAGGACTCGTCCACTCGGCGGCCGACGCCGGCCACGATCTTGTCGATTACGTGGCGGTACTGCTCCTCATCGCTGAAGGTGACGCCGGTGTGGTGGAGTTGTCCGTCGGTCTCCACCCAGATGTCGTCGTAGCTGTTGCACATGATCTCGGTGACGTCGGAGTCCGCCAGCATGGGGTCCAGGGGCCCGTAGCCCAGGGTGTCCTGGAGAACCTCGGCCACAAACGCCCGACGTTCCCGAGGGGAAACCTTGACGTCCTGGCGGCCCAGGATGCGGTCCAGAGCGGCTCTGACCTCAGTGGCCACCTCGCCCGAACTCATGGTCTCCATTCGGGGAGCGACCTCGGCCAGTACCAGCTCCCGGACCTTGCGCTTCGAGGCATGCCAGGAGGCCGAACTGGCCCTCGACAGGCGGTTGGGGTCGGAGTTACGGCCTCGCTGGGGTCCGGGGGAAGCGTTGCGGCTATCGGCGTAGGAGGACGAACCGGCTCCCCGGTCGCGCTCCTCGGCCTCCGCCAGCTTGTCTGAGAGTCTCATGTTCCTTGGTCTCCTGGCCTTGATCTGGGGGGAGGTGCTCTTAGCTGGTCGAGCTGGTCGAGCTTGGGTGTCTGTGCCTTGAGGGTTGACGGCTTGAATGTCGATCGCTCGGGGGCTGCGGCATGGATGTCTCTCGGGTTATCGGTCGATCACCCGAGCGGGTGAAGGATGGGTCTGAACAGCCGGCCTATCCGGCCGTGGCGGGCCGGCTCCGGGGACCGGGGCATGGCTGCGGCCCGGGCCGCTTCGGGCAGCAGTTCGACCAGTCCAGCGGCCAGTCGGAGACTGACTTCGGAGTTGGGGGAGGCGGCCAGGATGGGTGAGCCCAGGTTGACGGATCGGGACACTTCACGGGCGTAGGGAAGTACCGAGGAGAAGCCCTGGGCGAAGAGTTCGGTGACTTCGGCCACGGTGATCCCGACGTCGGTCTCGGCCTTGTTCAGGACCAGGTTGACGTCGTCGGCAGGGATCTTGAGCTTGTCCAGGGTGGAGAGGAACAGGCTCATGTTCCTCACGCTGGGCAGGTCCAGGGTTCCCATCACATAGAGCTGGTCGGACAGATCGAAGGCGGCCAGGACGATCTCGCTGAGAGCGGCGGGCGTGTCGACGATCACGTTGTCGAACCGACTGCGGACGGCTTCGAGCACCCGGCTCACGTCGGAGGGATGGATGCGGTCGGCGTCGGAGGGATCCTTCGGCGCCGCCAGTACGTGAATCCCGGTGGAGTGTCGCACCACGTAGGAGTCCAGGTGGCCGGCCAGCTCGGAGGCAGCGGCTGGCCCTTCGGCGTCGGCATCCTCCCGGGACAACAGGTCGGCGATGGTCAGTTCGGGCTTGAGGCGCAGCGCCGTGGAGACCTCACCAAACTGAAGGTCGAGGTCCACCAGACAGGTGCTGGCCCCGGTGTGGGCGTGGAGGAAGTAGGCCAGGTTGGTGGCGTAGAAGGTCTTCCCGCAGCCCCCGGTGGCCGAGGCCACGGTGTAGACCCGCCCGGTGCGGGAACGGGCCCGCACCGACGACTCAGACGGCTGAGGGGCCCGGGCCCGGCTGGCGCCAAGGGCCCGGTCCAAGGCGGTGGCCAGAGATCGGTCCACCACGGGGAGTTGGACCACGTCCAGGGCCCCGGTGCGAATGATGTCTCTGAGCCCGGCTTCGGGACGCTCGGAGAAGGCCAGAATCACCCGGGTCCAGGGGGATTCGTCGTGCATGGCGGCCAGGCGGGCAAAGCCCGCCCGGGTCGCCATGGCGGGGCCGGCCACCAGCACGTCGATCGGGCCGGACGCAACCAGGAAGTCCTCGGCCGCGTCGAGCCGGTCCAGGGTCACCACCTCGGGCCGGGGAACCAGGGTCATGGCCACGGTCCGAACCTGCTGGGCCAGTTCCGGGGCCCGTTCCAGGACGGCTATTCGAGGGTTGCGCATGGCCGCAACTAGGCGATCAGCCGGAGGGCGTCGTTGAGGGTGGCGCCCGGGGTGCTGGCCACTGGTGCCTGGTCCGAGGCCACCAGGGAGAAGTAGAGCTTCTCGAAGGTCGTCAGAAAGATGAGGCGCTCGGCTTCGGCCGGGGACACTGCCACCAGGTACATGAGCTGGCCGGAGGCTGCTCCCGGGTTGGTGGCCACAGCCGTCCCGTTCACGTTCAGGACCTCGACGTTCTGCAGGACGAGGTGGACGGCGGGCAGGCCCTTGGCCTCGACCGAAGCCTTGACCATTCCGTAGACGTTGATCCGGTCGCCGGCGCCGGCGAAGCCGCCGACTCCGGGAGCCTGGTCCAACGACAGAGCCAGGGCGGTCTTGCCGTCGGGGATTCGCAGAGTGCCGATCCGGGTCTGAGCCTGAGCGAACTGTTCGGAGGTCAGGACCGCCCCGGCGGGAACGCCCAGAACGGCGATGCGACCGATCAGCTGGGACGAGTCCGACAGCGCTGTGGCCGGGCGGGCGGTGTCGACCACCGACCGGGTCTGGACCAGGCCGGACTCCACGGCTTCACTACCGCTTGTTCCGGCCGGGATCTCCTTGGCCGCGACCAGTACGGCGGATCGGCCGGATCCGGGGGCCGGAGCCGACGAGTCGTCGCGCACCAGCAGGTAGGTGGTGGCAGCGCCGAGTACGAACACGGCGAGGCCGATTACTAGGAGCAGGTTCGATCGCTTGGCCATTTCTTCTCCACGAGTTGGTCGGGTCAGGGTCGGCCGATGTGTCGGTTCCCAGCTCCCCGACCTGAAGCGGGAATTCCTTGGTCGACCAGGCGATGAAAGCGCCAGACCTGTGATGAAGCGGGCTCTGCGGGGTCACCGCTCACGTCGCCGACGATCGGGCTAAAGCCATGGATCGTCCCTACCGATAGGGCGCCTGTGACCCTCAAACTCCGCTCCGCTGCGTCGTTTCCCCCGGTCCGAACGCGCCGGCCGCCCTGTCCCCAACGGGGTGCGGCCATGGTCGAATTCGCCCTGGTCTTCACTCTTCTGGCCTTTCTGCTCTATGGCCTCATCACCTTCGGGATGATCCTGGCGGTCAAGCAAGGGGTCACCAATGCCGCATCCGAGGGCGCCCGTGCTGCCATCGGCGCCAGTGATCCGGTGGCCACCGCGGATGCCCGGGCTCGTTCGGCCCTCAGCTGGCTGGGGCCGGAGAAGGTGGCAGCGGCCAACTTCGCGGTGGCCACCGCCCCCTGTGTGGGTGGTAGCGGCCCCACATGTGTGACCGTGACCATCACCTACCCCTACGCAGAGCAGCCGCTGGTGCCGCCGGCTCCCGGCCTTGGTCTGGTCACACCCGATCAGTTCTCCTCATCCGCCAGCGTTCAGATCGGAGCCTGAAGATGCCCAGATACCTCCCGGTTCTCAGGGACCTCCAGGGACCCGGGAGCCGCCGGTCGACCAGGTCTGCATCGCAAGTTCGGTCGCGGAGCGGCGCTGGCCGGTCCGCCCAGAAGGGAGCGGTGCTGCCTCTGGCCGCTGCCGGCATGGTGTTGGCCATCGTGGCCAGCGCCCTGTCCATCGACCTGGGCCGGGTGGCCAACGAACGCCGACGGAACCAGAAGGTGGCCGACCTTGCCGCCCTTGACGCCGCATGGGATCTTTCCGCCGTCCAGCCTCGGGCCGAGACCAGTGCCACCAGGAATCGTTTCGAGTTCACCGCGGCCGGCACCAACCCCGAGGCCGTCCGAGGGTTCCTGGCCGCGGACGGGACCTTCACCCCGGCTGCGGAGGGGGACACGGTTCGGGTGATCGCCCGGTCCCGGATCGCCAACGCCTTCGTGGCCGGCGGTCATGACGTGGCCGCCACCGCCTTCGCCCGAATCGCCAGTCGGGCGGTCTTCTCGGTTGGATCCACCCTGGTCAGCATCGACACGCGCAAGTCGATCCTCGACCCGATACTGGGCCAGATGTTGGGCGGGGCCACGGCGGTCAACCTGTCCGCCGTCAGCTACGACGGGCTGGCCAGCGGCAGCGTCAGCCTGGCCGCCCTGCAGACCGAGTTGGCGGCGTTGGGCCTGGACGTGGGAACCCCGGAAAAGCTGTTGGGCACGTCCATGTCGGCCGCCACCCTGCTACGGGCCACGGCCACCGCCCTGGAACGAAACGGCCAGGCCCTGGCCGCGGCGGAGGTCAACGACATTCCCATCAACCTTCTGCCCAACCTCAACACCGTGTCACTGGGCCAGTTGGTGAGCCTCTCCCAGCCGTCGGCCACCGGGGCCCTGGACACCTCCCTGAATGTGTTCGGGCTGATCACCGGAGCGGCGCAGTTGTCCAACGGCACCAGCTTCGTGAGCGTCCCCGGCCTGGTGGTGGACGTGCCCCTGGTTGGGCAGGTTTCGTTCGCTCTCCGGGCCATCCAGCCGGCGCAGACGGCCAGCGGGCCGGTGGGAACCCAGGCCAAGACCTCCCAGGTGGCCCTGCGGCTGTCCATTGATCTGTTGAACCTGGGCGTGCTGCTGCCGCCGGTCCACCTCGACTTGGACTTCGAGGCGGCCAGCGCGGTGGCCACCCTGACCCAGATCCGCTGTTCGGGATCGCCGGGGATCAGCCTCAATGCCACCACCGCCGGGGCCACCGTCAAGGTCAATGCTTCGGCGCCCCTGGTGGGCAGCCTGACGGCGGCGGGGACTCTGGCCGGAACGGCTGCCGGCGGGGACCTGAGCTTCGAATACCCCACGCAGTTCGCGCCGCCGGTTGGTCCTCCTCCCGCCTTCTCCCAGCATGTCGGAGCGGCAACCCTGAATCTCTCCTCGGTTCCGCCGCTCACCCTGACCGCCTCCAGCGGGGCGCTCGGTCTCCTGGCCCCCCTGGTGCTGCCTCTGGTGCCGACCATCCTTTCCACCGTCACCGCCAACCCGGCGGTGCAGACCGTCCTTCACCCGGTGCTTCAGACCCTCGGCCTGGACCTGGCTGCCGCGGACCTTACGGCGCTGGCCATGCTTCCTCCGCCGCCGGCCTGTGGCATTCCCACCCTGGTCCGATAGCCCCGGTCCGATAGCCGGTTCGATGGGCTTCGGTTCGATGGGCCCCGGTCCGCCAGGCGAGATCTGATCAAGCTTGATCCAACGGGTCCGGGGCCGGAATCTCACGGGTCCCGGACCCTGGCGCTTCAACAGCATCGCGGGGTAGGTGTTCGACGCCACTATTGCGCCGGCGGGGTTGGGCAATAACCATGAGAAGTGGTGAGTCGCCCTCAACTCCTCTGGGCCCACGGCCTGTTGAGCTCGGTGGCCGACGAGCGCCGCCAGGGACTCTTCGACTGGGCGGAGATCACCGACTCGGTTCGGGTGATCTGCTACGACACCCGCGGCCACGGCCAGGCGGACGCTCCTCACGAGGAACGGGCCTACCGATGGTCAGCCATGGTCGACGACATGCTCTGGGCCTCGGGCGGCGGGCCGTTTGTGGCCGGCGGGATAGGCATGGGGGCGGCGGTGGCTTTGTACGCCGCCCTCGCCGCTCCTCGCCGGGTGCAGGGACTGGTTTTGGCCCTGCCCCCTCCGGCCTGGGAAGAGCGGGCTGGCGAGGCCAAGCGCCTGGGGGAGATGGCGACGGAGGTGTCCCAGCGGGCGGCGGCTCTCCTCGGATCTGGGGATTCCCATCGGCCGAACGGCCAACAGCCTTCGCCGGCGGGGAGCCGAACCGAACCAGTGCAGAACTCGGCCGAGCCTGGTGGGAGGACGGCGGACGGGTCCGGGGCGCCAGCCGCGGCCCGGATTGCCCTGGATCCCTACGCCGACCTCGTCAATGCCTCCCGCCCCGGGTCCGACCCCCGGGTGTTGGCGGCGGTGTTGAAGGGAGCGACCGCCTCCGATCTCCCGCCGCGCACCCAGATCGCCTCTTTGGTCATGCCCGCCCTGGTTCTGGCCTGTCCCGGACCCCGCCACCCGGTGGCCGTGGCGCGCACACTGGCCGACACCCTCATCCTGGCCGAGCACGACGAGGTCGAGACTCTTGCCTCCGCCGGCCATTGGGTCTCGCTGATTGGACAGATGGTGGCCGACCTTCCCCAGTGGGAGTCCTGAGCGGATAGGGCCGAGGACGAGGGTGCGGCGCGCGGAAGGGCCCCTCCCCTCGGCCGATGGCTGGGGGGAGGGGCACTTCAGGTCACAGGGGTGCTGGTGGCTCGACGACGGCCTGGCCAGCAGCCGGAGGGCGGGAATCTGTTGACCGTACGACCACCGCCGAAAGCGCCGGCGGTAGTCGTTAGGTCAGCGACCGCCGACCGGGAAGGGCAGGCCGGGGATGCCGCCGGGCAGGCCGGGGATCACCCCGGACGGAAGGCAGGATGACAGGTCGGGCCGACCGATTCCGGTTGTCGAGGAGGTGGGCAGCACCCCCAGAGCCGAGGTCAGACAGGCTCCCAGGTCGAAGGGAACGCAATTGCCGACCAGGGCGCTGACGTCCGGAATCGAAGCCGGCCCGGGCCGCCCCGAAGCGCCGGCTCGCACCGGAAATCCCCGACCACCAAATGCGGCTCCGGCCGGGCCAGCCTCAGCCGCCGTCCGGGCCAGGGCCAGAGCGCTGGTCATGCAGGCCGAGGTGTCGACCGGTGAACAGGCTCCCAGTTCACGGGCCGCCACTTCGGGAGAGATGGTTGCGCCTCCGGCTGACGCCGTCAGGGACAGCACGGCTCGGACGCAGTCGGTGATTTCCGCCGGAATCTCGGGCCGGCTGGCCAGCACCGACTCAATGCAGTCCGGGATCTTGTTGGCCAATTGAGAGTGGTCGACCCCGGCGTGCGCCTTCACCAGGTCGGTCACGCACTTGGGCACATCCGTCGGAAGCCCGGCAAGGTCCGGGATCTGAGATGCGGGGGAGGGGGTGGGAGTCGTCGGCCGGGGCCGTGCCCGGTTCGAGTCGGCCGCCGACTCGGTTTCAACCGAGATCTCGGACCTGGTCGGGAAGGGGGTGGGGACGCTGGGCGGGGATGTGGGAGTCGGGTTCACGACCGACACCGTCACGGCGGCGTTGGTTCGGCGCTCGGTGTCCACCGGTGCGGCCGAGCCGGGTATGACTCCGGCAACCCCACCGACGACGAGGGTGGTGGCGGCGGTGGCCGTGGCAGTGGCCGTCTTGGCCAGGGCACCCAGCCCGGCCCATTTGGCAACGATGGCAGATAGCGGTCCAACGATCATGTGATCATCCTCCGGCTCCTCGGTGATTGGCCGTAGGTCGGGCGCTGCCACCGAGAGCCGGCACCCGTCCTTGGCTTGTCGGTTGACGGGCGGGCGAACTTGACCCCAGAAGTTGGAGGTTGGCCTCAGCAGACCGAGCCTGCCTCAGCAGGCCGGGCCGGCTCGAAGGCTTCCACCTACAGATTCACTCGATAGGGTCAACCGCGGTGCTGTGTCACGTGGTGGTGTTCGACTTCAAGCCGGAGGTGACCGAGGGCCAGGTCGACCAACTGGCGGCAGGCCTGGAGTTGCTGGCGGCAAAGGTTGATTCGATCCGTTCGTACCGTTTCGGTCCCGACGTGGGGGCACGAGCCGGTAACTCCCGCTTTGCCCTGGTGGCGGAGTTCGATGATCTGGCTGGCTTTGTGACCTACGCCGAGCACCCGATGCATCTGGCCTTCATCGCCCAGCAATTGACGCCGCTGGTGGCCTCCCGGCGTGCGGTGCAGTTCGAGTTTCCCCCCGGTTGATGACCGTCGTCGGTCTGACCGGAGGGATCGGTTCGGGGAAGTCGACCGCGGCGGCGACCCTGGCGGCGTTGGGCGCGGATGTCATCGACGCCGACGATGTGGCCCATCGGGTGATTGCTCCGGGGGGAGCGGCGCATGACCGGGTGCTGGAGCGGTTTGCCACCGTGGATCGATCGAGGTTGGCCGCGCTCGTCTTTGCCGACCGGGCCGCGATGGCCGACCTCAACGCCATCGTCCACCCGGCGGTTCGGGCTGAGATTCTGGGTTGGCTGGACCGACGCAGGGACAAGGACCCGCCGGCGGTACTGGTGATCCCCCTGCTGGTGGAGTCGCCCAGCCCGTACCCGCTCGACTCGGTGTGGGTGATCGACTGCCCTGAGGCTCTGGCGCTGAACCGGTTGGTTGATGGGCGCGGGATGAGCCGCTCCGATGCTCTTGCCCGGATGGCGGCCCAGGCGTCCCGGGCCGAGCGGCGGGCGGCCGCCGATGTGGTCATCGTCAACGACGGGACTCCCGAGCAGCTTCATCTTCAGATCGAGGCTCAGTGGGATCGCCTGGCCGGAGCTTCGCCGGCAACGGGAGCGGTCACCTGAACAGCGTGGTTCTGGCCGACCTCTTGATCCGGGATCACACCGACTCGACCGGGCGGCTGCTGCTGGAGGACGCCGCCCCCAAGCGGGCCAGGCGCCAGATCCACAAGGCCGGGATTCCGATGAAGGCGGTCCCCAGCCCCTACCGGGACACTCCGTCGCGCCAGGGAGCCCTGATCAACCAGCCGGCGTATGAAGCTCTCCGCCAGGACCTGGCCGAGGTGCTGGCCGGCTTCGCATGGCTGGGAGAGAACTACCGGACCCGCAGCCCGGTGACGCCAGGAACTACCCGCTGGATGTTCGACGTCGCCAACCTGGGCCTCAGCCTCCCTCTGCTGCTGTTCCTGCGGGCCGAGCGTCCCTACCGGGTCCAGGGCCACCTCCCCTCCGGGGTGGCGTCGTTGTTCAAAGCGAGCCGGGGTGTGTTCTCCGTGGCCGTCGACCTGTTGAATCGGTTCGGGCCGCCGGCCCCTCTGACCGCAGCGGGCGTGGTGGCCTTTGCCGACGACCACGGACATCTCCGCGGGGCTGAGACCGACCGAGCTTGTGCCGCTCCCACCCGGCTGATCGAACGAACCCTGGAGGTTGTCCTTGCTACGACCGATCCCCGTCTCGAAGGGGCTTCCAGGGGAGCCCTTCAGGAGGAGGCCTCGCATTGGCCCATGGCCGACGACGTCGACTTCGGATCCCTGTGGGGCTTCTATCGGGCCCAGGACCGGCTGGGGGAGGCGCTGAGCCGGCACCGCCATGCGTTCGGACCGGGCTTGGCTCCGGCCTCCGCCGGGCCCGGAAGGCGTTCGGAGCAGGACCAGGCGGAGGAGGACCTGGCCCGCGTATGCACCCGGGTCCAGGTGGAGATCAACCGATCCTTGGGCCGCCCCGATGGCGCAACGGTGGTGGAACGGGAAGACCTGGCGGCGCTGCTGTGAGATTTCGCCGTCGGGTAAACAGGTCGTAGGGCCGGCGTACACGCATCCGAGTCGCCCGCCAGCCAGCGCCTGTGTCAGCGGGCAGATTGCCGGCTGAGTCAGTGAATGGATCCAGTCGACCCCAGCGACCTCAGGAGGGAGGCCTTCACATCCGGCTAAACGCAACGGCAACCGTCGTCTACCTTGTCGGGGCATGCCTGGCCCACCGCGGTGCCTCGGCTGAGACGCTGATGGGTCCTTGGGGATGACTCCGCCCCGGCGATCCCACGCCGAAGCCGATCCCATACCGGACCAGGTCCGGCGGCTGCTGGACCGGTCATTGACCTCGGTATCGGAGGTGGAGGCCCTCGTACTGCTGGTCCGCAACCCGCGACGATGGACTGCCCGCGAGGTGGCCCGCCAGTTCGTTCTCGCCGAGGACCACGCGGCTGCGCTTCTGGACGCCCTGGTCCGGGCCCGTTTGGTCCGCGTCCAGGGAGCCGAGTACGAGTTCGCTCCCGCCGACGGAAAGGATCGTCAGGCTGCCGATCAGCTGGCCACCATCTACGACACCTACCGTCTGCGAATCATGAGCATCCTGCTGTCCAAGCCCAGCGACGCCATCCGGGATTTCGCCGACGCCTTTCGTATCCGTTCCAGCAAGGAGGAAGGGGACTGATGGCGCCGTCGGTGTACCTCCTCTGCTCGGTCGCCAGCCTGCTCTGCGCCGTACTGCTCGTCCGCGGCTACCGGCGCTCGCGATCGCGACTGTTGCTTTGGAGTTCTCTGGCTTTCGTCGGCCTGGCTGCCAACAACCTCCTGCTGGTTGTCGACCAACTGGTGATCCCTGACGTGAACCTGTCGACGGTGCGCCTCGTCCCGGCCGTGGTCGGAATGGCCTGCCTGGTCTACGGCCTGGTGGAGGACAGCGAATGAGGACGCTGCTGTCGGGACTTCTCGCCGGCCTTTTCCTGGTGTCGGCGCTGGCTTTCCGCAAGTTCGCCCGGCGCACGGGAGACCGCTTCTTCGCCCTCTTCTCGGCTGCCTTCCTCATCCTCGCCGTCAACAGCGTGGCGCTGGGCCTCACCGACCCCAACGCCGAGAAGCGGGTCGGGCTCTACGCCGTCCGACTGCTGGCCTTCACCATCATCCTCATCGGCATCTATGACAAGAACCGCCGTTGACCACTCTCCTTCGAGACCGACTTTGTACGTGGGGAATAGTCAGCCTTCAGGGATCCCGCTGGCCGTCGAGGAATTGAGTGATCGGCTGCTCGACCCGGACGGGTTGGTTCGTGATCGACTCAGGGAGTGACGGCCTCCCGTCTCCATCCGGACCTCGAACGCGAGGTGGTCGCGAGCGCCGCTCCTGCGGTGGTGCGGGCCGCGCTGGCCCGCCTGGGCGAGGTTGACCCCGGCTTCGTAGCGGGTCTGGCTTCGGCCCCCGGCGTCGCCCGGGCGGTGGTGGGGGTGACGGCCGCCAGCCGGTCGCTCGGGGAACTCATTGTGGCCGATCCGGCCGCCCGCCAGGTCCTGATCCATTCCGATCGGCCAGCCGGGCCTGATCAGGCGACAGCGGAGACCCGGGAGCTTGTCCGCAAGATGCGGTTGGAACTGCTGCGGATCGCGGCTCGCGACCTCACGGCCCAGGTCAGCCTGGAGGAGGTGGGTCGGGGCCTGGCGGACCTGGCCACGTCGGTGATACAGGCCGCGTGCCGGCTGTGCGGGGTGGGGGACATGGCGATCATCGGTATGGGGAAGTTGGGTGCAGGCGAACTCAACTACTCCAGTGACATCGATGTCATGTTTGTCGGCTCCGATACCGCCGGCGCCCGGGCGGTGCTTGAAGTCGTGCGCCGTTGCTACCGGGTGGACGTGGACCTGCGGCCCGAAGGACGCGACGGCCCACTGATCCGAAGCCTGGCCGCATTCGAGGTCTATTGGGACCGCTGGGCCCAGACCTGGGAGTTTCAGGCTCTGATCAAGGCCCGGCCTTTGGCCGGGGACGAGGCCCTGGGCAGCGCTTTTGCCCGATCCGCATCCAACCGCCTGTGGGGCAGGAGCTTCGGGCCCGATGACCTGCGCGCGGTGCGGGCCATGAAGTCCCGGGCCGAGAGCGAACTGGCCCGCAAGGGATTGAGCGAGCGGGAGATCAAGCGAGGCCGGGGCGGGATTCGAGACATCGAGTTCTCCATCCAGCTTCTTCAGATGGTCCACGGCCCCGCGGACCCGGCGCTGCGGTCGGCCGCCACCCTTGCCACCTTGGCGGAGATGGAGCGGGCCGGTTACGTCGATTCGGCCGACGCCGTCGCCCTGGAGGCGGCGTACCGCCTGCTGCGAACCGTCGAGCACCGGCTGCAACTGGTTCACGAACAGCAGGTTCACACCCTGCCCACCCGGGCGGAGGCGGTTGAGCGCCTGGCCCGCACGACCGGTTACCGGGACAGTCCGGCTGGGACGGCGGGCGAGTTGTTCCTGGCCGATGTGGGTCGCAACCGAGCGGCGGTCCGCAGCATCCACCAACATCTGTTCTTCCGCCCATTGCTCGACGCTCTCGTCGGATCGACCCAGCCTGGACAGATGTCCGACGCTGCCATCGAGGCCCGCCTGGTGGCCTTCGGGTTCACCGACGCACGGCGGATCCGAGCCGCCTTCGCCGAACTGACGGCCGGGTTCACCCGACGGTCCCGGCTGATGCGCCAGACGCTTCCACTGGTGATGAGTTGGTTGAGCGAGTCGCCCGACCCGGACCTGGGCCTACTGTCCCTGCGGGTCCTGGCCTCCGGTGAGCACGAGGCCCGGGATCTCTCGATGATACTGCGCGACTCTCCCGAAGCGGCCCGGGCCCTGTGTTGCCTGCTGGGCACCAGCCGCCGCCTGGGCGAGTGGATCGGGCGGAATCCCGATTTCATCGGTGCCCTGGCATCCGACGACGCCACAGGGGTGGTCTCGGCTGCGGAGATGGCCCGCGCGGCCCTGGCGCCCCTGGCCTGGCGGGAGGATCCGGATGGACGTCAACCTGCGCTGATGCGGTTCAAACGGCGCCAGGAACTGCGAATTGCCTCCGCCGACGTTCTGGGGCGATTCCCTGGGGGGGTGGTGGCGGTGGGGGATCAGTTGACGCAATTGGCCGAGGCCTGCCTAAACGCGGCTTTGGAGTCGATCGAACCGGCCGTTCCTCTGGCGGTGATCGGCCTGGGACGACTGGGGGGCAGTGAGCTTTCCTATGCCAGCGACCTTGACCTGTTGGTGGTCCACGGCGGGAATTCAGCCAAGGAGGCCCTCCGGGCCGAGCGCGACACCGAGGCATTGATGCGGTTCCTTGGGGGAGACACCCCGGCGGGATCGCTCTACCGGGTCGACCTGAATCTGCGGCCGGAGGGCAAGGACGGCCCGTTGGCCCGCAGCTTGGAGGGATACCGCACCTACTACCAGCGGTGGGCCCAGACCTGGGAGCGCCAGGCCCTGGTCCGGGCCCGGCCTGTCGCCGGCGACCCCGGGCTGATGAAGGCGTTCTCCGGGTTGGTCGACGACTTCGTCTGGCGGGGTTTGACGGCGGAGGAGGAGCGGGAGATCCGCCGAATGAAGGCCCGAATCGAGCGGGAACGGATTCCGGTGTCCGACGATCCTGCGTTCCATCTGAAACTTGGGCGGGGCTCGCTCTCCGACGTCGAGTTTTGCCTGCAGCTACTCCAGTTGCGCCATCGGATCCCCTCTCCCTCCACCGCGAGGGCGGCGGTCCGCTTGGAGGAGGCGGGCGTGCTCGATCCCGAGGACTCCGCCGTGCTTTGCGAGTCCTACCGGTTCTGCGAGCAGACCCGGAACCGCTGGTTCTTGGTCAAGGGCTCAGCGGGCGACGCGCTTCCGGCCAGAGCGGACCAGATGGCCCCGCTGGCCCGGTCGCTTGGGACCACGCCGTCGGAGTTGCGCGACACCTACCGCCGGGTCACCCGGCGCTGTCGAGGAGTGGTGGAGCGACTGTTCTACGGCCAGGGCTGAACCGCAGCGTCGGCGAGGGGCGCGTCGGCGAGTGACGCGGGCGTGCCACCGAGGCGGGTAGCAGGGGGGGCAGGAGGGTAGGGAGGGTCGAGCCCGGGCCATTCGCCGGGCACAGGCCCGCACCCGAGGGAGGCACCATGGCCAAGCCACTCCACGGCAACAACCAGCCCCGACGGTCCCAGCCGACGACGCAGCCGTCGCCGGGGGGCCCGACGGCCCCGAGTTCCACCGCCGGCAACTCCTCTGCGGCCAACTCCTCTGCGGGCAACGCGGATCTGCTCGGTGTCTTCGCCGATCAGCAAGCCGTTGCGGACGTGGTGCGTCTGGTCAGGGCGCTGGGCGTGGACCCGAGCTCCATTCGTGTCGAGACGGAGCCGGTTGGAAGTGGCAAGGGAGTCGAATCACACGGCCAAGACCACGTGGCCGCTCTCCGAAGCGAGATGCGAGAGGAGATGGACCGATCCCTGATGGCCCCCCAGGCCGGTTTGATGATGACCAAGCGTTCGGTCAAGGGTGTGCTGGCCGTATCGCCGGTGGCCATGGTCATCGGCGCCCTGGTGACCGTCCCCTTCGCCTTCATCCCCGGATGGGGGCCACTCTCACTGGGCGCAAGGATCCTGGTTGCCGCCCTGGTCGGAGTAGCCGCCGGGGCCACCGTTGGGTTCATAGTGGGGGCCGGGGAGGCGGAGAAGGGGGCCACCGACCGTCTGGCCAGCGAGCACGGTTCCACGGTTCGGGTCTCGGGGGCGACGGCAGCGATCGAGGAGATCATGAAGTCGGCGAACCCGCTGCGGCTGGACCTGGTGGCCGCCGACGGCACTCCCATTCGGTCGTTGTACTCCAGGGCCGAGGACGCCCAAGGAGGTGTGGTTGAGGATCTGCGCCGGGCCTGGCGGGAGCCCGATAGATGACCGCCAGGATGGAGGGCTCGTCCAACCCCCCGGTCCCGGGCTCGAACAGTCTCGCCAACGGGAACTCGCTCGACCCTGGGACCCACCGGCGGGCCCGCCCGGCTGGTCCGTCGGCGGCTTCGGTTCGGGGCCGCCCCGGGGGCATCGGTCGGGGGTCTTCGATCGAGGCCGAGTTGGTCAGCGACGATCTTCGATGCCACGGAGGTTCTTACCTGGAGCAACGGCGAAGGACCGCCGGCCTGACGCTGGTGGCGATGGCGGCCATGGGCGTGGTTGCCGCTTATCAGATGGGCCTGACCCGTCGCCCTCCGGAGCCGGATGTCGCGCTTTTTGATGCCGAGCGAGTGGACGCCTCGGGCGAGGCCTACGAACTGGCCAAGATGCCCGATGCCGCCCTGGGCCTGGCCAGCTACTCCGTGACCCTGATGCTCGCGGGAATGGGGGCCGGAAATCGGGCTCGGGAGCGGCCCTGGATTCCGCTCGCCCTGGCGGCCAAGGTGGCGGTCGACGCGGCATCGGGCCTGTTCCTCACCGCGGAACAGGCCACCAGGCACGGCCGGTTCTGTAGTTGGTGCACGCTGGCCACCGCCACCAGCCTGGCTGCGGTCCCGGTGGTAATTCCGGAGGCCCGGCGTGCCTGGACCCATCGGCCCGGCCGGCCCTGAATCGTCACCGGCTGTTGAGCAACGGCCGGTCTCTGGCCCTGCTTACGCCCGACGCCACCATCGACTGGCTGTGCGCTCCCCGGTTCGACTCGACGCCCGCCCTTTGGTCGCTGCTTCAACCCGACATCGGCGGACAGGCTGCCTGGGAACAGTCTCGGATGACGCGCGTGCACGGCCCCCCCGCCGGAGCCACCGCCGTTACGGACCTCATTACCGGTGACGGCCACCGCTTCAACTGTCGGGACGCATTGCTGTTGATCGACGACACCACCGTTATGGTGCGCATGGTGAGGGCGCAAGGTGCGCCCGTGACGCTGACCCACTGTCTCACGGTGGCCGCTCTGCCTGCCGACGGCCAGGCTTCGGCCGAGGCCATGTGGGTCAAGGGCGGACACACGGTGATAGATCCTCCGGGAACTCATCGAACGTCGTTGCATGCGTCCTCCCAGGAATGGACACCGCTGTGGATCGGGTTCGCAGGCCCGGTCGGCGACCAGGCGGACGGCCCGGCGGACGGCCCGGCGGAAATTGATTCATCGGTGGGAGTCGCGCTGTTGGAGCAGGCTGAGTGTTGGGACCGGCGGCGCTTGGCCAGCGCCCTTTTGCCCCGAACCCATCCCGGCCGGGCGGCCGATGCCCTGGCCGTCATCGAGGCCTGTACCTACTGTCCGACCGGAGCCGTGATTGCAGCAGCCACCACGTCGCTACCTGAATCACCCGACGGTCACCGCCGGTGGGACTACCGGTTCTCCTGGCTGAGGGACGCATCGCTGGGGGTGTCGGTCGCGGCCCTTCTGGGCCAGCGCCAGGCCGCCCGCGAGTACCTGAGGTTTGTGGGCCAGGTCATCGCTGACCACGGGGTGCCAGGTCTGCCCGCCACTGACGTCGATGGCCGGCGGGTTCCGGCCGAGCGGGCGGTTCGCACCCGGGATCTTGGCGGGGACCCGATCCACCTGGGCAACGAAGCGGGTGGGCAGATCCAGTACGACGGGCTGGGCCTGGTCACCGAAGCCATCTCGGTCTACCTGCAGACCGGAGGGAACCTGGACGATCAGACCTGGCAAGTTGTTCGGAGCGTTGCCGATTACCTCGCCCGCAACGATCCCGTGGACTCGAACGGTATTTGGGAGTTCCGCCATCCCCGCCGGTTGGTGAGCGCGGATATCGGACGGTGGCTGGCGCTGCAACGGGCCTCCACCATCGCCCGCTGGCGGCCCCTCGAGGGACTGGGCCCGGCCCGGCTCTGGAGGCGGGCGGCGGCCACCAGTCGTCAACGGGTGCTCGATGCCTTGGGGCCCGATGGCTCGCTGCCCCAGTTCTACGGGCAGGATCCCCCAGTCCCCGACGCCTCGGCGCTGATGGTGGCCGTCTTCGGGCTGATGCCCAGAAGCGACCCCCGCCTGGGGAAACTGGTCGATTGGATCTTGCCCCGACTCGACGCCTGGCCCTGGTTGTACCGCTATCCACCGGGCAGCGACGGTATGCCCGGAACCGAAGGCGCCTTCATTCCCGTGTCCTGGTGGGCGGTGGACGCGCTGGCTTATCTGGGAAGGATTGACGACGCTCGGGAGCGGGCGACGGCCATGCTGGACGCTTTCCCCGGCCTGATATCCGAAGAGATCGATCCGAACACCGGGGCCGCTCTGGGCAATGTTCCCCTGGTGTGGTCCCACGCCGAACTGGCCCGCACGCTGTATCTGTTCGACGCCCTCGACCGGCGGGAGCGGTGGGGCAGCGCCGGCCTGTGGGCCTGGCGCCTCGCCCGCTACGCGCAACTCCGCTGGGGCCGATCGGGCGAAGCCCAAGTTGACGATGGGTCCGAATCACCGGCTCAAACCGGGCCTGGTGGCTGCGGTTCGAAGCGGTGACCGCCGAACGGAGGCCGGTGGTGGTGGTGACCGGGGCGTCGGCCGGGGTCGGTCGAGCGGTGGCGGTGGCCTACGGGCGCCAGGGAGCCAGAGTGGCCCTGTTGGCCCGGGGCCGTGCCGGTCTGGCAGCGGCCGCGGCCGAAGTGGAGAAGGCAGGAGGAATAGCTCGGGTCATCCCCACTGACGTGGCTGACGCCGAGGCGGTGGCAAGCGCAGCGGAGCAGGCTGAGGCGGACCTGGGGGAGATCGACGTCTGGGTCAACAACGCCATGGCCACCATCTTCTCGCCGCTTGCCGCTGTGACCCCGGCGGAGTTCCGCCGGGCAACCGACGTGACGTATCTGGGAACGGTATGGGGGACGATGGCAGCCCTGGGAAAGATGCGGTCCCGGAACCGGGGCGTCATAGTCCAGGTCGGATCCGCTTTGGCGTACCGGGCCATTCCCCTTCAGGCCCCCTACTGCGGCGCCAAGTTCGCGATCAGGGGCTTCACCGATTCCTTGCGGGCCGAGCTTCTCTCGGAGGGCTCGGCCGTAAGGCTGGCCATGGTTCAGTTGCCGGCCGTCAACACCCCCCAGTTCGGGTGGTGCCGATCGAACCTGGACTGTCACCCCCGGCCGGTGGCGCCCGTCTTTCAACCGGAACTGGCGGCCCGGGCGGTTCTGTGGGCGGCAACCAATCCCTGCCGGGAGTTCGTCCTGGGCGCCCGAAGCGTGCTCACCATTTGGGGCGCCAAGTTTGCCCCCGCTGCCACCGACCATCTCCTGGGCCGCATTGGGGCCTCGGCACAGCAGATGGCCGAGGACACCGGCCCCCGCTCCGGGAACCTGTTCTGTGCCGCCGATGAGACGAGCGATGCCACCAGCCATGGACGCTTCGACCACGAGGCTCATGGTTACAGCACCCACCTGGAAATCTCCGCCCGCCTACCCCGTCCCAGTGGCCGCCTGCTGGGGGCCGTGCTGGCCAGGCTCCTGGGTTGAGGCCCGGGCGGCGACCCGTCTGGGGCCGATGGGCCCCGGACGGGTGCTTGCCGCCGAACACTCAGGCCGCGGGTTGACCAGCCTCGTACCGGCCCCGTCCGGAGCGACCCTCGGAGGTGTGCCCGTAGGTCTTGCCGTTGCCCCCCTCATGGGAGTACTGGTACTTGGAGTAGAAGCGGTGCATCATCTTCTGGGCACCGCGAGGGGCGCTTTGGGCTCGAGCCCAGCCCGAGGGAATCTCCTCGTCCCAACGCCGGGACATGTTCTTGTCGTTCTTGGAGATGTAGCGCATGCGCCGGATGAATCCGCCGGCGATCTTGCTGGTGGTGCTGGACAGTATGGACCCGGGGGCCACTTCGGTGATGGGGCTGAACTTGTCCGGGAACCCGGGCATCGTGCATCCAATGCAGATTCCACCCATGTTCATGCATCCTCCGGCCCCGTCGATTTGGCCCCGCTCCACGATGTTGCACTGGACGACCGGGCCCCAACAGCCCAACTCGACCAGACACTCCTTGTCGCCGTACTCCTTGGCGAAAACGCCCTCCTCGTAGTAGCCACCCCGGGGGCAGTGGCGGTGGACGGTCTCACCGAAAAGCCAGGCGGGTCGGCCCAGATTGTCGAACTCGGGCAGGGGGGCGAGACCGTTGAGAAACAGCAACACCGCTGCCGCCGTCTCAATGTAGTTATCGCCCACCGGTGCGCAGCCGGGGACATTGACCACCGGAACGCCGAAGGCACTGCGGTAGTCCTTGCCGAGGTAGTCCATCACCCCCATGGCGTTGGTGGCGTTGCCCTTGGCAGCGGGGATCCCGCCCCACGTCGCGCAGGTACCGATGGCCACCACCGCGGCCGCCCCAGGAGCCAGGCGGTCCAGCCACTCCAGGCTGGTGATCTGGCGTCCGGTCTGGGGGTCCTCACCCAGGCCCATCCAGTACCCGTCCCCGGCTATCGACTCGTCCATGATCGAGCCCTCCCACGTGATGACGTAGGGGGCGTCCAACTCTCCCCGCTCGGCCATGAACAGGTTGTGGGTCCATTCCGCTCCCACCTCGACGCTGACCACGGTGTGGATCAGTTCCACCCGGGGAAGGCCGGGGATGATGCCGGCCATGAGATGTTCCACCCGGGGGTGGGTGGCCCCGGTCACCGCGACGGTGCATCCGTCACAGGAGGCGCCCACCATCCAGATCAGGTAGATCTTCTCCAGGGGTCCCAGGCGGATGGTCGAGGTGTCGGGGGGAAGCGCTCCGGACCGAATCCCGATTGGGGCCATGGGGTCAAGCGGGTTGTCCCGCCAGTCGTCCACCGCCCCCCGGCCCCGTCCGGCAACGGAACGGTCGTGGCTGTCCACCGCGATTGTGGACCCGGTCGCAGGGGCGGGAAGCGTTTCGTGGAGGTCAGGGGCAAGGGTGCTGTGTCGAGGCATCGAGCAATCTCCTTAGGGGTTGTCGACCGGGGACCCGGCCGCAGGCTCACTGGTGTGCACGGCCCGGATGCCCCCACGGCCCAAATGCGGATTACATGTCGATCTCCCGGTCAGTGATTTCGTTGTCGATCGAACGATCGAGATCGAGGGGGGCCCGATCATCAAGTGGGTGGCCATCGGACGGATCCCGGTCGGCGACAGCTTCGTCAGCCAGCTCCTGGCGCCACAGTTCGATGTTGAGTTCCTCGAAAGATTCGGACTCGCTCGGGGTCAGCCCGATCTCCACCTCCTCGGCCAGTTGGCGCAGGGTGTCGGCCACGAAGCCGGCGTCGCCGTAGTGCTCACGGACGAAATAGGCGGCGGTGCGGGTCCCCATCCACGAGGCCAGCAACTCGTGGAGTTGACCAGTGGCCGGGCGATCGAGGTCGGTGTGGTAGGGCGGGGCCATGGACGCCTCCCAGAGGTCGTGGGGGTGGCAGGTAGCTCTCTGCCTACCCCGGACTGACGGCGGTCAAGCCCCTGACCAGGAAATTCACGACCCACGATCACCATGAAGAAGGCTCCCTGGACGCGCCACCGCCCCTGGCTTGCGCCAGGGGCGGTGTGGGCAGCGCGAACGTTCAGTTCACGACCTGAGATGGCCGCGAGTTGCCGATGTGGGGAACTACTCCAGCGTGCATCCGCAGGAGTTGACCTCCCGCACGATGGTGCCGGCCCCGGTGTCCATGTGGGTGGTGCAGGGCATGCAGGGGTCGAAGCTGCGGATGGCCCGCAGGATGTCG
>JBQTHD010000016.1:0-30288 GCA_052390275.1 Acidimicrobiales bacterium | reverse complement strand
CATCGGCGCCCCTGGCGGCGTTGCTCGGCCTCGAAAGACCTACGGGTATTCCTTCGACCTCGCGCCTTGCCATGAACGCCGAGTGGCTCGCCGTACCCACCCAGCCAATTCGCAGACAGACCACTAGATGCCATCAGCGTCGGCGGATGTTGGCGCCCGTGGCCACCGCTTCCCACCCGTCGATCTCGTCCTCACGACCACGGGATCGCTCCGATGCCCTATCGGAGGAGGGGTGGGCACTGACGTCGGTCGAGCCGTCCTCCCGGTCTGGCCGAGCAGATTTTCCTCGCCGGCCGAACCGGCCCGAACTTCTGGTCGGACCGAGCGATCGATCGGAATCCTCGGCTGCCCCTGGGCTGGGCGGCGCCGGGGCAAGGTCCGATGCGATGCGGACCGGACCTGCTGGACCCGGTTGGGCCGCAGGGGCCCGCGTCTGGACCGGCAGGGCCTGGGCGGGGCGGGGCCGAACCGGTCCGGCCACCGTCGGTCGCCCGGGGGTCGCCACGGCAGGTGGCCCGGGGACCGAGGCCGAGCGGGGCGTTGGGTCGGGGCCCGAGAAGCGGTCTGGCGGCGGGGAGGCCGGGCCGTCGTGGAGCGGGCGTTCCATCCGGCTGGCTGCCGGTATCCGCAGGGTGAAGGTGGATCCCTCGCCCTCCCTGGACTCCACCCGTACCTCACCGCCATGGCAACTGGCGACGTGGCGGACCACGGCCAGGCCCAGGCCCGAGCCACCCACGCTGGCGGGCCGACCCCTGTCCACCCGGTAGAACCGGTCGAAAATACGGCTGAGATCCCGTTGGGGGATGCCCACCCCCCTGTCTCTGACCATCAGCTCCACCCAGCCGTCGTCGGGCCGGGCCCGCACCTCGATGATCGATCCAACCGGTGAGTACTTCACCGCGTTGTCCACCAGATGGAATACGGCGGTGACCAGTTGGCGACGGTCCCCGAGCACCGAAAGGCGCCGAACCGGCTCGCCGAAGTTGATGGTCATGCTCCGTTCCTGGGCCAGCACCCTCACCCGTTCCACCGCCTGAGCCACGATCATGTGCAGCAGCACCGGATCGCGGGCCGAAGGGCCTTCGGCCTGGATCCGGGTGAGGGCCATGAGATCGTCGACCACCCGGCCCAGGCGGGCCGACTCGGCCTGGATGCGCGAGGCCAGGCGCTCGACCACCGGTTGCTGGGCGTCGGCCATCACCGTCTCGGCCAGCAGGCCGATGGCCCCCACCGGGACCCTCAACTGCTGACCGATATCGGCCACGAAGTCCCGCTTGGCCTCATCGAGTCGCTGGCGGTCGGACACGTCCTCCAGCACGGCCAGGCCTCCCACCGCCTGGTAACGGCTCTCCAAGGGGAACACCTCAATATCGACCGTACGGGGCCAGTCGCCGGACACCTCCAGGGTGGCCTGGTGGGATCCCCCCTCGGCAGCCGTGATCAGCAGCTCTTCGACCATGACCCGCGCTGGAGAACCCGCCGCCTCGCCCCGAAGTAGTTCCTCGGCGCGAGGGTTGGAGAAAACCACCTCGCCGTCCTGGTCAGCCACCACGATGCCGGCCTCCAGGTGGGCCAGGGCAATCTCTATTCGGCCCAGGGCCCTATCCGCTTCGCCGGCCACGGCCACGTTCGCGTCGACCAGGCGCTCGATCCCGTCGATGATCCCGTCGGCACCCCGGCCCTCCAAAGCGAGTTCCTCGCCGCTGAGTCGGGCGCTGAGGGCGGCGAGGCGGCGGGCCAGCGTACGGCGGGACCGGGTGACCGACGCCAATGCGGTGGCCAGGATCAAAGCGATCAGGCCACAGGCGCCGACCAGAATCCAGGCGACCGTCGGCTCCACGTTCCTACGATAGGCCCGAGGACCCGACGAGCCCCGACATCATCGCCGGTCGCCTGCCAGGGGGGGTGGCCCCGGACGGCTTCAACTCATGCCGGTGGTCTCGACCTCTTC
Organism: Acidimicrobiales bacterium; assembly: GCA_052390275.1. GTDB lineage: Bacteria > Actinomycetota > Acidimicrobiia > Acidimicrobiales > AC-14 > JBQTHD01. The sequence goes on along the minus strand of JBQTHD010000016.1, from coordinate 28,337 downwards.
TTCGGGCATGCCCAGGTCCCAGTCGATCAGCAGGGCTTCCCGCTCGGCGTCGCGCACCACTCTTTCCCGGTTGCGCCGGAACTGCGGGTCGTGGGGGGGCAGCAGGAGGAGCCGGGCCAGGGCCCGCTGACGGAACTCCTCAACCTGAATTCGGTCCCCATAGTCGCCCACCACATCCCAGTGGGGAGCCACCGGGCCCAGGTAGATGACCCGGACGTGACCTCGAGGCGTTTGTGCTTCGGCCGGTGCGGCGATGTCGGGCATCACCGGGACGCTACCGGAAAGGCACGGGAGCCCCGATGGCTCGTTTGGATGGGCCATCCCCGTGAATCAATTACCACCCAGGAAGGTGAACCTGTGGGGAGTCAACGTGCGGCCAACCCGGCCCGGAAGGATCCAGGAGGGGCACTGCCTCCGTAACAAGGGGTGAGACGCCCACCACGACCCGTATTCGAGGTTGAACGCACCTTGGACCTGGTTCCCGAAAACGAGTTTTCGGGAACGATCCCGGGCACCGCAGGGTTGGATGGGTTGCGGGTCCAAACGGGCCGCAAAGGAGAGGAGCCGATGGACACCCACTGGATGGCGGAGGGCAACTGCCGGAACCAGCCACCCTCTCTCTTCTTTCCGTCCGACGGCGTCGGGGTCGAGGTGGCTCGCCGAATCTGCGAGGGATGCCCGTCGCTCACTCCCTGCCTGGAATATGCGCTGGCCAACAGCATCGATCACGGCGTCTGGGGAGGAGCCTCGGAGCGTGAGCGTCGTCGTATAGCCCGTCGTCGGCGCCAGGAACGAGCAGCCGCCCGGGCCTAGTGCCCGCCGGAACTAGTAGCCGTCCGGGCTGGATTTCGACGGCGAACGGGGTCAGCCGTCCTGGCCGGCCCGTCTCTCCCGGGACAGAAGGGCATCGAGTTCAGCCTGCGTCATGGTGATTTCAGTCGCCTTGGAGGCTTCGATCGCCTTAGAGGCTTCGACCGCCTTGGAGGCTTCGATCGCCGACACCGAATCGTTGCCCTTGGTCAACTCGGAACCGTCCTTGATCCCCTTTTTGAACTCCTTGGATGCCTCACCCATGGAGCGGGCCAGCTTGGGCAGGCGGGTGGAGCCGAACAGCAGGAGCACGACCAACAGCACGATCAAAAGCTCCCAACCACCAGGCAAGGACGGCATGAGCCCAGCCTAACCCTGGGTATGGCCGCCGGCACCCCGCCGTTGCCTCCGGGCGGTGGCTGTGGGCCGACCACCGGGCAACCAGCAGCCCACACTATGGGGATCGGCAACGTGGGGATCGGCAACGTGGGGATCGGCAACGCGGGGATCGGCAACGTGGGGGCGTCGTGCTCGAGGCGGTGATCAATCTCAGTGAGGGTCGGGACCTGCCGCTGCTCGCGACCCTGGCCGCAGCGGCCGGCGACTGTCTGATCGACGTCCATTCCGATCCCGACCACCATCGCAGTGTCTTCACCCTGGCCGGCGCCGGGGTGGAGGCAGCCACGATGGCGGTCGCGGCGCTGGCCGCTGATGCACTGGATCTGGGCCGACATCGCGGCGCCCATCCCCGCATGGGCGTGGTTGACGTGGTTCCTTTTGTTGCCCTGGCCCCAACCACCCCCCGGATGGCCTTGGCCGCTCGGGACCGATTCGCTCGTTGGTTCGCCGCCCGGGGGGTTCCCTGCTTCCTCTACGGGGATCTACCGGACACGGCTCCGACGGACATCGCGGCTGGTGCACCGGGCTCGTCGGGTGGTGGATCTCCAACCCCAATGCCCACCCTGCCTGACATACGACGGGAGGCCTACCGAACGCTCATGCCGACGTTCGGACCACGGGCACCACATCCTCGGGCCGGGTCGTGCTGTGTGGGGGCCCGGCCGCCGTTGGTCGCCTACAACCTCTGGCTCAGCCCGCAGGTGTCGGTGGCCCAGGCCCGGGCGGCAGCCCAGAGCCTGCGGGGGCCGGCGGTGCGGGCCCTGGCGTTGGATGTGGGGGGGCGGTTGCAGTTGTCGTTCAACCTGACCGATCCGGACACCTTCGGCCCGGCGGACATATTCGACCAGGCCGGCGCTCTGGTCCCGGTGGTGGCCGCCGAACTGGTCGGCCTGATCCCATCGTCGGTCCTGGCCGCTGTGCCCCGCCGGCGATGGAGGCAACTGGATCTGGGAGCGGACCGAACGCTCGAGGAACGGATCCAGCGGGCCCAGCATCACTAGTGCACCAACTGGGCTCTCTTCGCAGGCACCACGCCGGTGTGGCCGACGGAACCTGCCGAAGGTCGGGAACGACGGCGGCACCTGGAGGCGGCGCCGGGGCCCCCGGACAGGGGTCGTGGTTCCGCCCCGGGGCCACTGCGCCCACCGGCATGGGGAGCACGCCGGTGACCTCCACCCCCGGCACGCCAGGGATGGGGAAGTTGAACTCGGGTTACTGCTCCCCGACGTCTGTCAACTCGTCGGCCTCGTCGGCCGCCGTCTGATCGAGGTCCTCGTCCTCGTCAGCCCCGTCGAGGTCGGCGAGATCGGCATCGGTTGGGTCGCCTGCGCCAAGAGTCGATGCTCGCTTCTCAGCCCGTTCCCGGCGCAAGCGGCGGCGTTCCCGCTCGCTCAGGCCTCCCCAGATCCCGAACTTCTCCCCGTTAACCAGGGCGTATTCCAAACAACCCTCGCGAACACCGCACCCTCGACACACAGCCTTGGCTTCCCGGGTCGAGGCTCCCCGCTCGGGGAAGAAAAGGTCGGGATCAACGCCCATGCAGTTGGCCTGCCAGGACCAGGAGCGGTCCCCCAAGTCGAACCTGTGACCTCGGCGCACCTCCGCCGGAGATTCCGGATCGGCCGGCGCCGACGGCTGGAGGCTCTCTGCCGGAACCGAGCCGGCCTGGTTCTCGTCGACCCGGCGCTTGGATCCGCGGCCGACCGGGGGGGTCACGACCGGAACCCTGGCCCTGACAGGGCCGGCGCAACGGCTGGCATGGCCGGGTGCAACCGTTGCCCGAGCCGGCCTTGGCGGCGACGTCCGCTGAGAGGCCCAAACCATGGGCCGGAGCTACCAGAGGTCAAAGGTGGCGGGGTGATCCGGAGTCGGGGCGTCATCACAACCTGATTGCCAGCACCCTCCTGTTGATCGATGTTCATGTAATCCGCCCACCCGAGGCATTGACGAGCGCCGGTGCCACGGGGGCACCGGCGGTAGTTCAGGAAAGTCGGTGTCGCCAGAGCCTGACGGCTGAGTTACCCATGTAGTTACAGGTTCATGTAGTTACAGGTTCTCGTAGTTACAACGATGTCATCATCGTCCCTTTCCGCCCCTTGGCGCAAGGCGACATCAGCCAAATCCCGGGTGCGGCCAGACGACCGGGACACCGCGGCCCCTAACCTGAGCCGGTGTCCCGGGTTCTGGCGGTGGTCGTCGCCACGGTGGTCACCTGTGTGGCGGCAGTTCTCGCCGTGGCGTTGGCCACGGGGTCGCCGGCGCCCGGCGGTGGTCGAAGCACGCAACGCCCGGTCCCGGTTGCGTCCGAGCCCGAGGTGGTCCCCGGACCGGGCCAGACCTTCGTGACCGGTACCGCCGTCACCATCGAGGCCACCGCCGCCCAGGGCGGGTCCGTTGCCTCCCCGTTCGTGCTGGAAGCGACGCCCGGATCGGGATCGGGAGCCGCCATCGAGGGTGCCCTCGTGGAGGGGGTTCGCACCTCCATCGTGTGGGGTGGGGGAACACCGCTGCCGGTGTCGGGTACCGGTGGCATCGACGTGGCGGGCGTGGGTCTGCGCCTGGACGCCGACGGGCTTACCTGGCGGCTGAATCCGGGGGAAGCTCGATCGTTCGACCCGGGCTCGTACAGGATCGCCGCCCCGGTGGCCGTTGGTCGCAGCGGGCTGGCAACCCCGCGCGACGGGGTGAGCTTCACCGCCGACGCCGGCACCACCCTGGAGGTTCTGGCTCCCCTGGAGTTGAACCGACCGGTTGCAGCCTCCAGCTTCACCGGACCGGGCGGGGTGGAAATAGCCGGGACACTCACGGTCCGGACCGAAGATGGCGGCGGTCCGGCCCGGGTTGTGACGCTCGAAGAGGGGCCGTATCGCCTGGATCTGCGGCCTGGGCCCGGAGGGCTGGACGTGGATGCGGTACTGGAGGGAACCGTGACCTACCGGTGACCACCGGCGCCGGGCAACGCTTCGGGGGCCCCGATGCCGGGGCGCAGGCGCCGGGTGCCACCCCCCGGTCCCCCACCGGTCGACGTATCCACCATCACGCCCACGAGGTGGTCATCGTCGGCGCCGGAGGGGCTGGGCTTCGGGCTGCCATCGAGGTGGCCGGCCGCCGCTCCTGTGCGGTGCTGAGCAAACTTCACCCGGTGCGGTCCCACACCGGAGCGGCCCAGGGGGGTATGTGCGCGGCCCTGGCCAACACCGAGGACGACTCCTGGGAGTGGCACGCCTACGACACCGTCAAGGGCGGGGACTTCCTGGTGGATCAACCCGCGGCCGACGTCATGTGCCGGGAGGCCATCGATGCCGTGGTGGAACTGGAGCGCTTCGGCCTGCCGTTCAACCGGACGCCCGACGGGCGCCTGGATCAGCGTCGCTTCGGGGGCCACACCCGCGAGCACGGCAAGGGGCCGGTTCGGCGGGCCTGTTACGCCGCCGACCGCACCGGTCAGGCCATCCTTCACACGCTCTACCAGCAGTGTCTGGCTCGGGACGTGGAGTTCTACGACGAGTTCACGGTCCTCGACGTGGTCTTCGCGGGGGAGGACCAACCGCGTAGGACTGTCGCGACTCAGCCCGGAGCCGCAAACCCTCGCGGTCCTGCCCCGCCGGCGGCCACCGCCACCGGAGGTGACCGACCGGCCGGAGACTTCGCCCCCGGCCGACGCCTGTCGGCGGTGGTGGCCTTCGAACTGGCCACCGGCGACCTCCACGTGTTCGCCTGCCGGGCCGCCTTGTTCGCCACGGGTGGGTTCGGGCGCATTTTCAAGGTCTCGTCCAACGCCCACACCCTTACCGGGGACGGACCCGCTGTCCTGTTGCGCCGGGGACTGCCCCTGCAGGACATGGAGTTCTTCCAGTTTCACCCCACCGGGATCCACAAGTTGGGCATCTTGTTGTCGGAGGCGGCCCGAGGCGAGGGCGGGATCCTTCGCAACGTCGAGGGTGAGCGGTTCATGACCAACTACGCCCCCTCGGTTGGGGACCTGGCCCCCCGGGATCTGGTGTCGCGCGCCCTGCTGCGGGAGATTCAGGCGGGCCGGGGTTGTGGACCCGAGGGCGACCACCTGCATCTGGATCTCACCCACCTGCCGGCCGGCCAGATCGAGGCCAAACTGCCCGACGTCGCCTCGTTCGTGCGCACCTACCTGGGCACCGATCCCCACCACGACCTGATCCCCATCGCCCCCACAGCCCACTACGCCATGGGGGGCATACCAACCACCGTGCGGGGAGAGGTGGTCGCAGGCGGCGACGGAACCGTTGTCGCCGGTCTGTTCGCCGCCGGGGAATGCGCCTGTGTGTCCGTCCATGGGGCCAACCGGTTGGGCACCAACTCCCTCCTCGACATCGTGGTCTTCGGACGAAGGGCCGGGGAGGCCATGGTCGAGTTCACCCGGGGGCGCGAGCATCCGGAGGCGGGCGACGACGCCTGGGCGGCGCATGTGGCGACGAGGATCGCTCGCCTGGAGACGGCCTCCGGCGGTGAGTCGGTCTCCGTTCTGCGATCCCGGCTGCAGGAGGCCATGACCACCCACGCGTCGGTGTTCCGTACCGAGTCCTCGCTCGAGGCCGCCGGAGACGTCATTGCAGACCTGGCGGGTCGTTCGGAGTCCATCGCCGTCACGGACAGATCTCGAGGGTTCAACTACGAGTTGACCGAGGCGATCGAACTGGGTTTTCTACTGGATCTCGCCCGGGTCCTGGTGGCCGCCGCCCGGGATCGGACCGAGAGTCGGGGGGCGCACTTCCGCGACGATTACCCCGGGCGCGACGACGAGAAGTGGATGGTCCACAGCCTCATGGGCCTGGGCTCCGATGGAACCCTTGTGAGGGGTCGGCGGCCCGTGGTCCCCGGGCGATATCAACCCACCGAGCGTCGTTACTGACGCGCTAGGAGAGGCCCGTGCAGGTTGCCTTGGAGGTTCTCCGCTTCGATCCGGAGACGGGCGGGCGATCCCGATGGGAGAGGTTCCGCCTCGAAGCCGAGCCGTCCGACCGGGTTCTAGACCTGCTCCATCGGGTCCGTGACACCCATGACGCCACCCTGGCCTTCCGGCGATCGTGTGGCCACGGGGTCTGCGGGTCCGACGCCATGATGATCAACGGAACCAACCGTCTGGCCTGCACCACCCTGGTTGGCTCCCTGGGTCGGCGGATCCGGGTGGAGCCCCTGAGGGATCTGGCGGTCCGGCGGGACCTGGTGGTGGATATGGCCCCGTTCTTCGCCGCCTACAAGGCCCAGAAACCGTGGTTGCAACCGGTTCGGCCGCCAGAGGCGCCCGGAGCCGGCGATGGCGCGCATGTGGCGGCCAGGCCGGAGGGGAGCCCTGATGGCCAGGACCCGATGCGGGAGGGTCTCCAGAGCCCGGCTGAGGTGGCCCGGATCGACGACACCGCCCGCTGCATCCTTTGTGCGGCGTGCACCACTTCGTGCCCGGTGGTCTGGGCCGGTGGCCAGGACTACGTGGGGCCAGCGGCGGTGGTGGCCGCCCACCGTTTCATCTTCGACTCCCGCGACGGCGCCACCCGGCAACGCCTAGAGCGCCTGGACGACGCTTCGGGCGTTTGGGCCTGCCGCAACGCCTTCAACTGCACCGAGGCCTGTCCCAGGGGCATCGCCGTCACCTCGGCCATAGCCGCCGTGCGGCGCGCCACCCTGGCTGGCGACGGACTCACCGATGCCGAGGTTCAGGGTTGACCCACCGGGTCCAGCCTCCGACCGACGCCGGTGGGGGGGCCACCCAGGCCTCCTCCAGGACCCGCTGAACCGCTGTGGTCCCGATCACCGGAACGGCGATGGCCGAATACCCCAGGACCAAGGAGTCGATGGGGCGCCCGCTCGGCCACTCCATGACAGGACGCGAATCATCCCCGATCGACGGCTGGGCGCCAACGGGACCGCCCCGGCCCCAGCCATGGGAGCGTCGCCCCCAACCGTCGACGCCCAAACGCTGCGCTCCGCAGAGGACTTCGCCCACCACCGGGCCAGTCTGGGCGTACTCCCCCTCCGGCACCGCGCCTGCTGAGCCGAGGCTGGGGGGGACCACCCAGTAGGGCTCCCGGTCTGACTCCCACCCCAGGTCGAAGCCCAGCGGCGTGGGAATCCCCCTTTCCTCGCCCCATCCCTCCAAGGGATCGTCGTAGGCCAGGGCCAGGGCTTCGAGGCCCACGCTCCAGTGGTCGAGTGGTTCCTCACAGGTCATCTCCGCCCACAAGCCGCTGGAGCGGATCTCCAGCCCGTCTCCTCGGGGTGGAGGGACTCCGAGGTCGCTCAACGCCACGGTCTCGCGCCCGGCACCCACCACCCCGGCCCAGAACCAGCACCGGCTTCGGGCCGGGCCCGGGCCCGGGACCGGGCCGGTGACCAGGGTCATACAGGCGTAGCCGGCCAGGCCGGTCCCCGGGTCGACGAAGTGGAACTGCCACCACTCGCCCCACCCGGCCGGGTCCCCTGCCGGATGGGCGGATTCGTCCGCCGGGCTTACCGGTACCACGGCGTCTACTGGAGTCCCGGGAGAGGGATACGCGGCTGGCAAGTGAACGAAGCTACGGGATTGGCGACCGTCCCGCCTTACCGCCAGTCCGGTGGACCTGTCACCCCGTTTGGTCGCGCTGGGTGGTCCGGCGGCGAGTCAGTGCCCGCTTCGCCCCAAGCGGTCGTAAGGGCGAAGATGGCGGCGTGACCGTCTTTCTCAGTCGGGAGTGGCTCGACCAACTGGGCGCGGCCCTGGCTGCCGCTGAGGTGGACGACGCCGATCCCGACTGCGACAAGTCGGTCCGGTTGGAGCCTGAAGAGGTCGACCACACTTTCTCCCTCGGGCACCGGGTGACGGACCAACCAGGTGGCGGGGAGGTCTTCTACGTGGTCGAGTTGGGCCCGAAACGGGCGCTGGTGGTGGCCGACGCCGACCCGAGGACGGCCGACGTGGAACTGTCCCTGCCCTGGCCCGACGCGGTGGCCGTCAGTCAGGGGAGGATGACGCCGGGGGCTGTCCTCAGTGCCGGGAGGTTGCAGATCAGAGGAAACGTCGCCCTGATGGTTGCCCATGCCCCCCGGCTGGCCCGGCTGGCCCGGGCCGCGGCCGCCCTGGCTGCCGAGACCCGCTACCCCTGAGCAGCCAGGAGACGCCGGTGAGAAGCCACTACGAGATCCTGGGCGTCGCCCCCCGGGCCAGTGCCGAGGAGATCCGCAGCGCCTACCGCCGCTTGGCCCGGATCCATCACCCCGACCGGGCCGCGTCCCCTTCCGACGGCGCCACCAAAGGTGGGCGCTCCCATCCGACCTCGAGTGCGGCTCGCCGAATGGCACGGATCAATGCCGCCTGGGACGTCTTGGGCGACGAGCCCCGGCGTCGGGCCTACGACCAGTCCCTCGGACTGACCGGCGGATCGGTCCCTCCGCCCCGCACCGGCCCCACCGCCTGGTCCCCGTTGCCTGACGACGCTGGCGGCGGCGCCCGGGACCGCTTCGGTAATCCCGACCCAGGTACCGGTTCCGGGCGATCGGGCGGCGGATGGGACGCCTACCCCCCGGCGGACGGTGGGCCCCCCGAAGGTGGCCGGGGTTGGGCATTCGGGGAGTCGGCGGTCGGCGGCGACGGTGGCGCTGGCGTGCCGGGGGCAGGATTCATCCGAGGGGCTCCGCCAGCCAAGGGCCGGCCCGGCGACCTGATCGTCATGGCCCCCTTCGCCCTCCTGGTCGGAGCAGTCGGCCTCTTCGGGCTGAGCATGTTCACCGGATCGGCCGGCCTGCGCAGTCTGGGCCTGATCATGATGGTCCTGTCAGCCGTTGCCTTCGGGCTTTCACCCCTGGTGGCCATGACCCGCAGCCGTCCATCCCGGCCCCGAAGCCGCCGCGGATGAGGCCCGCTTTCCAGCCCGTCCCTCCGAAGCATCACAGTCCGGGGTCCGGCGCGAGACCATGATCGTGCGGACGACCTCGCGTGACGAGCGGCAGTCCGGCCTGAGGTCTGCGGGCCTCCGAACCTCGGTAGCCGACCAAGTCCCATGAAAATCCAACATTTTAGCGTTCTATATGCAAGGTACGGTTGGTTGTGATTCGGCGGGAGACCAGGCGAGGTCAAGCGGACCGATCGGCCCTCGGCTACCCCGTCAATGCGCATTGCCCTTGCTGAGTTGGACCTCGATCGGATCCTGGTCGTTCATGCCGGAACCGCCAGATTTCCTCTGGCCGAGCGAATCGAAGCCCTGCCCGCCGCCGACCTTTTGTTGGGGGGACTCCTCGAAACCAACCGTCCCTGAGTGCTGCCGTTTCCCAATCGCTAAGCGACGATTCCCTTGTGGCTCGCCCGCATGTCCGTCTGGCACCGGCGGACGGTGTCGGCTGCTGTCCGTAGTGCGGCCAACTCGGCGGGAGCCAGGTCCAACTCCACCACCTCGGTGACCCCCGCCCGGCCCAGGCGCACCGGTACGCCCACCCAGGCGCCGGCGATCCCGTAGGGCCCGTCGACCCAGGCGGCCGCCGGCAGAACCTGGCCGGTATCGCACAGCACCGCTTCGACCATGGCGGCGGCCGACGCGGCGGGTGCGAAGTAGGCCGAGCCCGTGCCTAGAAGGCCGACGATCTCGGCCCCGGCCGCCCGGGTGCGCTCCACGATCTGATCCCACTCCGCCGGCCCCAGACGCGCCGCCAACCTGTGGTTGGCCAGAGGTTCGCCGTCGATGGTGGCCTGAGACGGGACCGGGACCATCGTGTCGCCGTGGGAGCCCAACGTCAGCGCCCCCACCCGACGGGTCTCGATGCCGAGATGGCGGGCCAGGAAGTAGCGGAAGCGGGCGGTGTCGAGCACCCCGGCCTGACCCAGGACCCGCTCGGGAGCGAGCCCGCTGGCCGCTGCGGCCAGAGCGGTCATCTCGTCCAGGGGGTTGGTGACCACGATCATCACCGCCTGGGGGGACAGTGAGCCCAGGCGCTCCGCCAGGTCGGAGACTATGGCGGCGTTCGTCGAGGTCAGATCGGCCCGGGTCATCCCCGGGCTCCGTGGGCGCCCGGCGGTGATGACCACCACGTTGGACCCTTCGGTCGGTCCGTCGTCGTTGGTGCCCGTCACCCGGGTGCTCCAGCCGGCCAGTGCTCCGGACTGCTCCAGGTCGAGCGCCAGCCCCTGGGGGCGCCCGGGAACCACATCGGTCAGCACCACCTCGCCGGCGGATCCGCCGGCCGCCACCAACTGGGCCAGGGTGGAGCCGTAGTAGCCGGCCCCGGCCACCGTCACCTTCACGGGCGACCGACTGTGGCGGTCGGGTTCCAGCCAGTCGCCGCCCGCGCTCGCAACCTGCAAATCACAGCTGTGCCGAGGCGGAGGGGCCGGTGAGGCGGGAGACGACCGCCTCGGCGAAACCGGAGGTGCTCACCGGATCGACCCCCGGCATCTGCCGGGCGAAGTCATAGGTGACCACCTCGTCGGCGATCGCCGCCGATACCGCAGCGACGATGCCGTCGGCCGCCGCCTGCCAGCCCAGGTGCTCGAACATGAGAACGCCCGACAGCAGCAGGGATCCGGGGTTGGCCTTGTCCAGGCCGGCGTGGATGGGGGCGGTGCCGTGGGTGGCCTCGAAGATGCCGTGCCCGGTGGCGAAATTGATGTTGGCCCCGGGGGCGATGCCGATTCCGCCGACCTGCGCGGCCAGGGCGTCCGACGCGTAGTCGCCGTTGAGGTTGGTGGTGGCGATGACGTCGAAGGTCTCGGGCTTCATCAGGACCTGCTGAAGAAAAATGTCGGCGATGATGTCGCTGACCAGCAGTTTGTCCCCCGGCTGACCGCCGCAGTCCTCCCAGGACACGGCCACCTCGCTGAACTCCTCCCGGACCAACTCATAACCCCAGGCCCTGAACGCCCCCTCGGTGAACTTCTGGATGTTGCCCTTGTGCACGAGCGTGACCGAGCGCCGTCCCCGTCGTAGGGCGTACTCGATGGCTGCCCGGACGAGGCGCTTGGAGCCGGTGGTCGACACCGGCTTGATGCCGATTCCGGAATCGATCCGCAGGTCCCATCCCAACTCCGCCTTCAGCAGTCCGATGAGCCGCAGTGCCTCGTCTGATCCCGAAGCCACCTCGAAACCGGCATAGACGTCCTCGGTGTTCTCCCGGAAGATGACCATGTCCACCCGTTCGGGGTGCCGGCAGGGCGAGGGGACGCCGGGGAACCAGCGCACCGGCCGCAGGCAGACGTAGAGGTCGAGCAACTGGCGGAGGGCCACGTTGAGGCTGCGGATCCCGCCGCCCACCGGGGTGGTCAGGGGTCCCTTGATGCCCACGACGTGGCGGGAAAAGGCGCTGACCGTTTCCTCGGGGAGCCACGAACCTGTCTCGTCGAACGCCTTCTGCCCGGCCAGCACCTCCATCCAGGAGATGCGATGTCCATGAGCGGCGGCGGCGGCGTCGAGGACCCGCTGGCTGGCTGGCCAGATGTCGACGCCGATGCCGTCGCCGGCGATGAAGGGGATGATGGGCTGGGCCGGGACGCGCAGTTCGCCGCCGGGGCCGACGGTGATGGGGGCGGGTCCCGCCTCCGGATCGGGGACAGGCATGGGTGCGAAACCTAATGGGGTGGCGGAGATGGCCCCCGGCCGTCGGACCAGGCCGGCGGGGATCCGTCGCCCAACCGATGGCCGCATGGTCCAGCCGGACCCGACCGTGGCCCCGGTGGCGGAGCCCGGCGGCGCCCAGGCGGGCTGTCCCGCGGCCTCAGCCCAGGCCGAGGTTCCTGTAGATCTCCCGGGTCGCGCTCGACCGGTTCAGCGTGTAGAAGTGCAGGCCGGGCACGCCGGCGTCGAGCAGATCCCGGCACAACTCCGTGGCGATCTCGATGCCTTCGGCGCGCACGGCTTCGGCCGCCCCATCCGGTGATCCGTCGGCGGCGGCCTCGATTCGGGCAACCACCTCGGCTGGCACCTGCGCTCCGGAAAGTTCGGCCATCCGCTTGATCCCACCCAGGCTGGCGATGGGCATGATCCCGGGCAGTACCGGCTTGCGGAGCCCTCGCTCAGCCAGGTCCTCGACCAGGCCGAGATAGTCCTCCAGCCGAAAGAAGAACTGGGTGACGGCGAAGTCGGCCCTGTCCAGCTTGGCAGCCAGATGGTCCCTGTCTTTGCCCCGGTCCCCTTGCGAACGAGGGTGCAACTCCGGGTGGGCGGCAACCCCGATGGAGAAGCCCCCGATGGCTCGGGCCAACTCCACCAGTTCGCAGGCGTGGGTCAACTCGGCGTGGACGGCCTCCTCCGGCGGGGGCGGGTCCCCCCCCAGGGCCAGAAGGTTGACCACCCCGGCCCGGCGGAGGTCGACGAGGATCTCGGCCAATTCCAGGCGGGAATGCACCGAACAGGTCAGATGGGCCATGGGAACCAGCGACGTCGTGCTGAGCATCCCGGCCACCAGGTCGTGGGTCCGTCGGCGGGACCAGCGGCCGCCCCGGTAGGTGACCGAGACGAAGGACGGGCCCAGGGGTTCCAGATCTCGCAGGGTGGTGACCAGGGTGGCCTGCTCCGCCTCGTTGCGGGGGGGGAAGAACTCGAAGGAAAAGGTTCGGCCTGCAGCCAGCAGGTCTGCGATGCGACTCATGCGCCTGTCCCGGCCCCGACCCGCCTTCGGGCGGCGGCGAGGGCGTTGGCCAGAAGCATGGCCACGGTGGTGGGTCCCACCCCGCCCAACCGCGGGGTGACGAAGCCGGCGACCTCTGCCACGTCGTCGGCCAGGTCGGACAGGACTCGGCGCCCAGCCCAACTGAGGCCGGCTCCCACGACCGCCGCGCCCGGGCGCACCATCTCGGCGGTGACGATTCCCGGCACCCCGGCGCCGGCCACGACCACGTCCGCCTGGCGGGTGAGCCGGGGCCAGTCAGCCACGCCGGAGTGCACGACGGTGACCGCGGCGTTGGGACCGGGGTGCTTGAGGGACATGAGAATCGACAACGGCCGCCCGAGCGTCGGGCCCCGCCCGACGATGACCAGATGACGGGCGTTGGTGGGAACCCCGTAGTGGGCCAGCAGTGCCACTATTCCCGCCGGCGTGCAGGGCAGCGGCCCGGGCGATCCCAGGGCCAGAAGGCCGAGGTTGTGGGGATGGAGGCCGTCGGCATCCTTGGCCGGGTCCACCCGGGCCATGGCGCGGTTGAAGTCCAGGCCCGGCGGAAGCGGGTTTTGGACCAGGAAGGCGTCGACTCGGGGATCGGTGTTGAACGCATCGATGGCCGCCTCGACCTGCGCCTGGGTGGCATCCGCGGGGAGGTGGAGGTGGTGGGCGACCATGCCCGCCCGGGCACAGGCCTGCTGCTTCTTGGCCACGTATCCGGCACTGGCCGGGTCGTCGCCCACCAGGATGGTGCCCAGGCCGACCGAATGCCCATCGGTTGCCAGGGCGGCCACCCCGGCCCTTACCTGTGCCTCCACCGCCTCGGCCACCGGGGCCCCGGCCATGATCACCGGGCCTTCAGACGGGGCGGCGCGCGGTGCCGCTGAGGTCGAGAGGGCTCCGGTGGCGGTCGGATCGGCTCCGGTGGCGGTCGGATCGGCTCCGGTCGGATCGGCTCCGGTCGGGCGAGATTCCGCCACGGCTCGGCCACCTTGGATCGGGACGTTCATCAATGGCGGAACTGGCGCTCGCCGGTGAACAGCATGGCCAGTCCGCCCTCGTTCGCCGCGGCGATGAGTTCCGGGTCGCGGACGGACCCCCCCGGCTGCACCACGGCGGTGACCCCGGCCTGGGCCAGCGCGTCGAGCCCGTCGCGAAAAGGGAAGAAGGCGTCGCTGGCGGCCGAGGCCCCCCGGGCCCGGTCGCCGGCCTTGGTGGTGGCGAGGCGGGCCGAGTCGAGCCGATTCTGCTGGCCGGCCCCGATCCCCATGGCCATGGCGTCGCGGGCGAGCACCACGGCGTTGGACTTCACGTGGGCACACACCGTCCAGGCCAGGATGAGGTCGGCCATCTCCGCCTCGCTGGGCGACCGCTGCGTCGCCACCCGCCACCTGTCCGGATCGGCGGCCAGCACCGAGGGTTCCTGAACCAGGAAACCGCCGGAGATCTGCCGGAAGGACCAGGGGTCGACGGCGAACGGGGGGGCTTCGAGCACCCGCATGGACTTGCGGCGGGCAGCGAAGATAGCCAGCGCCTCGGGGTCGTACGCGGGAGCGATGACCACGTCAGCTTTGGGGTTGGCTGCCATTTCGTTGGCCAGCGCCGCCCCCACGGGTCGGTTGAGGGCGACAATCCCCCCGAAGGCGGACACGGGATCGCACTCGAAGGCCCGGGCGTAGGCCTCCTCTACGCCGGAGGCCGCGACGGCAGCCCCGCAGGGATTGGCGTGCTTGATGATGGCGGCCGCTGGCTCGTTGCCCAGAGCTGCAACCAGAGCCCAGGCGGCGTCGGCGTCGAAGATGTTCAGGTAGGACAGGGCAAGGCCGCTGTGAATCACCACCTGATCCCACATGCCCTTCCGGCCGCCCAGGCGGTAGCGGGCCGCGCCCTGGTGAGGGTTCTCTCCGTAGCGGAGTTGTCCGGCTCGCTCCAGATGCAGGTCCAGGTGCTGGGGCAGGGGCCCCGAGCCGGTGCCGGTGCCGGTGCCGGTGTCGGTGTCGGTACCGGTGGCGGTGGCGGTGTCGGTGGTCCAGGCGGCGATGGCTGCGTCGTAGGCGGCGGTGTGTGCAAAGGCTTGTCCCGCCAGTGCCCGGCGAGTTCGGTCATCCACGCCGCCGCCGGTCTCGATCTGGCCGAGGACCTCGTCGTACTGATCGGGGCTGACCATCACCGCCACGTGGGCCCAGTTCTTGGCCGCAGCCCTCACCATGGTTGGGCCGCCCACGTCGATCAGGTCCACCGACGGTGCCGACTCGAACGGATAGAGATTGCAGACCACCAGATCGATCAGCCCGATCTGGTGGTCCAGCATCTCAGCCAGGTGGTCACCTTTGGAGCGATCGGCCAGGATCCCCCCAAGAATCCGGGGATGGAGGGTCTTGACTCTTCCCCCCAGCATCTCCGGACTGGCCGTCACTGAAGAGACCTCCGTGCAGTCGATGCCTGCTTCGGCCAGGGCGGCTGCCGTCCCTCCACTCGAGACCAGTTCCCAACCCAGGGCCACCAGGCGGCGGCCCAGCCCGGTCAGGCCGGTCTTGTCATAGACCGAGATCAGCGCCCGCGGCGGCGACTTGGGCGTCGTCGATGCGCTCACCTGGCCTGCCGCCGCTTGCCTGCGACGGCGCCAGGGGGCAGGTCTGCCGCAGGCAGGCCAGGGGCAGGCCGGCCGGTGGCAGGCAGGCCGGTGGCAGGCGACCGGTCGGCGGGCAGGCCCGTTGCGGAGATGTCGGCGGCAGGCAGGCCGGTGGCAGGCGACCGGTCGGCGGGCAGGCCAGTTGCGGACATGTCGGCGGCGCCCAGGAAGTCGGCGATGGCCCGGGGGTAGATGCGGTGTTCCACGGCCTTGATTCTGGCGTGAAGGGTCTCCGCGGTGTCGCCCGGGCGGATCGGTACCTCTCCGGTGGCCAGGATGGGGCCACTGTCGACCTCCAACGTGGCCACGTGAACAGTGCACCCGGTGACGGTGGCGCCCGCCGCCAGGGCCTCTTCCACCGCGTGCCAGCCCGGATAGGCGGGGAGAAGGGCCGGGTGGGTGTTGAGGATCCGGCCGGGATAGGCATCGTGAATGACCTGTCCCAAGACCGTCCCGAACCCGGCCATGGCCACGGTGTCGACGCCGTGGGGGGCCAGGGCCCGGGTCACCGCCTCGGTGTAGCCGTCCCGGTCGAAGGAGGACCCGAAGCTTTCCCGGATTACCCGCTCGACCGGCACTCCGGCTTCCTTTGCCACCTTCTCCGCTCCACAGGGTCGGTCGACCAGCACCACGGTCACCACCAGTCCGGCCGACAACATGGCGGCGAGGTTGCTCCCGCCTCCTGACGCCAGAACCGCCAGCCTGGGTTGGTCCGTGGTTCCCACCTCACCTGAGAAGCCGGACGGGTCCTGAACTGGATTGGAACCTAGGCCGTCCGCTGCCGGCCGCGCCTCGGCCCTCATGCCTTTGGGCCCGGAGGGGGAACGACCAGATTCAACCGCTGGGGAGGGGAGGCCGCCGCGCCCTGACCCCGGCGGGACGCCAGCAGCAGGACCAGGACCAGCCCAGCGATCTCGACCACGTGCTGGACCTCGGCCAGCAGCCGGGCCTCGCCCCGGGCGGCGTCGGCAATGGCGGCCACGGCCATGGCCGCGGCCAGGGTGGCGGTCAGGTGTGTGAAGGCCCGGGCCCGGGCCGGTCGCGCGGCAACCGCGGCCAGACCCACGGAATAGGACAGAGCGAAGGCTCCGAGGTGGCGGGCACCGTGTCCTCCGGAGCCGAGCAGGTCCTCGGCTGCCAGGACTCCTTCGGTCACGGCCACCACGGCGAGAGCCAGGCGGAGGAACTGCCAGCGGACCGTGCCGGCGCGGTCGATGGATCCCGCCTCGCGGGCAACGCGTTGAGCCAGCCCGGAAGGCTCTGGAGCGGACACCGCCGGCCACCTTAGGGGCCTCGGCTCGAACTAGCCGCATGGCGGTGAATCCCCACGAGGTGCGGTTGCGCAGAGGGGGAGGCGTCCCCGTTGCCCGATGGAGGAACCAGGCTCATGATGCATCCATGAACCAGGTGGCGGTGCGGCAGGGTCCGGGGTCGGACGCTTCGTGCGATTCCCGGACCGATGCGGGGGGGCAGGGACAACGGAGTGCGGCCGAGTTCCCGCCTCCCCGGTGGGTGGTTGAGCGGCGGGCCTTCCTGGCCGCCCAGGCGGGGAACCACAGGAGTTGGAGGCGCTGGTCGAACTGGGTGGCCACCGGCGCGGTGCCTGCCACCGGCCCAACCGTGCGCTGAAGCGGTCGTTTCGGGGCCGACCAGCAACCTCGTGCTGTAGCAAGTCAGACTCTCGGTTGTGAATGATCCGCTCGCCTATCTGGTAGAGGCCGCCTCCACCGGCGACGACCGGGCCGTGGCCGAGTTGGTCACCCGAACCCAGGCTCCGGTACTGGCCCTCTGTCGGCGGCTGGGGTCTGTTCAGGAGGCAGAGGATCTGGCCCAGGAGACCTACATCCGGGCACTGAGGTCGCTCCCCGCCTTCCGGGGCGAAGCTCCCGTGTTGGCCTGGCTGCTGGGAATTGCCCGCCACGTTTGTGCCGACCACATTCGGCGATCGGCCCGGCGGCGGCGCTTGGCGGGCCGGTGGACGAGCCCGGAGCCGGAAGGAACCGATGCCACCTACCCCTTGGAGATGGCCGAGTTGATCGGCCATCTTGATCCCGATCAGGCCGAGGCGTTCGTGTTGACGCAGGTAGTGGGTTTTTCTTATATCGAGGCAGCGGAGACCTGCCGTTGCCCGGTGGGAACCATCCGCTCCCGGGTGGCCCGGGCCCGGGCTCAGATGGCCGATGCCCTGCGACAGGCCCAGACGGGCTGAGGGGCCAGGCCCGATGGCCTGACCGACGGGCTGGCGGGCCGGCGGGCCGGCGCGCTCAGGCCCGGGGCACAACTTGCCCTCGCGCAGAACAACCGGCCGCCAACCCGGCCGGTTGGACCGACGGCGGCGGTGCCCTCAGTGGTCGTCGGCGAGATTCCGATACGCCGTCGGAACGGATTGCGATCTGGTGACGACTTCCGGATGTGGAATCCGATCTCAGTCTGCCGCAGTCCCAAAACTTCGCACCCACCCCCGGGGCGATCGAGGTGGACCCGATTCCCGCGGGCGCTCCCACAGCCACCGGCTATGGACCAGATACCGCAGCGGGGCAGGCCAGCCGGCTGTGGAGGTCGGTGTGGCGGGTGCACTTCTACGCCGGCATGCTCTCGATGCCCTTTCTGATTCTGTTTGCCCTGACCGGTTTGGTGATCCTCTACACCGACCCGATCAACGAGTTCACCCAGGCTCGATGGCGAGCGTCTTCGGAATCGGCACCGGCGGCCAGCCTCGAAAGTCAGCGCCAAGCGGTGGAGGGTGCCTATCCCGACTCCCAAGTCTTGTCGGTGACTCCGCCCCGACACCCGGCCCAGACCACCGCCTTCTCCCTGGCTGACGCGGAGGGCAACGAGACCATCGTCTACGTCGATCCTGCGGGGGCGGAGGTGCGCGGGGCCCCACCTGGCGGCCTGCGAGATGTGGTGGGCCTGGCCAACCGGCTGCACGGGAGCCTGAACAACTCGAGCCTCACCATCGCCATTCCCTCCATCGCCGGCGTGATCAACGGCGACGACGCTGTCATGGTCGACGTGCCCCTCAGCGAGGTGATCCTGGAAGTCATGGCCGTATGGGGACTGACCATGGCCGCCTCGGGGATCTATCTGTGGTGGCCGCGCAAGCCTGGCACCGGTAAGGCCCTGTTCCTCCCTCGGCGCGGGAAGCGGGGTCGGCCCCGGTGGCGGGACCTGCACGCGGTCGCCGGGGTGGCACTGTCCGGGCTGATCGTGTTCTTCGTGACCAGCGGGCTGCCGTGGTCGACCTACTGGGGTGGGGGCTGGGGGGCGGCGACCGAAGCCGCTACCCCCAACCGGGGTGACGGCTTCTACGACCTGGTATTCGCCGACGCCCAGGTGGCTTCGGCCCTGCCCCGGGTCGGGGACCTCGATCGGGACGGAACCCGGATTCCCTGGGCTAGCCGGCGCGACCCGCTTCCGAACTCAGCCCCCCCGACCGCTGGCCAGGCCCGAGCGGCCGACGACCCGACCCCAACACCGCAGAACCCGACCTCGCCGGCCGGCAACTTCTCGGAGACGGTCGCTCCCGGGTCGGCGTCCGCCAGAAACGGGGATCTTCCCGCTCCGGTGTCCCTCGACCGAGTGGCGGCAGCGGCCACGGCCGAGGGTGTTCCGCCAGGAGCCAGCATCTACCTCCCCCGGGACACCTCGCTGGGCGGTCAGACGAGCTACGGCTCCTTCGCTGTGGTTTCTCCCTCGCCCGGGCGGATGAACGACCAGGGAGCAGTGTTCATCGACCAGTTCAGCGCCAGGACCATCTCCGTCAGCAACACCGGGACCTACGGGGCGTTGCAGTGGTTGACCGAGTTCGGCGTCCAGACACACCTGGGCACCCAGTTCGGTCTGGCCAGCCGGGTGACCATGACAGCCGGGTGCCTGTTGATCCTTTGGATGGCGTTCACCGGGTTGGTGATGTGGGCCAAGCGCAGACCCCAGGGCAGGATGGGCCTACCACGGCGACCCGCCGACGTGCGCACCCCTCGACCGCTGCGCCTTGCGGCCACCGGACTCGGGCTGGTCTACCCGCTGTGGGGAGTGTCGGCCCTGGCCGTGCTCTCCTTCGACCGGCTGGTCATCCGCCGGGTGCCACGCCTACGGTCGGCCTTCGGGATGCGCTCGGGTCGCGCCTGAGCGCCTCCCCGCTGAGCGCCTCCCAGCTGGGCTAATCCCCGCTGGGCTAATCCCCGCTGAGCGCCTCCCCGCTGAGCGCCTCCCAGCTGGGCTAATCCCGCCTGGACGCCTCCGGCGGGGCGAATCCCGGCTGGGCGCCTCCGGCGGGGCGAATCCCGGCTGGGCGAATCCCGGTCAGGCCATCCCGCCTGAGCGCATTCGGCAAGGGCCGATTCGGCCTCACTTCCCTCCGGCCGCGCCCAGGGCCTCGGCTGCGGCCTGTCCCAGGAGGGTGGGGTCGGCCACCACGTGGGCGCCGGCCCGGGACAAGGCGGCGATCTTGGCGGCGGCCCCCCCTCGGCCGCCGGCCACGATGGCCCCGGCGTGGCCCATTCGCCGGCCCGGCGGAGCGGTCAGGCCGGCCACGTAGGCCACCACGGGGGTGGTCATGGACGACTCAATGAACTCCGCCGCCTCCTCCTCGTCGTCCCCCCCGATCTCGCCGATGAGGACCACCGCCCGGGTTTCGGCGTCGGCTTCGAACAGGGCCAGGCAGTCGACGAAGCTGGTCCCAGGCACCGGGTCGCCTCCGATGCCGATGCAGGTGGTCTGGCCCAGACCCATGGCGGTCAACTCGGCGATGGCCTGGTAGGTCAAGGTTCCCGATCGCGACACGATCCCGACCGGCCCGCCTCCGGTGGCCACCTCCGCCGGGATTATGCCGACGTTGCCCTGACCGGGGGTGATGAGTCCCGGGCAGTTGGGCCCGATCATCCGGGTGACGGGAAACTCATTGTCCAGGCGATGGCGGATAAGGACCTGGTCGCGCAGCGCGATCCCCTCGGTGATGCAGACGACCAGCCCGATCCCGGCGGTGGCGGCCTCCATGACGGCCCCCAACGCGGCGGGCGGAGGGACGAAGACGACGCTGGTGTCGACCCCGGTAGCGGCCACCGCTTCGGCCATCGTGTTGAACACAGGCACGCCCGACACATCGACGCCGCCGCGGCCTGGGGTCACCCCGGCCACCACCTGGGTCCCGTACGCCCGGTTGCGAAGTCCGTGGAAGCGACCCTGGTTTCCGGTCAGGCCCTGCACCACCACCCGGTTGGTTCGATCGAGCAGAACGCTCATGAGCTTCGGGCCAGATCAACGGCCATCTGGGCCGCCCCGGTCATGGTCGAAACCGGGTGGACGTGGCGCAGATCCCGGGCCGCCAGCATTGCCAGGCCGTCGGTGGCGTTGGTCCCGTCCAGGCGCACGACCAGGGGGGGGAATTGGTCCACGCCGCCACCCACCGATTCCACGGCGGCGATGATCCCGGCCGCCACCTCCTCCCCCCGCGTGATGCCGCCGAAGACATTCACCAGCACTGAGCGGACCTGGGGATCGGCGGTCACCACCTCCAGGGCGGCCGACATGACCGCAGCGCTGGCCCCCCCGCCGATGTCACAGAAGTTGGCAGCGCTCCCGCCAGCCGCGGCGATGACATCGAGGGTGCTCATCACCAGACCGGCGCCGTTGCCGATCACCCCCACCGAGCCCGCAAGGCCCACGTAGTTGACCCCCGACGCCCGGGCCCTCTGGTCGCGGGAGTCGCCAGAGGCGCCATCGGCCCACTCCGCCCACTCCGGGTGGCGAAAGGCGGCGCTGTCGTCGAGGGTGACCTTGGCGTCGAGCGCCATGACCCGGCCGTCGCCCAAGAGAACCAGGGGGTTGATCTCCACCAACTCTGCGTCGGCCCGCAGGTAGAGGTCGGCCAGCGCCACCATCACCGGTTCGAGGGCAGCGACATGCACGCCGAGCCCAGCCGCCGCCACCAGCGAGGCGGCTGAGGCGGGATTCAGGCCCACCCGGGGATCGAGGTCGCACCGGGCCACCGACCCCGAAGCCGCTCGGGCGGCCGCCTCAACGTCCACGCCGCCCCCGGCGCTCAGCAGGGCCACCGGTCGGCCCTGGGCCCGGTCGAAGGTGACAGCCGCGTACCACTCCTGCCGGACGTCAACGGCTGACTCCACCAGTACCCGGCGCGCCCGGTGGCCCGATACCACCGCGGCCATAACCGCCTCGGCGGCCCCGACCGCCCCGCTGGCGTCGCTTGCCATGGCGATGGCACCGGCCTTGCCCCGCCCCCCCACCGGGACCTGGGCCTTGATCACCACCGGCCACCCCAACGCCTCCCCCGCTGCCACAGCTTCCTCGACGCTGTCGGCGACCCGCCCGGGGGGTACGCAGAAACCGGCGGAACGCAGGAGCTGTTTGCCTTGGTGTTCGAGAAGGTCCATCGCCCGCGTCGATCCTAAGAGGTCGATACTGGGTGGGTGACCGATGATCCGGTGGGAGACGGCAATGGCATTCCCGGCGGCGAACCCGGTGAAGCGCCCGGTGATCTGTCGGCCGGCCCACCGCCGGCGTCGTCCCGGCGGAGTCGTCGGGTTCCTCCGCCGCCCACCGGCCCACCCCGGCTACCCCGCCCGCGGCCCAGGGGCCGGGCCCTGGCGGTCACCGTCGCGGGCGGGCTGGCGGCGGCGGGCCTCCTCTTCGCCGCCATGGCTCAAATCACCCAGTCGCGTGTCGCCGACGAGGGTTCGGCCACCGCCGAGTTTGATCTGGGCAGGGCCGAAGATCGTGCCCGGGCAATCAGCCGGGACCGCACACCGCTGCTATTCGCCGACCCGCTGGGGCGGGGCCGGGATGTCTTCGTCACCCGGGTGGACGGGGAGTGGACGGCCATCGCCGCCCGAGCCGAAGGTGGTGACGGCGCGTGCGCCGTGGTCTGGAACGTCGTGGCCCAGCACTTCGAGGACTGCCGGGAATCGGTCTTTCCCCCCGACGGAGAGGGACTGACCCGTTATCCGGCCCGGGTGGGAGATGACGGGCGACTTCGGATCGACCTGCGATCTCCCATTCCCCCCACCGCCTTGAACGAAGCCGATTCGCCCACCGAAGCCTCGGCGGAATCGGCAGAGCCGGCCGAAACCGCACCAGCACCCGACTCGTCGTTGAGATCGAGCGTGGATCCCCCTGTGCCCCCCGGATCGGAGCCGCCCGAGCCGGCTCGCTGAGGCCGCCGGTCATCTCTCTGGGCGCCGTAATGGAGCCCAGGCCAGAAGCAGGCGTTTCTCTCCCGCGGCTGGAAATCTGACCACCGCCTCGGCTCGCTCGTCGCGGCCGAAGACCTCCAGCACCACGCCCTCGCCCCACGCGTCGTGGACCACGTCGTCGCCCACCCTGACCTCCAACCCGGTCCCCGTTCGAGGCCGCGACGCAGGGACGAACCGGCCGCCGGAGGCGCCCCTGGCCGGGAAGTTCGCCGAAACCGTGGCCGGGCTCGGCCCCGGGCGCGGGCGCTGATCACCGAAGGGCCGGCTTCCGCCGGTGGGCGGTGGTCCGCCAGACGCTCGGGCCTCGCCCTGCCCCCACCTCGATTCCGACGAAGCCGGCCGACCCGGCCGCCGATCCCGGTCCAGTCCGCTGCGTTCGTGCGATGGAGTCCCACCCGAATGCACCATTAACCCACCGGGGATTTCGTTTAGGAACCGACTGGGCGGGTTGTACTGGGTGGATCCGAACAGGTACCGGCTCCAGGCCGACGACAGAAAGAGCCGGCGTCGGGCCCGGGTGATGCCGACGTAGCAGAGGCGGCGCTCCTCCTCGAGTTCGTCGGGGTCCCCCAGGGCCCGCAAGTGGGGGAAGATCCCGTCCTCCATCCCGATCAGCCAGACCACGTCGAACTCCAGTCCCTTGGCCGTGTGCAGCGTCATGAGCACCACCGGGGGCGCCCCCGGGGTGCCACCCTCGGAATCGGGGATCTGGTCGGAATCGGCCACCAGGCTGACGGTTTCCAAAAAGGCGGCAATGGCTCCTCCGGTCGGATCGTCAGGCTCATCGTTTCCGTCCGACGGTCCCCGGCCAGCAACCTCCTCCTCGTGGGCACGGGCCACCCCCACCAACTCCGCCAGGTTCTCCAGCCGGCTCTCGGCTTCGATCGAACGGTCGGACTCCAACTCCGATCGGTAGCCACTGCGGGCCAGGACGGCTTCCAAGGCTTCGGACGGGCTCAGGTCGGCGGCCCGGATCTCATCGAGAAGCTCCGTCAGGGCTCGCAACCCAGACAGTGCCCTGCCGGTCACCCCGGCCTCCGCCGCCCTCCGCATCGCCTGCTCGAGCCCCAACCCCAGACCCTGACCCCACGCTGCCAGGCGACCCAGGCTGGTGTCGCCCACCCCCCGGCGGGGCACGTTGACGATCCGCCGCAGCGAGACCTCGTCGGCCGGGTTGGCCAGCACCCGCAGGTAGGCCAGGGCGTCACGCACCTCCCGCCGGTCATAGAACCGGGTTCCGCCCACCACCTTGTAGTTGATTCCCCGGCGGATCAGATGCTCCTCGAGCACCCGACTCTGGGCATTGGTTCGGTAGAAGATCGCCATGGTCGGGGTAGCGGGGCCGCTGGTCATTCCCCCCGGCCCCCCCGGCCCGCCTGCCGCTGCGGGGACCCCGGCGTCGGCCGCTGCGGCCGGCGCGCCGGATGATCGCCTGGCCGGACGGAGTTCGGAAACCTCCTCGATGCGCCGGCAGACCCATGCGGCCTCGTCGGCCTCGTCCTCGGCCGCATAGTGCTCGATGCGCTCGCCGCCAAAGCGGTCGGTCCACAGGTCCTTGGGCTTGCGCCGGGTGTTGTGGGCGATGACTGCGTTGGCGGCTTCGAGGATGGTCTGGGTGGAGCGGTAGTTCTGATCCAGCACCACCCCGGTTGCATCGGGGAAGGCAGTTTCGAACTCCAAGATGTTGCGGATGTCGGCCCCGCGAAAGGCGTAGACGGACTGGTCGGAGTCGCCAACGACACAGATGTTTCGATGGCGGGCGGAAAGGGCCACAACCAGTTGGTTCTGGGCCCGGTTGGTGTCCTGGAACTCGTCGACCAGCACGTGGAGGAACCGGTCCTGGTAAAGGCCGAGCACCTCCGCGGAGGTATCGAAAAGTTCGACGGCGCGAACCAAAAGGTCGTCGAAGTCCATGGCATTGGCCCCCGCCAGCCGAAGTTGGTAGCCGGCGTACACGCCGGCGATCCGCCGCTCGTAAGGGCCGCTGGCCCGGTCGGAGTAGGGGCCGACGCCCACCAACTCGTTCTTGGCCGCACTGATGGCGGCGTGCACCGCCTTGGGGGGAAAGCGTTTGGTGTCCAGATCCATGTCGCCCAGGACGGCTGCGGTCAAACGCACGGCGTCGGCCTGGTCGTAGATGGTGAAGGAGGGCTTGAAACCCAGTACCGCGGCGTGGCGGCGCAGGATGCGGACGCAGGCGGAATGGAAGGTGCTGACCCACATGCGGTCGGCCGCCGGACCCACCAGTTCGCCCACCCGGCGGCGCATCTCGGACGCGGCCTTGTTGGTGAAGGTGATGGCCAGCACCTGTGCGGGCCGGACGCCCTGGGTCCGCAGAAGCCAGGCAACCCTTCGCGTCAATACCCGGGTCTTTCCCGAGCCGGCCCCGGCCACCACCAGCAACGGCCCGCCCGGGTGGGTGACCGCCCGGAGTTGGGCCGGGTTGAGGCCGTCGAGCAGATCGTCCATGAGCCACCCGACGCTACCGGGGGACAGTCGTCGGCTCCGGACCCCCTGTTGTCGGCGCCGATCGCTTCTTCGCCCTGGCCGCGTCGGGTCCGGGCGACTGGCGGGCGTCAGCCCCCGTCGGCGTCAGCCCCCGTCGGCCTCGGCTTCCTCCTTGGTCCGATGCACGGTGCCGTCGTCGTGCTCGGGGGGTGAATAGACCGAGTAGAGCTTGAGGACGCTGCGGCCGGTATTGGTCAGGTTGTGCCAGGTCCCGGCGGGAACGACTATTCCGTCGTCAGAACCGACCTCGTGGGTCTCGTCGGCTCTGTCCTCCTCCTCGCCCACCTCGAGTTGCCCGGTGCCCTGCTCCACCCGCAGGAACTGGTCGATGCCGTCATGCATTTCCCAACCGATGTCCTCCCCCGGGGACAGGGCCATCACCGTCACCTGGGAATTGGGGCCGGTGAACAGCACCGTGCGGAAGGTCTCGTTGGTGATGGTGGCCTTCTCGATGTTTCCCACCCAGACCATGGACTCCGGGTCCCCCGTTGCCCCGGCGTCCTTCGGGCTCTTCGTGGCCGTGGTTGCCTTACCGGCCTCGGTCGCTTTGGTGGTCCTGGATGACTTGGAAGCGGTGGCAGTTGTCATGCCCACGCTCTACCCGGCCGCCGCCGGGCCTCACACCCGTATCCAAAGTCGGAGGAGTTCGGCGACAGACCACTAGCTAGCCTGCCCCGGTGGAGCGGGATCTGGTGGTGACCCCGACGTGGCGGATCCCGGCCGACGAGTTGGAGTGGAAGTTCTGCGCCTCGGGGGGACCCGGGGGCCAACACGCCAACACCGCCAACACCCGGGCTGAGGTCCGGTTCGACATTGCGGAGGCGGCCTCGCTCAGCCCCGAGAATCGGGCCCTACTGCTCGACCGGCTGGGTCCAGCCGTGCGGGTGACCGCGGACGACCATCGATCCCAGAACCGCAACCGCCGGCTGGCGGGCGAGCGCCTGGTCGAGCGCCTGGCCGACGGTCTGCGTGTGGACCCGCCCCGCCGCCGGACCCGGGTTCCGGCGGGCGCCACCCGGGCCCGGGTGCAGGCCAAGGCTCGCCGCGGCGCCCTCAAGCGGTTGCGGGGCCGCCCGGACCCGGATCTGTAGGCACCTGCCGGCCCGGCTCGGACCTCGGATTCCAACAAATCCGAAGGCACTTCGGCCGCTGCGGCCCCACCCCTGGTAGGGAGAAACACAGAGTTCATACTTCGGTCATCTAGGTGACATTGGCCCTACCTACGGTCCCAGTCGGGAAGCCGGGCGCATGGCCCGGCCCGCCAAAACAAAACCTACGGAGGGGACCGTGCACCGAGGGAGGCATCTGAACGCGGGCCTAGCGCTCGCCACCGGGGCGGTGATTCTGGGGGCTGGTCCAGCCCTGGGACAGGAGGGCCCAACCGCTGAGAGCGTCCAGAGAAATCTGGACAACACATTCGTCCTGCTCAGCGCTGTCCTGGTCATCTTCATGCAGGCAGGGTTCGCCCTGGTGGAGGCTGGGCAGACCCGGGCCAAGAATGTGGCCAACATCATGATGAAGAACATGATGGACTTTTGCGCCGGAGCCTTGGCCTTCTTCGCCGTGGGGTACGCCATAGCCTTCGGTTCGGGCAACAACTTCTTCGGCACCACCGGCTTCTTCCTGACCGGAGAGCCGTTCCAGTACGGGACACTGACCGTCCCGGTCACCTTTCTCTTCCAGGCGGCCTTCGCCGCCACCGCCGCCACCATCGTGTCGGGGGCCATGGCTGAGCGGACGAAGTTCCGTAGCTACTTCGCCTACTCGATAGTCATCTCGGCCCTCATCTATCCCGTGGTCGTCCACTGGAACTGGGGCGGTGGGTGGTTGGCCCAGCTGTCCACTCCCTTTCACGACTTCGCCGGCTCGACGATGGTGCACATGACCGGTGGCGTCGCCGCCCTCATGGGGGCGCTGGTGTTGGGTCCCCGGCTGGGCAAATACGGGGCCGACGGCAAGCCCAGGGCCATCGTCGGACACAGCACCCCCTTCACGGTGATCGGGGCGTTCATCCTTCTGGTCGGCTGGTACGGCTTCAACCCCGGCTCGGAGCTGGCCGCTGACGGTGCCATCGGCGGCATCGCGGTAACGACCACGCTGGCTGCGGCAGCCGGGGCCGTCGCGGCCATGTGCCTCATCTGGGCGCTCAAGGGAAAGCCCGACGTGAACATGACGGTCAACGGCCTTCTCGCCGGTCTCGTCGGGATCACTGCCGGCACCGCCGCGGTGAGTCCGGTCGGCTCCCTGATCATCGGGGCGGCGGCAGGGGCCCTGGTGGTCGGATCGGTCCTGCTGCTGGACCGCCTGCACGTCGACGACCCGGTCGGGGCGATCTCAGTCCACGGAGTGTGCGGAGCACTTGGCACGATCTGCGTCGGCCTCTTTGCCACCGAGTCGACCGACTTCTGGCAACAGGGCCTCTTCTATGGAGGGGGGGCGAACCAGTTGGTCAGCCAGTTGATCGGGGTGGGAGCGGTGACCGTATTTGTGGCTGTCACTTCCGGGCTTCTGTTCCTGGCGATCAAATTCACGATGGGCCTGCGGGTCAGCGAAGAAGAGGAGCTGGCCGGGCTGGACGTGCTCGAGCACGGCTCGGCCGGTTACGGTCCTGACTTCAACCCGGCTCCGTCCAGCCTGATTGGTGCCTCTGCAGCCAGCGTTAGTTCCGGGAGGGTTTGATGATCAAACTGGTCACTGCCGTCATAAAGCCCCACATGCTCGATCCGGTAAAGGAAGCCCTGGGAGGCCTTGGGGTCAAAGGCCTCACAGTCACCGAGGTCAGGGGTTTCGGCCGCCAGGGCGGACACACCGAGACCTACCGGGGCGCCGAGTACAAGATCGATCTCATTCCCAAACTCAGGGTCGAGGTCCTGTGCCAGGCCGCCGATGCCCCCCAGATCATGGAGGCCATGAGGGCGGCGGCGGCGACCGGCAAGATCGGGGACGGGAAGGTGTGGGTGATCGATGTCGAGGCCCTCATGCGAGTGCGAACCGGGGAGATGGGCACCGACGCCATCTGACCGATCGCCCGTGGTTTGGTCGGCGAACGAAGGGGCGGGGCCTTGGGCCCCGCCCCGTACTTAAATTAACGCAAATAGCCCAGTCCGTAAGCGGATATCCGCGTTAGCTTACGGATCTAACCGAACACCACGATCGCCCCCGTCCCCCCCCAGACACCCCCCCCC
>JBQTHD010000015.1:0-139040 GCA_052390275.1 Acidimicrobiales bacterium | reverse complement strand
GCGGCTCTTCTGCGGACCGGCCGAAGCCGAGGCCTACCGCCAGAAGGTGGAAGTGCTGGCCGCGGCCCTGGCCGGCCGTCAGGGGCTCGGCGGGCAGGGGCCGCTGGTGGCGGCCCCACCTGGGGCGTCCAACCTGGTGGTCCACCGCTACCCGGTGGACGGTGAACTCCCGTGCCTGGTGGCCGCCACTGACACCAGGGGAATGGTCCCGGTCTTCGCCGAGGCGTTGGACCGGGCCGGGCTGGACGTGCGCCGGGTAGAGGTGTCCCTCGGCGCCTACGGACGCCGCCACCGATGCGTGCTGCGTTACAACGTGGACGTCTCGTCCCGCTCCACCGGTCGCCGAGGGCGGGCGGTGGTCTTCGGCAAGGTCTACTCCGGCGATGCAGGCGAGGTGGTTGCCCGGGTGGTTCCCGCGATCACCAGGCACCTGGTGGACAGCACCACCTCCCGAATCTCCGTGCCCTCGCATCTCACCTACGTTCCCGAACTCCACCTCAGCCTGTTGAACCGGGTCCCCGGTCGGCCGGTAGTCGCCGACGTGATCAAGGCAACCTGTCTCGGTCGTCCCTTGGATTCAGATTGGCCCACGGCGGCGGCTGCCATGGACGACGCGGCGCGGGCTGCGGCCGAGCTTCACGGGTGGCCCCACAGCGACGCCCCCGTCCGCACCCTGGGCCACGACGTCGCCGACCTGAGAGCCGACCTGCGCCACCTACGGAAGTACTCGCCACGGCTGGCCGCCCACCTCGGGGCCCACCTTGACCAGATCGAGACCGCCGGGATCGTGACCACCACCCACCCGCTGGCTCTGGCCCACGGGGACTTCAGCCTGGCTCAGTTGCTCCACGACGGCCGCCGGGTGTCGATAATCGACTTCGACAGCGCCTGCCGGGCCGAACCGGCCATGGACCTGGGCCACTTCCTGGCCTATCTCCGCCTGGCCATCGCCCGCTACCAGGCCACGCCCAAGGCGGGCAACGAGTTGTACCAGCGCTTGGCCTGGCGCTACCTGGACAGCTATCCCAGTTCGATGGACGATCGCGTGGCGGTGTACCGGGCGCTGAGCCTGCTGCGCATCACCGTTCACGCGTGGCAGAAGCTCAAGCCCGCCCGTACGCAGGTGGCGCTGGCCCTGCTCGACGACGAGATGGAGAAACTTTGATGAGTGCTGGCGCTCCCCTGCCGCCGCCGGCCTTGCCCGCCGCCACCACCGCCACCACCGGCGACACCGGCGACGCCGGCGCCTCGGATAGCCATGACGGGGCCATCGCGAGCCTGGGCGTTCACGAGGCGGCATCGGTACTCGCCGCACTACCCGACTGGCTCCTGGCACCCACCGATGCCGAGGCCGTTGCCGCTGCCCTTGGACAGGGGGTCCCGGAGTTGTCGGGAGGGACGTTGAAGTTGATCGAGTGTGAGCCGAAGTTGCGGCTCAAAGCCGACCGGCCGGGGTGGACCGCGGCCTACGAGTTGACCCTTACCAACGGCGACGGCCAGCCCCAGGAGGTGCGCCTGGTCGGGACCTGGTTGCCGCCGATACTCCGAACCGAGAATCCGCCCGCCGACGGCGAAAGCCGAGGGCGAAGTTGCGGTCCGTTCGGCCGGCCCTCCTGGGAGGGAACTTTTCCCGACATCGGGTTGGCCCTGGCCACCCAACCCGAGGACACCGGGCTGCCCATGCTCGGGGCTCTGGTCGAGGCCGGGCCGGCCCGGGATCTGCTGGAGGGGGCACTGAGGGCTGGTTCGCACCCCCGGGCCAGGGTTCGCTCCGTGGAGGTCGATGTTCGCCGCTACAAGCCGGGGAGCCGCTGCACCGTCCTGTATCACCTGGACCTCGAGCCCGGGTCTCCCGGACCTCGTTCGGTGGTGGCCAAGACATACCGGGGTGACAAGGGGGCCAATGCCTACGAGGGCATGGCAGCCCTTTGGCGATCCCCCATGAGCGTCGAGGGTGACGTGGACCTGGCCGAACCTTTGCTGTATCTGCAGGAGAACAAGGTTCTGGTTCAGTCGTGCGTGGCCGAGGAAAAGACACTGAAGGAGTTGGCCCGCGAGGCCATGGGCGACGGTTCCGACGCCGCCCTCGCGGGACTCGTCACGGCCGCCGAGAAGGCGGCCCGAGGCCTGGCCGGGCTTCACAACAGCGGGGTGAACCACGGGGAGGTGGTGACCTGGGAGGACGAGCAGGCCGAGTTGATGGAACTGGCCGACCGTATGGAAGCCGCCCTCCCGGAGGCGTCGGCCGCCACCCGGTCGATTGTCGAGGCGTTGGCTTGGCGAAATGCCGAAAGCGGGTCGCAGGCGCCGGTGCCCAGCCACCGCAGCTTCCGACCGGCCCAGGTGCTCCTGGCCGGCGAACGGATCGCATTCATCGACTTCGACGGGTTGTGCATGGCCGAACCGGCTCTTGACGTCGGGTTGTTCCGGTCCTCCCTGCGCGACGCCGGCACGCGGGGGCTGGCTGAGACGGGCAGATCCGGGGTGGGCGGACTCGAGGCCAGCCTGGACGCTCTGGATCAGGTGGCCGACGCTTTCGAGGCCGAGTACCGGCGCTGCTGCCCCCTGGGGGCGGCCCCGGTCTTCGCCGAAAGGGTGGCCCTGTGGGAGGGACTTCACGTGCTCACCTCCGCCCTTCACTGCTGGACCAAGATCAAGGCCGATCGCCTGGCCGTCCGCTCCGCCATGCTCCGCCGCCACCTGGAGCGCCTGGCCCTTTAACCCGTGGACGAGGCTGCACGCCTGGGTTGTGACCAGTCGGTGCCTGGGTAGGTCGAGGCCCATGTGCGCCCCGTCGTCCCCCATTGCCCGCCCGGAAGGCCGCTTCCGGTGATTCTGGTGAGCCTCCTCGATCAGGTTGGCCGGATCGCCAAGCAACCCCCGTTCTGGATGGCGGTTGCCGGAGCCCTGCGAATGTCGGGTCAGGCGCAGGCCCGGAGGGCAGCGGCCCGAGCGGGGCTGGGCTACGCGGTCACTGCAGTGATTGCCAACCTGGTACTCAAGCCCCTGGCGCACCGCCGGCGGCCGCTGGGGGCAAGCGGGCCCGGCCCCCTGCCCCCTCTCACCTCATCGATGCCATCGGGTCACGCTGCCTCCGACACCGCTTTCGCGGTAGCCGCCAGCCTCGTGATGCCGTCGTTGCGCTGGCCGATGTTGGCACTCACCACCGCGTCGCACTGGTCCCTGGTGCGGGCCCGCAGCCATCACGTGACCGACATCGTGGTTGGCGACGTGGTCGGATCCGTGATCGGCGTGTGTGTGAACCGCCGTTGGCCGTCGCCACCGGCCCCGGACCCCGGTGCTGCGGACCCCGGTGCGGCAGACCCCGGTGCTGCGGACCCTGGTGCTGCGGACCCTGGTGCTGCCGCAACCAACTGTTCAGAGGTGGCGGCTGTGCCTTCGGCGTAGGACTTGAACTCGGCGCTGTTTGGCTGCCTGGGCTGCGAGGGCCACGGCCAGGGCCGCCGTGGCCGTTACTACCCGGGTAGAGGTCGGGGAACGCGCCTGACCGGCGGGAAGGGAATCGAGCAGAACCGCAGTTGCTGACTGGTCACCGGTGGGCTGACCCGGTGACCTGAGGAATTCGGGTACCTCCACGGACGTCTCCACCCCCTGGGGATGGTCGACTCCTGCCCCGCCGGGCTCGAAGCCCATGGAGGCCAGCGCGTCGTTGATCACGTCGCCAACATCCACCGGATCAACGCTGATTGCAGGACTCTGTCCCGCCGGGGTGGCCGAAGGCTTTGCCGTAGCCCCAGCCGTCGGGGCGACGCTGGTCGGGGCAACAGCCGTCGGGGCAACAGGCGTCGGGGCAACGCTGGTCGGGGGCAGGGTTGGCGGAGTCACCGCGACCGGGGCTGTTGTTACCGGGGGCGCCGCATCCGTAGCCGGAGCGTCCGGTGACGGAGTCGACGGGTCAGCGCCGATGGCCGGAGCGACGGGTATGGGCGTCACCGCCGGGGGAGCAACCGTGGTGGGGGTCGGTCCTATGGGGGGAAACGTTGGCGCCGGGGAGACGCCGGTGACGGAGTCGTCGGTGCCCGCTGGGGCGGGGACCGACCGGGGCGAAGCCGGGTCCTGTCCGCCGGCGGCGGGCCGGTCCCCAAATACCTGGGTGATCCAAACTCTGCCGCCGGCCTGGGCCACGCCTACCCCGACGTCTTCGAACCGGGCGGCCAACATGTTGTCCCGATGACTCCGGGAGGACTCCAGGGCCTGGTGCGCCTGAGCCACGGTGGCCCCGGTCGCCACGTTCTCCGCGTAGGACGCCCATTCCTCGGTCTGGCGGCCCAGGTCGGAACTGTGGAACAGCCCGCCGGCCTGGGCCATTCGCTGTGAATGGCGGTCGGCCAACTGACTCAGGGTCGGATCCAAACTCAGCGGCGCCAGCCCCCGATCACCCCGGAACCGAGCCAGCGCTGACACTGCGGCATCCCGGTCCCCGCCCGAGACGCCTGCGCCCACGGAGACCGCCCCGGCGACCAGTACGCCGGCCAGGATCATTCGACCCGACCCCCGGCGCCCCGTCGGCCGCATTGACCCCTTATCGGTGGGGCTGGCTTCCCGACTACTCACAAAGACTTCCTCGTCCCAGGATTCGGCTTCCGGCGCCTCGCCGATCGGCTCCCCGCCTGCCTCATTGGCCCCATCAGCCACCACGAGATGGTCCCACGCCGGTCATCGACTTGTCACGCCGGACCGACACATCCCGCTTACGATCATCAGTCATCGACGCTGTCCCTTGGCCTATGAGCCGGCCTATGAGCCGAAACTTGCCGATCACGGCCTGCCGGATTATCGCGATCCGGAGGGACCAAGGTGGCTGACCGCCATCGTTCGGGGCCCCTGCTGGCGTTGGCTGGACGCCGCATCGGGGTCACCGCCGAGCGGCGCTGGCGAGAGCAGGCAGACCTGCTCGAACGCCGGGGAGCCGAGGTTCTTCGCGGGCCGACGATGAGAACCATCGACCTTTCCGCCAGCGACGACCTTCGTCGTGCCACCCAAGCTGTCATCGAGGACGCGCCTGACGTTCTGGTGGCCAGTACGGGCATGGGCATGCGTATGTGGCTGGAGGCGGCCTCCGCCTGGGGGGTGCGGGCCTCGTTGCTCGCCGCCCTGGGCGGGACCCGGGTCCTGGCACGGGGGGCCAAGGCGGCTTCCGCCGTCCGGGCCGCCGGGCTGGACGTGGCCTGGCAGGCTCCGGCGGAAACGATGACTGAAGTGGTCGACCATCTGCTCGGCCCCGAGGGTTGCCCGGACCGGACCTCCCCGAAGGCCGTCGGTTCCGCGCTCCCTTCTGGCCAAAGCGACGGTGGCAATCGCCAAAGTCGAGCCGGGAAGGAACCAGGATCGGGGCACCTTCGGGTGGCGTTCCAGTTGTTCGAGCCCAGGGCCCATTTCGCTACCGACCGATTACGGGCTTCGGTTGGCGAACTGATCACCCTTCCGGTCTACGTGTGGGATCTTCCCGTCTCGCCCGAACCGGCCCTGCATCTGGCCAGGGAGATCGTGGCCGGTCGCCTGGACGCCGTCACCTTCACCAGCCAGCCCGCGGTACGGCAGTTGTTCGAGTTGGTCGAGACCGCTCCCCGACCAGGATCCGGTTCCGCCGAGGCTGATATCTGGCCCACCCCCCATCGGCTGAGAGACGCTTTCTCCACCTCCACCCTGGCCGTCTGCGTGGGTGAGGTTTGCGCCGCCGCTGCCACCGAGATGGGAATCGACCGGGTGATCTGGCCCGATCCACCCCGCCTGGTGGCCATGGTGAAGAGACTGACCGAGGAACTGAACGAGTCCGATAGGCTCGGCCCGTGACCGGTCCCCTCCCCGTGAGCCTTCTCCGGCGCCAGGGTGCTCCGTCGGTTGCCATCGGCATCACGCCCCACCTGGTGGGCGACGAGCGCTGTCGATCGGGCCGCTAGCTCCCAAAGGCTTTCCATCCCGCCACCTCAGCGGGCCCGGCCCCAAGTTTCGGCCGACCGATCCATCCACCGACAGCGCCATCGCCTTCGGCGGCTTTACCGGCGCCCCGATCCTGGAGTGATTCCTTGTCCCAATCAGTGACCGTCGAGATCGGACCTCCCGGTTGGGAGGCCCAACCAGATTCCGACCACCCGATGGTCGGTTCCCCGCCCGACTCTGCCTCCACCGACTCTGCCTCCACCGACTCTGCCGCTACCGGATCGATCAGCCCGGCCGACGCTGCCGATATAGCCCGGTTCGAGGCGATGTTGGCCGGCTATTTGGCGGGAGAGGTGGATGAGGACGTGTTCCGCATCTTCCGGCTGAACAACGGTGTGTACGGCCAGCGCCAGGGAGGCCACAACCAGATGCTGCGGGTGAAGGCCCCCTACGGCCTGCTGACGCCGCAACAACTCGAGGCCATGGCCGATATCGCCGATGAGTTCTCCCGGGGATGGGGCCATATCACCACCCGGCAGAACATCCAGTTTCACTATGTGGACCTGGAGTCGATACCGACAGTTCTTCGTCGCCTTGCCGAGGTCGGCCTTACCTGCCGGGAAGCCTGCGGCGACACCGTCCGCAACGTCACCGGCTGCCACCTGGCCGGCGCGTGCCCGTTTGAAGTACTCGACATAACCCCATGGGCAGAGGCCACCTTCCGCTACTTCCTGCGCCATCCCTACGCTCAGCGCCTTCCCCGGAAGTTCAAGATCAACTTCTCCGGTTGCGTCACCGACTGCGGCCAGGCCATGTTCAATGATGTCGGGGTCGTGGCCGTGGCCCGGCCACTGGAGGACGGAACGCTCGAGGCCGGCTTCCGGGTGTTCGTTGCCGGCGGCCTCGGAGCCAATCCCCATCCGGCGATCGCCCTGGAGGATTTCACCTCCCGGGAGGAACTCCTGCCCACCATCGAAGCGTGCCTGCGGGTCTTCGACCACGACGGCAATCGGGACAACAAGCTTCGGGCCCGGATGAAGTGGCTGCTTGACACCCAGGGCCCCGACGAGGTCCGCCGCCGGATACTGAGGGAGCGCCGCACCCTGGTGGCCGCCGCCGGATGGCCGGGGGGCATCCCGGCCGAGGTTGCGGCATCGGGCGACGCCCCTGCCGGAGTGGGCGCTGCCTCCCCCACCCCGATGGGTTGGGGAACGCCGGTGTCGCTGACCAGCACCGATCCGTACCAGCGCTGGGATCAGGCCAACGTGGTCCGGGGCGTGGCCAAGGCCACCGTCTCGGCTTACGCCTGGGCCCGCCTGGGCGACATCACCTCGGCTCAGTTCCGGTCTCTGGCCCAGATCGGCCGGAATCTCAACTCCGAGATCCGGGTCACCAACCGCCAGAACCTGGTTTTTCGTGACCTGGCCGAGGAGCAGTTGCCGGCTCTGTATGAGGCCCTGGACGCCATCGGTATGGCCCGGCCCGGAGCGGAACTGGCCCGGGACGTGGTCTCCTGCCCGGGGGCCGACACCTGCAACCTGGCCGTCACGCAGTCTCGTGGGCTGGCCGGTGAGATCGGTGACGCTCTGGAGGAAGCCGGGTTGGCCGAGGTGGGCGGGGTCCGGATCAACATCTCCGGTTGCACCAACTCCTGCGGCCAGCACCATGTGGCCGACATCGGGTTCGTCGGCGTCGAACGGCGGGCCCACGGGCGGGCCGCCCCGGGTTACCAGATGTTGCTGGGGGGATACCTGGGCCAGACCCAGGTGGAGTTCGGCCACAAGGCGCTGAGGCTTCCGGCCAAGGCGGTCGGTGCCGCCACCGTCAAAGTCGTGGGCGAGTTCGCCGCCGAGCGCGAGGCGGGCGAAACCTTCACCCAGTGGCTGGCCCGCCGGGGCGGGGCCAAGGCACTGGCCCACACCCTCGCCGAGTTCGACGTCTTCCCATCACCCGATGAGTCGCCCGACTTCTACGTCGACTACGACGAGACCGGCCCGTTCGTGGCTTCGGTGGGAGCCGGCGAATGCGCCGGGACGTGAGCACCCTTTCCCCCGGGACCCTGGCCGGGTCGCCGTCGGCCACCGGGCCGTCGGCCACCGGGCCGTCGGCCGCCGGGCCCTCGGCGGACCCGGCCGAGGCAGCCACCCTGCCGGGCTCCTGGCCGTCCTCGGAGCCTGATCCGAGCGCCACTTCTGGCCGCGACGGGGCTGGCCGCGACGGGGTGGGTCGCGACGCCTCCAGCAACGGCAGTAGCGGCCGCCGGGTCACCTCGCCATCAGGTCCGGCCGCCAAGGAGTGGACCGACACCGAGTTGACCGTTCTCAACACCAAGTTCGAGACAGCCGACGCCCTGGAGGTGATCGGCTGGGCCGTGGAGTCGTTCTCTCCGGGACTGTGCCTCACCACCTCCATGACCGACGCCGTGCTCATCGACTTGGCCGTTCGGGTGGAGCCGGCCATAGAGGTGGTGTTCATCGACACCGGGTACCACTTTCCCGAAACCTTGGAAACGATGGAGGCGGTTCGTCGCCGTTACGGCCTCAACCTGCGGATCATGACGGCTGCCCATCAGGCCGAGGATCTATGGCAGTTGGATCCGGTCAACTGCTGCTCGGCGGTCAAGGCCGGCCAACTGGACCGGGCCCTGATCGGCAAGGCCGCCTGGATGAGCGGACTGCGCCGGTCCGAGTCGCCCACTCGTTCGAGCGCACCGGTGGTGGGCCGGGACCTGCGGGGCCTGGTCAAGGTCAACCCGCTCGCCACCTGGTCCGACGAAGACGTGGCCAGCTACATCGCCGAGCGTTCGGTGCCGGTGAACCCGCTGTTGGCTCTGGGCTACCTGTCCATCGGCTGTGCGCCCTGCACCCGTCCGGTGGCCGACGGCGCCCATCCCCGTTCCGGGCGTTGGGCCGACCACGACCGCCTGGAGTGCGGGCTGCACGACTGAGCTTCGTCCCACGCAGGCACGAACACATGCGTGCTCAAGCCGGCCGATGCCGGCGACCCGTTGAAGCGGGTCAGGCCGCCAGGGCTGCGACGATGGCGTCGGCCATCAGTTTGCGGCCAGAGGGGGTCAGGTGGATCCCGTCGTTGGTGAAGGCTCCGGGATGGGCCGATCCGATCCCCTTCCAATCCACCAGTCGGGCGTTGGGTCTTGCCGCCACCGCCGCAGCTATCACCTCGTTGTTGGGGTCGGCCCACCGTCGTTCGACCTTGACGTTGACCACCACCAACCTGGGAATCGAACCGGCCGCGTCCAGAAGGGCATTGACCTGCTCGGCCCGGACGGGCCCGTTGTTCCCCATCTGGAGCACGAGGACGTCTCCCACCTGCCCTTGTTGGACCCTGGCGCTAACCGTGGCCAGGAGTTCGTCGAACTGGCGACCGATTCGAGCGTCAACGACCAGGTCGCCCAAGCGGGAAGCCAGCTCAGCCTGGGCTCCCAGGATCACCGAGTCGGCCACCACGGTCACCCGGCCGGTGGGTGCCGGCGGTGTGGCGACGGTCCCAGCCGCGACCGGTGCGGGTGCCCCGGTGAGCGGGGTCGGCGGGGTCGGCGACGTCGGCGGTTGGACTCCGTCCGCCGGGCCCGGAGTACCCGGCTGGGATTCCGAAATGGGCACTGACGCCGAATCTGCCCCCAGGACCGGACCGACGATGGCGCCATCGGGGAGGATCAACGTGACCGCTGTGGTCTGCCGGGGTTGGGGCGGCCGACCCGTCGACCCAGCGTCGATGGGCCGGGCAGTGATCGGGATCCAGGCGACAACGCCTACCAGCATCGACGCCGCAGTTACCACGAGGACACCTAGGCGGGGCCTGAGGACATTCCTCGCATCACCGACGCGCGCCCCGTCAGATCCGGTCGTTGCATCCGGATCCCTCCTGGGCTTGTTCACGGTCTTGGGTTCTGGCATCGATTCGACGACGGTGCGGTCGGGGCCGGTCCTGGGGACCAGAACGACCTTTTCACCAAGGAGCATCGCCGAGTCAGGGGCGGCCGGGAAGCTGGTCGCCCTGTCCCCTCCCACCCGCGGCCTGCCGGGACGCCAAGCGCTGCGAATGGGCATCTCCACCCACCGGTAGGAGGCCGCGGCCAAAGCCCCGGTCAACACCACCTGGAGCGCCAGCAGAGGCATTCCGGCCAGGGGAACGTCCAGGTGGGGGCGCGTCAGGCGTAGAACCGGCCAGGACCACAGGTAGATCCCGTAGGAGCGGCGTCCCACCCAGAGCAGCGGTCGCATGCCCAGCACCCGGATGAGCAGGCCCGGCCGGCCGGGGGCGGCGGCTGCCGCCACTGCGGTGGCCGCCACGAGGCCGGCAAGTACCAGCCCTCCGCGGTAGAGGCGGGGATCGAACTCGCTGACGTTGATGACAGCCCAGGCCAGAGCACACAGGGCGGCACCGCCACCGGCAGTGAGCGAGCGCGCGAACCGGGGGGCGGCTGCCTGCGGCCGGTGCCAGGCCAGGGTGGCCACGGCCAGTGCCGCCCCGATGAGGAGCGCCGACGCCCGCGTGTCGGTCCCGTAGTAGACCCGGGAGGGATCGCCGCTCGGGTCGTACATCGCGGCCATGGCCAGCCCGGACGCCCCGGCGGCCAGAAGGAGCCCGGCCAGCAGACGGCGCCGAGTACCTTGACCCGACGCCTCTGGGAACGAGGCGCCGGACCAGGGCGATCCGACTTCGGCGATACCGGCTCCCCCGATGCGGGTTCCCGCTCCGTCTGCCATGTCGGCGCCGGAGGCGCCGCGCCGGCCGAGGTGCGTGCGGGCGGCCCGACTTCGCCCGGCCCGACGTCGGCCGGCTGCCAGGATTGCGCCGAGCATCAGGGGCCAGACCAGGTAGAACTGCTCCTCCACCGCCAGGCTCCAAAGGTGCTGAAGCAGCGGCGGGCGGCCCGTCGATTCGAAGTAGGACTGGTCGACCACCACCATCCACCAGTTGCTGGAATAGGTGAGAGCGGCAGCCATATCCCCGCCCAGGCGGCCGATCTGTTCGGGAGCCAGCGCAGGCGTGACCACGGCGACGGCGGCCAGGACCGCCACCAGGGCGGGAAGCAGCCGCCGGGCCCGGGCCTTCCAGAACTTCACCAGGTCCACCCGCCCGCAGCGTTGGTGTTCAGTGAGAAGGAGCGCTGTGATCAGGTACCCGCTGAGGACGAAGAAGAGGTCGACCCCCAAGAATCCGGCGGGGGCCTCCCGCAGGTCGGCGTGGTAGGCGAAGACGGCGATCACCGCCAGTGCCCGCAGTCCGTCGAGTGCCGGACGATAAGCCACCCGCGGGCCGCCGGATCTCCCTTCGTCCCTCAACAACGGAGCCGTCGGGGTTGCGGGAGCTGCGGAAGTCACGGGGGCTACGGGAGCTACGGGAGCTACGAAGGTTCCGGGAGTGACGGGGTTTACGGAAGATTCTCGAACCGCGAAAGTCGGAAATGAAGGGGTCGCCACCGCTCGGGTCAGTTCGGAAGCAGCGGCATCCCCCGGGGTCACGAGCGAAGTATCACGCTCGGCTCATCTGTGTGCCAGGGGGACCTCTCCCCGGTCGCGCAAAGTCGGTCGCTTAAGGGCCGGCAGGTCGCTGCCAGGCGATATGGGCGAGGGTCAGGGCCTCTCGATCGTCACCCGCGCCGGTGGCTGGGCCGGGCCGGCCAGGCCGGGGAGGGTGAGCTCCACCTGGGACACCGCCGGGTCAACCCGGCCGCGGGCCCGCCCGCCCCGAGCGCAGTCAGGCTCCGCGTCGGCCGGGTTCAAGAAGCCGACGAACGACTGGGGCGCTCCTGGCATGACCGTTAGAACCGTGCTGGTTCGCAGGGCGAAGTCGGGAAGCTTGGCGCCCGGCGGGCACCCCGGCGCGCCGGCGGCCCATTGGACCCAGAAGTCGGTCAGCGACCCGCTGCCACCCACCGGCACCGCCAGGATCTCGGAGTGGTTCAGGCTTACGGTCACCGGTGAGGAGCCCGCCGCGGTGAGACTCAACTGATAGCGGACGGCGGCGTCCTCGGGGTGGTCCGCGGGCCGGAACTCAACCGACGTGACTTCGACGTTCACCGCTGCCACTCCGCTACCGGCCGGGTTCGGCGGCGTGGCCGGGGCTGCCGGGGCCTCGACGGCGGGACTTGCGGGCACCCCCGGAAGGACCGGGACGGGCACCGGAGCGGTCCCGGAGGCAACCAGCGGACCGGCACAGGCGGCGAGGCTGACCAAAAGCCCGCCGGCCAACGAGCCCCGAACCCGGCCACTGCGCCTCGATGTCACCCGATGAAACTTAGTCATTCACCGCCGATATCGGCCGGATGAGCCGACTGCGCCGAGGCGGGCCGGTCACCGGCGCCTCGGACCCGGAGCCTTTCGAAGCGGCGTGGCACGGTTAGGGTCTGGCCGGGTGAGCGAGCCGGAGGACGCGCGCCGCTCCCGTCGGCGGCTGATCCTGCTGGTCGCCCCGATCATCGTGCTCACCGTCGCCGGGACTATCGGGTCGGCGTTCACCCCGGTTCTGGCGGTGGAGAACCCGTTGCTCCTCATCGCCTTGGACTCCCGCAACCGGATGCTGATCCTGGCTCGGGAGGTGAGTCTGGTCCCGTTCGTCGTCGTGGCTCTGCTGCGCCGGAGCCTGAGCGATCCCCTCTTCTATTTGCTCGGTCGGTTCTACGGCGACGGAGCGGTCAGGTGGCTGGAGAAGAAGGGGGGCGGTGGCAGCCTCGTGACCACCACCGAGCGCGTCTTCGCCAAGGCCCGCTATCCCATGGTCTTCGCTTTTCCCGGAGCCATCGTCTGTGCCCTGGCCGGGCAGACCGGCATGAGCCCGGTGGGGTTCATGGTGACCAACCTCGCCGGCACCCTGACGTCCATCGTGGCCGTCCGGGCTCTGGGCGAAGCGGTGGCCAGCCCGGTGGAGGCCATCTTGGGGTTCTTCCAGCGCAACCTGGTGGTGACCACCGCCATATCCATCGCTTTGGTCCTGCTCTCGCTGGTCTTCAACCGGGGGGAGGACGCCGGGATTGCGGGCTCGGTCGACCAACTGGAGGCCGAACTCGAGGGCGGACCCGAACCCGATGAGCAGAGCCAGATCCGCGACGGCGGCGAGGCCGAGGCTCGCTGAGGTATCGACGGGCTATCGGCAAAGCTCAAAATGGACCGGATCGGTCCTGGGGTAGGGCTGGCACAGGCCGACCACCTCCGCCAGAGCAGCCAACCGCCCGGCCACCGCCAGTGGAACGTCAATGGCGTCACCGGTCTCATGGCGCGACATCCCCGGGGGCGCCACCGGGAACGGGTTGTTGGCCCGATTGGCGTAAAGCTCCGCCTGGCGGGCAGTACTGCGAAGGCCGGAGGTGATCGACAGTGGGCCCCCCAGGGCGGAATCGGCCCGACCGATTGCGGCCAGAAGGTCCGGGGACAGGCCCTGGCGGTTGGCCCCGGCCAGAGCCGGGTCGGGGGCGGCCACCGGGGCCCGGGCGGTGGCCGTCGTCCCGGCCACCTCCACCGTCACCACTGCGTCGGAACCAACCAGTTCGAAGCTGACCAAACGGCCTCCCCGACCCACCACCTCGACCCACGCGGCTTCCGGTCCATCGGCAGCCCCGGCCGCCGCGGCCTGGGCCGCGACCCGCTGAGCCCGCCCACCGAAGCGGGACTCCAGGTCCATGCGGCCGACCCCCACGAACAACGCCATTCCCACCCCGACGACAGCAACCGCCGACAAGGTCGCCGAACCCCCCATCGAGGGCGTTTGGGTCCCCCGGCCCGGAACGGCGGGAGCCCTGGTGGCGCCGTCCCGAATCCGGGTGGTGCTGCGCGCTGGGGACAGCCCGAACATCATGGGTGGCAATCCTGGCCGCTCGCCGGCGCCCGTTCCAAGCGCCTCATAGATCGTCTCCGTGAAGATACTGAGGCCCCCAGATGCACCGACAGAATCGGTGGCCGAGGCCTACTCAATGTGGCTGAGGCCCTAAGGCCGGTGCATCGGGCCCATCCGAGAGAGAATCGCGGCCGTGCACGTCTCCGCCCGCACCGACTACGCCGTCCGCGCCACTTTGGTCCTGGCCACCTGCCCCTCGGGCCAGCGGGTCAAGGGTGAGGCCCTGGCCACCGAGCAGGACATTCCCCTCAACTTCTTGGAGAACATCCTCATCGACCTCCGACGGGCCGGGTTGGTCAACAGCAGAAGGGGAGCCAACGGCGGCTACTGGCTGGCACGCCCGGCCGAGTACGTAACGCTGGCCGACGTGATCCGGGCGGTCGACGGGCCACTGGCCCGGGTCCAGGGCCTTCGACCGGAGGTCTCGTCCTACACCGGACCAGCCGCCCACCTGAGCCAGATCTGGGTGGCGGTGCGAGCCAGCCTTCGGGCCGTCCTGGAGACGGTCACTCTGGCCGACGTGGCTTCGGGCCAGTTGCCCGAATCGGTCCGCCGACTAGCGGAGGACCCCGACGCCTGGAAGGCTCGATAGACGCCTCAGTCGGCCGCCGTGTCATGGCCCGGGTGCGGAGCAATCGGGGGGGCCGGATCTAGGTCCGCCGAAGGTGCAGCCAGCGAGGTCAGTCAGCCCGACGGCCCCGACAACGGTGATGCACGGGCACGCCATAGGGGTCGGCCTGGGGATCCCAGCGTCCGCCGGCGCTCGCCGCCAATCGGGCCACGCGGCCCGTGAGGTCCTCGATCAGCGCCGCTTGGCTGTTCACCAGGGTCTCGAGTTCGAAGACCCGCTGGGCCATGGCCACCGCTATCCGGCGGGACGGGACCGGCGCCGTGGCCACCGGAACGAGCGTGAGGGCAGTTTCCATACCGGTGTCATCGTCGCGTCGGCCCTGGTCATTGAGCCTTGATTGGCGTCGCCGAGAAGGCTCGCTC
Organism: Acidimicrobiales bacterium; assembly: GCA_052390275.1. Lineage (GTDB taxonomy): Bacteria > Actinomycetota > Acidimicrobiia > Acidimicrobiales > AC-14 > JBQTHD01. Next base: position 124,289 of record JBQTHD010000015.1, on the reverse strand, counting down.
CCATCTAGGTGCCCTGACCACGAACCATTGGCGCCCGGACTACGAGGCCGCCGATCTAACTAGGGTGACGGGGCTAGCACCAGGCTTTGGCCGATCCGACGGTCCGAAGGTAGCGACAGGCGGGCCTTGAGTTCCTTGGTGCCGGCGCCAGCGGTGGCGCGATCGGCCGACGCCACTGTCGCCCTCACTGAACTCTCGCTGTTCTCGACCAGGGCACTCGGCGGCGACACCGACAGGCCGGAGCCGCCGGCGCTCCAGATCGCCACCATGACTGCGCCAGGAACCGTCGAGGTGAAGCTGGGGGCTTTCACCGACGAGCCCTGGGCGCTTCCACTGTTGGTGGCCACATCGTGGGCCAAGACCGGCTGAGTGGTTCGCACACCCGAGTAGCGCAGCAGGTGAGCCTCGAAGTCGGTGACCTGAGCGGTGGCGAACTGGTAGCTGGCAGGCTCCGACGACGATGCCACCCGGTAGAAGATGGAGCTGCGGCTGCGGGTTCCGTCCTGGCGCACTAAAACCCAGCCCGGGGGCGGGGCCACCACCGCGGTGGTGGCTCGCTGGCGCACCACGGCCAGCAGAAAATCGTCGGCCGCCGCTTGGGTATCCGGCTCGAGCGTCACCAACGTGGCTGCGACGGCGTTGGCGGTGGTCGCGCCTCGAAAGGTCGGGGACCCAGCCGGCGGGGGTCGGGTGGTGGTCGTGGAGGTAGTGGAGGTAGTGGAGGTAGTGGAGGTAGTGGAGGTCGGTGCCGTCGATATGGTCGTGGTCGGCCCCGGGTCACCCAGGGTGAACACGTAGGTAGAGCCCCGCCCGGCGTCGTCCACCGGTGCGCCCACCACCAGGGTCGTCCCGTCGATCTCCACGGCGTCACCGAACTGGTCGCCCATGGCAGCGTCGACCGCCTCGATCTTGGCCCCCGCGGTCCAGGTGGAGCCGTCGCGCTCGAAGAGACGGGCCGAGCCCGAATCGGCACCCGCGGGGCCGTCGTCGAGGCGCGAGCCAGCGATCAGCCGGTCCCCTTGGATACGAACCGTGAACCCGAAGGCGTCGCCGGCGGACGCGTCGGGCGGCGTCAACTTCTGTTGCTGCGTCCACAGGCCGCTCTCGCGGGTGTACACGTAGGCGGCGCCGGAGTCACTACCACGGGCGTCCTGATAGGGGGCCCCGAGCACTGCGGTGTTGCCGTCGAGGGCCACGATGAAACCCAGCTGATCGCCCCCTCTGGTGTCCGTGGGAACCAGGTGGGCCACCTCAGTCCACTGCGAGTCCTGGCGCTCAAAGATGTAGGCCGAGCCGGAGTCGGTGCCCGGGGCGTCATCGAAGCTGGCCCCGATCACCAACCGGTCCCCGTCGATGGCAGCAGCGTCGCCGAACTTGTCTCCGGCGTCACCCTCAGTGGGAGTCAGCTTGGCCTGCAGGGACCACCGGGCGCCGCTCCTCACGAACACGTAGACCGATCCCGACTCGTTGCCGAAAATGTTGTCGGAGCGGGCGCTCACCACCACCGTCTCGCCGTCGATCGACACCACGTCTCCGAACTTGTCGTCGGCGTCGGCGTCGAAAGCCGTGAGTTTGGTTTGCAGGGACCACTCGTCGGCCGTGCGCACGAAGATGTAGGCGGCCCCGGTGTTGTCAGCCACGCCGTCGTGCTTGCGGGCGGCCACGGCCACAGTGTCGCCGTCGATCGACACAGCCGTTCCGAAGCGGTCACCCACCCCGCTGTCGGGCGCAGTCAGTCGTGCCTGCTCGGTCCAGCCCCCGGCGCCCCGAACGAACACGTAGGCCGCCCCTCGGTCGTTGTTGGCGGCCACCGCACCCACCACCATCGTGTCGCCATCAATGGCCAGCCACTCGCCGAAGCCGTCGCCGCCGGTCCCATCGGAGGCCCGCAGCTTCACCTCGAAGGAGACAGCCACCGCTGAGCTACCGGCTGAGACCAGTCCCACCCCGACCATGGTGGCCACTACCATGATGGCGACGGCCAGGCGGGGTAGAAACCGCGATGCAGCCGCGCTGCGCTTCTTGATCACCGACATCGGCACCCGCCCTCCATCGATCAGTTGTCGCCGGGACTTTAGTTTGGTGATGTGCACCCGGACCTGGCGCTCCTGCCAGCACGATCACCATAAGCCGTTCTTACGGTTATTGGTCAGGGCGCTAGCTCGCCTCGGATGGGGCGGGAATGAAAGACCTGTTCGGGTTCATGGCCCAGCAGAAACCGGGCCAGGTCCAACTTCATCTGCGCCAGAAGGGTCTCGTCCTGGATCGATCGATCTGATCGACAAACCATTGCCACGAACTCGGCGCTTACCATCCCCGGACGCAGCACCAGCTCCACCCCGGCGTCGGGCGAACGCAAGGCGAAGACGAAATGGCCCTGGGGTGCTTCGGGGGCGTCGGGGCCGGCCAATTCGGGAGTGACCCGGTAGCGGCCACCGGTGACGGCCCGGGTGACCAACTCGAAGCCGTCCCGTGCGCCGGGACCGTCGAAGGCAGTGTCCACAGCCAGAGTGCGACGATCCGCCGCTCGGCCATCGATGCCGAGGGTCGGGAGGCCGCAGGCCAGGGCCATGAAAGCCAGGGCCACTCCGCCGAGCGATCCGGGGCCGGAATAAGCGACGAGGTCGGCGAACTCGAACGACAACTCGGCGCCGCCGTCGGCTACCACCACCCGGCGGGAGGTGGGCCACGACACCGGGATCCCCGGTCCCTCGATTGCGCTCATCGGCTCATCCCCGTCACTCAACACTCCACCGCTGACCGATCTCCAGCACGACTCGGGCCGAAGGGCCACAGATCGACCCGGACATCCAGGGGCTCACCGGATCACACCCAACCTTGGGCGAAAGTGATCGACCCGGCCACCGCCGCCAGCCCCACCACACAGGCCAGGACCACCGCCGGAACTGACCGGGAAGAGGACATGGTCTGCCAGCGGGGACTTCTGACCAGAAGCCACCCCACCACCGCCCCGCCGACCAGCCCACCCAGATGGCCCCCGATGGAGATTCCCGGTATGACGAAGGTGATCACGAGGTTGACTGCCAGCAGGCCCCCGAGATCGGTCTGGCGGAGCTTGAGGCCCTGGGATTTCAACACCATGGCTCCCGCCCCGAACAGCCCGAACACCGCTCCCGACGCCCCGCCGGTCAGCGCGTCGGGAGCGGTGACCAAGGCGCCGAAGGAACCAGCCAGCAGCGAAGCGAAGTACAACGCAGCGAAGGGCACCCGGCCGAAGGCCGTCTCCAACTCCTGGCCGAAGCGGTAGAGCGCCGCCATGTTGAAAGCCAGGTGCATGAAACCGAAATGGATGAAGCCGGAGGTGATCAAGCGCCACCATTGACCGGCGGCGACCGCCGGAGCGTTCAGCCCCAAGTCCCCGTGGGTGAGGCGCGACCCCCCGCCAAGTTCGGATGCACCGACGCCACCGATTAGACCGCCGCCTGAAAGCAGGAGGAACACGACCAGGTTGGCAATCAATAGGCCGGCGGTAACCCGGGGAACACCGCCACCGGCTTGCGGCTTGATGGTTCGTTGGGGACCCTCGGCCTTGAGGCAGGCCACGCAATGCGACCCGACACTCGCGTCCCGCAGGCATTCCGAGCAGGCGGGCCGCCCGCACCGGGTGCATGACCGTCCCGTCTCGCGGCCGGAATGGAAGGTACAGGTGGCCTGCATCGACCTTCACCGTAGGTGACAGCGGGACCGGTGCGGACGCACGATGGTGGGGTGAACGCGTTGCTTCTGGGCGAGTGGGTGTGCCTGGGGGTCCTGGCTTCGGGCCCCGTTCATGGCTACGCCCTGGCGACTCGGGTGGGAGCCGACACAGATCTGGGGCGGGTCTGGACCATGAGCCGGGCGATGGTTTACCGCTGCCTGGACACACTGGCTGCCGAAGGCCTGGCCGAGGCGACCGACAATTCGCCCGACGATCTCCGGGGACGGACACCCATGGCCATCACCCCGGCCGGGCGTCGGGCCCTGGATGCCTGGTTGACACAGCCGGTGCTCCACCTGCGTGACGTTCGCTGCGAGCTGCTGGTCAAGCTCCTGCTGATCGACGAACTGGATTGCGACGTCGTTCCGCTGTTGTCCGCCCAACGGGAGATGGCCCGGGTCCGGCGAGCGGAGTTGGAGGACGATGTCAGCCGGAGAGGCGGACAACGGGCGACCCGGTCCGTTGGGGGCGATGCCGTAGGGGGCGATGCCGTGGAGGGCGATGCCCGTCGACGCGATGAATGCATCGACCCGGTAGTCATCTGGAGGCTCGAACTCGTCGGGGCCCTGGAGCGGACCCTGGACCGGGTGGAGGCTGTCGCGTCGGCCGGGGCCCGAACTCCAAGCGGGAAATCAACACCAGCATCCCCCCTCCCACGACCAACAGCGCCAGGCTGAGTTCGGCCATTCGGGCTTGGTCCCCCCGCAGAAAGGCGTCGTAGATGGCGGTTGTGGCCGTCTGTGTCCGCCCCGGGATGCTGCCCGCCAGGGTGAGCGTGGCCCCGAAGTCGCCCAGCGCCCGGGCGAAGGCCAGGGCCACCCCGGCGGCGATGCCACGCCGAGCCAGAGGGAGGGTCACCAACCAGGCCACCCGCCACTCCCCCCGCCCGGCGGCCCGGGCCGCCGCCTCGAGCCGTGGGTCGACGCCGGCGATTGCCGCCCGCGAGGCCCTGAGGGCGAATGGGGCGCACCCCACCGTGGCGGCCACCACGCACCCGGTGGCGGTCAGGGCGATCGGTCCTCCTGTGAGCCACTCCCAGGCCTGACCCAACGGCGTCCCCACCCCCAGGACCGCGAGTAGGTAGTAGCCGACAACCGTCGGGGGCAGAACCACCGGGAGGCTGGCCACCATCTCCAGTACCCCTCGCCCGGGAAATCGGCCCTTGGCCAGGGCATATCCACCGGCCACGCCCACCACTGTGGCCAGAACGGCGGCCAGGGCGGCAACCTGGAGGGACAGAACTAGTGGCGCCACGGCACCCACCGCCACCCGTTCAAGCCCGGACGTCGGCAATGCCCGACACGCTCCCGCCGTCGAGAGAAACGATTCGTTGTCCGAGCAGCGCGGCCTCGGCCGGGTCGTGGGTGACGGTCAGACTGGGGACGGCTTGTTCGCTCACCACCCGCACGAGGAGATCCTGCATCTGGCCCCGGGCCTCGAGGTCCAGGGCCGAGAGGGGCTCATCGAGCAGGAGCAGGGCCGGGTCCCCTGCCAGGGCCCGGGCCAGGGCCACCCGTTGGGACTGGCCCCCCGAGAGCGACGCCGGCCGGCGGTCAGCCAGGTCGGTCGCCCCTACCCGCTCCAACCACTCCATGGCTCGGGCCCGTCGCTTTCGCCGCCCGGTCGCTGTGCGCACCGCGAGGGCAACGTTGTCGAGGACGCTGCGATGGGGCAGTAGGCGGCCGTCCTGAAACACCATTCCGACCCGTCGCTGCTGGGTGGGTTCGTGCAAGCCCACTTCGGTGTCGGTCACCACCCGCCCTCCGATAGCCACCCGGCCGGCCTGGGGCCGGACCAGGCCGGCGATGATCGCCAGGGTCAGGGACTTGCCTGCCCCCGATGGTCCGAACAGAACGCTCGAACCGGCCTGAAGGCTGAAGTCAGCCGTCAACTGAAAGGTGCCGACCGAATGGCTGACCTCCACCTCGAGCGCATCCGCCAGGGGGCGGGTCACGACGGGCGTCCCAGCCAGGTGGCCAGGCCCAGCAAAGCCGCTGCCAGCACCACCATGACCAACGCCAGATCGGCCGCCGCCGCCTGGCTGGCGATCTGGGACTGGGTGTAGATGGCAATGGGGAGGGTGACGGTCTGCCCGGTGATGGCGCCTCCCACCATCAGGGTGGTCCCGAAATCCCCCAGCGCCCGGGCCATGCCCATGGACACCCCGGCCCCGATCCCCCGGCGGGCCAGGGGCAGGGTCACCGTCACCGCCACCCGGGCCTCGGACAGTCCCGCCGCTCGCGCCGCCTCCTCCAGTGCCGGATCGACGTCGGCGATGGCCACCCGAGCGGCGCGCAGGCAGAAAGGAAAGCCGACCAGGCCGCCGGCGAGGACACAGGCGGCCAGGTTGAACACCAGGGGCTCGCCGAAGAACGACTGCCAGGCCCGGCCCAGCGGGGTGGTCTGGCCCAGAACCACCAGCAGGTAGTAGCCCAGAACCGTTGGCGGCAGGACCACCGGGAGGCTGGCCAGCGTTTCGATCAGCCGACGCCCCCGGAATCGTCCCTTGGCCAGGGCGTAGGCCAGCCCCACGGCCGCCACCGCCCCCAGCGCGGTGGCGACGACGGCCACGGTCAGGCTGACCCGCAGCGGCGACCCGGGATCGATCAGCCCCTCCACGCCACCCGGACTCGACCGGTCACTCGGTGGCCAAGCCGTAGTCGTCGAGATCTCGACTGGCATCGGTGGCCAGGCCGTAGTCGTCGAGAACTGGACTGGCATCGGTGGCCAGGTAGGAGAGGATCCGGGTGCCGGCGTTCTCCCGGGTCGCCCGGGGAACAGACCGGCGCAGGACTACTCCGTAATGGCCCACGGGTCGGTAGTTCCCTGGAGCCGGGATGACGGTCCACGGGTTGGGATCGGCCGACACCGCGCCCAGAGTCTTTGGCCGAGCCCCAACGAAAACAGGAGGATCCCAGCGAACCCGGGCCACCATCGAGGTGGCCACCAGGGCTGCCCTCACGCCGGTCGTGCCCGAAGTCAACGCCGTACGGGCGGCGGTCACCCCGCCGACCAGGACGATGCGCCCCGAGGCGACCAGGTCATCGAACCCCTCGTCCGACAGGCCAGGCCCTCCGCCATGTACCGGGCCGGCACCGCCATTGACTGTGAGAGCGGAGCGACCGGCGGCACCGAAGGGGGCCAGGGCCGGATCGGCCAGGGCGAGGCGAAAATCCGGGTAGCGACGGGAGTCGCCCAGCATGGCCACCAGATCGGTGATCGAGTCGGGCGGACCACCGTCGGGTGCGGTCACCGGTTGGGCCCGGCAGGTGGGCGAGGTTGCCCCCGCCGGCCCCGCCCTCCATCGCAGCGAACAGGACACCACCGCCAAGGTCCCGGTGGCATATCGAGTCCTGGTGGGCCCAAGTCCCGGGCAGGCGGCAACGGTTGGTCCCGGTTCGCAGGTTCCCCCCTCGGAACGGGCAATGACGGCGTCCACGTTGGCCTCGTCGGCCAGGAACACATCCACCGGCTTGCCGGCCAGAATTCCCAGGCGCCCTGGTCCGGACGTCACCGGCTGGATCACCGGGGTGGCTCCCGCCGCTGCGGTGAAGCCTTCGACAATGACTGGGTCCATCACCACCGCATACGAACTGTTGGCCACATCCACCACCAGCGCATCCACCGGGGCGGGCCCAGCCCCGGGCACAGCGCGTACCGCTTCGGAATCCGCCGTGGCCCCGCCCGTCGGGCCGCCGGGAACCCCCGACTCGGCGCCGGAACGGGCGAACATCAGCGCGACCACAGCCGTCAGCCCGACCGCCATCGTTGAGGCACGTCCGCCAAGGCGTGGACCGACCGTGCTGGGTATGGCCGGGAACCACCGAAACTCGTGCACCGCTCCTCTTCCTCAGGCCCAGCGTGAGGACAGGCCCCAATAGTCAGCCGCTGACTATCAACCATAAGGCCCACGCGGATACGTCGTGGGACGGGGGCCATCTCGACTGATGGGTGCCCCGTGGGGCTCCGTAGGATTACGCCATGCGGCTCCACGTGAGCATCCCGGACAACGACGTGGCATCCCTCGATGCCTACGCTCGCAGCCGGTCCATCCCATCGCGATCAGCCGTGCTGGAACGGGCCGTCGGCCTCCTTCGACTGGTAGAGATAGGCCGCAACTACGAAGACGCCTTCAACGAGTGGGCCGCCAGCGGCGAGGGCGACCTTTGGGATTCCGCCACCGCCGACGGCATGAACCATTGATGCCGACACCAGCCCTTGAGACGACGACACCGGCTACGGCTTGCGGCTAGAGCCGAACTGGGCGCAAGAGATATAGCCAAACCGTTGGTCGGGCCTCGCCCGGCCCGATTGCCGCTGACGGGCTGAGATGCACAGGTGGTTGCCACGGCCGTATCCGCACCGCCCTCCTGGGGCCAGTTCAATCACCTGTCGGCTTCAAGGTGACGCCCAACCGGCGGGGCCAAGTCCGGGGCGCGGCTAGATGAGGCCGAAGCGCCAGAGTTGGTAACCCCATGAGGCTGCAGCTATGGCTCCCAGCAGCGCCCGCGGCACCCGAATCCCTTTTGGTCGCCAGAGCAGGAAGCCGACGGCGGCCGTCAGGACCAACAGGCCAAATGGATTGGCGGTCAGGGCGACAGCAAGATCTCCACCGAATATCGATCGCACGCTCGTGGTCATGCCGCACAGCGGACAGGGCACGCCGGTCATCAGTCGTAGTGGGCAGGGAACACCCGCGCCGGCCGGCAGGCGGGACAGCACCGCGCCGGCGATGAGCATTCCGCCGGAGACCCACCGCAGACTTCGCAATTCCTCCGGGCCAAGACAGATCGATGCCGGCATGAAACGGTGACGGTACATACACTGCCCCATGTCGTCCGGCGGACGACCCCAAGCTCTCAGCGGGCCGGGCGACGACGCCATGTAGGACAATGCCAAAGGAGCGGTCATGTCCAGCTTTCCTCCGCCTCCCCCGTCGGGTTACTCCGACGGTGGCGACCCCGGTTGGGGTCCGCCGCCGAGTGATCCCTACGGCTCCGGGGCACCGGTCTTTGCCCCGTGGGGGGCGCGGGTCGGCGCCACGATCATTGACAGTCTCCTGGGCATCCCGATCTTTCTCGGAGCCGTAGCCCTGTCATTGATCTTCGGTCTGGTCTCCGAGGCCCTCGGTACCGTGGTTCTCATCCTCGGCTACCTCGCCGCCATCGGGTTTGGCTTTTGGAACCTGGTTCGCCAGGGGCGCACCGGCCAGACCATCGGCAAGAAGACCGTCGGCATCGCCCTGGTGCGTTTGGGTCAGGCTGGTCCCCCCGGAGTCGGGCTGTCGATAGGCCGCAGCTTCCTGCACATCGTCGACGCCCTGCCCTGCTACCTCGGCTTCCTCTGGCCGCTGTGGGACTCCCAGCGCCAGACCTTCGCCGACAAGATTCTCGACACCGTCGTCGTCAAGGCCTGAACCAGGGGGAAGGCGCCGCCCGGCACACTCGTTCCCCGGCGGGACACCCGAATGTGGCCGTGACACGTTCAGCGACCCTGGAGCGGTCGGACCCGCTGGCGGAAAGGCCGTTTACACAGGCGGGGGGTTCGGGGCGGCGCCCAGGTGGCGGGCGAACTCCTGGAGGCGAACGAGAACCTGGGGGTCGAGGTCGCCGCAACCTTGGCGGGCCAGGGCGGCCTTGATGGCAGCCAGGGCCTCCGCCTCATGGCCGCAGCGGCGGCACCTGGCCAGATGACGGCTCACCCGGCGGGCCGACAAGGAGGACAACTCACCGTCGAGGTACCTGTTCAGCCTGCCCATGACTTCTTCGCAGCGCAGGCCCAGGCGCAACGGCCACCGGTCACCCATGGCCATCCCCCGGAGCAAGTCCGAGCGCCTCCATATGGCCCCGGATCCGGGAACGGCCGCGATGGAGCCGGCTCATGATGGTCCCCAACGGCACTTCCAGGGTCCGCGCCGCCTCGGCATAGCTCAGCCCGGCCACGTCCACCAGCACGAGCACCTCCCGATGATTGGCGCTGAGAGCGTTCAGGGCCCTGGACACCCCCTCGTCGAAGGCGACGACCTCGGCGCGATGCTCGGGCGAGTGATGAGGCGGCTCGGACCCGGCCAGCAGTTCCAACTCAGTTTCCGGGTTGGCCAGCAGCTCCGGCCGACGGCGGCGGTGAAGGTTGATGTTGGCGTTGCGCATGATGGTCAGGAGCCATGCCCGGGCGAATCTCCCGTCGAAGGTTTCCATCGATCTGAATGCCCGCAACAGCGTCTCTTGAACCAGGTCCTCTGCGTCGGCGTCCCTCGATACCAACGTCCGGGCCACGCGCAGGAGGAGTTCGACCTCGGGTTCCACATGGCGGGCAAAGACCCTCCGATGCCGTTCGGCCCTGTCCGTGGCCGCGGAGGCAGCAGGGCCGGTCACTCCCCCATGCTGGCAGGTCCGCACTCGGCCAGCCTTGCGGCACCGGTCCGCACGACCGGTACCGGCGACGGGCGGTCTCGGGCCGGTCCTGGGGCGGCCCTGGGGCGGCCCTGGGCGGCCCTGGGGCGGCCATAGAGATTGGGCGATCGGTGGGCGTGACCCGATTGGAATGGTCCCGGGACCAAGCGGGTTCACCCCACATGAGTCCAACCACCCTCGGAGCTGGGACCGGCGTGCTCCCGGCCACCGCCGCCGCCGGGTCGCACGGTTCGCCCGACGTCGAGCGGGTCCTGGCCGCCCGGCGCTCGGGTGAGTTGCCCGGCCGGCTGTGGCTGTACTCCAACTACCACTGCAACCTGGCCTGTACCTACTGCCTGACCGCGTCGGCCCCGGATTCCCCTCGCCGGGAACTGGGCGCGGGCACCATGCTCGCCCTCGCGACCCAGGCCGGTGTCCTGGGCTTCACCGAGCTGGGCGTCACCGGGGGTGAACCCTTCATCCTGGCCGGCATGGCCGATCTGGTCGCCCGGATGTCCGAGCATCTGCCGGTGCTGGTTCTGACCAACGCCACCGTGTTCAGTCCCGCCCGGCTCCGCCAGTTGCAGATCTTGGCCGGCCGGGACGTCGCGCTTCAGGTCTCCCTGGACTCAGCCGAACCCAGAATCAACGACGCGGGGCGGGGAGAGGAGACCTTCGCCAAAGTCGTCGCCGCCGTCCCCCGCCTCATCGATCTGGGGGTCCGGGTCCGCCTGGCCACCACCCTGGACCCAGATGATCCCCCCAGTCCTGCGGCGTCGCAGGATCTGGACAGGCTGCGGGACTGTCTGGGGGTGCCGGCCGAGGATCACGTGATCCGGCCCGTGGTTCGCCGGGGCCGGGCCGCCGACGCAAATCTGGGCCTCAGCGACGTGTCGGAGGAACTGCCGGCCGAGTTGACGATCACCGCCGACGGCGCCTTCTGGAGCCCGTTCGCTCCCACGGTGACCGGCGGTGTCCTCGACACCGACCTGCGGTTGGGGACCACCATCGACCCACTGGTCGTCCCCGCCAACCAGATGCTCGACTTCCTGGCCCAGGACCGGCCGACCGCCCCCTACCGCCCGGCCGCGGACTCGGGCGACGACAGCCGTCGGGGGATACGTTGAGCATGATCAAAAGGGCCCCGGTCGGGGCCGACAGTCCCACCTCATCACCCTGGCCGATGGTGGCGGTTCGATTGCTCCTGGGGGTGATGTGGCTGCAGAACGCCGGCTGGAAGCGGCCGCCGGATTTCGGGGCCAATGACCGCAGCGGCCTCTTCTTCTTCACCTCGACGGCAGTTGACCACCCGGTGTGGGGCCCCTACACCTGGGTCGTGGAGAACCTGATCCTTCCCAACTTCACCCCGTTTGGATGGACGGTGCTCCTGACCGAGGCAGCCCTTGGAGCCTTTCTCCTCCTGGGTTTGGGAACCCGATTCTGGGCTCTGGTCGGACTGGCCATGTCGGTGACCATCACCTTGTCGGTGATGCGCCTGCCAGCGGAGTGGCCTTACGCCCTGTGGCTGCTCATCGCCGCCCACCTGGCCGTACTGGCCACCGCCCCCGGCCGCCACGCCGGCCTCGACGGCCTGCTCCGCCCGATGTGGGCCCGGTCGTCCTCCTCGCTCGCTGCGCGGGCCCTGAGGTGGACATGACGGCCGGCGGACTCCCGGCCAACGAGGCGGGCGGCGTGCCATCGGTCCCGACAGCTCCCGACCAACAAGAAGGAGCCGATGCCCATGACCGCCCTTTCGAGGACGGCGATGGCGCGGATGGCGCCGGTGGTGATTCCAACCTGCACCAGCGGGCCCGGCGAGCCCAGATGGTGATCGCCGGGGTGGCGGTGTTAATGGGTGCCGTCGGCACGATCCGGGCGGCCGACGTGGGCTTCGCCTCGGACCGATCTGTGCCCGTGATCGAGCACCGGTTCGTGGACGGTCCGCTGGTCACCTTGAACCAGGCTGGAGCCTTGGCTCTTGTGGTTCTGGGTTTGGCAGGATTGGTCTTCGCCTGGTTCGCCATGCGCCGGGGGCTGTGGCTGGTGGCCGGTGGCTTCGCCCTGGTCGGCATCCTGACCGCCGCCCAGTACGGTCGTGAGGTGAACCTTCTGGGCGGAAACGGCTCCATGCTGTCCTTCGCCCTTATGGAGGGAGTTGGGCTGTTAGCCCTCTCCTTCGTCACCCGACCGTCATGACCATCACGTCGCGGGCGGCCAGTTGGCCGCCGCCGACCCCCTCAGCCCTAGACCGTCCCGACTTTCACGGCCACCAGGCGGCGCAGAGGTATCGCCATGGGTCGACCCCGGGCCCGCCAACTCTCGGCGACAGCCACCCCTCGGCGGCGGCGGGAACCGGACAGATCGGGCAGGTAGAACGAGTCAACAACAAGGTCGGCATCGCCGGCGTTGACGAGCAGGAAGCGGAAGCGGCGCTGGCTGTCGCTGGCCAGGGCCAGCCCCGCGTCCCAGAGCAGTTCTGCGGGCTTGCGAAGCCCCCCGGCCTCGGGCCACAGGGGTCGGTAATGCCCAAGGGCCAGGCACAACCGGCAGACGCGCAGACACTCGCTCAGGCCGATGGGATGAGAAGCCGGAAGGAGAGCCACCAACATCGCCCCGGGACGCAGCACCCGGGAAATCTCGGCCAGCACCTCCTGCAACGGGCTGAGCAGCATCAGGGCCATGGAGCAGGCGACGGCGCCCGCCGAGGCGTCGGCGATGGGCAGAGCCCGGGCATCGGAGTGAACGACCATCTTGCCGATCCCGATCCCGGTCCCGATCCCGGTCCCGACCCCGGTACCGACCCCGGTACCGACCCCGACCTCGGCCCCGCTCCCGACGCCGGGGCCGGACCTGGCCGCCCGAGCCAACTCCTGGACCGAGCGGTCCAGACCCACCCAGGTCATTTCGCCAGGGGTGAGCGCACGCAGCGGGCCGCTGCCACAGGCCAGGTCCACCAGCAGCGCCGGCCGCCCCCCCGGGCCGGCAGCCGCCTCGATCCTCCGGCGGCTTCCGCTTTGGCCAGCGGCCCCGCGCTGGCCGAGCGGTTCGGTGAGCCACTGGTAGGGGTTGAGTCCCAGGCTGTCCACCGATCGGGACAGCAGCGTCTCGGTAATCCCTGGGTGGTCCTGATGGAACCGGTCCAGGTAGCTCTGCCAGTCGACATCGGGCGGCGCCACCCTTCAATCCTGCCCGCGGCAGGCCGGCTCCGATCCCCAGGATTCCTCCCGGGCTCAAGCCACCGCCCACAACCGCGCCCAGTCGTTCGACCCCGGAATCGCCGGGGCCCGAAGCGTTCCGCTGATTCCCAAACCCGGAGGTAGTCGAGTGAGAAGTTGGCGTTTGGCCCTGGTCCTGCTCTCGGTCGTTGTCTCGGCCTGTGGAGCCTCCCCTCAGAACGCGTCGGATGAGCCATCCCCCGCCCCCAACCCCGACGGGGGGGCCGAGGTTCTGACCATCGGGGCCATCCCCGACCAGGACCCGGAGAAACTCCAGCGTCTCTACTCGCAACTGGCCACCACCCTGTCGCAGCGCCTGGGGGTCGAGGTCGCCTACCGGCCGGTCACCGACTACTCGGCGGCCGTGAGCCTCTTCCGGGCCGGGGACCTCGACGTGGTCTGGTTCGGGGGGTTGACCGGGGTCGCCGCCCAGCGGCTCGTCCCAGGCTCGGCCGTGCTGGCCCAAAGGGACATCGACGCCACGTTTCGCAGTGTCTTCATCGCCAGCACCGCGAGCGGGATCGCCCCGATGGACTTGGTGCAGGGCCTTACCGCCCTTGCCGGGCGCCGATTCACCTTTGGCAGCGAACAGTCCACCTCCGGGCGCCTGATGCCGCTCTACTTCTTGGATCAGGCCGGGGTTGCCCCCTCCGACTTCGCCGGCGAGCCCGGCTTCAGCGGCTCGCACGACAAGACAATCGCCCTTGTGGAGTCCGGCACCTTCGAGGCCGGAGTACTCAACGAGCAGGTATGGAAGACCCGCAGCGAGTCGGGGCAGGTGGATACCACCAGGGTTCGGGCCATCTTCTCCACGCCCACCTATCACGACTACCACTGGCTGGCGCGGCCGGACCTCGACGATCGGCTTGGCCAGGGGTTCAGCGACCGTGTCAGGGACGTGCTGTTGGCCCTCGATCCAGGGGCCACCGAGGACAAGGCCATCCTGGACCTGTTCGGCGCCGGGAAGTTCATTTCAGCCTCCCCGGACGACTACGCCCAGATCGAGGAGATAGGCCTCAAGTCCGGCCTCCTGGCCCAGGAGTGAGGACCTCGGGTCGCCACGATTGCGCGGAGGGGGAACGGCCCGAAGCCACGGAAGCGGCGCCCGTGGTGGAGCCCGCTCTGAGACTCGATGCGGTGTCGGTGTCGTTCGGCAACCGCCTGGCCCTGGACCAGGTGAGCCTGGTGGTGCGACCGGGGGAGATGGTTGGACTGGTGGGGTCGAGTGGCGCGGGCAAGAGCACTCTTTTGGGGGTGGCCGGAGGATCCGTCCGCCCGTCGGCCGGGATGGCTCTGACCCTGGGGGGAGATCTGTCGGTCATGGGAGCCCGCTCGGCCCGGGCCGTGTGGCGCCGGGTCGGAACCATCCACCAGGGTCTCGATCTGGTCGGGCCGCTGCGGGCGGCCAACAACGTTATGGCCGGCTCCCTGAACCGGCGGAGGGCGTCGACGGTGGCCATGGCCATGCTGTCCGGCCGCTACGACTCCGAGGTGGAGGAGGCGTTGGCCAGGGTTGGAATGGGCGGCCGTGGCCATGAAAGAACCGAACTCCTCTCCGGGGGTGAGCAGCAGCGCCTGGCCCTGGCCCGGGTGCTGGTGGGTGCCCCCGAACTGGTCCTGGCCGACGAGCCGGTCTCGAGCCTCGACCCGGCCTGGGCCGAACAGGTCTTGCTGGTCCTGCGGTCCTTGACCACGGGGCCCGCGCCGGCGGCGGTGGTGGTGAGCCTCCACCACCCTGCGCTGGCCGTGGCCCACTGCCACCGGGTGCTCGGGCTGCGGGCCGGGTCGGTGGCCTTCGACCTGCCGTCGGTTCTATGCGATTCGGACCGGCTGGCCGACGTCTATGCCTTCGCGTCCTCCCCTGACGGTGGCCCCGACCGCACCATCCGGTGATTGGCGAGACCCCCTGGTCCTCGGCCGGAGCGACTCGACGTGGTCCGTCGACAACTTCGATCGCCGGCGCCCGGATCGACGGGCGTTGGAGAACTGGCCGTCGCGAGCGGCTTGGGGACCGGCCCTCAACCCCGGCCACGATGCCGGCCACGCCCCGCGACCCCGACCGCGATCGTGGATCCCGATCTCGACGCTTGTGGCTGATCGCCGGGATTGTCGCCCCTCTCGGAGCCCTGGCAGCCAGTGGTTTCGGCTCAGGGGCGGTGGCCAACCCCAGCGGATGGGTGCAGGTTCGCCTCTTCCTGGCGGCCGCGGTGGATCCCGCGCTCGACGGCACTTTTCTCCTCCTGGTGGCCCAGGCGGCTGCCACCACTCTGGCCTTCGCCATCACCGGAACAGCCATGGCCCTGGTCATCGGCGCAGCCGGCGGCCTGGTCGTTTCCCGGGCATGGTGGGCCGACGGCGACGACCGTCCGCGCCGGTGGCGGCGGGGGGCATGGTGGACGTCGCGGTCGCTGCTCAGCGTTCCCAGGGGCGTGCACGAGGTGGTGTGGGGGCTGGCTCTGGTGGCCGTCCTCGGGGCCGACCCGCTGGTGGCGGTGCTGGCCATCGGCCTGCCCTTTGGGGCGGTGACGGCCAAGGTTTTCGCCGAACTGCTGGACGAGGCCGATCCTGCTCCCGCTCTGGCCCTGCGCGCGGCCGGAGCCGGCCGAGGCGGATCGATCCTGGTCGGGCTCGTTCCCAGCGTGGCCGGCGAGGCTCTCGCCTACGGCGCCTATCGGCTGGAGTGCGCCGTGAGAGCCGCGGCCATCCTGGGACTCATCGGGGCCGGCGGACTGGGCTTCGAACTGGCGCTGAGCTTTTCCTCGCTGCGATATGACCAGATGTGGACCCTGATGATGGCGGTCATCGCTCTGTGCGGCAGCATCGAGTGGGCCGGGTTCCTTCTCCGCCGGCGATTCACGGCCGCGCCTCGAGACCTCCGGATGTCCTCGGAAATCTCCTCGGTGCCAGACGTCCGGGCCGACACGGGCCAGACCGGGCCAACCCGGGCGCACCCCCTGATGGAGCCGTCGGGTCCACCTGGACATCCGGTTTTCGCCGGACCACCACCTGCCCTTGGCCGGGGCGAACCGACGGGACCAGACCGGCGCGGGGGGCACCCACGGCTCGGCGTGGCCTTCGCGGCGCTGGCCGTCGCCGTGGTGGGCGCAGCCGCATGGCACCTACGGCTGGACCCGTCATCGCTCTGGTCGCAGCGAACCCGGCGACTGGCCTCCGAGGTGGCAATGTCAGCCTGGCCGCCGCGCTTGGGATCAGGGGGGGCGGGCGAGCTTGCCGGCCGGGCGATCGAGACGCTGGCCATGTCCGTTCTGGCCATATCGCTGGCTTCGATCCTGGCCGCCGGGCTGGTTGGCGTCATGGTCTGGTCGGCGCCGGAACCGGCTATGCGCCGAGGGGCCAGGAGCCCGGGATTGCCGGGTCGAACACTACACAGCCTGGTCCGGGGTGGGTCCCGCCTTGTTCTACTTATCAGCCGATCGGTGCCCCCCCCGGTGTGGGCCTTCGTAGTCCTTTTCGTGCTTCTCCCCGGTCCCCTTCCGGCGGCGGCGGCATTGGGGATCTACAACTTCGGCGTCATGGGTCGCCTGCTGGCCGACGGGGTCGCAGGGCTCGATCCGGCGCCGGCCTCGGCGCTGGCCCGCTTGGGGGCCGGCCGCAGCGGAGTCGTCCTGGCCGGTGTGGCCCCTGCCGCGGCCGGGCGCTTCGTGGCCTACAGCCTGTATCGCTGGGAGGTGACGGTCCGGGAGTCGGTGGTGGTGGGCCTGGTGGCAGCCGGCGGCCTCGGCTCGCTGCTGACCCGCCAACTGGCCGCCTTCGACTACCGCTCCGCCCTGCCCACCCTGGGGGCATTGATCGGCCTGACCATCGTGGTGGACATGATCAGCGCCGCGGCCCGGGCAGCACTGCGAACCCGTGTGGCCGGCTGACCACCGCCGCCAGGGGTTGCCGCCGCCGCCCGCGCTTGGCGCACGGCGGTGGTGGCGGAACGGCGCGTATCGCGGCCCAAGTCGTGGACCGGAGCACCGCACCGCCGTACGCTCACGGTGTGGCTCGGAGCCGGCCGTGCAATGGCTCCTCGTTGTCCTACCGACGAGGAGATCTGCAACGCCTATCGACGAACGTTCCCGGTACGAGCTTTACAACCCGCCTCGAGACGGTGCTCGGTCCCGAATCGGCCACCACGCTGATGGAACACCTGCCATCGGTCGGTTGGTCCGACGTGGCCACCAAGCGCGATCTCGACGCTCTGGAGGCACATATGCGGGTTGGCATGGCCGACTTACGGACCGATCTGATCGAGAAGATGTCCGCTCAGACCCGGACCATGATCGTGGCCCTCGGCACCGTGGTCCTGGCTATGGCCTCCATCGGCCTCGTCCGCTGAGGTCGCGTGTGCGCGGGTCCGCCAACAGCCGGCGGCCTGAACCGGCCTCGTAGCCCGAGACGGGTGGCGTCGCGCCGGACCCAGCGTCTGATCGACCCCCGCGGGAATCACCGGCCGGCAGCGGAGCCCTTCGGCGGCACGTCGTACACCTGGAGGACCTCGTCGCCGTAGTGGTTGATCACCTTCACCGCGATCCGGCCCGTTTCCGGTGGCGCGAAGGGACGGCTGACGGTGGAGTAGAGCGAGGCCCAGGCCGCCTCGTCCACGTCGGCCCGCAGGGCCCGGCGCAGCTGGGCGTAGGGGTCGTTGTCGCCGGTGAAGTAGGCGTGGCGCACGAAGAAGCTCTCGCCGTTGTAGTTGCTGTCGATGAACCAGCAGGCGATGTCGGCCACCGACCCGGAGCGCACCTCGCCGGTGGTGGGGTCGTACACGTCGACGCCGCGGACTTCCACCTCGATCTCGCCATCTTGAGCTCCCCTGTCCTGGCCAGCACTGCTCCGGCCGGCCGAGCCGGCGGGGCGGATGTCGACGTCGGGCTCGCCGAAGACCATGAACAGGTTGCCGGCGCCGGTCTTCTTGAGCAGGCCGCCGCCCATGGCCAGGTCGGGGTTCATGCGGGCCAGCAGCACCCGCAGCCGACCCAGTCGGCGCTCCTCGGCCGCGGCCTCGAATCCGTCGCCGCTGGGCGCGAACTCCCGGGCCGTCTCGCCCGACTGCGGGTCGAAGGCGAAGCCGCACAGCACCAGCAGGTCGAACCCGGCGCCCCGCATGGCCTCCTTGGCCGCCTCCTTGATGTGGTCGCGGCCCACGGTCCCGTGCTCGGGGCCCAGGCTCACCGCCACCCGGCGGGTCTCGCCCTCGCCGTCGGTGAAGGTGCCCTCGGCCTGGATCCAGGTGCCGGCGTAGGAGTCGAGGCGGTCGAAGGAGATGTCCTCGCCCTTGAAGGTGTTGTGCACGCCGGCCTTGCGGAGGTTGGCCAGGATGGTGGCCTCGTACGACGGGGCGTCGGCCGCAGTGGTGGCCGCCGCCTGGGTGGCGGTGGGCGGCGGCCGCTCGGAGTCGAGCATCCGATGCGGCGACAGGCTCTCCACCGTGAACCGCCCCGTCACCCGCACCCGCTTGGGTTCCGGGTAGGGCTGGTCCACAAGGAGCTCGGTGTCGGCGTGGCGGGCGATGGCGGCGTCGATCTCGGCCCGGCTCATGCCTTCTTTGATGTCGGGGTTCTGGGCGATCGACTTCAAGGTCACATGGGGCACCCGCTTGTAGACGAAGCCCTTGCGCACGTCGCCCGGCCCGACTCTGGAAACACCGCCGTTGCCCACCGGCGGGCGGCCGTTGAGCTCGGCCTCCTTGGCCGCCCCCTCGGCCGAGTCGGCCAGCAGGTAGTAGGGGTAGCGGGCGCACATGAGCCGGGTACGGGCCAGGGCCAGCGCCACCCGGCTGGTGTCGACCGTGATCCACCGCCGCCCCCACTGCTCGGCCACGTAGGCCGTCGTCCCCGACCCGCAGGTTGGGTCGAGCACCAGGTCCCCCGGATCGGTGGTCATCAGCATGCAGCGTTGGATCACCTTCGTGTTCGTCTGGACGACGTACACCTTGGGGTCGGTGAAGGAGCCAGTCCCGACGTCGGACCACACATTGTTGAGCGGAAAGGCGCTGAAGTCGTCGAGGAAGCGGACGTACCGGAGGCTTCCATTGGAGGTGACGAAAAGACGATGCGCCAACCTCAAGCGGTCCATGCCGGCAGGGTTCGTCTTCCACCCGCCTCTACCGGGCTTGAAGGTGTCGTCCCTGACCGTCACCGGGAACTGTGCGCTTTCCGGCGAGCTCTGGCTCGTGAGGTCGGCGGGTCGGAACAGCCGGGCGCCTCGGGGGAGCGCGGATGGGTCGGCGAGCTCTGCCTGAGTCGCCGCACGTTCCGAGCCGTCGGGCTCGCGTACCCGGCGGTAGAGATCCGACCCGCCTTTGCCACGCTCTTTGGCACCGTAGAGCTGCCGGTACTTCACGGCCTCGCCGTTTCGCGCATACCAGAGCAGGTAATCGTGAACACCGGCGAGGGTCACGGTTCCACCCGACGGGCTGCCGGCACCACTGGTCGTCTGAAGAACGATCTGGCTCACGAAGTTCTCGCTGCCGAAGACCTCGTCCATCAGCGATCGGACGAGGTGGACGTTCTCGTCGCCGATCTGGACGAAGCAGGAGCCCGACTCGGTGAGCAGCTCCCGGGCCACGGTGAGGCGATCGCGCAGGTAGGCCAGGTAGGAGTGGATGCCCAGCTCCCAGGTATCGCGGAAGGCCTTGATCTGCTCCGGTTGGCGGGTGACGTCGACGTCCTTGCCGTCGCTCACCTCGCGCTTGCGGGTGGACACCTGCCAGTTGGAGCCGAACTTGATGCCGTAGGGCGGGTCCACGTAGATCATCTGGACCTTGCCCCGCATGTTCTCCTTCTCGGCCAGGCTGTTCATCACCAGCAGGGCGTCGCCCAGGATGAGGCGGTTCGACCAGTTGCCCTGGTGGGCGTAGAAGTCCACCAGCTGGTCGAACTCCAGGCCGTCGAAGTCGTCGAAGAGGGTGAGCTCGGGCTCGGCCGCGCCGCCGCCGGCGGTGTGGCGCAGGTTCTCCACCAGGGCCCGGGGGTCGAGCTTCTCCTGGATGTAGACGGGCACCGTGGCCACCTCCAGGTACCCGGCCAGGTCGGCCTCGTCCTTGCCCTTCCAGACCAGCTGGGGGTCGAGGCTGGGGTCGCGGGGGTAGAGGGCGGCGCCGGGCGCCTTCTCGGCGTCGGCCACGAAGTCGGCCAGCTCGCCGGTGGGGATGTTCACCCGCCTGTCACCGTGGGTGGTGGCCTCCACCGGCGTCGGCCCCGCCGGCCTGCGGCCTGGAGGGCTCACGCTCGGGCTCCGGAGCCGGCACTTACGACGCCGCCACTTACGGTGCCTTCGCGAGCCACGGCCTCGATCATGCCCGCCGCCTCCCAGGGGTCGGTGACCTCGATGAACCGCCAGCGCCCGAAGCCGCCGTGGCCGTTGACCGCCGGCACCCAAAGGTCGCGGGTGGTGGCCACCTTGTGCTCCTTGTCCCGCCGGGCCGCGCCCGACACCTCGATGAGCAGGTTGAGCAGGTCGGCCGATCCGTCGGGCCGGACGCCGTGGCCGTCGTCGATCCGGGCCACGAAGTCGGGCAGGTACGACCGTTGCTGGCCGTCGATGGTGTAGGGGATCACCAGTCCCAGGCCCTGGTTCTTCACGTAGCACCTCACCGCCGCGGTGTGCTCCAGCTTGGAGGCCAGGTCGGCCTCCCAGCCGCTGTCGCAGGCCACGTGGCTCACGTGGCAGCGCTCGGGATCGGTGGCATGGGTGTCCTTGGTGGTGTCGAAGTCGACGTCGGCGGTGGAGCCCACCGGGTCGTACGGCCTCAGCAGGGGCACCAGCCGTCTCTCCGGGCCGGCCGCCGAGCGCACGATCGACAGGTAGAGCTTCTCCACCGCGTCGTCGGCCCGCTGGGCCATGGCCAACAGGCCGAGGAAGGCGTCGTCCTTGAGGGTGACGCACTCGGCCATCCACCGCTTGGTGATCTCCACCAGGCGGGGGAACAGCCAGGGCCGCTCGCCCCCGGGCTCCTCCTTGGGGCGGGCCTCTCCGGAGGTCGAGCCAGCCGGCTGGCGGAAGTACCGGTCGAGTAGGCGCTTGGCCAGCACGAAGGCCACCTGCTGGGCCCGCATGGCCTCGAAGTGGTCGAGGCGGTGCTCGGCGGCCTGGCCCACCACCGAGGCCACGAAGGTGCGGGTGGGCACGTGGCGGGAGTCGAGGGCCAGGCGGGATTCGTCGATGAAGTCGGCCTCCAGGTGGCCGTCGGGGATCTCGAAGCGGTAGCCGACCAGGCGGGGGAAGGTGATCTCGGCCTCGATGCGCTCGGGCAGGGCCCGCACCCGGGTGGGGATCTTCCCCGGCTTGGGCTCGGCGCTTGCGCCCGAGGCCGGGATGAAGCTGAAGGGCACCCCGTAGACCTCGGCGTACTCCGGCTCGAAGCGGCCGTCGTCGCCCAGGGCGTAGGAGCGCCGGCGTAGGCCCCGGCCCACCACCTGCTCGCACAAGAGCTGGGTGCCGAAGGCTCGCACTCCCAGCACGTGGGTGACGGTGTTGGCGTCCCAGCCCTCGGTGAGCATCGACACCGACACCACGCAACGCACCCCCTCGCCCAACTTGGCGGCCTTGCCGACGGTGTTCATCACCTCCCGCAGCAGGTCCTCGTCGGTCAGCTCGTCCACGTCGCGCCCGGGGAAGCGCTGGCGCAGCTCGGCCTTGAACTCGTCGATCTCGGCTGCCGCCGCGGCCTTGAACGCAGGAGTTAGGGCCTCCCCCGATTCGAGCTGGGTGGAGTCCACCAGGATGGTCTTGGGCCGGGTCGACCACCGGCCGGCCTCGGCGTTGGAGAACAGTTCGAGGCGGCCCGGCACCACCACCCTCCCGCCGTCGGCCAGCGGCTTCTCCCAGCCGGCGACGTGGTCGAAGATCAGCTTGGACACGTTGGTGTTGTTGGCCACCACGATGAACACCGGCGGGGTGGAGCCGGCGCCGGCCGACGCCTCCCAGCGCCGGAACGCCTGGGTGTAGTTGCCGTAGAGGCTGGCCAGGGCCCCTTCCAGCGGCGCCGGCAGCGCCGGCTCTACACCGTCGACCGCATCGGTGCGACGGCCCTTCCGGGGCAGGTCGTCGCGGATGGCCAGCCACAGGCCCCGGTAGGTGGGCAGGTCCGACGGCTGGGCCGCGTTGTCGTCGACCGGAACCCGGGGGATCTTCACCAGGCCGGCCTCGATGGCGTCGATGAGGGAGAAGTCCGACACCACCCACTGGAACAACGTTCCTTCCGGCCAGCCCGAGCCCCGCAGGTAGAACGGCGTGGCCGACAGGTCATAGACCACCCGCACGCCGGTCTTGGCCGCCACCGCCTGCAGCCCGGTGACCCAGATGCGGGCTTCGGCGTCGCGCTTGGCCGCCTCCTTCTTGTCCTCGCCGGTGAGGGTGTCGAGGGCGGCCCCGGGGGTGGTCTCGTCGTCGCCTCCGACCCGGCGGCGGTAGCAGTGGTGGGCCTCGTCGTTGATCACCACGATGTTGCGCTTGGTGCCCAGCTCCCGGGTGACCCGGCGCACCATCTCCGCCGGCGTCTCGGTGAAGGCGCCCGGGCGCTGGCCGGCCAGCTCCTTGGTCAGCCTGGGGGCCTTCACCTTCTCCCGCAGGCCGAAGCCGTGGAAGTTGGTGATGAGGATCTTGGCCCGGCCCAGGTCGCCCACCCGCTCCGCTGGCACGATGTCGCGCTGGCGGTAGTA
Source organism: Acidimicrobiales bacterium (assembly GCA_052390275.1). Lineage (GTDB taxonomy): Bacteria > Actinomycetota > Acidimicrobiia > Acidimicrobiales > AC-14 > JBQTHD01. The sequence goes on along the minus strand of JBQTHD010000015.1, from coordinate 101,296 downwards.
GTTGTCGGGGTCCGACGGCAGCAGCACCCGCAGGCGGTCGCGGATGGTGATGCCGGGGGCCACGATGAGGAAGGCGTCGCTGAACCGGCGGTCGGTCGGGTTGGCCACCTTGTTCAGCGTGTGCCAGGCGATGAGCATGGCCATCACCACCGTCTTGCCGGTGCCCGTGGCCATCTTGTGGGCCATGCGGAACAGGCCCGGGTTGGCGTCGGCCGCGCTGGCGCGCAGGCTGTTCTCGATCCAGGCGTCGCCGAAGCTCCTGGCCGCCTCGGTGAGGTAGATGGCCGTCTCGAGAGCCTCGATCTGGCAGAAGAACAGGGGCCGGTCGCGCTCGGGGTTGGTCCAGTGCTCCAGCAGGGCCCGGGTGGTGGGCGTCACTCCCGGGCGGCCCAGGGTCCGCCACCGCCCGACGCGGTCGCGGATCTGGTTGATCAGCGTGTTCTCCTCGATGCGGTCGCCGGTCCACTCGTCGAGCACCAGTTGGCCGCCCTTGCGCTTGGCCTTGGGGATGGGCATGAAGTACGACGACGGCCGACGGCCCTCGGCCACCTGATCGGTGATCCCCTCGTCGTCGAAGCGGAAGTGGCGGGTGGGGGCGTCGAAGGGCCGGTTGAGGATCGGGTTCTCGATCACGATCTGTGGCCTGGCCATGGGTCAGCAGGCTAGGTAACCAGACCACCAACGCGCTGAAACCGGGTTGGCCACCAAGACTTCCGGACGAAAAGGAAGTCAAAAGTCGATCTCGCTCGGCGGCGATCCTTCCGACATTCGCCAACGCCCGGTCGTTGGCGGAAATCCGCTCCTCGACTCAGAACCCGCTTGTTACCCCCCGAATCCGAGGATCCATCCGTACCTGTCCGTCAGACCGCAATCACGGACAACCGGCCAGCATTCTCGGTCAGGGACGAAAGCAGCTCCAGGTCGCTCCCTCGACGACGAACCGCCCTTCCCGATGAGGCCCAGGCTCCGGCCTCGGCCAGCGTCTCCGCCGAAGGTGGGCCATGGGCAGCATCCAGTTCGTCGAGCCATGCATCCAGTCGATTCATCCGGGACCGCCGGTCAAGCTCGTCGGCTACGGCCTGCTGGGCGAGCGCAGAGACGTTCATCCCAGCTTTGCGAGCCTGCTCGTCAAGATCGTCCGGCAGGCTGATGTTGCGACGCGCCATACACACACCTTACACACGCCTAGCGGTCGTGCTGCGGCGCCGGGTGCTATCCAGAATCAAGACGCTCGGGTCCTTTCGCTGAGTGCAACGCCCGCACCTCATGAACGGACCTGGACGACCACCTTGCCTCGGGCGTGACCGTCGGCCACCTCCTGCAGGGCATCTGCGATGGCATTCAATGGATAGGTCGACCCGACTACAGGTGAGAGGTGGCCCTCGGTCCCCAGTCGAGCCAGGTGCTCCAGGTCAGCGGTACGGACGCTGCAGACTGCAACCTGCACCGGCCGGCGCAGGAAGGTGTGCAGAAGGGTGGCGCGAAGCGGCCGGGTGAAAGGGCCCCCGTCGGCATCGCCAGTCCCTCCGTTGGTGATCAGGATTCCGCCCTTCGCCAGCAGAGGAATCAGATCCCGGAAACGAATGACGGCCACGTTGTCGATGATGGCGTCGTATCGGCCGGTGTGGGTGGTGATGTCCTCGGTGGCGTAGTCGACCGCCTCGGATGCCCCCAGACCCAGCACCAGATCCCGCTTGGCGCCTGAGCACACGGCGACGACTTCCGCTCCTGCGTGGGTGGCCAGTTGGATGAGGAAGGTGCCGATACCGCCACCGGCCCCGATTACCAGCAACCGCTTTCCGGAGGCCTCAGGCAGTGCCCTGCGCAGCAACGCATGGCCTGTCGTCCCGGCCATGGGAACCGCCGCTGCTTCCTCCAACGACCACCGCGCCGGGATCTTCGCCAGGCGGCCCGTCCGGGCTGTGCAGTACTCGGCGAATGAGCCCATCCCCTCACCGAAGACCCGGTCACCCACGGCGAACCCGCTCACCCCGGATCCGATGGAGTCGACCACCCCGGCGACGTCGGTCCCGCGCGTCGCCCGCCGAGGCCTACTCGGTCCCGTGGCCATGCGGATGGCCCAGGGCGATCCGGTGGTGACGAAGACGTCAGCCGGGTTGACGCCCGCTGCCTGCACGCAGACTCGCACCTCGCCTACGGCGGGTTCGGGGACGGCCGCCTCCGTGACCCGCACGTCGCGGATCGGCCCGTAACGCTTGGCGCCGGCCGCTCGCATGGTTGCTGGCGTGGTCTTGGGATCCATATCGTTCCTCGCAGTTGGGGCGATTCGAGGCGGCTATACCGACCGGCGGCTCCGGGCCGGTCTTGCCGAGTGCGTCGTCAAGCACAGTCTCAACCCTGCTGGCCCTGAGAAGGAGAGATTCCTCGACAGTTCCAGAGGTCGTTGCTCTCGCGCAGCCTGCTGCCGACGGGGCGCACAGCGGATCAGCCGGCCAACCCGAGGAAGACCAGCATGGCTCTGTTCAACCGAACCATGTCGTCGTCACCAAGGCGACCGATCCGGTCGCCCAGCTTGGAGACCGGCATCGTCGTGATCTTGTCGACCATCAGGCTGCACCGCCCCCGAAGGCCGTTGGTGTCGTCCGGCTCGACGACGAGGCGGATCAGCGGCGCCTCAGTCGGATCCGTGGTGAAGGCGCAGACCGTCACCGACCCCAAGGCGTCGAAGCGGTCGTCCTGCAGAACCACGACGGGCCTCCGCTTGCCGACGTAGCCGCTGCCGGCGCTGGCCGTCCAGATCTCGGCCCGTCTCACTCGTCAGAGCTGAGGGCGTCACTGAGGGCGTCGACGAAAGCCTGATCATCGGCTGCTCGTTCGCTGGCCGCCAGGGCAGCCGACTGCCGGTGAGCCTCGTCCGCGAAACGGGGTGACCGGACATCGGGGACCCAGATCTGGATCGGCCTAAGGCCTTGAGCTCGCAGGCGCGCCCGGTGAGCGCGAACCCGGCCCCTGACGTCTGATCGCTCCGGTGGCGTGCCCACGACCGCAAGTTACATGTAACGGCCCGGCGTGGTTGCAGTCACGCAGAGGAAAGGCTGGGCGAACTCGCTTGAATGGCTGACCAGGAGTTGGCAACCAGTCAGTGTGCGTGCGTGCGTGGCAGCGCAGGTCCGCCCCCCAGGGTTTCGAACTCTGCACCTGGGGATCAAGAGTGGGATTCGGGCGCTCCTGGACGGCGCTCGTGAGACGGTCACGAAGACTGGTGGCGGTTCAGACGTCGGTATCGACGAAGATGACGCCGTAGCGGCGGGTGACCAGGGTGAGTAACGCCGCTTCCAATGGCTGGGCCATCGCAACGGGTTGGTCCTCGGCCTCGCCGGCCGGTCCAAAGAGCGCCACGGCATGGCCCCGATCGGGATCGTGGCGAGCCCAGTAGCGAACGCCGTCGAAGTCACGACCTGGCCGTTGTCAGCCGAGAGGACGGGAACCGCTTGAGATCGGCAGGGTCAGGTGGTTCGCCGAGACGCTGCGCTTGACGATCTCGGGTCACTCGTCGAGGCGGGAGACCACCCGGTCGGCAAGTCGCCGAGCCAGTTCGGAGTCGCCGCCAGCTCTCAGGAAGTCCACCGGTGTGGCGCCGTCGAGCTCGGGCTGCGGGCTGGTGAGCCACGACGCTGTCGTCCACGCCGAACGGACTCGACCGGCGAAGGCGGCCAGGACAGGACGAAGACCGGAAAGGAGTCGTCCCGACTCGTCGAGTTGGAAGGCTGGGTAGCAGGTCTTGCCGGCCTGCGTCTTGAGTCGTAGGACTCGCCCGGACTCGACGGCCTGGGACAGCGCCTGGCGGGATAGCCCGGTCGATCGCTGGAAGTCGGTGGAGGAGAGCAGCAGGCCAAGCTGGCCCTCCCAGCGCCCTCGGGCGGCGACGAGGAGGGCGACCCGGCGTCCCAGCTCAGCCGGGTCGGCGTCGATCGACCCCTCGTCGACATCGAGCTCGTGGAGCTTGTTGTGGTACGCCTGCGCGAACCGCTCCAGGAACGTGGTGGTGGTCATCGCCCCGATGCTCCTCCGTCAATAAGGTCAAGTCAAGTATGTCAAGGAGCCCCGCTTCTTGACATCCTCGTCTCCGAGCCGATGACCTTGACCCTCGCTGGCGTCGGCAGCGGTGGTAGGTGCGTTCGATCCAAGTGACGATTTCTACTGAATCGCCCGTCGGAGATCCTTCATCATCAGCAGCAGTTGGAACCTATCGACCGGGCTCTCCTCGAACTGAGCAAGGGAAAGGTAGAACGACCGGGCATCATGGTCCTCGGCGTGGATGAGCAGGGCACGCACTCCCACCTCCTGCGATACGGCGTCGACACGACGAAACGCATCGACGACAAGTGCCCGGCCCACGCCCTTTCCCTGTTCAGTGGAGTCAACCCCGAGTCGGGTGAGAATCACGATCGGGATATCGAACTTGCCCGCGCCCCGTTGCAGGCGTGCGGGCGCTTGCGAATTCAACACACTGCCGGTCGTCAGGGCGTAGTAGCCGACCACTCGACCGTCACTGACGCGACGGACCACGAATACCCGGCTCATTCCGCCGAATTGGGATTGAAGGGCGTGTTTTCGAAACCAGTTCGTTTGGGCGGTCGAGCCGCAGTCGAACGCATCGATGAGGTGCTGCGGCGTAAGTTCCTCTACGCCGCTATAGCGGGACGTCAACCCTCATTGAGTACCGTAGGGGACTTCATAAGATCGGCCAGGCCAGGAACATCCTTGGACGGCCGGTCCAGCGAATCCGAAAATCGGGCCCACGCCTCCGCGGAGAGCATGAAGGTGCGCCGATCAGCCAGCACTTCCTCCGCAGCAAGAGTGGCGTGTCGAAGCACGAAGTCCGAAACCGTCATGCCCTCGGCCTGACTCGCCGAGATCAGCAAGGATCGCTGCCACTCGCTGGCGCGCAAGCCCAGCCGGCCGCTCTTTCGCCCAGACTCGTCTCGCATCGGTGCTGCCATGGCAAGGCCTCCTTCTTAAAAAGAGTGTGTATTAACACTGTACGTACGTCAACCCCCGGCATCACGTGGGTTCGCTACCCGGCGCCGATGCGATGACCTCGGCGTGGACACCGGGGAGCCCATGGTCGTGACTCTCGTGGTCAACCCCACGTGGTGGTGCGCCCCCAGGGATTCGAACCCTGAACCTGCGGATTAAGAGTCCGTTGCTCTGCCGTTGAGCTAGAGGCGCGATTACCGATGGCTAAGGGCTTCAGCCAAGAAATTGGGGTGGCCGAGGGGTCTCGAACCCCCGACCTCCAGGACCACAACCTGGCGCTCTAACCAACTGAGCTACGGCCACCGTGTTTTGGCTGGTCAAGCATTGCACACCGCCGGACCGACCACGAGCCATTGTCCGGGGCTTGCCGCACAAGGAAACAGCCTGAGCCGAAGGGCTATTGGACCGGGGGCAGTGGCCTTTCGAAGGTGATCAGCAGCCCCTCGACCCCGCCGGGGCCCACCCGACCCTTGACCTCGCCGGCAGTGATGGTCTTGACCTGCCAACCGTCCCGGGCATGTTCGTTGAGGATCTTCTCCAGTCGCCCGCCCGACATCTTGTCCCCGATGAGGGCTTCACGCAGTTCGACGACCAGGTATTCGTAACGAGCGGTCATGGCTCTGAGGCTATTCCCCCAGGCCAGCCCCGCCGGCCCGGACCCATCAGACCAGCCTCGCAGCAGGCTGTGGGCTCGGGCCCGGGCTCGTCAGGTCAATAGGCTGCCTCCAGCCACCACTGGCCCCCCTCCACCGCCAGCAGATAGGCGCAACCATCGGCGGCAACCAACTGCCAGCGGGCCCGGCGTCGGTGGTCACCGGGTTTCCACCAACGCTCATCCACCGGCCAGGGCCCAGCCCAGGCCACCACCTTCAACCCCAGTTCACCGTCCTGTGACCGACGATCGGCGGGCTGGCCGGCAGGCGAGATCGATCCATCGGGCCGGGACGACACATCCTGAGGCGACACATCCTGAGGCGACACATCCTGAGGCGACAAACACAGCCAGGCGGGGCTATCGAGAGCCTGACCCCGGCCGTCCACCCCAACCAACTTCCCGTTCTGACTGGTCACCCGAACCAGCACAGGCTTCCGGAACACTTCAGCCGGCCAGGGGGAACCGATCCGGCCCGGCCACGGAGGGACCGAATCGACCACCCCCTTCCGGGTACTGGCCTGGTTCGGGGTACCGGCCTGGTTTCGGGGGCTGGCCTGGTTCCGGGGGCTGGCCTGGGTGCGGGGGGACTTGGCTCCAGAGGGAACTTCTGGCCGCGGCCCCGCCTCCACCCAGGGAACGACCCGGACCTGGTCGGCCGGTCCCCGTCCGAACGGGTCGAATTGTCCCATCCAAACCGAATCTGGCCCCAGGGCGGCCTGGACCCGGGCCAGACATCGACTGGCCCGCTCGGTCCGCCCGTCGTCGTTGCCCCAAAAGCTGAGTTGCCGGCCGGCCAGGGCCAACTCCTCGGCCACCAGTCGTAACCCGACGATGAGACCCGGCTCGGGTCCGGCCTCCATCTCTCGGGCCTGCCTGCCCACGCCCTGCCTGCCCACGCCCTGCTCGCCTGCGCGCTGCCGGCCTGGCTCAGCTCGGCCGGTGGTCAGCCACCCGTCCAACTGCCAGCGGAGCCGCTCGGCGATGACGACCGACCCAGCCGGGCCGGCCAGCCGCCAGCACCGGGACAGTTGTCCCCCGGTCTCTGTGTCGGCCTCGATTCTGATCACCGAGACGCCAGCGCCCCGGCCGGCCAACCGGCGACAGAACTCGTCAGCCAAGGTGGAGGCGGCAAACATCACCTCCGCCACCTCTGATGCCGGCGGGTCCAACTTGGCCTGGACCATTACCGGGGGGTCAACCAGGCGGGGTACCGGACCTGTGGGGTCCTGTCCCCTGGCCAGACGTTGGCACCAGGCGCCCTCGGACCCGAAGCGGTCGGCCACCGCCGCGGTCGGTAGCCGGGCCAACTGCCCCAGGGTGGTGATGCCCACCCGAACCAGGGCGGCGGCCAGTTCCGGATGATGATCCAAAACGTTGACCGGCCAGGGTTCCAGGAACAAGCCGGTGTCCCCGGGGGCCACGACCGACACCCACCCGTCTTTACCGACCCCGCCGCGGGCGGCCAGGCGGGCAGCCAGACAACCCTCGGCTATGCCCACCACCGGCCCGCCCACCACCGGCCGGGAGCCGTGGGGGTCCCGGGTCCCAGCGCCAGAACCGCCGGGGGTTCTTTGGATTCTGGCCTTCGGGGAGTCGGTGGCCTGTGGAGCGCTGGCTCGAAGACCGTTACCTCCAGGACCGCTGGCCTGGTTGTTCATCAAGGCCACCGCCCGATCCCGGACCAGGCCGGCCAGAGCCAGTTCTCCCCCCACCCGACGGGCCGGGCCCCGGGTGGCCAGAAACCACAGGTCAGACCCGGCCGCCTCCACTTCGGGCGTCAACTCCTCCAGTGCCCGGGCCACCTCCTCAGCCCCAACCCCGGCCACAACCACACCGGGCCACCACAAAGCCAGAACTCTCATGGCCTGTTAGGCCGGCTTCACCAGGCGACCTGCGATCAACGCCTGATCTCCCTGGGTGGACTCACCGGCTCCGGCCACGTCCACCACCACCACCCCCCCGGGCCGGCCGCAAAAGTCGAACTCGGCCGAAACCCGCCGGCCACTCCAGGCTCGGCCCTCCGCCTCCACCTCCAGCCGGCGGGAGTTCAGCCGACCGTGGCCCGGACCCACCCCCTCCCAGGTGTTGGCCACCACCGCCAGACGCAGATCCACCGACTCCGGCCAGCGCCCCACCACCACCAGAACCGACGATGCCTGCCGGGCCCGGTCCCGCAACCGTCGGGCATCGGCGGGGACCATCTGCCTCGGCACTCTGACCATCACCAGGTCCATTCCCTCCAGGAGAGTGGCCACCACCCAGGACCAACCCCGCCGGCCGGTGGGTGGAGGGTCGGGAACCAGGGCGAGACGATCAAGGGTCACACCCAGATCGACCGCCGCAGCCAGGCCCAGGCGGGGATGGCCCACCGCAGCACACCAACACCCCTGGGAAGAGGCCCGGGAGGCCAGGGCCAGAGCCAGAGCGGTGGAAGCCCCGTCGATTTCGTCAACTCCACAGGGCAGTGCTCTCCCCCGGCTGGCCCCGACCCCCCGGCTGGCCCCGACCCCCCGGCTGACCTGGACCACCCAGCCCCGCTGAAGACCAGACTTGGGCACCAGGCCGGACAGGGCGTCCAGAAGATCCAGACTCCGCAAGGAAGCGTCCACCACCGGGCGGACCCGACCCGCCATGGCGGACATGGCTTCAGGGGTCATGCGGGAAGGCTGTGGCCGGGTTGGGTCTACGAACATGCGTTCGTTACTGTTCCCCCTCACCCCCTGGGGTGTCAAGGCGGGTCCCCTCAGGGGGGCTGGTCTCAAATGGCAGAGTTCAGGGCGCCCACGAGGTGACCGGGCCGGCCGTGTACGTTCGGGCCCGCCCCCGGAACCCCTCGCCGGCCCCGGCTTTGACCATCTTCGAGGACCGCTAAAGGAGCCCCCCTTCCATGTTCGTGCTGGCCGCCGCTACCGACGAAGCCGCCAGATTCGCCAGCTTCGATGTCCCCACCTGGGTGTGGGTGACGTTCGTGACCGTGATCGGCGTCCTGCTGGTGGCCGACCTGCTACTGGTCCACCGCAGCGCCCACGTCATCACGTTCCGGGAGGCGGCCATCGAGTCCGCCGTCTGGATCGGCCTGGGCCTGAGCTTCTCCTTGATCATGCTCTGGTGGCAGGGAGGGGGCGCCGCCGGCGAGTACCTGGCCGGCTACCTGATCGAGAAAAGCCTGTCCATAGACAACGTCTTTGTCTGGGCGGTGATCATGAGTTTCTTCGCCGTGCCCCGGGAGTTCCAGTTCCGGGTGCTGTTCTGGGGTGTTTTCGGGGCCCTCGTGCTGAGAGGTGTCTTCATTTTCGCCGGCGTGGCCCTGATCGAAAGCTTCGACTGGGTCCTGTACGTGTTCGGGGCCTTCCTGATCTACACCGCCTTCAAGATTGCCCGGCACGACGAGGCACAGGTGCATCCCGAGTCCAACCTGGCCCTCAAACTGGTGAGGCGCCTGGTGCCCTCCACCAACAACTACGACGGGCAGAAACTCTTCACCAAGGAAAACGGCAAGCGCGTGGCCACTCCCCTGTTCGCCGTCCTCATCCTGGTGGAGACCACCGACGTGGTCTTTGCCGTGGACTCCATCCCCGCCATCCTGGCGGTGAGCCGGGAGCAGTTCATCGTCTTTTCCTCCAACGCCTTCGCGATCTTGGGCCTGCGGTCCCTCTACTTCTGCCTGGCGGGCATGGCCGGCAAGTTCCGCTACCTCAACGTGGGCCTGGGCGTGGTGCTCGGCTTCGTGGGCATCAAGATGCTGGTGGCCGAGTTGTACCACTTCCCCACCTGGGCGAGCCTGGTGGTCATCACCATCACCCTGACGGTGGCAATCATGGCCTCCATCCGGGCGGACAGGCGGGACCCCAAGCCCGCGTTACCCCTGATAGCCGATCAGGAGCCGGCGGCCGGCGGCCCAGCCGCAACCCCGCCTCACGGCGAGTAAAGCCTCGGGTTCTCTGACCGTCCCCTAGGTGGCACCTTGATGACGCCAACTACTGCCGGATCGGCCGGCCCGCCGCCTGATGGGGCGCACCCTATGGCCTTGTCCGGGGAGATTCAATGAATGGTTGATGGCCGACCCGTGTCCTTAGGGCCGGCGCCGGGGCCTGGCAGGCTCGTTGATCCGATCAGAACGTGACGATGGTGACCGTTCCCAGTACGAATAGTCCCGCTGCCAGAGCACCGATGGCGGAAATGGCTGCGCGGCGGAAGGGGCCATTTCGAACCTGGTCAGCCATCACCCCCCGGACCCCGTTGAACCCGTGAGAAAGGGCCAGGGCCAGAAGCAGCCAGTCAAAGACCCGCCATACCGGATTGTCCCAGCGATCGGTCACGAACGCGGAATCGGTCTCGGCCACGTCGGTGACGATGTGGGTCAGAGCGAAATGGCTCAGGGCCAGCACCACCAGCATCAGTCCCGAAGCCCGCATGAACAGCCATCGCCCGGCCTCCCGGTTGCGACGACCGGGTCCGGGGTTCTCCGGGCCGATCTCCGCGGTCTCATCCGGACTCGCGCCCGGGTCGATAGCCGCGCTCACAGCCAGACCGGGGCCATGATCACGATGGCACCGGGGATTCCGGCAATCGCCGTGGCCAGCACCACTGTCCGAAGCCACCGGTGCCGGGCCCCCAGGCGGTCAGGAAAAGAGTCCACAGCGATGAGGCGAATTCCGTTGAGGGCATGGAACAAAAGGGCGAAGAGCAGGCCCACCTCGAAAGCCCGAAGCAGTGGTGTGCCGTAGAGGCGGTGAACCCGGTCATAGACGTCGGGCCACCGGATGAGGCTGACATCGACGATGTGAAGCAGGAGAAAGCAGAAAACCATGATTCCGCTGACCCGGTGAGCCACGAACGCCCACTGGCCACCACCTCCCCGGTAAAGCGATCCCCACGACGGGCCTCTGCCGCTGGCGGCGCCGATCGTCGGCCGGGCGGACCGCAGTGTGGAGACGACGGCCAGGGTGCTGAACCCGATGACGGCGCTGATCATTGTCAGGGCAGCAGCGAAAACGATCTGGTCGGTCGACATCTATGAACCGGGGCGGGATCGACTCACCCGATGCCGGGCGGATGGCCGGATGCGGGATCTACGGGCCGTTCTCCGACTCGCACGCGGGGCGGGATCAGGTCGGGACTTTCAAGCCCCGGCGGCGGTGGGGTCGGCCACCTCCACCCCTTCGCGGTAGTAGGTGAACAACCCACCGATGATCTCGTCGAGTCCGGTGGCTTTCGCTCCGGGCAACAGGTCCACGGTGACCACGTTGGAGAACACGTGAACCCCTTCCACCGCTCCGGTGGCGAACAGCCGGCGGGCCAACTCGTCGACCGGCCGACCGCCGTTGGCCGGGGCGTGGGCGTAGCGCTCGTGACCCATCCCGGTGAGACTCCGGTTGAGTTCGAAGATGGCCACATCGGCCCGGATGGCCGGCTTGCGCCGGACTGTGATCGCCTGGCCCATGGCCAGCACCCTACAGGTCGTCCTGGATTCGAGTCCGGTCTGGGCGGGGCTGGCCCGGGTGGAGCAGGATCGTGCGCACCGAGACTGCCGCCGGCCGACGCAGAGGTTCGGAGAAGCCGAAACCCACCGGGGGCCGCAAAGGGACCAGGCTGCCCAGATCGTGGCCACCCAGGGCCGCGCAGCCGGCCGATACCAGTCGCAACCCCTGCGCCTGGTACCACTGCCGGCTACCCCCGCCGTTGACTCCCGTCACCCGAACGCCGAGGAGGCGCCTGGCCACCGGTGCTTCTACCCACGATGTGAACCAGCGGGGGCGGTGCATCGCCAGACGCAGGCCGGCGCCGAAGGTCAGCGTGATCGACAGACCCACGGCGGCCACGTGCAGGTCCATCCAGCCGGTCCGGGCCGACCGCCCGGCCAGCGGACTCGGACCCCGCTGCGGCCAGAACTCGACGTGGGCGGCCAAGTCGGAAACCACGATCTCGTCGAAGGAATAAAGGCCACTGACGTAACCGGCCACCGGCGCAGAAGGAGCGATCAGCCGGCGGGTTCCGTCGGGAAGGGCCCACATGAGATCGCAGAAGGTCCCAAGAGGGGTCCCGATCCACCAGCCGAAGACGAAGCGGTGGCCCGAGGCGAACCCGGCGCTGGCAATGACGCCGTCGAGGATCTCGACCGCCCCTTTGGAGCCACGAGCGGTGCCTGGGCCGGTGACGGGACCGGTGCCTAGGCCGGTGGGGCCGGTCCCCGGGCCGGTGGCGGGGCCGGTCCCTGGGCCGGTGGCGGGGACAGGGCCTCGACGGAAGCCCCGGCCGCCGGTCAGCGGGAGAGGGCGGAGCGGCGGCGACTGCGAACGGTGGCCGCCCACAGGGCGCCGGCGAAGGCCAGCGACACGCCGGCGATGGCGAAGTGGACCACCTTGAAGCCGGTGGAGCGGTTGGCGTCCCCGGCCAGGTTGCGGATGAAGAAGAGCCAGATGAAGGCGGTCCACAAGACGTTGGATCGAAGGAGGAACCGCTCGCCCCTGGTCATAGCCCCAACCTAACCCTCACAAAACGAAAGCGTCCTGGGCGCTCGAACCCGGATCACCGACTTCGTCGGGCCGGACCAGCCGGGGGACACCGGTCCAGGCGAGGCCATCCATGAACACCCAGGCCCGGCGGTGCAACGTGGTGGGACCCCAGGCGGCCAGGGCGGCCCGGTGACGAGGGCAGGGGTAGCCCTTGTTCCGATCGAAGTCGTATCCGGGGAAGGCAGCGCCCTCGGCTCGCATGATCCGGTCCCGGACGACCTTTGCCAGGACGGAGGCGGTGGCCACGCTCAGACAGGTGACGTCGGCCCTGACCACCCGGCGCACCTCGGCGAATCCGCAGGCGGCCAGAAAGTCCCACCGGCCATCGACCACCGCCGCCCCATCATGGGCCTCGGCCCCCAGCCCAACCGAGACCATGGCCACGGCCCGGCCGGCGGCCAGGCGCTGGGCCTCGGCCATGCCCAACGCGTCGCACTCGGCCACCGAGGCGTGGCCCACGCCCCAGGCTCGGCACCAACCGGTCAGCCGGTCGAAAAGGCGTTCCCGGGCCTCGGCGGTGAGGGCCTTGGAGTCCCGAACTCCATAGACCCGCCGGTCCCGGGGGAGCACCGCCGCCCCCACCGAGATCGGACCGGCCCAGGACCCCCGGCCCACCTCGTCGACCCCTACCACCCAGCCATGGCCTGCCTCCCACAACCCCCGCTCCAGCACCAGCCCGGGAATCTGGGAGCGCCCGGGCCGCGCCCGCCGGGCCACCGGCGACCGGGTCATCGCAGTTCCAGTCGGGCCAGTTCCAACTGGGCCAGTTCCAACTGGGCCAGTTGCAACCAGGGAAGGTCGAGGCACGGAGGGCACGTGCCTCAGATAAGGGCGACGCCGGCGGGTCCGGCGACCACCCGACCCACCGGAACGAAGCCGGCGGCGGCCAGGGTGGGATCGGCGGCCAGGTCCGGAGCCAGTGCCACCAGCAGGCCCCCGGAGGTTTGGGGGTCATAGCCGAGAGCCTCCATTGCTTCAGATGCCGACGAGACCACCCGCCCGGCCAGGTGCGTCCGGTTGCGGACGTCGCCGCCGGTGCGGGTTCCGCCCTCGGCCGCCGCCAAGGCCCCGGGGTACAGGGGCAGCGAGCCGGAGTCGAACTCCAGGATCGCCCCCGAGCGCTCGGCCATCTCCCAGCCGTGGCCGAACAGTCCGAAACCGGTCACGTCCGTCACCGCGTGGGGAGGGCCCGCCAGAGCGGACAGGGCCTCGGCCGCGGCCCGGTTGAGTCGGCGCATGCCGGTGATGGTCACCTCCTTGTCCACCCGGGACGCCCCCGCAAGCACGATCCCGGTTCCCACCGGCTTGGACAGCATGAGGACGTCGCCGACCTGCGCTCCCGCCTTGGTCCAGACCGAGGCCGGATGAACCAGCCCGGAGACGGCCAGACCGAATATGGGCTCGCTGCTGCGGATGGTGTGACCACCGGCGACCATTCCCCCGGCGGCGGCCACCGTGGCCGCAGCCGCGCCCAGAATCGCCGAAACCGCCGCCACCGGCATGGACTCGGGGAAGGCCGAGATGTTCAGGGCCAGGACCACCCGACCACCCATGGCGAACACGTCGCTGCAGGCGTTGGCGGCGGCTATCGCTCCGAAGTCGGCGGGGTCGTCGACCAGCGGCGGGAAGAAGTCGGTGGTGGACACCAACGCCAGGTCGTCGCTCAGGCGGTAGACGGCGGCATCGTCGAAGGGGGCGAGGCCGACCAGCAGGCTGGGATCCACATTGGCGGACAACTCGCGGACCAATGCGGCCAGCGGGGCGGCTCCCCACTTGGCCGCACACCCGCCACAGGCGGTCCACTCCGTCAGCCGGATGGAATCGGTGGAGGAATCACCAGGGACCGAAATGGCGGGGTCCGCAGGGTTGGTGGCGCCTTCGGCAACGGCCGAATCCTTAGATGTGACGGAGGTGTCCATGCCCGATTTCCTATCAGCCGGGCTGGTCTGCTTCGGCGGACCGAGATTCGCCCGACGGTGCTCCGGCGGACCCTTCTTCGGCGGGAGAGCCCGAGCTTGGCTGATCGCCCGGCTCGGTCCGGGACCGGGTGGACGACACCACCCAGTCCCGGTACGCCGGGGAGGCCTCGGCGGTCTCGAAGGCGACCAGTTGGGGGAGATCGTAAGGATGGGCGTCGGTGACGGCTGCTGCCACCCGCTCGTAGAGGGCAGCGGTGGTCTTGGCCACCAGGCGCCACTCCTGGGATTCGGTCAGGCGCCCTTCCCACCGGTAGTGACTCTGGATCGGGCCCTCCACCTGGACGCAGGCGGCCAAGCGGGCCTCCACCAGGGCCCGGGCCAAGTTGTCGGCCTCGTGGCGAGATCCAATGGTGGTCACCACCGCCAACAGCCGGTCGGCATCGACGGACATCGCGGCGAGCCCCGGAGGAGTCACGCCGACACCCGACGGGGTTGGGTCCGACACTGAGGGTCGACTCAGACTCGTCCGGCAACCGTGGGCCGGTACGCCAACGTGGCCGGGCCCCTGGAAAGGGATCCGACCACGTTGGGTTGCTGCAGGGGGATTCGACTCAGCGGGCGGCGGTGTCCCGCAGGTAGTTGTAGATCGTGTCGGTCATGACCTGAACGTTGTGACGCTTGCGGGCGTGCTCAGTGACCTTGGCCCGAAGCTCTTCCTCGCTCCCGGCGCGGGCGGTGAACCCGCAACCCTCGGCTCCAGCCTTGGCGCAGCTGTGAACGAACACGGCGCCCCCCTTTCTATGAAAACTCGTTGTTCCGGTTGACTAGGCCGGTCGGATGGCCGGCTGTATTTGGGGCCGATTCATCCGACTGTTTGGTAGTCGGCGGGACTGGCCACCAGCACCCTTGGGCACTGATGTTCACTCTACGACGCGGATCACCTTATGGATGGGTCACCCTCGCACCCACGACCGAATCGGGCGTCTCGCGTGGGTCCTCCTCGGGTCGGTGGGCCCGGCCCATGAGGGCGGCAACCACCTGCCCAACCGGCCGACCGTGATGGAGCACCGCCACCACCTGCTCGGCCACCGGCATCTCCACCTGGTGACGGGCGGCCAGGGCCACCGTGGCCAGGCACGTTCGATATCCCTCGGCCACCCCTGATCCTGGATCGGAAGCCGTCGGCTCACCCCCTCGGGCCACCCGTTCCCCCAGGGCCCGGTTGCGGCTGTGGCGGCTGGTGCAGGTGGCCACCAGGTCCCCCATCCCCGCCAGCCCGGCGAAGGTGGACGCTCGGCCGCCCAGGGCGGTGCCGAGGCGGGCCAACTCCGCCAGGCTCCGGGTGATCAACGCCGCCCGGGTGTTGTCGCCGTAGCCCATGCCGTCGGCCAGGCCCACGGCCACGGCGAAGACGTTCTTGAGGGCACCTCCCAACTCGCAGCCGACCAGATCGTCGCTGGTGTAGGTCCGCAAGGCCTCGGTGGCCACCAGCTCCTGCACCATCGCGGCCAGGTCCGCATCGGCGCTGGCCACCACGCTGGCGGTGGGATGGCCGGCCACGATCTCGTTGACCAGATTCGGACCGGTCAGCACTGCTGTTGGGCGGGGACCCGCCACCTGTGTCACCACCTCGCTGACCCGTAGGAGTGAGCCTTCCTCCAAGCCCTTGGCCAGGCTTACGACCCCCAGTTCCGGGGCCAGGCGGGCGGCACCCACGACGGCTCGCACCCCATGGGACGGAACTGCCAGGACGACCAGATCGCAGTCCTCGAGGGCGACGGCCAGGTCGGCGGTGACCCGCAGGCTGGCGGGTAGCGCCAGATCGGGCAGATAGCGGCGGTTGCGACCAGCCGACGCCATGGCCTCGGCCAACCTCGGATCCCGGGCCCACAGGGTCGTGGCGGTGCGCGAGGCCACGATCGCCGCCATGGCCGTGCCCCAGGCTCCGGCCCCCAGCACCGCCACCTTCACCCGGCGACGGTATCGCCGCTGCGGGTCGACCCATGAACCCTCATGCAGCGTCCCCGGAGCGAGTGCGCCGGGGTGGCGGATCACCTCGGCCCTTCGACCTGGGTTCCGGCCTTCGACGGGCGGCGGGGCATCACCGGTCGACGTCGCCGACTCGCGCTGCGGGCACGGCGACGGACCTCATGATCGGGCTCCTAGACTCCGTCGATCCTTCCTCGCAGCGTACGGCCCTCGGGGCCCGAGCAGGCCGGGCCCGACGGTGCAGACCGATGTCGTCACTCCCCTGGCCCGCTGGGAAGCTGTGCGGTGCTGGTCCCGGTCAAGCCTTTCGACTCGGCCAAGTCCCGATTGGCGCCTGCGCTGGGCCCACCGGCCCGGGCAGCCCTGAGCCGCTGGATGGCCACCGCCGTCGTCCGGGCCGCGGCGCCGGTTCCGGTGGCGGTGGTCTGTGACGACTACCGGGTTGCGGAGTGGGCCCGGTCTCTGGGAGCACTGGTCATCTGGGTGCCCGAAGCCGGGCTCAACCGGGCGGTCAGCGATGGCGTTTCCCGCCTGGCGGAACTGGGGGTGGCCCGGGTGGCCGTGGTTCACGCCGACCTTCCGGGCGCCGCCAACCTGGCCTCGGTGACCGAGGGTGACGGGGTGGTCATCGTCCCCGACCGCCGGGAGAACGGAACCAACGCGTTGTGCGTACCGACTGGTACCGGCTTCGCTTTCGCCTATGGCCCCGGGTCGTTCGCCCGCCATATGGCCGAGGCCCGGCGGCTGGGCCTGGCCGTCACTGTCGATCGTCGAGCGGATCTTGCCTGCGACGTGGACGTGCCGGCCGACCTGCCCGTACCGGCCGGAGCGGCTGGGCCTTACCCCCGCCTGCAGGCCGACCCCACCCTGGGGTCGGCCTGCCATCCTGCGGCGGGCACCCCCGGAACGGCCAGCGGCCCTCGATGATTCCGCTCGAGTCCGGGTCCCCCCAGCCCAGCGTCAACCTGGATCCTCCCGCCCGGGCGCTGGCCATCGGCGCCCACCCCGACGACGTGGAGTTCGGCTGCGGCGGGACCCTGGCCAAGTGGGCGGCGGCAGGCACCGAGATCCACCATCTTGTCTGCACCGACGGATCGAAGGGCTCCTGGGATCCCGAGGCCGACCCCGCTGCCCTCGTCATGGCCCGCCAGCACGAGCAGCGGGCCGCGGCCGCAGCGCTGGGCTCGACCGGCGAAGTGGTGTTCCTGGGTTGGCGCGACGGCGAGTTGGATTCCGGCCTACGCCAACGTTTTGACGTCTGCCACTGGATCCGGCGCCTGCGGCCACAGGTGATACTGGGCCACGATCCCTGGAAGCGGTATCGGATTCACCCGGATCATCGTCACGCGGGCCTGCTGGCGGTCGAGTCGGTGGTGGCCGCTCGGGATCCTCACTTCTTTCCCGAACAGGCGGAGACCCCGTGGCGTCCGCAGGTGCTCCTTCTCTGGGAGGCCGATGAGATCCACCACGCCGAGGACATTGGCGCCAGCATCGCAACCAAGATCGTCGCCCTCTTGGAACACGCCAGCCAGTACGAGTCCACCATGGCCATATCCAGACAGATGGAAGGCTCCCAGCGGTCGGGCAGTGGTCCGTCGGCGGAGCATCAGGCCTTCGCTGCCAAGATTTCCCGGGCGGCGGCGGTGGCGGGAGAACCGTTCGGACTGGACGCGGCGGAGGGCTTCGCCCGCATCGACAAGCTGTGAAACCCGGTTCGTCGCTTAGCGCGAACGCTCGGGAGAGCGGCACCTGCCGGCGTCGTACCTGGCTTCGGCGCCTAGTACCTGCGTTCTCGGCGGCCGGACTTCTGGTGGCTGGAGCAGCCTGCGGGGGCGACCGCTCGGAGCGGTTGAACGTCCGCCCGCCCCGGCCCGGAGTGCCCCAGCAGGCCGCCGACGTCTACGGCATTTACCGGACCACCCGGCCGGCGCTGCTGCAACTTCGCTCCAGCGGAGACTTGGCCCTGATCATCCCCGCCGAGGGCGTGGGAGCTACCTCCGGCACCTACCGTCTGGCCGCCGGGACCTTCGAGGTGACAACCAAATCGTGCGGTTCAGCCCTGGGCCGCTACAGCGTGGAGGTCCGGGGCAAACAGGTCGCCGGCGATGCCTACCTTGTGTTCGAGACGGTGGACGACGCCTGCTCGGAGCGGTCGAAATACCTCACGATCGACCCCTGGTACTACGCCGACTCCTGAGTAGCTGCGGTCAACTCACCGACGCCGCCCACCCTCGGCCGCATCCTCCAATACGTCCGAAGGTGCGGACGGCGGTAGCAGTCGATGAGGCCTGGATCAGGGAACGGAATCGACCCCAAAGCGACCGCTTCTGACCACAGCAGCCAGGTCCGCCGCGATAAGTGCTGGTTGCGGGGCCAGGGCGTCGGCTTCCTGCGCGGTGGTCACCCCCGAGGTCACCAGGGCGAAGGGCAGCCCCAGCCGGGCGGCCATCAGGCCGTCGGTGGAGGGCCGGTCCCCCACCATCACCCCCTCGGTCGGGTAACCGCCGAGACGATCGGCCACGGCCGCGGCCATGGGTGCGTAGGGCTTGCCCGCCACCTCCGGCGCCGCGCCGGTAGCGGCGACCACGGCGGCCAGGATGGCCCCACCTCCTGGTACCAAACCCGCTGGTGTGGGGTAGGTGGTGTCGTCATTGGTGCCGATCAGCCGGGCCCCCCTGTGGACGGCCAGGAAGGCGGCAGTGAGCCGGTCGTAATTGAAGTCACGGTGGAACCCGACGACCACAGCGTCCGCGTCGCCGTGGCTGACCGCCGCCACCCCGCGGGCCTCCAGGGCTTCGCGCACCCCCGCGCCGGCGCAGACCAGGGCGGTACTCCCCGGCTCAAGCAGACCGGCCGCCGCCTGGGCGGCGGTCACGACGTCGGCGGGGGTGGCCTTTACGCCCAGGCGGTTGAGCTTGTCCGACAGTTCGCCCACCGTGGGCCCCGCGTTGTTGGTAAGGAACAGCACCCTGTCGCCCCGGTCGCGGAGTTGCCCTACCGCTTCGGGCGAGCCGGCAATGGCCTGTTCGGACAACCAGACCACCCCGTCGAGGTCGAGGATCCAGACCATCGCCGGAACGCTAGTGCGCGGATTCACAAGCCCGGCCGCCGGTCGTACCCCTCGACCAGGAGTGACCCGAAATGTTGCTGACGCCGGCGAAGCTGCCCCGCCCGAGTTCCTACCTCCTCGATCAGCCTTTTGGTAGCGGGGGGCTGACTGCGGAGGAACTCCTACACAGATCAGGGCTAGGTGAGTATGCTTTCCTCCGTGGAGACCGCTGACAGACGGACGTTGCGTGAGCGCCTCGGTGACCTGTTCACCTACAGCGAGGCCACGGGCCAGGGGCTTTCCGATCGCCGGCTTTACGCCCTTCGGGACACCGGCGAGCTCATCGCCCTGGGCCGCGGCCTCTACCGGTGGGCAGATGCTCCGGCGGCCGACCTCGACCTCGTCGAGATAACGGAGCGGGTCCCCCGAGCGACGCTGTGCCTGGAAACGGCACTTGCCCACCACGACCTCATCGACGCCATCCCGGCTTCCATCGACGTTGCGATCCCCCGTGGCGAAACCCGGCCGAAGTTGCAAGCACCCCACCGGCTACACCAGTTCGACCGCAGCACCTTCGACGTCGGGCGGGACACCTTCGATGTCGGCGCCCGGCGGCCACTTGGCATCTACTCGCCAGAGAGATCCCTCATCGATCTGGTCCGGCTCCGGCACGACCAAGGCTCGGAACTTGCATGGGAGGCGCTTCGCCGGTGGCTGACCCGGCACGGCCGCAACCCGGGCCAACTGATCACCCTCGCCCGCAGGTTCAAGGGTGCCGAAACGCCCTTGCGTTCCGCGCTCGAGGTCCTTCTTTGACCCCGTCGCGCGACTCCACCTCCGGGCGTACCTACATCGACCTGCAGAAAAAGGCGCGAGCCGACGGCCGGCCGGTCCAAGAGCTGTTCCAGCTCTACATCCTTGAGACCTTTCTCGACCGGCTCTCGCGGTCGCCAGATCGCGAGAGCTTCGTCCTCAAGGGCGGAGTTCTGCTCGCCGCCTTCGGCGTACGCCGCCCAACCCGGGATGTCGACCTTCAGGCCACCGCGCTGAGCAGCGACGCCGAGGTCGTCCGCCAACGGATGGTTGAGGTCGCCGCCATCGAAATCGACGACGGCGTGGTGTTCGACACGAGCTCAGCCACGGCCGAGGGCATCCGCGACGATGACGCCTACCCCGGCGTGCGGGTATCGATGGCTGCGACGCTCCTCCCGGCGAAGCATCGCTTTCATGTCGACGTGAACACAGGAGATCCCGCCTCGCCGCCCACCACCCCGTCGACGGCGACGCCCTCGTCGGATCGCTCCGTGACGTCGCACAGCACCGCGGCGTGGAGTTGGCACCGCTCGCCACCGTCCTCGACGGCTATGGCGACATCGGCCAGCAGAGGTGGGCGGCGTGGCGGCGGAAGCAACAGGTCGAAGATCGAGTGCCCGAAGCCTTCGCAGACATCGTCGCGGCATTTATCGCGTTCGCCGACCCGGCCATCAGTGCCAACGCGCTCGGACGAAGGTGGAACCCGGCTTCCCGCACTTGGCCCTGATCTGGCTCCCGACGGCCCGTTGAACCCCATGCTCAACCTCGAGTCGCAGATGCGTTCTTGACCTCGCCTTCGTCGAGGTCGGTGCCGGACCCTGACGACCCCCCCGGGCAGCTCGGAGTTTGACGCGTGGACGGACCCCGATGCCGATCCGCCCGCACTGCGCATCCGCGTGGGATCGATCAAGCTCAGCTACCAGCTCCGCTGCATCGAGGACCTCCATGCGATGCTCCGCGAACGTGGCGACTGGGTGTCGTTCGGCAACGCCGACGAGAACAAGCCTGTGAAGCCGGACACGGTCGAGGCGTGGGCTCGATCCGAACACAACCCAGTCGGCGGCTACTACGGGCTTCGCATGGGCTACCGAGGGCGGTTTCGCCAACTACGTACCCCCTGTGCTCGAACACCTCGGCCTCGCCGAGGTCGAGCACAACGCCCGCAACAACCGGATGCGAGCGATCTAGGAACCCTCGACGGGCTCGCGATCCACCCCGAAGCACTCGCCCAGCCAAAGTGCAAGCGGCCGGTCGGAGGTCCGGAGGTCCGGAGGTCCGGAGGTCCGGAGGGCTATGCGCTGATCAGGCGGGCGGTGGCCCGGCGGCCGGGCAGCTTCACCACCTCGATGGCGTGGGGAAGCTGCTCCTTGATGGTGGAATCGTGAGTCACCACCAGGATCTGACGAAAGCGGCCCCGCAGCCGGTTGAGCGCCATCAGCATCCGCTCCTTGCGATCGTCGTCGAGGGGGCCGAAGACTTCGTCGAGAACGAGCAGTCCCACCGCACCCCCGGACTGAAGGTGGATCTGCTCACTCACCGCCACCCGTAGGGCAAGGTTGGCCAGATCGGTCTCCGACCCGGAGAACCGGTCCATCCGGTAGGCGCTGCCGCCGTCGAAAATCTTGATCTCGTACGTGTCGGGGTCCACCTCGAGGCGGTCGTACTCGGCATCGGTCAACTCGGAGAACAGGTCGGCCGCCTGGGCCGACAGTCGCGGCCCCACCGTTGCCACCAGGGTGTTGCGGAAGCCGTTCAGCAATTCCGCCACCCGGGCGAGGTGCCGGGCCTCCTCCGCCAGACGATCCACCTGGGCGTGCTGCCCCCGGGCGTCAGCCAGACGGGCGGCGGCGGCCTCGGTCCGGGCACCGGCCCCCGCTGCGGCCGCCCGAGCCTCCCCGGCTGCGGCCGTAGCCCGCTTGGCTGCGGCGGAGGCGGCCAGCAACGACTGGCGGGACCCGGCCAGGTCCGGCGGGGCCGGCCCCAGTTCCTCAGCCGCCCGCCGCAACCGATCACCGGTGGCGCTGGCCTCGGCCAGGGCGGCCCGTTCCACGTCCAACTCGGCGGTGGCGGCCGCCAACCTCTCCATCCGCCCCCCGAGATGGGAGTACTCGTCGGCCGCCCGGCGACGGCGCTCGACCTCGGCCGCGAGCGACGCTCTCTCCCCCGGCTCCAACCTGCGCCCCAGGGTCTCGGCCGCGAGCGTCAAGGCCGTCTCTGCCGCCTGGCGGCGGGCCAGGATCTTTCCGGCTTCGGCCCAGGCCGCCTGGGCTTGCTTGTGAGCCTTGGTGGCAGCCAGTGCCCGCTCGGCGGTTGCCGAAGCCACCGAAACGGCGCGGTTGCGATCGAGCTCCAAATCCAGCAGCCGACGCTCCACCGCCGCCACTTCCGCCGCTCGATGCGCCTGCACTGCCGCGAAGGAGGATCCCAGTTCCTGGCCGCACATGGGGCAGTCCCCCTCGCCGGTCAGGGTGGCCGATCGGCGGGCGGCCTCGGTGGCCCGGAGCCGCTCGGCGGTGGCCGCTTCGAAGCGGCCGTTCACCGCTGCCAGCGCAGCCCTGGCTTCCTCAGCCTGGCGACGGGTTCTCTCCATTCCCAGGTCATCGGGCGGATCGGCCCGGGGGTCGGCCGGCAGGCGATCCAGGGCGGCCTGGGCCGCCGCCACCGCCTCCACCCGGCGCAGCCGGGCCTCGGCCAACTGCCATCCCTCCGCCTGCACCCTAAGGTCCTCCCGCCGGGCGGCCAACTTCTCCAGTTCTGCCACCTCCGAGGCCAGGCGGGCAACGGCGTCGGCGGCTCGGGCCCGCCCGGCGGCGGTCGAACGCATCTCCGCCGTAAGTCGCTCGTGGCGGCGGGCAAGTTCCTCCCACTCGCCCACCCTGCGCGACAGATCCTCCGCAGCTTTGGCCGCCGCTGCCGCAGCGGCTTCCGAGGCCCCGGCCCGGATGTCCGCGGAGGTGGCATCCACCTGGGCCTGGGCCAGAGCCGATTCCAGATTGGCCAGAGGCTCCAGCACTTGGCGGAGCCGGTCCAGGTGGACGGCCTGCTCCCGGGCGTCTCGGCGGGCGGCGTCTCGGGCGGCGTCCAGGGGGGTAATTCCCAACAGGGACAGCACCAGCCGGCGCCGATCGGCCGGGGACTGGGTGGAGAACGACGCCAGTTGTTTCTGCTCGGCGAAGACCGAAGCCCGAAAGGCGGCCTCGTCCATGCCCAGGATGGAATGGACGTACCGAGCAGTGTCCCTGACCCCTTCAGAGACACCGAAACCGTCGGCCATGGCCCCGGCCCGCACATGGGACCCGGCTCCGGAGATGACCCTCCTGACGGTGTAGAGGTGGCCCTCGTGCTCGAACTCCACCTCGGTGACGCAATCAGCGTTGATCCCCGACGTTCGGATCTCGTCTATGGGTGTGCGGCTCCGGCCGTAGAGCACCCAGCGAATAGCCTCGATGAGGCTCGACTTTCCCGCCCCGTTGAGCCCGTATATCCCGACCAGCCCCGGCGGGATCTCCAGATCCAACGGCGCCTCGTAGACCCGGTAGTTCTGCAGGTAGATCCGGGTCAGGCGCACGGCAGACGCCTCAGGTGAAGACATTGCCGGAACTCGCCGGAACGACCCATCAGCAGTCGGCCTCCTCAACGGCCGCGGACAGGTATTGGCTGCCCAGCGAACGAAGGCGCTCCCGGTCAAAACCGGCCAGGTCCTGCCCGTCCACGTAACCACCCCACTTCGACGGGATGGATGAAAGCTCGGGTAGCTCGACCCGGCTGAGGGTGGCTGCAAACTGCGGTTCGATCTTGAGGTAGAGCCCCGCCCGGGCGGCATCGCGCACCGCCGCCAGATCCAGGAGGCGGTAGGCCTCGGGATCGACGCCTTCGAGATAGAGGCGGGCCACCGAACCGGCCGGGACGGCGGCCGCCCGGGCCATGACGGCGTCGGCCACCTCGGCGGGCGACCGGCCCCAGGCCTGCACCGGCTCCATCGTCACGAGCGGTCGCAAGCCCCGAACGGGGACGTGGGTGAACGATCCCTCGTCGGTGTCGACCACCATGATCCCCTTGGGCTTCTCGGGGTTGTCGGCGAAGGAGAACGTGTCGGTGGAACCGGCGTACCACATGCCTCGGCCGACGTTGGTGGGGAAGTGGTAGTGGCCGAGGAGCACCAGGTCAGCCTTGAGATCGGATGCGTCGAGTTCGATCTCGTTGATGTCGGCATAGCCCGGCTCGACCTGCTTGATCCGGGGGTGGGTGATGAGCAGATTGGTGCGGTCGATGCTGCGTTCGTCGCTGACCTCGGCGAGAGCGGCCAGGGTGTGCTCCACCGACATCATCTGGGGCACGGCGTGAACCACCAGGCCGGGAAAGTCGAAGCGTTCATAGGCCAGGCGATGAGCGAAGCAGACGTCGGTGAAGGTGTCGGCCAGGACCGAATACGGGCTCCCGGTGCCCGGCAGGCGAGGGGTGTCGTGATTGCCGCTGATGGCAACCACGTCCACTCCGTGGGCCCGGATCCTCGACAGGGCCCGCTGGGCCACCCGGAAGGAGCGGTAGGTGGGCCGGGGGTGGTCGAATATGTCCCCCAACCAGATGATCAGTTCCGGCTCCACCGACAACGCGGTCTCCACGGCCGCTTCGAAGGCCAACTCGAAGTCCCGTTCACGCTGGTTGACGCCGCCTTCGGCGGTGAAGGCGTAGTAGGCCCGGCCCAGGTGGGCGTCGCCCAGGGCGGCGATGCGCATGTCAGTCCACCAGGGCTGAGACGTGGCTCGGCATTGTCGGCCGGGGGGGTGGGGGCGGCGGGCAGGACCGGACGGCGTGGTCGTAAAGGTGGACCTTGGCCGGAACGGCGAAGGGGGTCTGCAGGTTGGCCACCAGGCACTCGCCTGGCATGAGCGTCTGGATCTCCGGGCCAAGCCCCGAGAGGTCCTGCTTGGAGGACGATCGAAGGATGTTGCGATCCTTCTCGTCGGCCAGACCCAGGATGAAGAAGGTGTTGAACTGGCTGAGCAATTCGTCGTCGAGCAACTTGGGTTGTTGGGTGATGGCGCACAGCCCGACCTTGAACTTGCGGCCCTCCCGGGCCAGGCGGGGAAAGACGTTGGAGTCCCGGTCCGCCGCGGCCGAAAGCACCCGCTGGGCCTCCTCGAGCACCACGGCGGCCACCGGGAGCCGGTCGTGCTCCTTGGGGTTGTCCAGGTAGGCACCTGCCCACTCGTCCATGAGGCGGCGGGTCAAGAATGACGCCACCAACAGTTCCTCGGTGGAGCCGAGGCCGCTGACGTCCACCAGGACCACCCGGCCGGCCCGCAGGTCGGCGATGACCGAGGCGCCCACGGACACCCCGGCGTCGATGGCGATGCAGTCCAGCCCCACGAGACGACGGGCCCGCCTCTGAATAACCCCCAGGGTGGACTGGGCCACTCGGCTGGAGAGCTGAGATTCCCGGAACCCCGCCAGGTCCTCCTCGGCGGCGAAGTCCGCCAGCCAGGCCAGACCGGTACGGCCCCGGTAGGCGCGCTCCAACTCGAACAGCGCCTCCTCCTGGGCCCGGGACCAGTCGTGGGAGGTCCGCAGGTCGTCGATGGTCAACTCGGCCAACCCGATGCGCAGCGCCGAGGTGTTGGGCAGCGGCCTGGCCGCGTAGGTGCGGAGCCGGTCGGACGCCCAGGGATGGCGGGCCAGATGGGATCGGTACTCCCCGTGTGGGTCGACGATCAGAAGGGCGTAGCGGCCCTGGGCCCGCATGACCTCGCCGGCCAGCACCCGCATGAGGTTGGACTTGCCCATCCCGGTAGTGGCGAAGATGCCCACATGGCTGGCCAGGCTGGCACCGTCGATCCCGACCGGGACGTCCACCGTGGATTCGCCGCTGCGCAGGACCCCCACCGCCAGGTCCCCCATGCGGGTGGCGAGAAAAGCGAAATCCCGGGCCTCGGGGGCCACCACCCGGGAGAACTGGGTGGGAAGACTTTTTGGTTTACGGAAATCAACCCCGTCGGGAGTCACATATCCCAGACACCGGCAGGTGGCCACCCGGTAGGTCCGGCGGTCGGCCTCATAGAGGGGGTGGGCGCCCTGCTCGAACCGGGCATCGTCGGCCAGCATTGTTCCGGCCACCCGCTCTGCCCACCCCGGCTCCCGATGTTCGGTGCCGTAGCTCACGTCGAGAATGCGAAAGACATAGCGCCGTCCGGTGGCGTCATCCACTGCCACCAGCAGTTCACCGATGAACAGGTCCTGGTCGGGGGCGGCCCGAAAGGTGCCCTCCAGGACGTTGCGACCGAACAGACGGCCAAGCTGGACGGGGCCAACGTTTCCGGCAAGGCCACCGGGCGTCGTCCTGTCGGCGCCGCTCGAGGCCCGCGCGGGGAACGACCCCGGCCGCTCCTCGGCGAACGGATCCTGTCCGGCTGTCACGACCGCTCCATCAGAGCATGGCGATCGGCGAAGGCCCTGTCTCTCGTGGCCAGGGGGACACCGGCGGCGGCCAGAAGGTTGTCCAACTCCCAACCGGCATCGGCCCGGACCCAGGTGGGGCAGGCAGCGAGGCGGTCGGCCACGGTCAGCGGATAGGGGTAGCCGGGGAAGGCGGCGTCGTCGCACACGGCGGACAACTGCCCCAGCCACCCCTCACACCGGTCATCGTCTGCCATGGGCAGATCGATGCGAAAGGCGTAACGGGAATCGGGATCCAGGCGGGCCACCACCACCCGCCGCGCGAACGGGGCACCTTCGATGCTGCGGGCCACCGGCACCCACCACCGGGCCCTGGGCCCCAGCAACTCCTCGGCCTCGGTCTCCAACTGCCCGATCAGCGGCGCCCCCCGACGAGCCAGGGCCGAGCGCTTGACGACGCCGACGAGGGTTACTCC
Source organism: Acidimicrobiales bacterium (assembly GCA_052390275.1). GTDB lineage: Bacteria > Actinomycetota > Acidimicrobiia > Acidimicrobiales > AC-14 > JBQTHD01. The sequence goes on along the minus strand of JBQTHD010000015.1, from coordinate 74,486 downwards.
CAGGGCGGCCGCCCGCTGGGCCCGGATGGCCAACACGGCCGGCGCCACCCGCCAGTCGGCCTGGAGGTCTCCGTCGATCAGGACCATCGATCCGGGCTCGGCCTCCTCCACGCAGGTGGCCACCGCCTCCCATTCGGCGTGGTCCCGCAGGAGGTTGGCATCCACCGCGGTGGCCGGGTCCAGGCCGAGCGCCAGGGCCACCCGGGAATCCTCGCCACCACCCAGGAGCCGGACCGCCAGAGTGCCCAGGTCCTGGACACGGCAGCCGCCATCGGCGAAACAGACCCGGGCCGCCCGGGTGGCGTGCACGCTCAGGCAGCGGGCGTCGGCCACCAGCGCCTGGCCCCCGTCCACCGCCCAGACCTGCGGTGGCGGCTGGGAACGGGCGAGCGCTCGCACGGCGACATTGTCCTCGGCCACCAGTCCGTCGGCCCCCATGCGGGCAACGACCTCGCCTTCACCCCGCAGCAACACCGCCAAACGGCTCGCGACCTCGGCCAGACCCTCGAACGTCCCGGGGACCGGCAGCCCCGCCGACGTCACTTCGCGCAAGGTCACCCCGGGCGGTGACGCTGGCCCCGCGGGAGGGGACAAGGTAGGACTGTTGCTCACTCCCCCAGCATGACCAGCCCCTGTGACACTTACAAGCCTGTCATTTCCCCAACCTCCGATCGGTTCGACGCAGCCGGGTAACGGACCTGGTGAGGCCCGGTGGCCAGGCTCCTAGGCTCAGCGACATGGCCGATGCCGACCACCGCCCCGGGTCTGACCTGGTGGCCCGTCTGGATTTGCCGCCCCGACTCGACCTTCCCGTATTCGCCTATGGGCCCCTGCTGCCGGGCGAACCGGCCCACACCTGGCTGCTCACGACCCGGGTCGACGAAATCGGCCCGGGGCACCTCAGTGGCGGCCTCCGCCTGCGCGACGGGCTGCCCCTGTTCGACCCCGACGGCACCGGCGGCGTCCCCGGGACTCTTCTGGCCCCGGCCAAAGGCCAGGCAGCCGACGTTTACCCGCTGATCAGTGCCTATGCCCCCCGCCAGCACTACCGGTGGCTGGCCACCAGCGTGGCCACTGAGGGCGGTCGCACGGTCATGGCCAACACTCTGGTCGGCCGCCATCCCGAGCGGGGAAGTGCCGACGGATGGCGATCAACCTGGTCGGCGGCCGACGAGCCGGTGCTGAGGGCTGGCGTCGACCTGGTCCGGCGCCGGACGCTGGAGATCCTGGTTGAGGGCGCGGCTCCGGACGCGGCCACGCCCGCCGCCTGGACCCGGTACTTCGAGATTCACGGCCTCTACCTCGCCCTGTGGGCGGCGGTGGAACGCTTCAGTGCCCTGGCCCTGGGACCGGCGGAGCCACCCCTGGTCAGCCTCTACCGCCTGGGGGACGATCCCCGCTTTCGCGAATGCGTCCTGGCCGCCGGGGTGACCCCCAGCCCCAAGACGCCCGACAGCCGGGATCCGGCCCGCACCCGGCGCATCCGGGCCGACGGCGGCGGGGCCATGTTCTCCTGGGAGGCCCTGCGATCCCATATGGGCCACCCCGGTTCGGATCCTGGAGGCGATTCTCTCCGCCTGCGACGGGCACTTGTGGATCTGCACGACACCTTCCGCCTGCTGCTGCTGAGCCATGTCCCGGCCCTGGCCGGCGTCTGGCAGGTTTTGGACCCCGCTGGAGCCCCCCACCGCTGGCTGCTGCGCCCGGCGCTGGGTTCCGAACACTCCTTTTAGCCGTTCTCGTGCTCAGCCGTTCTCGTGCGCTTGGCGCCCCTGCGCAAACTCGCTGCGCGGACTGCCAGGGTCTACCCAACCAGGCGGCTGACCGGCAACCGCTCGGTGAGCATGCACACCTCCCGGTCACGCAACTGGTCAAGGCGGCTCAGGAACCTGGACCGGGGGATCTCCGTCGCCCCGAGGCTCAGGAGGTGCTCGGTCGCCATCTGCACATCGATAATCTCGCCGCCCGCCTCGGCCCAGCGCCAGGCGAGGTCGGCCAAAGCCACCTTGGAGGCATCGGTCACCCGGTGGAACATGGATTCCCCGGTGAAGCAGGCGCCCACCCGCACCCCGTAGATGCCGCCAATCAGGTTGTCGCCGTCCCATACCTCCACGCTGTTGGCCCAACCCCGATGCTTGAGCCTCCGGAAGGCTCCCTTCATTTCGGGAATGATCCAGGTCCCCCCGGACCGATTGCTCCCACAGGCATCCAGGACCGACCCGAAAGCGCGGTTCACCGTGGTCGTCCACCCGCAGCGGCGGAGCCGAGAGGCCAGGGACCGGGAGACGTGAACTCCCTGCCCGGAGACGTCGGCGGCGGGCAGCAGATCGATCACCGCACGAGGGTCAGGGCAGAACCACGGCAGAGGCCCGTCGGGGTGAGGCCAGGGGAATATGCCCTGGCGATAGGCCGCCACCAGGGTCTCGGGCTCCAGGTCGGCCCCCAGGCCCACCACGTTGGGATCATGACGCCCAACCGGGCCGATCTTCCAACAGGAGGGAGCGAAGGCCCGTGGGACTCGCGCTCGGGACCGGTGGTCGTAGCCAGGTTCTGAGGGTTCCGCCACCACGTCGCCAGCTTGCCTCCTTGGGGAGGGGTCGCCCGGCCAAGCGCCCGGCGTCTGATCCCGACCTTCGGCCGGCGAGATCGGCGCCGGCTAAAGCTCCTGGTCGTGTCGCCCTACAGGTCCGCCTCCCGCTGGCCGAGGCTTCACCCACGAGTGTGGAACTTTGCCGGCCCGGGCCGAGTCCAAGCGCTAGGTTGCCGATCGGCTGGCCAGTGAGGAGAGGTGGGTTTGGCCCGCATCCTTGGCGGACGAAGGTTGGATAAAGCCGGCACGGTCCGGCCGGCGGTTGGCGTTCGAGCGCTTGGACCGGCGGCGATCCTGATCGCCCTGGGGTCGCTGATATCCCTGGCCCCGGCCACCGCCACCTCGGGTCCGGCCCGAACCGGCACAGGGTCCGCCCAGGCACGCGCTCCGGAGGTGGGTGGAGCGAACTCAGCCCGCGTCGGCGTGGCCGAGGTGCCCGGCGTGGTCTCAGCCCAGGTGGGCGCTTCCGGGGTCTCGGCCGCATTGGTCGAGCTTTCCCGGTTCTACGTCCCTGGTCGAGGGGTACCGGTGGCGGTGGAAATCACCTCGCCCCGACTCCTGCAGGCGACCCTGGAGGTGTCCTCCTCCCGGGCCACCCCCGTCCGGGTGCCAGTGGAGGTGCCCGGTGGGAGCACACGCCTGGTGGTGGCGGTGGTGCCGACCCGAGGAGAGGTTCCGGCCGGCCGGCCGGCTGGGATCCGGGTGCGGGTGTTGGCCGGCGGCCGGTCGGTGACCGAGACCACGGGAACTCTTGGTTTCGATCCCGGGGCCGAGATCGTGGCCGTGCTTCCCGGGGTGGTGGCCTCCCGGGGCCGTCCTCCGGCCTCGACCCGGTTGGATCCCGACGTGGGGGTGGCCCGCTTCGTAGCCGTGGGCGGCCCCGGACCCAGCGAGGACCTGCTCGACCTGGCCCCGAGTGCTCTGGGTCCGTTCTCCACTGTGCTGGCCACGCCGGCGGACCTGGAGACCCTGGCCCCCGACGCCCGATCCGGCCTCCTTTCCTGGTTGGGTTCGGGGGGGAGCCTGCTGCTCGACGCCCCCCGCGGAACCCGGGCGGGAGGGTTGCCAGAACCGTGGCAACAAGCAACTTCGGACCGCTGGACCGCTGCCGGCCAGGGTCGGATTCGCCTGGTCGGATCGGCCATCGATGCTTCTCCGCGAACCTGGGACGGCGTGGTGTCCCCATCTGCCTGGTTCATGAGGACCAGGGATTCCGGCGAGTCCGACGGCAACCTGGCCAACGCCCTGGGGGGTGACGGCGCCTTCAAGATCCCGGGCCTGGGCTGGCTCCTTGGATTCCTGGTCATCTACCTCCTGCTGGCCGGCCCCGTCACCTTCGGCGTCCTCCGCCGCCGCCAACGCCTCGAGCTGGCATGGGTGGTCATCCCCACGCTGGCCGTGGTCTTCACCGCCGCCAGCGTGGTGGCCGGGCAGGGACTGCGCAGCCGCCCTCGCCTCGGCCACGTGAGCGTGGTCATGACCGATGCCGGCGGGGGCCAGGTCCAGTCCGGGGTTGGCGTCTTCCTTCCCCAGGCCGGCAACGCCGGCGTCCAGTTCCCCAACCGCTGGTACGTCTCCTCCGCGTCGGTGGCCGCCCGTGGTGTCGACCGCGATACCAGCGTTACGCGTACCGGCTCGGGCGGGCCTCGGGCCAATCTCTCACTCGGCACCGGCGAAAGCGGCTTGGTGGTCGGCTCCGGGCGGCCGGCCGGCGGGGGCCTGGTGGTAACCGCGTCGGCGGACTCCAACGAAATGGCTCGGGGAACCGTCCGCAACGAGACCGGCCTGTCCCTGCAGGCGGTGACCATTTTTGTGGCCTCGGGCTTGACCCTGGTGGGCGACATGGAACCCGACGAAATCCAGTCGTGGTCGGTCCGGGTCCGGCCCGGCCTGAACCAGCAGGGACCGGCTGAGTATGAGCTGTGGCAGCCGTTTACGGAAAGGCGCGACAGCCCGGTGAACTTCGCGCTGTGGGAGCGGGCATCGGCTATGGCCGGCATGCACGGGACGGACTCGGGCAACGCCGTGGCCGTTGGCTGGACCCGGGATTACCTGGCGCCGGTGAGTGTGCCCGGCACCTCGCTCACCGCCCCGGGCCGGACTGTCTTCGTGGGACGAGGCCCCCTTGGCGGCTCGACGCCAAACCGGCTCAACAGTCATATCGAGATGATCCGAGGTTCTTCCGGCTGGCAGTTCGAGCGGGGCATCCCCCCCGGCTTTGCCGACGGGGAGCACCAGACCCTGCTGAGGGTGACGCCGGCGGTCAACACGCTGCCGACCGGTCCGGCGGTGGGTTCTCCCCGCCTGGCCATCGCCTCCTCCAGTGCCACCATGACCATCTGGACCGCCAGCGGTTGGCAGCCTCTGGGCTGTTCGAGTTGCGGCGCCCCCGGCCGCAACGGGGCGTTCGACGCCGACCGGGGGCAGTTCGTCCACGAGATTCCGTCGGGGGTCGGCCCGGAGTTCTACGTCCGCCTCGATGGGCACCCGGGCAGCGTGCGCTACGGCAACGGCGTTCACGTGGTGGTGGAACCGTGACCGATCCGGTGTCGGCCACCCCCTCGATCATCCCCCTGCCCGAAAATAGCGAACTTGGTCTGCCTGTTGGCAGCGGGCCGTCGGCCGCCTCTGGCGCTGGACCCGTCGCCGTGCGAACCCGAGGCCTGACCAAGCGGTACGGGTCCCTTTGCGCCGTGCAGGGTCTGGATATCGCCGTGCCGGCGGGCAGCGTCTTCGGGCTGATCGGGCCCAACGGAGCGGGCAAAACCACCGCCTTCGCCATCTTGGCCTCGGTGCTGCGGCCCACCTCGGGAACCGCCGAGGTGGCCGGATTCGACCCGGCAACTGATCCGGTGGCCGTCCGCCGACACCTGGGTTACATGCCCGACGTGCTGGGCGTCTACGACAACCTCAAGGTGGTCGAGTACCTGGAGTTCTTCGCGTCGGCCTACCGGATCCCGGCCAACCGGTGGCCCGGCCTGGTGGACGGCTTGCTCGAACTCGTGGGCCTGGAGGTTCGCCGCGACGCCATGGTCGACTCCCTGTCCCGGGGCATGAAACAACGCCTCGCCCTCGCCCGGGCTCTGGTGCACGATCCCGAGGTCCTGATCCTGGACGAGCCGGCCAGCGGCCTTGACCCCCGGGCCCGGGTGGAACTGCGCAACCTGGTCACGGAGTTGGCCGCCATGGGCAAGACCGTGGTCATCAGTTCCCACATCCTTTCCGAACTTCAGGAGATGTGCACCCACGTGGCCATCATCGAGGCCGGTCGCCTCCGGGCCTCGGGCACCCCCCGGGAGATCGCGCAGCGACTTTCGGCCGGCCGCACCGTCGTGGTGCGGCTGGCCGGCGGGGCCGAGCAACGCTTCCAGGTCGAGGGCGACGACGCCCAGGCGGCCCTGTTGGCCCGGCTCATCGGCGAGGGGCAACGGGTGCTGGAGTTCCGGGAGGAGGGCGGAGGCCTGGAGGACCTGTTCATGAAGGTGACCGAAGGGACCGTCCAATGAGTTCTGAGCCCCCGGTTTCCCCGCCCCCGGTCGACCCCTCCGCCTTGCCCGAACTGCCCCAGTCGAGCCGGTCGACCCGAGGCCACTCCCCCGGCGGGACGGGGACAACCGCCACCGCCACCGCCGCACCCGCCGCCGGATCGGTGGCTCCAACCGGGGCAGGCAGCGGGCTCGGCCGTCTCCGCCGCGTATCGGTCAACCCCGTACTCGCCCGTGAACTTCGCCAGCGCATGCGGGGCCGGGCCACCTGGGCGGTGGTAACCGTCTACCTGTTGGCCCTGGTGGTGGCTCTGCGGCTGTTGCTCTTGGTGCTCACCCGGTTTTCCGACTCGTCCTTCGGCAACGCCTTCACCTCCTCCGCCGTCGGATACGGAGTGTTCGACTGGATCCTCTTCGGCATGCTCATCCTGGTGGTCTTCATCGTTCCCGGTCTGACCGCCGGAGCCCTCAGCGGCGAGCGGGAGCGCCAGACTCTGACCTCGCTGCAGGTGACACTGCTGTCTCCCCGATCCATCGTGATCGGCAAGATCCTCGCCGCGCTCTCCTTCGTCGGCCTTCTGGTGGTGGCTTCGCTGCCCATCCTCAGCGTGACCTTCATAATGGGCGGCCTCAAGGTCCGAGAGTTGATCGCCGGCGTGGCCATGGTCCTGCTCTCAGCTTTTTTCCTCGGGTGCCTGGGCATCTGCCTGTCCACCCTCCTGCGCCGCACCCAGGGCGCCACGGTCATGGCCTACGCCCTGACGCTGGGCCTGTCCCTCGGGACCTTCATGGCCTACGGCCTGATGCGAGCCTTCGAGGACCACTCCGAGCCCCCGCGGCCACCCATCGCCTTGATGCTCAACCCCTTCGTGGTCACCGGGGACGTGGTCGGCCGCAGCGAGAACCTGGAGTCGGCCGTTCCCTCGCCCTTCAGCGCTCTGGAGGCGCTTCTCGATACCCACCTGCCCCGGCCGGAGTTCGACGACCGCCTCGCCCGGGCCGTCGGCCCCCTTCCCGTGGACGGGCAGGTCCTGGTGGAGAGCGATGACGGATTCGGCGTCGACGACGGTCCCGGAGGGGTCGACGGCGATGGCCGGCAAGACCAACTCGAGATGCTGGGCTTTCCCTTCTGGCTGTGGTCCCTGGCCGCCTGGGGAGCACTGGGGGCGGGGGCGGTCCTGTTGGCCGCCCGGCGCATAACCCTCCCGGCCGAGCGGGAGCGAGCAGGGTGACAACGTCTCTTTCCCGCCAGGTTCCTGTGGTCCAACCAACCCAGCCGCTCCCGGCGGGCGAGGAGCGAGCGGAGTGACGCCCACTACCCCGGAAGTAGCCGACCGCACAGGGCAGTCGTTGGGAGTGACCGTTCTCGAGGGCGGCAAGGGACAAAGCCGATCCGACAGGTCAGCCGTATCCGTCCTGCTGGAGGGAGTCCGCCGGCGGCTCCGCCTGGCCTGGGCTCTGGACCGCGCCCAAGCCTGGGGGCCTGTGGTGCTGGCCTTGGCTGCCGTGCTGGTGTTGTCCGGGCGATTGCGGCCCTGGGCCTGGGCCGAACCCGCAGCGGCCGCCCTGGCGGTCGGGAGCCTCGCGGTTCTGGGACTGGGAGCCATCGCCCTGCGGGTTCCCCTGGCCGTGGCGGCGCGGGCGGCCGACCGGTCTCTGGTCACCTGGGACAGTTTCGCCACCGCCTTGGAGTTGGACGCGTCGGCGCGGGATACGGGGTCGGCGGGAGATGCGGGGTCGGGCCGGAATGCGGCGTCGGGGCGGCATGCGGAGTCGGGCTGGAATACGGCGTCGGCGCGAGATACGGGGTCGGCGAGAGATGCGGCGTCGGGGCCCCGACAGTCGGAGCTTGGCCCGGAGCGACACGACGTCGGTTTTGTCGCCGGGGACAACGGCCGAGGCCGAGACTCCCCGTTGACCGAGGCCGTGTACGAACGGGCGGAGCGCCTGGCTGCCGGACGGTCGGCGGCCGACGCGGTACCCCTGCGGTTTCGGCGGCGCCGAACCGGCCTCATGGCAGTTCTGGCCATTACGGCGGCGACGCTGGCACTGGTCGGCAACGCCCAGGACGAGGTTCGGCGGCGGGCAACCACCGAACGGGCGGCCCTGGTCGAAGCGGCCGAAGCTCTCCGGGCGGAGGCGGCCCGACTTACGCCGCGAGGTTCTCCTGAAACCGCCGCCCAGGTGGCCGAGCGCCTGGCCGAACTGGCCCGGATCATTGAGGCGGCCCCCACTGTGGCCGACGGCGCCCTGGCCGCGGCCGCAGCCGCAACCGCGCTGGTTCAGAGCCCGGACCTCGGTGATCCCCTGGCCGCCAAGGCGGCCACCGCGGGGCTGGAGCGAACCCTTGCTGCGATTCCGTTGCCGGGCTCGGAGGGGCGCCCCGACGCCGGCGCAGCCGCCGCCCTGAATGCCGCCGCCAGCGCCCTGTCCTCCCTCAGCCCCGAGACGCGCACGGCGCTGGCCGAACGCCTGGCCGGCCTGGCCGCCACCCAAGCCGCCGGAAACCCGGCCGCTGCCCAGGCCCTCGCCTCAGCCGCCTCGTCGCTCAGCGCCGGGGATCTGGCCGCCGCCGCCACCGCTCTCGGCAGCGCCGCAGCCGCCCAGGGCCGGACCCTCGAAGGTGTGGCCAACGCTCAAGCCAGAGCGGCAGGAGCCGCGGCCGCCCAAGGCGCCGCCGACCGGCTGGCCGCTCAGGGTCAGGGACAAGGCCAAGGCCAGGGTCAGGGCCAGGGCCAGGGGCAAGGCCAGGGTCAGGGCCAGGGTCAGGGTCAGGGACAAGGCCAAGGCCAGGGACAAGGCCAGGGTCAGGGTCAGGGTCAGGGTCAGGGACAAGGCCAGGGCCAGGGGCAAGGGCAAGGGCAGGGTCAGGGGCAGGGACAGGGCGGGGGCGGGGGCGGGGGCAGTTCCTCGTCCACCGGGTCGGGAACCGCCGTCGCAGGTGGTCCCGGCGGCGGTAGTGGCCGCAACCCGGCGGGTGAGTTGGAGACCGCAACGGTTTTCCAGCCCCGGGGCTCCACCCCGGGAGAGACTCTCAACGCTGGTGGAGCGCCGGGCGATGGACCGATCACGCCCGCCGGCACTGGATCGGTGCCGGGGTCGTTGGCGCCGAGCCAGGTCCCGTTGTCCGGGGTGATCGGGGGCTATGCCTCTCAGGCCACCGCCGCCATAGAACGGGGTTCGGTTCCGCCCACCCAACGGGGCCTGGTCGGGGCCTACTTCGCCGGCCTGGGATCGGAGTGAAGCAACCTTGACTTCCGACAGCGCGTTCGCTCCGGTTACCAGCAGCCGGGCGGGCGAGCCGGCGCCAACGCTCCCCGCCACCTCGTCCACGGCCTCGCCGGAGGAGTTCGCCCGGGTGGCCGAAGCTTTGGCCACCCAGATTGGGCGGGTCATCGTCGGCCAGACAGACCTGGTGCGCGACGTGCTGATCTGTCTGGTCTGTGGTGGACACGCCTTGTTGGAAGGAGTGCCGGGGTTGGGCAAGACCCTCCTGCTCAAGACCCTGGCCCAGGCCGTCTCCCTCGACTTCTCCCGGGTCCAGTGCACGCCTGACCTGATGCCCGCCGACATCGTCGGGACCCAGGTCCTCTCCGATGACGGGTCCGGGCGCCGGGACTTCAGTTTCCGCCCCGGTCCGGTGTTCACCAATCTTCTCCTGGCCGACGAGATCAACCGGGCGACCCCCAAGACTCAGTCGGCGTTACTGGAAGCCATGGCCGAGCGATCGGTGACCGTGGCCGGTCACACCCGGGCGCTGCCGCAGCCCTTCCTGGTCATGGCCACCCAGAACCCGGTGGAGATGGAGGGCACCTACCCCCTTCCCGAGGCGCAGGTCGACCGCTTCCTGCTCAAATGCCTGGTCCTTGCCCCCACAGCCGCCGAACTGGTTTCCATCGTCGAGCGCACCACCGGGGCCGCTCAACCAGCGGTGAGCGCGGTGGCGAGTGCAGATGACCTGTTGGCCATGGGTGAACTCGTCCGTTTGGTTCCCGCCGCCTCCCATGTGGCGCGCCACGCCGTTGACCTGATCGTGGCCACCCGCCCGAACGAGGACGGCGCACCCGACGCCGTGGCCCGCTACGTGCGCTTCGGGGCCTCCCCCCGGGGCGCCCAGGCCCTGATGCTGGCGGCCAAGGCCACCGCTCTCCTCGCGGGGCGGCCGAACGTGGCCTGCGAGGACATCCGGGCCGTGGCCCCCGCCGCCCTGCGCCACCGCCTGGTGCTGGGCTACGAGGCGGTGGTGGACCGCGTCGACGCCGACTCGATCATCGCGGCGGTCCTCGACCACGTGCCCCCACCGACGAGCGGTCTGAAGGGCGCACCCTGATCGGCCCTCTCCGGCGCCTCGCGGCTTTTCAGCCACTCGGGATGCGCTCCCGGGCGAAACCCGACCATCCATGAGTGTCGGCCGGTCCCATGACGGCCGCCGGCGCCGAGGACCGAGGACGCCTTGACCGGAGCGTCCGCGCAGCCCGGCTCGTCGCCGCCTGAAGCCGGGTCCCCCTCGCGCCCAGGTCTGCTGTTGGATCCCAGCCTCCTGGCCCGCCTGGAGGCGCTGGCCCTGGCCAGTCGGCAGCGGCTCAGTGGTGCCCTGGCGGGCGAGCATCGGTCCCGCCGCCATGGCGCCTCGGTGGACTTCGCCGACCACCGCCAGTACCACCCGGGCGACGACCTCCGCCGGGTCGACTGGTTCCTGTACGCCCGTTCCGATCAACTGACCCTCAAGCTCTTCGACGCCGAGGACGACCGTGGCCTTCACCTGGTGGTCGATACCTCCGCATCCATGGCCGAGGGTCAAAAGCTGCCGACGGCCGCCCGACTGGCCGCCGCTCTCGGTTTTGTCTCCCTCGTCCAGAGGGACCCGGTGACAGTCAACCCGTTGGTCCTTTCCGGGACCGGCTTTCATCCCTCGCCCCCTGTTCGATTCCGGGGGCGCGCCGGTGTACCCCGGCTCTTCAGCCATTTGGCCGGTCTGGTGGCGGCTGGACCCAGCCCGCTGGGGGCGACCGCCCGGGCGCTGGCCGCCCGACCCGGACCGGCGGGGTCCACGGTGATCGTCTCGGACCTGTTAACTCCCGAATGGGAAAGCGTCCTTGACGTCCTCGGAGCCCGGCGCGGGGAGGTGACGGTGGTTCACGTCCTGAGTCCCGGTGACCTTGACCCGGGTTTGGACCAGGGGCCTTCGACCTCCTCCCGCCGATCAGGCGAGCGGGGGCGGAGGCACGACCGAGGCCCGTTCCGCCGGCCCCGCGGCCTCGGGGCCGGAGGACTCCGGGCGCCGGGACATGGGGGCCGGGGGCCGGCGGACAACGACCCGATGTGGCGAGCCGGTCGCGCCCACCCTGCCCCGTTCCCGGACCAAACCATCAACGGACACGCGAACCGGCTAGTCGGCGGCGACGTGGAACTGATCGACAACGAGGGAGGCCCCTCGGTGGTGGTCAGCCTGACGCCTGAGGTTCTGTCCCGCTACCGCCAGACCGCACAGCGCTGGACCCAGTCGGTGGCCGCCGCCAGCCGCCGGGCCGGGGCCAGGTACCTGCTGGTGCGCACCGACGACGATCTGGAGGCCACGCTTTTCGACGCCTGGCGCCAGGCCGGCCTGTTGCGGTGACCGTAACCCGCCCATGAGGTTCGCCAACCCGGCGGCGCTTTGGCTGGGGCTGCTGGCCCTTCCCATCCTGGCCTTGCACGTGCTGGCTCCTCGCCGGCCGCCGCTGCCGGTGGGATCGACCTTCCTGTGGCGGGAGGTGGCCGATCCGGTGTCGGTGACCCGACCGTGGCAGAGGCTGCGACCTTCGGCATTACTGGCCGCCCAATTGGCGGCGGTGTTCCTCCTGGCCGCGGCCGCCGCCCAACCAGTTCGCCCCACACCGGTACGCCTGGCCGACCACACGGTGTTCATAGTCGACGCCAGCGGATCCATGGCCGCTGCCGACGGCCGACCTGCGCGCCTGGACGTGGCTCGGGCCAAAGCCGGTGAGCTCCGCCGTCAACTGCCGAGCGGCGGCTCGGCCCGCACCGGATTGGCCAGCATCGTGGTGGCCGACCGTTACCCCCGGGTGGCCCTGACCGCCAGCGCCGATGTCGGCTCCTTCGTCCGGGCGATGGCGGCCGTGGAAACCACCGCCGGAGGGGTGGACTGGGGAGGAGCCTTCCGACTGGCCGAGAGCCTGGAAACCCCTGGAGTTCCCGTTGGCTTCGTCCTCCTCTCCGATGGCGGCATCCCCGACGACCAGATCGGACTCATCCCCGCCGGCACCCGGTTCGAGGCCGTGGGAGCCTCCGACGTCAACCGGGGAATCGCCCGGCTCACCGCTGAACCACGGGGCAGCAGCACCCATGTTCGGGCCACGGTCACCTCGACCGGGGGCCCGGCATCCGCCCAGTCCCTGCGATTCGACCTGGACGGTCGGACCGTCGCCCACCGCTCGGTCACCCTGGCCCCGGGTGCCACTCAGGTGGTCGAACTCGACCTCCCGGCCGGAGAACGGGTCACCGCCTTTCTCGAGGGCGAGGACCTGCTGGCCGCCGACAACCGGGCGGTGGCGGTAGTGGGCAAGCGTCGGGACCTTCGGATCCTCCACGCCGGCGGACCCAACATCTTCCTGGATCGACTCCTGGCTGTTCTGCCGGGGGTGAGCGTTGAGCGCTCGGCCGAGACTCGCCCGGCTCCCGGTTTCGACGTCGCCATCTACGACCGGGTGGCGGTTCCCGCCGATCCGGGGGCACCGGTCTGGGCCATCGCGCCTCCCGGAGGACTCGCCGGCTCGGCCGGCCCGCGGCCGGGTACCGCCGCCGGGACTGCCGCCGATCCAGCCGCCGACGGCGCTGCCGCGAATCCAGCCAACGACGCCAACGTCGACCCGACCGGTCCCACCGATGCGGGGTCGGTTCCCTCGGTCGGCACCGGTATCGCCGTCACCGGGGAGGTTGCCTCCCCCAGCGTCGCTCTGGTCCGCACCCGGGACCCGCTGCTGGACGGGCTGGACCTGTCCGAACTGGCTATCGGAAGGGCCCAGCGTCTGGTGGCACCCACCGCCGAGATCCTCGTGGCCGCCGAGGACGCCCCCTTGCTGCTGCGCTCGGCAATCGGCGGGCGGCCGGCCACCTACCTGGCCTTCGCCCTCCACGAAAGCACCCTGGCCCTCGACGTCGCCTTCCCCATCCTGGCCGACCGAATCCTGGCGGAGCTTTCCGGTGCGGCCCCACCCCCTGGGGATCTGGTGGTGGGCCAGCCTCTCCCTTTGGCTGGCGGCCCGCTGCCGACCGGAGCCGGCGCCGCTGGGGCTGGTGGTGCCAGTGGTGGCGATCCGGGGCCAGGACGACCTGGGTCGGGCACGGTCAACAGCCAATCGGTGGTGGTGGAGGGGCCTCGCGGCATCCGAATCAGCCTGTCACCCGGGGCCGCGGCTCCGGTGGCCGACCGAGCCGGCTTCTGGACGCTCACCAATGGGGACCGTCCCCCGGTGACGGTGGCCGTCAATGCCGACCCGGCCGAATCCCACCTCCGCCCGGTGCGTTCACTGGCCATCGCCCCGGCTCCCCCGGACCCGGATCGGCCAACAGCCGCGCCGGGCCAACGCTCAATCCTGCTGGCGGTGGTCATTCTCCTTCTGGCCGTCCTCGCCCTCGAGGCCGTCCTGGCCCGCCGACGCCGAGGGGTGCCGGCCCGGCAGTGGCGCATGGCCCTGGTGGCCCGGGCGGTTGTGGCTCTGGCCCTGATCGGGGCGGTGGCCGGGCTGGGCCTGCCCCGACCGTCCAACCGGGTCGCGGTCGTCTTCCTGGTCGACGGGTCGGACTCCCTGGGGGCCGGCGGAAGGGCCGAGGCCCGGGAATGGATCCGCCGGGCCATGGAGGCGCAGCCGCCGGGGGCCGTGGCGGGCGTGGCCTACTTCGGGGGCGATGCCCGCCTGGACCTGACCGTGGGCCCACCGGGGCGGCTGTCGGGGGCGGGTATTGGGTCCACCCGCATTGACACCACCCGCACCGACCTGGCCGGTGGCCTGCGGTTGGCCGCCGCGGTCCTGCCCTCCGATGCCCGCCGCCGGGTGGTGGTCGTTTCCGACGGCCGCCTGACCGACGGGGACGCCGCCGGCGAGGCCCGGCGGCTGCGCCAGGCCGGGATCGAGATCGACGTCCACCAGGTCAGCCGGGGGGCAGGTCCGGACGCCTCGGTGGCCAGATTGGACGTTCCCGGTCGGGTCCGCCCCGGGGAGGCGTTTGTGGTCCGGGCCACGGTCAGCGCATCCAGCCCCGGGCCTGCCCGCCTCATCTGGACCCGGGACGGCCGGGCGGTGGCCGATCAGGCGGTCGAGCTATCAGCCGACCAGTCGGTCTTCGAACTTCCCCAGGTCCTGGCCGCCGACGCCCAACCCGGGGGGGTGGCCGCCTACGGCGTGCGCGTCAGCCGGCCCGACGACGTGGTGGCCGAAAACGACGTGGGCTTCGCCGGGGTTCGCGTGGCCGGCGGGATCCGGGTCCTGGTGGCCGAGGGCCAGCCCGGGGTGGGTGGTTCCCTGGCCGAGGCGCTACGGGCGGGGGGGATCCCCGCCGAAGTAATCGCCGCCACCGACCTGGGCGGGGTGGGAGACCTGGCCGGGTACGCGGCCACCGTCATGGTGGACGTCGACGGGCGGAGTCTGAGTACGGCCCAGGTCGATGCCCTGGGCGCGGCCACCCGGGATCTGGGTCGGGGCCTGGTGGTGGTGGGCGGCGACCGTTCCTACGCCCTGGGCGGATACCTGGGCAGCCCCTTGGAGGAGTTGTTGCCGGTCATCAGCGATGTCACCGACCCGGCCCGTCGGGCTTCGGTGGCCGAGGTTCTGGCCATCGACTCGAGCGGTTCCATGGGAGCGTGCCACTGCTCTGAAGGCGGGGCCAATGGGCTGGCAGGAGGGGCCAACGGCGGCGGAGTGAACAAGACGGACATCTCCCGGGCGGCGGCGGCCCGCACGGTGGCCGCCTTAGCCGAGACCGACCAACTGGGGATCCTGGCCTTCAACACCGAGCAACGCTGGATCGTCCCCCTTGCCCAGTTGCCCACCGAAGAGGTGGTGACCCGGGGGCTGCGGTCCCTGCGCCCCGCCGGGGGTACCGACCTGGCCCTGCCCCTGGTCACCGCCGGCGAGGCCCTGGCCGCCACCAAGGCCAGGCTCAAGCACGTGATCCTGTTCACCGACGGCTTCTCCAGCCCCGAGGCGCTACGGGGCCTGGAGGCCCAGGCCCGCACGCTGGCCGACCAGGGCATCACCGTTTCGGTGCTGGCCACGGGGGAAACGGGAGCGTCGGAGAACCTCAACCAGGTGGCGGCGGCCGGCCGGGGACGGTTTTACAACGAAGTTGATCTGGCCGAAATCCCCCAGATCATGGCCAACGAGGCGGTCCTGGCCAGCCGACGCCTGGTCAACGAGGGGGAGATGTTCCCCTCCGTGGTTTCGTCCTCCCCGGTGGTCAGCGGCCTGACCCGGGCCCCAGCCCTACTGGGTTACCTGGGGACCACGGCCCGGCCCACCGCCCGGACCCTTTTGGAGATAGGGGAGGACGGCGACCCGCTCCTGGCCACCTGGCAGTTGGGCCTGGGTCGGGCCACTGCGTGGACCAGCGATGGTTCGGCCCGGTGGGCGGCCAACTGGGCCCGCTGGGGGGGCTACGCCCCGTTCTGGTCGGCGGTGGTCAAGGACACGTTCGCCGGGGCCAGTTCGGCTGCCGCCGAGGTTCGAGCCGACATAGAAGGTGGTCGCCTTCGGGTGACGGTTACTTCCGAGGAACCCTGGCCCGATGGCGCCACCGCCGAAATCCGCCTCTCCCCACCGGCCGGAGCCACGATAGGACCGACGGGCGGTGCCGGGTCGGGCGGTGCCGGGACCGGGACCGGGGGCCAGGCCGGCCGGGTCCTGACTGCGGCCCGAACTTCAGACCGGACCTTCGCCGCGGAGGTGTCGGCTGCCGCCCCGGGCACCTATGCCCTGGGGGCCAACGTCACCGGTCCGGGCGGTGAACCGGTCTTCCGGGGCGATGCGCTGGCCGTGGCCGCCTATTCCGCCGAGTATCAACCCGGCGAAGTCGACCCCAACTCGCTGTTGAGAATCTCCTCGCTGGCTGGTGGACGGGGCGCGATCGACCCGGCCGCCGCCTTCGACCCCGAGGGGCTGGACCGGGGCCCGGGCCGGGTATCGCTGGTGTGGTGGCTGCTTTTGACCGCCGCGCTGCTGTGGCCGGTGGCGGTGGCCCTCAGTCGCCTGGCGCTGCGGGGGGCGGTGATTTCGGCAGTTCAGGCCGCGCCTGGCCGCCTCCGAGGAGTGCTGCGTCAACAACAGGCCCGGCGCCACCGCCCGCCTCCGCCGCCCGAGCCTCTCGGACCCGGTGGTGAGCGGCGGTCACCCCGTCGGCGGTCTCGCGTCGCCCCAAGCCCGCCGCCCGCCACCGTGGAGCAACTGCTGGCCCGCAAGCGCCGGGGTCCCGGGGCTGGTCCAACCGCTGGCTCCAATCTGAGCCCCGGTTCCAGTTCAGGTCCGGTTGCCGGCCCCGACCCCGGCGGCGGGCCGGCCTCCGGTCATGAATCGGATCCGTGACCGGCCGTCGCCGCCGCGGTCACCCCCGGAGCGTGTCATGACCCGGTACCGGTCACAGCCCCGGATCTTCGCCGTACCGGGTCGCGGCGCCCGTTCGAACCTGGACCCACCGGGACGGGGATCAGGGCCAGCGCAAGTCCCACCAGGAGGACTCCCCCGCCGAGCCAGACGCCCTGAGCGAGCGGAGCGGTCCAGAGGTCCATCACCACCGAGCGTCCACCCGGGTTGACCGTACGCAGGGCCACCCCGATGTCGCCCGCCGGACGGGAGTACAGGCCGGCCACCGATACGCGCTCACCCGCCCGGCCCCGGCTGGCAACCGGGTGTAGTACCGCTGCTGTCGCGAGCGAGGCCGGGTCAGACACGACAACCGTGGCGGAGACGCCTCTCGACCCGTCGGGGGCCGGGACCTCCTGAACAGACCGGACATGAACGTCGAACTCCCCAACTCGGGTACCTGGCCCGCCTGCGGTGAGAGTCACACGCTGGCTGGACCCCGCACCGGTCCCGGCCACACCCACCAGCAGCACGATCGCCCCCAGGTGGGCCACCGTGGAGGCCCAACCCCGGCAACCCCGTCGCCTGAAGGCCCTGGTCCGGTGACCACAAGCCATGGCCCCGCTGCCGTTCACGGCACCAGCGGCGTCCACGATCAGCCGCGTCAGCGCCGCGCCCGCCAACCCCACGGCCGCGAGAGAGAACCACCGGGGACGATCGACCACCGAACTGGCAACCAGACCGGCGGCGACCACCGACCCCAGGATCCAAAGCCAGTCGCGGCGGCGGGAGGGGCGCCCGGCCAGTGCCGCCAAGAGACCCAGCGCCAGCGGCCCGGCCCCCCGGGCGAAGTAGGCACCGGAGATGACCACCCTTTCCCCCGTGGCCAGGCGGATTCCCACCGGGGCCAGCGTTCCCACCCCGACCACCGCCACCAATCCCAGTAGTAGAACCCCCGCCGCTCCCCCTCCTTTCATCTGCCAGCCCTTCATCTGCCAGGGTCGGACCGATACCGGCGCGGCCGAAGCTGTCGCCTGAGGGCCTCGGTTTGGTGGGGACCCAGGCTGGGCCCCCGTCCGGGCTGCCTCCCCCTTGCCCGAAGAGCGATCCACAGCCACAACGGCCATCGCCAACAGGACCGCGACCAGGGGGGCCAGGAGAACCAGGCCGACGGCCTCGGCCTCGGCGAAGGCGTGGACCGAGGCGGTGACGCCTGACCGGGTGAGAACCACCCCCAGAAGCCCGAAAGCCAGCACCGCTCCGGCGAGAATCACCGCCCGTCGCGCGTCAGACCGCTCTGCGGAATTGCGAAGTCCGACCGATGTGGGCATCAGATGCAGGGCGGCAACCCCGGTCAACCAGGGAAGAAGGGAGCCGTTTTCCACCGGGTCCCAGGCCCAGTACCCGCCCCAACCCAGTTCCACGTAGGCCCAGTGGGCGCCGGCCAGCATGCCCGCTCCCAGGATCACCAGTCCGACCTTGAGGCTGCGCAGGATCTCGTCGGGGACTCCGTTGCCGGCCGACGCAAGTTCCTGGCCGGTGATCCCCCCGCCCCGCCGAAGGTCGCCTGACCAGTGCCACCCGAGGGCCAGGGAGAAGGGAAGAGCCAGGCATACCGCCCCCGCATAGAGCAGAGGTGGGTGGTAGAGCATGGCCGGGTGGCGCAGTACCAGGGCCATCCCCCCGCCGTCGATGGCGGGAATGGCCAGCCTGGCGAAGGGCGGAACCACGAAAACCACTAGGCCGAGGAGAACGGCAGCGTAGGCACAAAGGCTGGCCTGGGTGGCCGCCGGTACGCCACCGGCCAGCACCCGCCGCCACCGGCGCAATGCCACCAGGGACCAGGCCAGCAACACCCAGGTCCAGGCCAGCAGGGATCCGGCCATCCCCGCCCACAACCCCGCCACCCGGTAGGGCCACGACGTCTGACCGCTGGCGTGATCGACCACGTAGACCAACGACCAGTCCCCGATGACGAGGCCCCTGACCAGGAGCACCACCGCCCCGCTGGTGGCGACGGCCGCCAGGTTCAGCAGCCGTCTGCTTGCCGCCACGTGCTGGGCGGATGCTCGCCGGTGCGCCGCCAACGCCAGGCCGGCGGCGCACACGACCGCTACCAGGGCGACAACCAACATCGGTTGGCCCCAGGCGGTCATGCGCCGCCGTGGGTCATTCGCCCCGGAAAGTCACTGGGCCCACCGCAAGACCATGACCAGCCGAGCCTAGGGGCCCGACCTTGGGAGGCAGAGACGAAGGGGGGACGCCTCTGCCTCCCAGACTGTGCCCGGCCAGCGCAAGATGGCCGGGAAACCGACTACCGCAGCCGACGATCCGGGCCGGGTGACGATCCCGGCCGGGTGACGATGTCGGCCGGGTGACGATGTCGGTCCGGGTGTGCCAACCGGCCCGCAGAATGGCTGGCCTCAGGCGGCGAGGTCGGGCCGGGGGTTCTTGGGAGGCCGACCCCGGGGCCGCTTCACCGCGAGAACCTTGCCCCGGTAGAACAGCTGTCCGCCCCAGACGCCGTAGGGCTCCCGCTGGGCCACCGCCGTCTCGAAACAAAGCTCGGCGAGGGTGCACTGGTTGCAGAGCGCCTTGGCCCGGGCGATGTCATCGATGTTCTCGGAGTAGAACAGGTCGGTCAGGGCGCCGTACCCCGTCCGACACTGGGCCTCGTCCCCCCTCAACGCGTCCGCCACGCCAAAGGGGGACTCGGTATCGAAGGATTGCTCTGCAGCCAGCATGGTGTCTCCTGTCTCGGGTGAGGTGGGTTGGTACGGATCTTGGGATCGGGGGGGGTTCGGGGGTTCGGAGGTTCGGAGGTTCGGACGTTCGGGAGGTTCGGATGTTCGGGAGGTTCGACTTGGTCGGATCGCTCGAGGTTCCGCCTGGCCACGGCCATGGGCTGCGCTAATGAGAAAGCAAAAGGCCGCCGGTGCGAACCGGCGGCCTGGGGGCTGACTGGGAAACTCCGGATGTGCTCTATCCGGAAGACGTCTCCCGTGGACCCCTGGGCCACGTAATGAGCATTGGAAGGCGATGAACCTGACCCCAAGTTCGTCCGAAGGACGACCCTGCGGGTACCGACGGCCAGGCTCCGGCCTGGGGCCGGCCTTCCCGATAACTCTTGGTTGTCGTCAGGTTGAACATTGGCTACCTCTGCTGCTGAGCGGGACTCTGGGGTTCTTTAGTCGGCCAGAAGTGCAGGGCCGTCGGGACACCTGTCGGAATACTCGCCGCATGCGGTCGTTCTCGTCAACCGATTAAATATTCGGGCACGGGAAGCCGACCGGTCCGGCTCCGAGGGGGCGCTCGTCGGCGCTCAACACTCGGAGGCCAGACCCGGTACCGGGGCGGTGGCGCGGCAACGAAGCCGGAGACCGCGCCCTGGCAGCGTCGCCAGGGGTGCCACCATGGGCGGGTGCCGATGCGGATCGACTGCCGCCACTACGAAAGCCGCACCTACGCCTCGGGCGAGACGGTGCGCAAGTGCAATCTGGACCTGGCTCCCCAGGCCCCCTGGCGATGCCCCGAGCCCTGCAGCGCCTTCACCCTTCGACTGGGCGATGTCGACTGGCAGTACGGGGAGTTGATCAACCCTCCCCTTCCTCCTGAACCCCCCGGCCTCGATCAGGGGGCGGCCGACCTGCTCGATGCCGCTGAGGAGATCGTCAACGCCGCCGGGCCAGGGATCCTGGCCGACCTGGCCGCCGACAGAGCCTCCAAACGGCGCCCGGCCGGGGGATGGAACTCCAGAGCCGGGCGAAGGGCCGGGGGCCTGGGCCTGTCCGCTTGGTGGGAGCGGCTGAACAACCGTCGCCGTCGATGACCCTCACCCCCGACCCCGCCAATCGCTGCCGCCGTCGATGACCCTCACCCCCGACCCCCCCAATGGCTGCCGCCGTCGATGACCCTCACCCCCGACCCCGCCAATCGCTGGCTGGCAGAAGCGGGCGGGCGGGCCGCCACTTACGACCGCCGATGGGAGGAAATGGCCGCTGCCGGCCAGCCAGTCCACGGCGAGGCCGACCTGGTCTGGTCCCTGCTGACCAAGACCGTGGTCCTGGCCGAGAGCGTGGGGCTGGCCCACAACGGCGCGACCATCCTCGATGCCGGGTGCGGGACCGGCCGGGTGGCGGCTGAACTGGCCCGTCGGGGGGCCGAAGTCGTGGGGGTGGATCTGGATCCAGCGATGCTGGCCAAGGCCGCCGATCGTTCAACGACGGTCCGGTGGATCCACGCCGACCTGGCCACCATGGACCTGGGTCGGCGGTTCCACCTGGTCGTGGCTGCCGGCAACGTCATGATCTTTCTGGCTCCTGGCACCGAGTCGGCGGTGATTTCCAACCTGGTCGCCCATCTCCTGCCGGGCGGCATCCTCGTTGCCGGCTTCTCCGTGGAGCCCGGCCGCCTGGCCCTGGCCACCTACGAACAGGCGGCCGAGGCAGCCGGACTGAGCCTCATGGCCCGCCTGGCCACCTGGGAATCCAGTCCAGAGACCGAGGGGTTCGGTATCAACGGCGACGGTACCGGCGGCGACTACACCGGCGGCAACTACGCCGTGTCCATCCACCGACTCCTACCGGCCTGAGCCAGGGCCAGGCCTCGCGTCGAGGCCGGGGCATAGAACTTTCACCAACTCGCCGTTAGGGTGAGTGGGGCCCTTCCGGTTGGGAGGCGCGGCGGGCGCGGAGGTAGGCGATGTTCTGTGGAGGCTGCGGCCAGAAGCGGGGGGCCCAGGGGCGGTTCTGCTCGGCGTGTGGGGCGCCGTTCGCCGATCTGTCGACCGACGCTCTCCCCGGCGGGTCGGTCGGGGTCACCGCTCCACCAGGGTCCCCAGCGGCAACCCTTGGCGGCCCCGAACCGGCAGCCGCGCCGTCTACTCCCCAAGCCGGTTACCTGTCCCCACCACCGGCTCAACCGGCTCCACCGGCTCAACCGGCTCCGCCATACCTTCCGGCCCCGCCTTACCCCCCCATCGCTCCCCTGGCGCCGCCTTCGGATTCTGCCTGGGCCGCACCGTCGGGAAATGCCGGGGGTTGGGGCCTCCCGCCCCAGCCGTTCGCAGCGCCCCCGACCACCCGACCCCTCCGGAAGCGGCGAGGACTCATCGCCGCCGGGGCCGGAGTGTTGGCAATCGGCGGCGTCGGTTTTGCCCTGGTGGTCTCCGCCGCCGGAGGGCTGAGGTCGGGGGCTGACACTCCTGAGGCGGCGGTGACCGAACTGGCCGCCGCCATATCCGACGGCAAGGTTGTCCCGGCCATCCGCTTGGTAGCCCCCGGCGAGATCCGGGGAGCCGAGGCGGCCTGGGAGCGGCTTCGCAAGGTCGCTGCAGACGATGGTCTGATCGACCCGGACAACCCCCTGGCCGGTCTGGATCTGAAGATCACCGGCCTCGACACCGAAGTCGAGGAAATCTCCGCCGACCTGGCCAAGGTCAGCATTCGGGAGGGACGGATGGAGGCGTCCTTCGACCCCGCCAACCTCCACCCCGACCTGCGCGAGATCCTCGATCCGGTGGACCCGACCGCCGAGTCCGCCGTCGTTACAGCCGACGACCTCACCTTCGACACCTTCGATCCGAGGCGACGGGTGTCATCGTCGGTTGACCCCTTCCTGATGGTGGTCAGGGCGGAGGACCGCTGGTATGTGAGCCCGCTCTCCACCGCCCTGGAGTACGCCAGCATCGAGGCGGCCCTGCCCGCACAGGCCTCTGGCCGTCGTACCCTCCCGGCGGATAGGCCGGATAGGTCGGGGGCGCCGGATCCGGAGGCTGCCGTGCGCCAGATGGTCGAAGCCGCCTTTGATCTGGACACCCGGGGGGTGCTCGGCCTCCTGCCCGCCGGGGAGGCCGGCCCGCTGGATACCTACCGGGACCTGGTGGATGCCGGCCTGTCCGCGCTGGAGGAGGAGATTCAGCAGGCCGGCTTCCGGATCGCTCTCGACGACCTCCAAACCGAGGTCAAGAGGTCCGGATCCGAGGCTGTGGTCACGGTCACCTCAGCCTCAGGAACCTTCAGTTACCGGGACTGTGACGGGTGCGCTCCGAACCCGGGCCGGTGGCGGCTCGATGGCGACTGCCTGGACGTATCCTCTCGCGACCTTCGCTTCGACCAGTGCCTTTCGGACCTGGGCGCCTCCGCTGGTGTAATCCTCGCTGCAAAACCGGTCCTGGAGTTCCTGGCGGTCGAGGAGGACGGCCAATGGTTCGTCAGCCTCATCGGGACGATCTTCAACGGCACGGCACCCCCGAGCGACCTCCGATCGCTGCTCTCTTCGGTGGTTGGTCGGAGCGGCGACTTCAGCGGCAGCCAAGGCTCCAACCAGCGCGACCGGTGCCTGATCAGCCTCCGGACCCTTCGCACCGCCGCCGAGGCGTACTTTGCGCAGAACGGCCGTTACCCCCGTACCCAGGAGGAACTGGTCCAGGCTGGCTACCTGTCCCAACGCCTGGATGGAGTGGAACTCAACGGTTCAGCTCAAGGATTCGCGGAGGTCGAATACACGCGCCAGTGCGCCCGGTTCGCCACTCAGTAGTCGAATGACGCTCAACGCCGGTCCCGACGCCTCGGGACTCTGACCCCTGACAACTCGCACCCCGCCGCCAGGCGTGCTCTCCCGGCTTTCCTGTTGCTGACTCGACTGGCCATCAACCGGCCAGGGCGGGAACCAGCAGTTCGTACGAGCGCACTCGGTGGGCGGGGCTGTGGCAGACGGTGGTGATCAGAACCTCGTCCACCTCGTGCTCAGCCACCAAAGCCCGCACTGTCGAAGCCACCTTTTCCGGTGAGCCGACGATGACCGCCTGGTCCGACTGGTCGGCCCGGGCCCGCTGAAGTTCGTCCCAGCCGGCCATCTGCTCGGCCGCCTCCTCGGGGCTGACCAGCGGCCCCCGCTCGGCTCCCTCGGGCCGGGAGCGCCAGAGCCTTCCGGAGCCGGCCAGGTGCAGGGCTTCGGAGTCGGTGGGGGCGCAGACCACGCTCACGGCCAGGGCGGCATAGGGCGCCGGGTTGGCGGCCGAGGGCTGGTACCGCCGGCGGTAGTCCGCCAGGACCTGACGGCTCCACAGCGGGGTGATGAAGTGGGCGAAGCACAAAGGCAGGGCCATGCTCGCCGCCGTGGAACCGCTGTGCCCGCTGGAGGCCAGCACCCACAGGGTCGGGCCCGACTCCGGAAGAGGCCGGGGATTGGCCGCAACCCCACCAAAGCGATGCTTCTCCGAAAAACCCGCACCCAGGAGGGAAACCAGGTCGAGCACCCGGCGGGCGTAAAGCTCCTCCACCGTGCCCTCCAGGTCGTAACGCAACGCGGCCTCGGTGACCTCGTCGGTTCCCGAGGCCCGGCCGACCCCCAGGTCGATGCGGCCGGGGTGCAGGGCGGCCAGGGTGCGGTAGCTCTCCGCCACCCGCAGCGGGCTGTGGTGGGAGAGCAGGACGCCCCCCGCTCCCACCCGGATGTGCGAGGTCGCCGCCGCCACCGCCGCCACCATCACGTCGGGGCTGGTGGAGGCGAGTGAGGCGGTGTTGTGGTGCTCCGCCAGCCAGTAGCGGCTCATCCCCAACGACTCGGCCAGCCCTGCCAGGTCGAGGGTTTGGGCCAGGGCCTCCTCGGCGGTCGAACCGTGGGGAACCGGGGCCTGATCGAGAACGCCGACGGAGAGCATCCGGGCATTCTGCCGTCCGCCGACCGGCTGTGCGTGCTCGGTGACCGGTTTGGGCGGCGCGTCGGCCTCTTGACGCCGGCCGCCCGGTCCCGGGTAGCCTCCGGCCCGAGGGGGGAGGGGAGCTTGGACCGGCTGGAATCGTTGCAGGGCGTGAGCATCTTCGAGGTTCACGCGGTGGGCCGGGCAGTCAGGGTGGGATTGTTCTCATCCCCTGGTGGCCGGGCCTGCGGATCCCTGGAGTTCGACCTCGACTCCGCCTGGCGAGACGATCAGCTACGGCTGCTTCGCCGCTGGGCCAGCCAGAACACCCCTCTGACGCTCGTCTCGGGCAAGGACCACCAGGTGTCTCTGACCGACGAGGCGGCGCTGGTGGCCGAGGCGCTCGGCCGCTGATCTCCACCGGTGTCGAGGAGCAGGTGGTTGACGGGCAGGTGGTTGACGGGCAGGTGGTTGACGGGCAGGCGGTTGACGGGAGGCCAGGCGACGGGCCGACGGTCGGGGAGCAGACCGCAACGGTGAGTCGCAAGCCCTTGACCCCGGTGCAGATTCGTCTGCTGGGGTGCCTGCTGGAGAAGGAGCGCACCACACCGGACCTCTATCCCCTGACCATGAACGGGCTCTTGGCCGCTGCCAACCAGAGTTCCAACCGCAACCCGGTCATGGACCTGGCAGAGATCACCGCCTCCTCGGGGCTCAGCAACCTCCGGGCCGAGGGTCTCATCCGCGTGGTCTACAGCCGGTCGAACCGGGCCGAGCGCTACCGCCAGGTCCTCGACGAGGCCCTGGCGGCCGGCGAAGGCGAACTGGCCGCCTTGAGCGTGTTGATGTTGCGGGGCCCGCAGACCTCGGCCGAGATCCGCTCCCGTTGTGAGCGTCTGTACGCCTTCGACACCAACGAAGGACTGGAGAAGGTCCTGGCCAAGATGGCCGAGCGGGCCGAGCCGCTGGTGCGACGCCTGCCCCCCCGCCCGGGCCAGAAGGAGGCCCGTTGGGAGCAGTGCCTGGGCGACTCCGCCGCGGTGGAGTCCGTGCCGACTTCGCGGACTTCGGCGGTGGGCGCAGGAGCGGTCACTGCCGGTCTGGTCGAGCGGGTGGCCGCCCTGGAAGCCCGAATCGACACCCTGGTGGCTGCCCTGATCGATTTGGGTTTGGATCTGCCGGCGACCCCAGGCGACCCCAACATCTGAACTTCAACCAACTGAAGCTCGAAAGTGACCTCTCAGGTCCCATTCGAGCATCGGTTCCCCTTGACCAGGCGAGGCGATGGTCAGTTGCGACTGACGCCCTGTTGGCGCCGCCTCAGCGCATAACCGCCAGCGCCTAAAGCCGCGAGCGCTAACAACCCCCCAGCCACGAGGCCGGTCGGGAAACCTTCCGATGACGACGCGTCCTCGGCCCGGATCTCACCAGTCTCCACGGTCGTCTGATCGGAATCTTCAGCGTCGGAATCCTCCGCGATGGAAGTCTCGGTTGGCGTTTCCGAAGCGCTGGCACCGGCGGTACCGCTGCGCACCACGCTGGCGGTGGCCCCACCCGGGCCGGTCCGCGGGGCCCCACCCGGCCCAGTCGGGTTGGCTCCAGGCGCCACGCTGGGGGCTGTCACCCCGGGGGCAAGGGTGGTCGTGGTCCGGGCCAGGGTGGTTGTGGTGGCGCCGGCCTTTGTGGTTGTGGTGGCGCCGGCCATGGTCGTCGTCGGGGCTGGGGGCTGGGTGGTGGTGGGAGCCGGGTCGGCGACCTCCGGGCTAAGGACCCCGCCCCCGGCCGGCCGGGTCGGACAGGCCCCGACCCTTTCGCACTTGCTCGGCGCCACCGTGGTCGAAGGTGGTGGCGGTGGGGGGTCCCGGGGCGGCGGCGGGGGCTGGAAGGTCGGCGGGGGCGCGGCCGCCCACGATTGCGACGATCGGATCCCGGCGGTCGCATGAGCCGCTCCCGGCGCCAGGATCCACATGAAGGCCCCAGAAAGGCCGATGAACCCGGCCAGCCACGTCCGACTACCGGGGTGAACACTCGAACCTGCTGTCTGAACCACAGAAGATTGCTAACCCGTTTAGCGGTGGGAAGCA
The DNA here is from genome assembly GCA_052390275.1 of Acidimicrobiales bacterium. GTDB lineage: Bacteria > Actinomycetota > Acidimicrobiia > Acidimicrobiales > AC-14 > JBQTHD01. Next base: position 48,111 of record JBQTHD010000015.1, on the reverse strand, counting down.
ATCGCGGCCGGGCGGTAGCGGGTGTACAGGGACCCGGATTCCTCCAGCACGGAAACGAGAGTCATGGGTACCGGCGTCGCCAGGTCCGCCTCGCCCATTATCCGGGCCGACGCCCCGCCGACCAGAAGGGGCGACACCGTCAGGCACACCTCGTCCACCAGGCCGGCCTCGGCCAGGCTGGCGTTGAGAACCGGTCCCCCTTCGGCCAGTACGTGGACATAGCCCCGGCCACCGAGATCAGCCATCACCCCGGCCATCGAGACCGCCCGGTCGCCGACCACCACCACCTCGGCCACCGCCGCCGCGGCCTGGCGATCGCCCCGATCGCTGCGCTCGGAGGTGAAGACGATCGGCTGCGGCCCCCCGGGGGTGAAGAGGGAGGCTGACCAGTCCAGGCGGCAGGTACCGGTGACCACGGCGATGGGCGCCGAAGCGGGCCGGTAGCCCTCCCGGCGAACGGTCGACGCCCCGACCAGGATCACGTCGGCCAGCGATCGCATCAGGCGGAACAGGACGCGGTCCCCGCTGTCGCCCAGGGCGCCGGCCCTGCCCGCCACCGCGGTGGCGCCGTCGGTGCTGGCCACCATGTTGACTCGCACGCCCGGGCGGCCCAGCGCCTGGGGCCGGTCGACATATACGGTCAGGGGATCGACGGGGTCCTGAAGGTCGGGTACCAGCATGCGCACCGGCGAAGTGTGGCCGATCGGTCAGAAGGGCGCTTGCGTGGTTTCCGACCGTCCGGCCCGGCGTTCGCTCAGCCCTCCCGCGGGCTCTGGCCCGGCCGGCCTGCACCGGCCCAGGCCAACCCTCGCGGGCCATTCCTGGCATCGAGGGAACCGGCCGGAGAAAGTAAGCGTCCCAAAAGCATGATCCCACCGGTCCAGCCCTCACCGGTGGTGGATTCACCCACCCGAACGCACCCCGGTTCGCCCGCCGGACTCCGTGTCGGTCGGGCCGTCCGATCAAGAGCCGGGTCGGCTACCCGCCTCCCAATCGGTGCGCTCGCCCGACCCCGAGTCAACCGTCCCCGGGCGGCACTGGCTTTCGCTGCGCTGGCCTTCGTCGCCTCGTCCTGCTCCCTGGTGGCCAGCGACGATGGGGCCGTCGACGGCCCGCCGGTGGTCGGTAGGGTCGACCCCGCTCCCCCGCCGCTCGGAGGCCCCCCTGGAGGAGGCGACGCCCAACCGGTGACCCTGGTGCCCGAGGCCGTCGACCTGCGTCCTCGGCCCTTCGACGAGGCGGAGGTGCTCGACGACCGTCGGGTGGCGCTGCGCTTCTTCAGCGGTGTAGCCCCCTGCGACGTGACCGCCCGGGTCGACATCGACGAATCCGACCCTGAGGTCGTGACCATCACCCTCTTCTCCGGGCGCGACCCCCGGGCCGGACCTGACGTGGCCTGCATCGAAATCGCCGTCTACAGCGAACTGGTCGTTGAGCTTCCCTCGCCTCTGGCCGGGCGAGAAATAGTCGACGGCGCCCGCTGAATCTGCCAGACCCAGTCAGGCCACCCTTTCGAAGGAACTTGGAGATGCCAGGGCCCTCCCGCGGAGATGGGACCGAGGGAGGGCAGCCCTTTCAGCTACGGAAGGAGGCGGTGGATGGTTTCGGCCCAGGCCGCGGAGGCCGCAGCCGGGGCCACCGCCGCATCTGCCCCCAGCGGCGTTCCCTGCTCAGGGTTGGCCATGGCCACCAGAGGAATGAACCGGCCACACGCGGCAGCCCGCAACTCCATGGCGAACTCCGCCCCGGCGGTCACGGTCGTGTCCACCACCACCAGAGTGGGAATCAGTGACCCACAGGCTTCGGGGCGGATCTCGCCCATCGCCCGGCTCTCGATCCGGCATCCCTCCAGCGAAGCGGCCAACTCGGCCACCCGATCAGGGCTGATGCCCACCGTGAGGATGATGGAAGGGGGTAGGCCTGCGTTGCGGCGGGCTCCTCCCAACTCGGCGGAGTAGTCCGCCTCCTTGATGTTGTCGTTGTCGTAGTCGTTCAGGAAGGCGTCATGGCCGGCCCGGGCCGCCAGCGCGGTATCGGCCGTCTCCAGATCGGTGGACATGAACTTCCACATCACCAGGCCAAGAGCGATCTCGGTGTAGGTGATGGCGAAGAACTGCGATGCGTTGGCCGGGACGGCGACGAGGCCCTTGGCCCCCAGCGCCTCCACCACGTCGTCAAGAACAGTGGTCTCGCCCGGGGGGTCCTCGTCCCGGATGGCGTAGGTGGTCGGGGCGATGCGGAAGGCGGCCTGCCACCATCCGTCGAAGAACAGGCAGTCGCCCTCGATGTGAAGGGTGGGCCCGAAGGCCCGTCGGGCGCCGCCGGACACCAGGGCTTCGAGTACCTCTGCGTCGGTCATCGGGGGGCTCCGTCTCGGCGGCTGGCGTCGGTCATCTCGGTTGACTCTCCTCGGGAAAACACAGGAAGGCAGCCTATGGGCGCCCATGTGCATCGGGGTGTCGCCCTGGCGTCTCGCGAGCCGATGTCCGGTGGACGGAGGCTTCGGCCAGCGAGGATTCGCGGCAACTACTCAGGCCGTAACCGGCATCCAGAGTGGACGGGATGCCTCGAAAGCATCGATCGCCTCCTCGTGACGAAGCGTCAGCCCGACATCATCGAGACCCTCCATGAACCGCATGCGGGTGAAGGCGTCCATCTCGAAGCCCACCTCCACCGCCGCCGCCGGCGCGGACAGGCGCAGTGACTCGAGATCGACCGTCACCGACGTGGCCGGGTCCGCCTCCACCGCCTCCATCAACCGGGCCACGATCTCCTCGCCCACCGTGACCGGCACCAGCCCGGATTTGGTGCAGTTGGTCTGAAAGATGTCGGCGAACCGGCTGGAGATGACCACCCGAAAGCCGTAGTCCGTCAGTGCCCAGACGGCATGCTCCCGGGAGGACCCGGTGCCGAAGTTGGGGCCGGCCACCAGGATGGTGGCTCCCCGATGGCGCTCGGAGTTGAGGACGAAGGTCGGGTCCTCCCGCCACTGCGAGAACAGCCCGGCGCCAAACCCGGTCCGCTCGACCCGCTTCAGCCAGACGCTGGGGATGATCTGGTCGGTGTCGACGTCGGAGCGCCGCAGGGCCACCGCGGTACCCACCACCGTCCGCACCGCATCCATCATCGACCCCCAGCCGAGGCGACCAGCCCATCGGCTGAGCTGAGGTCCTCGGGTGCGGCGAAGTGGCCCAACACGGCGGTGGCCGCGGCCACCGCTGGTGAGACCAGATGTGTGCGGCCCCCTCGGCCCTGGCGGCCCTCGAAGTTGCGGTTGGAGGTCGACGCGCTCCGTTCCCCTGGGGACAGGGTGTCCGGGTTCATTCCGAGACACATCGAACATCCGGCGGAGCGCCATTCGAACCCGGCGGCGGTGAATACACGGTCGAGGCCCTCGGTTTCGGCCTCCGCCTTGACCCGCATGGACCCGGGGACCACCAGCGCCCGGACCCCGTTGGCCACCCGCCTACCGGCCACCACCCCGGCCGCGGCCCGCAAGTCCTCCATGCGTCCGTTGGTGCAGGACCCGATGAACACCGTGTCCACCGGGATGTCGCGCATCAGAGTCCCCGCCCTCAGGCCCATGTACGCCAGAGCCCGCCGGGCAGCGTCGGCCTGCGACGCATCTTCGTAGGCATCCGGATCGGGCACGGCACCGTCGATGCCAACCACCTGAGCAGGGTTGGTGCCCCAGGAAACATGTGGGCCGATAGCCCCGGCATCGAGGTTGACCTCGGTGTCAAAGACAGCGCCGGGGTCGCTGGCCAGCGTCCTCCAGTACTCCAACGCCCCGTCCCAGTCCGGAGGACGAGGAGCGTGGCGACGACCATTCAGATAGGCGAACGTCTTGTCATCGGGAGCGATCATCCCCGCCCTGGCCCCGGCCTCGATGCTCATGTTGCAGACCGTCATCCGGCCCTCCATGGTCAAAGACTCGATGGCTGAGCCCCGGTACTCGATGACATGGCCGATCCCGCCGCCCGTTCCGATTCGCCCGATGACGGCCAGGATCACGTCCTTCGCCGTCACGCCGGGCCGTAGATGGCCGTCGACGTTGACGGCCATGGTCCGGGCTGGACGCTGGGGCAGGGTCTGAGTGGCCAGCACGTGCTCCACCTCGCTGGTGCCGATCCCGAAGGCCAGGGCGCCGAAAGCGCCGTGGGTCGAGGTGTGGCTGTCGCCGCAGACGATGGTCATCCCCGGCTGGGTGAGGCCCTGCTCCGGTCCGATTATGTGGACGATCCCCTGCTCAGCCGAACCCATGGCATGCAGGGGGACAGCAAACTCGGCGCAGTTGGCGGCCAGGACCTCGATCTGGCGGGCCGAGACGGGATCGTCCACCACCGTCGTGTCCGGCTGACCATCGGCCCCGGCCGGGAACCAGGTGGGGACGTTGTGATCCATGGTGGCCAGGGTCAGCCTCGGACGCCTCACCGCCCGCCCGGCCAGCCGCAGACCATCGAAAGCCTGCGGGGAGGTGACTTCGTGAACCAGGTGCAGGTCGACATAGAGCAGATCTGGTTCCTCGCCCTGGCCGGAACGCACCAGATGGGCGTCCCAGATCTTCTGGCTCAACGTTCGAGGGGCGGCGGTCGGGGCCATGGCCGTCACGCTACCGATCCGAGCCCAGGCCTCGACCGCAATTGTCGACCGGTCCGAAGCCGTCGCGCCGCCGGACTGACGTCGACGAGGACCGGGGCGGCCCGCTGACGGTGGACGAGCCGGGCCCGCCACCAGCCCCGACGAGTCAGGCGACCTCGATCACCTCGACCGACAGCATGCCTCGGGGGGCCTCGTACTCCACCGTCTCCCCGGCCCGATGGCCCAGGATCGCCTTGCCCAGCGGGGAGGCGGGCGATACCACCACCACGTCGTCCCGGCGCTCCTCTATGGAACCGACCAGGTACTTCTCCGCCGACTCCGCCCCGGAGTAGCGGAGGGTGACGATGCTCCCGCTGATCACGGCTCCCGAGCCGGTTCTTGCCACGTCCTCGATGACCACCGCGGTTTCGATCAGGCGGTGGAGGTGGCGGATGCGGGCCTCCATCCGACCCTGGTCATCCTTGGCCGAGTGGTAGTCGGCGTTCTCGCTCAGGTCCCCCAACTCCCGAGCCCGCTCGATGGTGGCGGCCAACTCCACCCGACCCCGGGTCGTGAGGTCCTCATGCTCCGCCTTGAGACGGTCAAGCGCCGCCTGGGAGAGCTCGGTGCGGGTCGGCGGCGAGCCGGCAGGATCGGCCAGCCCGGACGATTGATCAACCATCCGGACGACGCTACCCCTGTTGGTTCGAACTACGGTGAGCACCCGTGGGCCACAGGGTCGGCGTGATCGGTGGCGACGGCATCGGGCCCGAGGTGGTGGCCGAGGCCCTGAAGGTGGTGGAGGCCGCCGGAGTGGTCATGGACACGGTGGCCTTCGACCTGGGCGGCCAGCGCTACCGGCGCGACGGGCAGATCCTTCCCGACGACACGCTGTCCGAGCTTCGGAGCCTCGACGCCATCCTCCTCGGCGCCGTCGGCCACCCGGCTGTGGCGCCGGGAGTGATCGAGCGAGGCCTGCTGCTGCGGCTTCGGTTCGAGTTGGACCTGTTCGCCAACGTCCGCCCCTTCTCCCCCGCCGGTCGCCGGGGGTACGTGGTGGTGCGGGAGAACACCGAAGGCACCTACGCGGGCGAGGGAGGATTCTTACGCAAGGGCACCGCCGAGGAGGTGGCCACCCAGGGATCCGTCAACACCCGGATGGGGGTGGAGCGCTGCGTCCGCTACGCGTTCAGTCTGGCCGCGTTGCGACCCCGCCAGCACCTGACCATGGTGCACAAGACCAACGTCTTGACCTTCGCCGGCGATCTCTGGCAGCGGACCACCGATGAGGTGGCAACGGAATTTCCCGGCGTGCGCGTCGCCTACTGCCACGTCGATGCCGCCTGTATCCACCTCGTGTCGGACCCCGACCGCTTCGACGTGATCGTCACGGACAACCTCTTCGGCGACATCCTCACCGACCTGGCCGGGGAACTGAGCGGGGGCATCGGGTTGGCCGCGTCCGCCAACCTGAACCCGGCCCGGACCGGGCCATCGCTGTTCGAGCCCGTGCACGGTTCGGCTCCCGACATCGCCGGAACGGGCACGGCAAACCCTCTGGCCGCAATCCGCTCCGCCGCGCTGATGCTCGACTTTCTGGGCGACACCGGCGCGGCTGAACGAATTGAAGCGGCGGTTACCGCGGTGGTCGGTACCGTCGGATCCACAACGCTTTTGGGCGACCTGGTCGCGGAAAGGGTCCAGTGCACCGTTTCGAAAACTCCAGCGCTCGGCGACACGTCAACATGACCTGCGAAACGGAGCATTAGTTCATGCCGCTTCAAAAGGTGGCCAAGATCTGGATGGACGGCCACCTGGTCGACTGGGACGACGCCAACGTTCACATCCTCACCCACACCCTCCACTACGGCAGCGGCGTGTTCGAGGGGATCAGGGCGTACTCCACCAGCCAGGGACCGGCGGTGTTCCGACTCACCGATCACATCAACCGGTTGTTCAACAGCGCCAAGGTCTACCTGATCGACATTCCCTTCACCCGGGCCGAATTGGTGGAGGCGGTCAAAGCCACGATCGCCGTCAACCGCCTCGATGCCTGCTACATCCGCCCGCTGGTCTATCTGGGCTACGGGGAGATGGGCCTCAACCCCATTCCCTGTCCCATCAAGGTGGCCGTCGCTGTGTGGCCCTGGGGAACGTACCTGGGTGACGAGGGCGTGCGCCGGGGGGTGCGCATGAAGATCTCCACCTGGCAACGCCACGACCCCAATGCCGTCCCGGTGGCGGCAAAGGGGACCGGGATGTACATCAACTCCTCCATGGCCAAGGTGGAGGCCCTCAAGGCTGGCTACGACGAGGCCATCCTGCTCTCGCCCCAGGGGTACGTCAGCGAGTGCACCGGCGAGAACCTGTTCATCGTCAAGAAGGGTCGTCTCCTCACCCCTCCGGTCTCCGCCGGGGCACTCGAGGGCCTGACCCAGGACAGCGTCATCACCATCGCCCGGGACCTGGGTTACGAGGTGGCCGAGTGCAACCTTCTGCGCACCGACCTTTACCTGGCCGAGGAGGCGTTCCTCACCGGCACAGCCGCGGAGATCGTGCCCATCCGCTCCGTCGACGACCGGGAGATCGGCGATCCCGGGCCGATCACCCGGGCCATCCAGGACACCTACTTCGCCACAGTCAGAGGCGAGGTCGACCGGTACAAGGACTGGTTGGAGCTTGTCCCGGGCTGACCTTCCGCCGCTGCCCGCTGCCGTCGACATCTACGACACCACCCTGCGCGACGGCAGCCAGCAGGAAGGCCTCTCCCTCACCGTCGACGACAAACTTCGGGTGGCCGCCCAACTGGACCACCTGGGCGTGGCCTTCATCGAAGGGGGCTGGCCGGGAGCCAACCCCAAGGACGACGAGTTCTTCGCCCGGGCGCCGGCGGAACTCGAGTTGTCCACCGCCACCCTGGTGGCCTTCGGGTCCACCCGCCGGCCCGGCCGGCCGGTGCACGACGACGAAGCCCTCGCCGCTGTCCTCAAGGCCGGTACCGAGGCGGTATGCATCGTGGCCAAGGCCTGGGATCGCCATGTGATCGAGGCCCTGCGAACCGATCTCGACGAGGCCATCGCCATGGCGGCCGAATCGGTCGCCTACCTGAGGGCTGACGGCCGGCGCGTGTTCATCGACGCCGAACACTTCTTCGACGGGTACAAGGCCGATCCCGACTTTGCCCTGGCCGTTCTCACGGCGGCGGAGGCAGCCGGGGCGGAGGCGCTGGTGCTGTGTGACACCAACGGGGGCACCCTTCCCCATGAGGTGGAAGAAATCGCCGAGGCGGTGCGGGCCCGGACGTCGGCCCAGTTGGGAGCCCACTTCCACAACGACGGCGGCTGCGCGGTGGCCAACACCCTTGCGGCAGTTCGGATGGGGGTCACCCAGGTTCAGGGCTGCATCAATGGCTACGGGGAACGCACCGGCAATGCCGACCTTTGCGCCACCATTGGCGACCTGAGCCTGAAGATGGGCGTCCGAACCATCGAGCCCGAGCGGCTGGGACGGCTGACTCCAGTGGCTCACCACATCGCCGAGTTGGTCAACATCGCCCCCGATCCCCAGCAGCCATACGTGGGGCAATCGGTCTTTGCCACCAAGGCCGGTCTGCATACCTCGGCCATAGCGCGGGGGCGGGACCTCTACGCCCACGTTCCCCCCGAGACGGTGGGCAACAGTTCCCGGGTGTTGCTGAGCGAGTTGGCTGGACGCTCCACAGTGATCCTCAAAGCCGAGGAGTTGGGCCTGGACCTCGACGCAGCCGGCCTGGCCGAGGTCCTCGCCCAACTCAAGGAACTGGAGCATCAGGGCTACCACTTCGAGGTGGCCGACGGGTCGCTCGAGTTGTTGATGCGGGGTGCTGGGGGGTGGGACCAGGCCTTCTTCCGCCTGGAGTCATTTCGGGTCATCACCGAGGCTCGCGAAGATGGGCGGGTGGTCACCGAGGCCACGATCAAGGTCCATATCGGCGACCGGCGGTTGGTGGCCACCGCCGAGGGCAGCGGACCGGTCAACGCCTTGGACTCAGCCCTGCGGACGGCAATTGGGCCGCATCATCCAGTGCTGGCCAACATCCATTTGACCGACTACAAAGTCCGAATTCTCACCGGGGCGGCCAGTACCGAGGCGGTCACCCGGGTTCTGATCGACTCCACTGACGGGGAACGGTCCTGGACCACCATCGGCGTGTCCCAGAACATCATCGAAGCGTCCTGGCAGGCCCTGGCTGACTCGGTTGTCTACGGCCTGCTTCATTCGGCCAGCCAACTCCCTGACCGGCCAACCACGGACCGGTCGAGCCCTGACCGGTCGGCCCACCTTCGGCAAAGCTCTGTTCGCCGGCCCCCTTTCGGGGCGACCGGTCCGGCCGGGCCGACCACTTGACCGGCCCAGCGCCAGCCCCGGCCTCCACCGCCCATAGGTTGGAACCGCCCCGGCCAACCCAGCCGACTTCACCCGCCAGCGAGGAGCCCTCCAATGGCCGCCCCTGATTACGTACCCCTTGGTCTCGCCGACCGGCCCCGGGTGAAGAAGCCGCTGCCGGTTCCCCAGGGGTGGACGGCCACCCGGCCAGCCGATCTGAGCGGACGTCAACCGGTGGGTAATCACCGGGGCCGACCCGGGCCCGATCAGGGGTACGCCATGGTGCTGGCCGACCGCTTCGCTGACCGCCTGACCCTTACCGAGGGTGAACACACCGACGACGTCATGGCTGGCGGTATCGCGGCTGGCATGCGGCGGGCCTCCATCTTCGGCCGGGGACCGGTGATCTTCGACCTCGAGGCGGCCTTCACCCTGTTCGGCTTCCTGGGGGGCGCCCCCGGGGATCTGGTCGAGTTTCGCCAGCGCCTGTTCGCCGGGGCCGCCCACCACTACTGGGTGCAGCGGGCTATCGCCGATGCGGCGGGCGAACCCGCTCTTCGCCTCACCGGGGCCAAGCTTCGACCCCGCCTCAACGACTGGCGATCGCTCATGGCCGCCCCGACCGCCTGATCCGACCTCCGCAACCTCGACCCGCTGGACCCGGCGGCCTGCGGGCGCCTTTATTTCCTCTGAAGTAACAGGCCCTCACCGACCGCCGGACCTCCTAAGACCCGATGGCACCCGTTCGTTCAGCGGAACTGGGGCCCTCAGTAGGCCCGAGCCAGAGTGGCCACAAGGTCGGCCTCGGCCGAGGAGTCGGGCAGGGAACCGTCGGGTCGCTGAAGACAACGGACGGTGATTCCGGCGTGGGCCAGCCGATCCTCCGCCGGAGCGATCGCCGACCACGGCGCCTGGACGAACCGGCCCGGCCCCGTCTCCCCAGTGCTCGCTCCCAGGATCGCCAGCACGGCGTCCGGCCCGTCGGCCTCCACGGTGGCGTCCTCCCGGCGCCGGGTGGCATCGCTCAGCAGGAAGCCCTGGATCTCCTCCAAAACCCGGGCGGCCGCCTCAGGGGCCGAGGCAATGGTCACCGACGCCTTAATGCCTGGCTGGTCCCGGCGGACCATGGTTACCTCCGACCGGGCCAGGTCCCGGGGACCCACCTCCAGGCGGATCGGCACGCCCTTGACCTCCCACTCGACAGCCCGACGCCCAAAGCCAACCGCGGTTCGATCATCGAGGCGGGTCCTAAGTCCTCGGGACTGGCAGTCCTGGGCCAACCTCTGGGCGGCCTCCACCGTGGCTGGGTCGTCGCGCACCAGCACTACCACCACCTGAATGGGGGCGATGGCCGGGGGGAGCCGCAGACCGGCGGCGTCGCCATGACCCATGATCAACGCACCGACCAGGCGGGTCGACACCCCCCAGGACGTCTGCCAGGCGTACTGGCGGGCTCCATCGGGGCCCTGGAAGGAAATGTCGAACGGGCGGGAGAAGTTCTGCCCCAACTCGTGGCTGGTTCCCATCTGCAGGGCCTTGCCATCGCCCATCATTCCCTCGAGGGTGTAGGTGGCATCCGCCCCAGCGAAGCGCTCCCGTTCAGTCTTGCGCCCGACCAGTACCGGCATGGCAAGAACTTCGCGGGCGAAGGACTCATAGACCTCGTGGAGGATCCGCCGGGCGTAGAGGCAGGCCTCCGCGGGGCTGGCGTGGGCGGTGTGCCCCTCCTGCCACAGGAACTCCGTCGTTCGCAGAAACACCCGCGGGCGTAGTTCCCAGCGGACCACGTTGGCCCACTGGTTGATCAGTACCGGTAGGTCCCGGTAACTCTGCACCCACTTGGAGAAGTAGACGTTGACGATGGTCTCACTGGTCGGGCGGACGACCGCCGGCTCCTCCAACTGCTTGCCACCGCCGTGGGTAACCACCGCCAGTTCCGGGCTGAAGCCCTCAACGTGGTCGGCCTCTCGGCGCAGATAACTCTCAGGGATCAGGAGTGGGAAATAGGCGTTCTCCGCCCCGGCGCCTTTGATGCGGGCGTCGAGTTCGGCGACCATCCGCTCCCAGATGGCGTACCCGTAGGGACGGATGACCATGGTTCCCCGAACTGGTCCTCCCTCGGCCAGTTCTGCGGTGGCCACCACGTCCTGGTACCAGCGGGGAAAGTCCCGTTCGGGTGAGGTGAGAACGGATCGGCCCGCTGGTGCGTCGGTCACCGGCGCAGGCTACCGGCGCCGATAGCCTCGCCCGGGTGAGTTCCCCCCGCGTGCGCTTCGCCCCCGCCCCCACCGGGTACCTGCACGTCGGTAGCGCCCGGGCGGCGCTATTCAACTGGATGTTCGCCCGCAGCACCGGGGGCACCTTCGTGCTGCGGATAGAAGACACCGACAGCGAACGGTCCCGGGACGACCTGGTTGCGGGAATCGAACGATCGCTGCGGTGGCTGGGGCTGGACTGGGACGAGGGGCCCATCCGCCAGTCAAGTCGCCGGGATCGTTATCTGGAGGTGGCCGGCCAGCTTCTGGAGCGGGGACTGGCCTACCGCTGCCCGCTGACCTCGGAGGAGTTGGCCACCCTCAAGGCCGATGGCAGGCCCAATCCCTACCGGTCAGCTTCCGCTGACGAAGGCGCCCTCCGGTTCGCCACACCCGCGGAAGGGTCAACCCAGGTTCATGATCTGATCAGGGGAGACGTTTCGTTTTCCCACGAGGATCTCGAAGATTTCGTCCTGGTTCGAAGCGACGGAACCCCTGGATTTCTTTTGTCAAATGCCGTTGACGATCACGACATGAGTATCAGCCACGTAATCCGAGGTGAGGACCTCCTTCCCTCGACCCCTCGAGTCCTGCTGGTTCGCCATACCCTGGGGTGGACGGACGACCCCGTCTTCGCCCACCTCCCGGTGATCGTCAACGAGAAGCGCCAGAAGCTGTCCAAGCGACGCGACGATGTGGCGCTGGAGGACTACCGGGAGAGGGGCTACCTCCCCGAGGCTCTCCGCAACTACCTGGCACTGCTGGGCTGGGCTCCGTCGGGGGATCAGGAGGTGATGCCCATGACCGAGATGGTGGCGGAGTTTCAGTTGTCCGATGTCAAGTCGGCCCCGGCCTTTTTCGACGTGGCCAAGCTTGACCACATCAACGGCGATTACCTGCGGGCAATGGACGCGGCTGAGTTCACCCGCCGCTGCCTGCCGTGGCTGGAGACCACCCCCTTGTGGCCGGCCGAGCGCTTCGTCCTTGCCCAGTTCCAAGAGTTGGCGCCCTTGGTGCGGGACCGGGTGCGCACACTGTCGGAGGCACCTGACATGGTGGCCTTCCTCTTCACCGAGGGTCCGATGATCGACGACGTCGCCTGGACCAAGGCGGTGGCCCGGATGCCGGCGGCCGGCCCCATCCTCACCGACGCTCTGCGCGAGTACTCCCAGTGCCCGTGGGCCGCAGCCGATCTCCATGGCGTCACGCTGGCCATCGCCGCCGGCCACCAACTGAAGCTTGGTAAAGCTCAGGCCCCCATCCGGGTGGCGGTCACCGGGGCACTGGTGGGCCCGCCCCTGTTCGAGAGCCTCACCACCCTTGGCCGGGAGGTGACCCTGGAGAGGCTGCAGGCGGCGCTGGTCCGACTGAGATCCGATTCCGCGGTTGAACGGCGCGACCTCGAAAGCAACGCTTAGCCATGAGCCGCGTCCCCCGGATGGCCTGGCGGGCGATCTGGGCCTTGGTCATTCTGGCCGGGCTTTACGGGTTGGTGACCTACGCCCAGGTGGCCACGGCGGCCCGCCGGGACGGAACCCAACCGGCCCCGGCCATCGTCGTCTTCGGCGCCGCCCAGTTCGACGGCCGGCCATCGGCGGTGCTGCGGGCCCGTCTGGACCATGCGGCCGACCTCTACCGCCGACGATTGGCACCGGTGGTGGTGGTGACCGGCGGTAGCCAGCCGGGTGACCGCGTCACCGAGGCAACGGCGTCGGCCGACTATCTGCTGGCGCGAGGTATCCCCGAGCGGGCCATTCTGCGGGAGGTGTCGGGCCACTCCTCGTGGCAGTCGCTGTCGGCGGCGGTCGCCATCCTCGACGATCGGGACATCCACGAAGCCCTGCTGGTCTCCGATGCCTTTCACTCCCTCCGCCTAGGGGGTATTGCCAGCGAACTGGGGCTGAAGGCCCACCTCTCCCCCACCCCCACCAGCCCTATCGTCGGTTGGGACGAACGCCGGGCCATGGCCCGGGAGACCCTGGCGGTGGGCATCGGCCGGATCGTGGGCTTCCGCCGGCAGGCCAACATCTCCGAAGCTGTCCGTGAGCGGGCCACAACAGGGCCGGCTGATAAGGTCAATCCGCCTTCGGGGGTGGTGTAACTGGCAACACAGCAGGTTCTGGACCTGCCTTTCGGGGTTCGAATCCCTGCCCCCGAGCCAACCGGCGCTTCTGCGTGGACGCCGGTATCGGTCCCATCGTCTAGTGGCCTAGGACACCACCCTCTCAAGGTGGAGACACGGGTTCGAACCCCGTTGGGACTACTCGGGAAGTAGCGAGAGCGCTTCAACATGTCGGGTCTTGACTACTGAGAAATGCCGCCGGTCGAGGGTGGCCACCTTGGGCTCGCCTAGTCGTTCGACCAGGGCCACGATGCTGGAATCCACGATCCCGATCCCGAGGTCTTCGTAATCGGCCTGCAGTTGACGGCACCTAGCGAGGTCACCTCGGGTGAGTGGCTCCACCCGGTAGACGCCGTCGTGGACGTCGGCTAGGAACGCTGCCCAAGCATTTGGTGGCAAACGCCGAGCGCACCAGTAGTCGAGTTCGGCCATCACCAGAACTGGTACCGCCAGATCCTCCTCGGAGTTGAGAAGCAGCGACGAGCAAGAGTCGTGATCGGGGTCGGCGGCGTCGAGGGCGGCAAGGAGCGGGCCGGTATCAAGGACCAGGGTCACGCCTTCACAGGATCTGCCACGGGATCGGCGGTCACCTCGGCCGCTCTTTGACCGTCGGTCGACCGGGCCACGCCGACCTGGGGCCGGCGCTTCGACCGTAAGGACTGAGCCTTTTCCTCAACGGCCTGGCGCAGCACCTCACTGAGGGTCACGGCCCGACGATCGGCTTCCGCCTGCAGGATACGGAAGGCCGCCTCATCGGCGGTGACTGTCGTCCGGCGGGTTCTCATGCCTGATGCTAGCACCGAGCATCATATCGGCCAGGGGAGCGGTGTTTCTTGGACTACCTGCGCTCGGAGGCTCCCCTCGTCCTCCGGGCCACGCCGGGTGCCCTGTACCTGGTGGGCGGGGCCGCCGGGCCCCTGGCCGGCGACGACCTCACGCTCACCATCGACGTGGGACCCGGCGCCCGGCTCACCGTGCACAGCACCGCGGCGGCCCTCTGCCTGCCGGGTGGAACCGGAAAGGCGTCGAGGTTCCGGATCGTGGTCACGGTGGCCGAGGAGGGCAGCCTGCATTGGCTACCGGAACCGACCATCGCCGGCCGGGAATGCCTCCACCACATCGACGTCGAGATCGCGCTGGCTCCCGAGGCCCGACTGGTCTGGCGGGAGGAGGCCATCCTTGGCCGCCACGGCGAGGCGGCCGGCGAGCTGGTGTCGATGCTGCGGGTGGACAGGGCCGGCCGGCCCCTGCTGCGCCAGAAGCTGGCCCTCGGCGGTGTGCATCCCGGGTGGTCAGGTCCCGCGGTCTGCGGGGAGGCGCGAGCCGTCGGCTGCATCGTCGCCGTCGACCCGGATTGGGACCCAGCCAAGCTGGTCCCGACTCTCCTGACCCCGCCCGTACCGGGTGCAAACGCCGCCCTGCTCCCCCTGTCCGGGGCCGCCCAGCAGATCACCGCGACGGCCCCCGACGCACCCACCCTCCGCCGCCTGCTTGCCGCTGGCTTGAGACTGGCCGCAGCCCGCCCGAGATCGGCCTGACACCTCCACCACCCGGCCAGGTCCATCCGGGCCGGACCGGCTAAGGCTGGGCGCCCTCGGTCTGGCCCTTTCCTCCGCTACAGGGCCACGAGCGCATTGGCATCGAGCAGGTACACCGCCGAAGCACCCGGGCTTTGGGACTCGCTCGACCTCGGCCGGTAGGGTCCCCTGGAAAGGGCCCAGCCGGGTATGGCGGCGACCGCGCCCCACTGGAGTTGAGCGACGAGAAGGGAGACGGGACATGATCGAAAGAACCGCCAACGCTTACTGGGAAGGGGACCTGTTCGCAGGTCAAGGGGCGGTAACGGCTACCTCCAGCGGACTGTTCAGCGAAGCCGCAGTGAGTTGGGCGGCCAGGACCGAAGCGCCCGCCGGCCAGACCAGCCCGGAGGAGTTGATAGCTGCAGCCCACTCGTCGTGCTTCTGCATGGCTCTGTCCAATGAGATGTCTTCCCGTGGTCACGCCCCCGAGCGCCTGGAGGTGGAGGCCACCGTTGGGTTCGCCGACGGGAAGATCACCAATGTGGCCCTGGTGGTAAGTGCCCGGGCTCCCGGCGCCGACGATGCCTTCTTCGCCGAGGCGCTGGCCGCGGCGGAAGCGTCCTGCCCGGTCTCCAATGCACTGCGAAACAACGTGACCATCACCGCCACCGGCCACCTGCTGATCTAGCCCCAACGTCACCCCAGCGTGGGGCAGGCCGGCCCAGCCCGGGCCGCCAGATCTGGCTAGACCAGGCCGAGGATCGTCCCGGTGGGCCTGCTGGCCCGCAACGCGCCGGTGGTGGTCAGGGCCGCTGACTCCCGGTCACCAGGGTTCGGGGCGGAGCCAGCCCCTGGCCTTGGGTCGAAGTGGCCGGAGAGCGTCCGCTTGAACGGGTTGTGACGGAGATTGTCCCGGACCAGGTTGAGCCCGACGCAGTACTTGCTGCACGCTCCGCCCCGGATTCCGCCCCGGCGAAACAGTTCGTCGGCTGCCCCCCGGCCCCGCTCCGACTTGACCTCCACCACGATCACCTCCGACGGCGCCGCCGCATAGGCATCGAGGGCCCCGGCGAACTGGAAGCCGTAGTCGATCGTCACCCGCTCCGGAGCGCGTCGACCCACCAATGTGACCCGCCGGTAGATCATGGCCAGCCTGGGAAATATCGCGGCGTCAAACGAATGTCCGTACTCGGTCATGAATGCCTGGCGCACGAAGTCCTCGCCTTGGGCACTCAGGCGACCATGTTCATTCAACGGGCACTGACGGCGACTCTTCACCGTGCGCCCCCGGGCACCCTTCAGCTTCACCTCGAGATAGCAGAGGTCGCTATCCACGTAATAGCGAGTCCTAATCTTGTACCTCCGACGCCGACCTTGGAGGTGCTGGTGATATGCCTCGAAATCAGCGGTGTCGAAGTAGATGGTTTCGTAGGTGAAGACACTGCGACCATCAATGGCCAAGACGTCGAATCCGCCAGCCAGATCTTCGCCCAAAGCATCGAGTTGGTGAGATCTAATCAGATACTTGTTCTCCTGGCGATCCAAAAGAGCGGCCCGACCGTTGAGTTCGGCGAGCGATATCTGGCCGAAACCCTCAAGCCGGGGCTCATAGGTGATCAACGAGGATCCCGATCTCGATCGCTGCCATTGCAGTCGGCTCGGCGACCGTCGATGGACGGTCCGGAACGCCGCGCCGGACCAGCGGCGGGCACCAGGTGCCGGTTGCTGCGCTCGACCTCCGGCCGCTCCGACGACGTCGAAAGGTCCGCTCGATCCTCAACCGGTTCGAAATGACGAGGGCTGTCAACCGGCTGACCTGAGCGAACCGGGCGGGCCGGCGAGCGCGGCCTGGACAGGTCAGAAGCGGAGGGCATTCGCCCGGCCACCGAGGAGAAGAGGGGTTCCCGCTCCGGCGGCAGCGGGCCGGAGGCCGACGGCCCCGGTCCCTTAGGGGCTGGTCCGGGCCGGGACGATCCTGACTGGTCCGATCCTGCCTGGTGCGATCCCGCCGGAACGGATCCCTCCGGCAGGCCGTCGAGGGCGGCGATCCAGTCCAAGTCGTCGGCCGGATCCAGTGGGCGGATCTGTCTGGCGCGAGGCGATGAGACCCGCCGTTCGCCATTAGAACGCGGTGGGCGGCCTGACTGGCCCGGCGCGGTGGGCGTTGGCGGGAGAGTGACTTTGATCTCCATCAGGTCCCGCACGTAGTCCACCGATCGGACCTCGATCTCGGTCACCGTGCGGCCCAACCTTTGCTCGATCTCCCGACGCAACTCCGAGGACCCGTTTATCACCCGGTCCAGGGTCACCTCCATGCTGACCAGCCGGACGAACAACCGGGGGTGATCGAGGATAAACATCGCCGCCACCAGGACGGCATTGAGGGTGATGGTGAACGCGTCGGGTGTTCCAATTCCGTTGATCAGGCCCAACACCAACGCTCCGAAGCAGTAACCGATCTCGCGCGGGCTAAATGGGTCGCTGCGAAGTCGGATGATGGAGAGCATGGCGAACAAACCGAAACCAAGTTCGAGCCCGGCCGAACTGCGCTGAACGACGGCCACGACGGCAAAGAGGCAGAGGTTGAAAAAACAGAAGACGACCGTCAACCCCGGCTTGGAATGGCGCCGCCAGAAGATGAGTACGGCGAACAGGGTGATGGCCACCACATCTACGGCCAGCGCAGCGGCGACTCCGCTCAGTTCAGTCGCCGGCAAGAGTTCCCCGGTTCCAGCTACCTCTAACGAATCTGTCTTTGACCAACACAAACCTCCCGTCCACCCGGGCGACCCCACTCCGCCAGGTGGACGGCAGGTTACCTGTTGGTGAACAGCCCATACAACGACCCTCGGCCAGGCGGGCCGTCTCTCGCGTGAATACTCAGCGCATAAGGCGCACGGCTTCCCACAGAACCATCGGGTCGTCCTCGCTGGTGGC
Source organism: Acidimicrobiales bacterium (assembly GCA_052390275.1). Taxonomy (GTDB): domain Bacteria; phylum Actinomycetota; class Acidimicrobiia; order Acidimicrobiales; family AC-14; genus JBQTHD01. Next base: position 30,331 of record JBQTHD010000015.1, on the reverse strand, counting down.
GAGCAGTGCGTTCCCGTCAAGTCGATAGGCAACGCTCTCGCCCTGCTTGCGCTCCCCCAGATCCACCGGCGTAGGCGCTGCCGTCCAAACCGACTCGAAGGCTGATTCGGTGGCGGAGAATTCGTAGCCCCCGAAAAGCGTGGCCAGTGCCACCCGTCCGCCGTCGGGACTGATGTCGCCTCCGGTGACCGGCTCGCCCCGGCCGGCCCGGACCTGGGCCACCCGGGCCATGACGCCTGGACCGGAGGCTCGATAGACCTCGGCCGGACCCAGACCCTTGGTCACCAGATAGAGATCCCCGGTCTGGGGGTGAACCATGAGCGCCTCGGCGTCGCGGGGTCCGTCCGGGTAGCGAAGCGTAATGGCTTCGGCCGCCTCGGTTGCCCGGGGTTGCCGAGGGGTTGATCCGTCGTCGAGAGCTGGGCGAGGTTCAGGTACCCGCCAGACGGTGACCTCTGGTCGCCGACCCTCGTTGTCCCCGATATCGGCGATGTAGAGATAGCTGCGTCCCGGCTCCGGCCCCGGACCGGCGGCTATGTCCTCCCAGTCATCGGCAGTTGCTCCGCTAACCCGCCACGTCCCACAACCGCGAGTCGACCCCAGCACGCAGTAGATGAGCGGATCAGCGCCCGAGTCCTCATGGGTCCAGTACAGGCCGGGCGCGGTCCGAGAGGCGACCAGGCCACTGCTCTCCTCGATCTCCGGCTCATCAACCCGAGCCCGCAGTTGCGCAGCGGCAAATCCCAACGGAGGTTGTCCAGAAACCGCCGTCGAGGGGGCTGGCCCCGTGGGGGTGCTCGGAGCCGACGAGGACGTCGCAGGCGAGGCCGGCCCGGACCCATCCCCCACCTGGCATCCCGTCACCACCATCGCCAGAACCACCCCAATGCTTTTGAAGCGCCCAACCGCGACCCCCCCCGCTCCGACCCGCCCCGCGCCGATCCGCCCGACTCCGATTCGTCGCACGCCGGTATCCCCGCTTTCGTCATCGCCGGACCGGTGCTCGCCGGTCCTGCGCCGCTCCGGCGCTGCTGGACGGTAAGGCGGACCTGGCCTCGGGGGCCAACAGGCGCGCTGCGAACGTCGTGGGGGCCAAAGATTGCCCAGAATCCTCAAGTTGTTCCCCTTTTCTTCCACAGGGCGATGGGTGCATGATGTCTCTGTCAGCAAGTGAGCCCCCTCGGGAGGCCGTTGAGACCTGTAGGCGCAAGCCGACGGTCACAGCCGCTCAAGGAGGCCAGGTGCTGGCGGCGCTCTCGGAGTTGGCCCTCGTGGTTGGCGCCGAGAGGAGCGAACAGGGTCCCGAGGAGCAACCACGGTTCAGGCCGGGGCGGTTACTCGGGGCCCCTTCGCGTCGCCCTCGGAATGTCCCTCGGATCGCGTTCGGCGTCGTCCCTGCGTAGGAGATTCCCAGAGAGGGGTGGCACGCAGACGCGTCCCCAGGGTAAGAAGCGGCCCATGTCTCACCGACCGCTGATGAGAACGCTGACCACATTCACCTCGGCCTTTCTCCTACTGGCGGGGATGGCGCTGGCCCCCACCTCCCCCGGCGGCCCCGGCCCCACGCCGGCATCCGCCCAGCCAAGCGGGCCGGGGCCCGAAAACCGCTGGGCACTGCTCGTCGGAGTCGACCGTTTCCTCGGCCCCACGCGGCCCAACTTCGGGGCGGTCAACGACGTGATCGAGACCCGCCGGGCTCTGCTCGAGGCTGGCTGGCTGGACGACCACATCAAGGTCGTCACCGACGCTTCGGCCACGGCCGAGGGCATTCGGGCCGGCCTCGCCTGGCTGGTGGAGCGCTCCTCGCCCTCGACTTTGAACGTGTTCCACTATTCAGGGCATGTGCGCCAGGCCCAGGGGGTCGAGTTTCTGTGGCCGCATGACAACCGCTTCATCCGGGACACCGAATTGGCCAGCCAACTGACCCGGCTGGCCGGCCGGTCCTGGATCAACATCTCCGGGTGCGAGGCGGCCGGCTTCGACGAGGGGGTTTCGGGACCGGCCCGGCTGTTCACCGCATCTTCTCGCTCGACGGAGAAGTCCTACGAACTGGTCAGCGCCCGAAACTCGGTCTTCACCTTGTTGATGGTGAAGCAGGGAATCCTTCAGCGCCTGGCCGATTCCGACAGCGACGGGACCGTCAGCGTTCAGGAGGCCTTCGCCTACGCCGCCGCTCGGGCGCCGGGAATTACCGCCTCGGCCCCCGACGGACCGCAGAATCCCGTGATCGCCGGGGGGGACGGATCACCCTTCCTCCTCAACCCCCAGGCCTCATCGCCCCCGGCCGGGGTGGCCGCGGCATGCCGGCTCAACCTCCTTGGTTTGTGCCTGCTGCCCTGAGAACGATGGGCTCGGCCATCGGGCGCGATCCGCGGACCAGCGCCTTGACATCTTCACCGGAAAGGGTTTCCCGCTCAACCAGCGTCCGGGACAAAAGGGTCAGGTCGGAGGCGTGGTCGGCCAGGATGCTCCGGGCAGCCTGCTCGGCCCTGGCCAGCAACTCCCGGACCTCGACCTTGTCCCCCCGGTGCTCGTCGCCGCCCTTGGATTCCTTCTCGCCGGCCAACTCGTAGCGACCGGTCATGGCCAGACGGCCAACCATGCGCCGCGCCAGATCGGCGGCGTGCTCGATGTCGTCCTCTGCCCGGGTGCTGGGCTGGCCGAAGACGTTGACCTCGGCGGCCCGGCCCCCGGCCAGAACGATCAACTGGGCCATCAACTCCCGCTTGGTCAGCACCTCCCGGTCTCCGCTGGAGTTCCAGGGTGACTTCCCAAAGGCCGACCCGCCGCCGACGATCGATACCCGGGCCGGGGGTTCGACGCCCCGCAGCAACACCGACAAAAGGGCGTGCCCGGCCTCGTGGGTGGCGAGCAGTTCCTTCTCGTCGTCGGTGAGCAGACGGGCGCTTCGGGTCCCACTAACCACCCGGCTGGTGGCCTCGTCTACGTCGTCAGGCGTGACTCGGTCCCGGTGGCGGCGGGCGGCCAGCAGGCACGATTCGTTGACCACGCTGGCCAACTCCGCGGCCGACAATCCCGCGGTGGAGGCGGCCACCCCGGCCCAGTCCACCCGGCGGGAGACTGGGCGACGACCGGCATAAAGGGTGAGGATCTGCTCCCGACCCCGGCGGTCGGGCCGTTCGATCTCGATGCGGCGGTCGAACCGACCGGGGCGCATCAGAGCGGCGTCGATCAACTCGGGGCGGTTGGTGGCCCCGATGATCATCACGCCAGAGGCACCGGAGAAACCGTCCAACTCGACCAGCAGGGCGTTGAGGGTGTGGTCGAACTCCCGGTCTCCGGAGGAGTCCGCCGAGCGGTGGCGCCCGATGGCGTCAAGTTCGTCGATGAACAAAATGCAGGGGGCGGCCTTTTTGACCGATTCGAAAAGCTGGCGAACCCGGGAGGCGCCCAGTCCAACGAACTTCTCCACGAAGCTGGTGGCGGAGACGAAGAAGAAGGGCACGCCGGTCTCGCCGGCCACCGCCCGGGCCAGGAGGGTTTTGCCGCATCCCGGCTGACCGTGGAGAAGGATGCCCCTGGGCATCTCCGCCCCCAACGCCTGGAATCGGGCCGGGTCCCGGAGGTACTCGACCACCTCGCGCAGCTCCGCGATGGGCTCGTCCAGCCCGGCCACGTCGGCGAAGGTGACCGTCTCGGCCTGGGGAACGTCGCCCTGGCCCTTGACCGCCCCGGCCTTGGACTTGGGGTTGCGGTCGACGCTGCCCACCTGGAACGGCTGTTCCGAGCCGCCGGCCGTGGTGGCCGGCACCGCCGACTTCCGACGCCGCAGATTTCCCAACATCCCTGTGGGGCGGGTGGAGCGCAAGGCGAACACCGCCGTTCCGATTATGAGGACGCCAAAGGCGATGGCCAGGACAGAAGCAAAGGGCACCGGATTTCTCCCTCGGTCAGAGGTTGTTACTCGAAATATCCACTAAGAGCAAGAACGCGATAGCGAACCTAGAGGATCGCGCAGGTCTGTGGCCGCAGCCACCACCTCCTCATCGACCGGAGGCGCCCCGCACTTGAGAGCACACCGGGTCGGCCTACTCCCTCCCCCGCATTGCCATCCTCAGGGCACCGAGTTCCCTCAGGCGCAGCAGGCGGGCGGCGACGACGAAGACGACCATGCCCGCCATGCCGGCGAGACCCACAACCACCACCGGTTCCGGCCCGGCCCGAGCAACCACCGCGGCCATGGCCGCGGCCGCCAGCGCCGCGCTCAGGGCCATCTTGGAAAGAGACCCCACCAGCGCGGTCGGCTTCCAGGCCGGAAGAGCCTGGGCCAGCTTGAACCCCGCCAGGCCCGCCCCCACCAGGTAGGACAGGCTGTGAGCCCAGGCCAGCCCCGCCACCCCCAGAGGGCGAAACAGCCCGACAGCCGCGATCACGAAGACGACATTGGCCACCACGTTGACCACGAACGGGGTTCGGGCATCCTGGCGCGCGTAGAAGGCCCGCAGTGTCCACAAGAAGGCGGCAAAGGGCAGGGTGCCAGCGGCAAAGGCCACCAGAACGTCGGCAACAAGCGCGGAACTGGCAGCGCCCATGACCCCGCGCTCGAGGACCACGGTTACGAGGGGACGGGCCAGCACGAGATAGACGGCGGTGGCCGGGAGCAGGACCATCGCCATGGACCGCAGTCCTGCCGACAGCGTCGAGGCCATGCGAACCAACTCACCGGCCGCCGCCTCCGACGAAAGCCGGGGGAACATGGCGGTCATGACAGACACGGCCACCACCCCGTAGGGGAGTTGAAAGAACGCAAACGCCAGGGCGAAGGCGGTGGGCCCACCTCGGATTCCGTTGGCCAGGTACAAGACGATGCCGAAACTGATCTGATTGGCCACCACGTAGCCCGCCGTCCAGCCCGACAGCCGGGCGAGGCGTCGAACGGCCGGATGGCCGAAGTCCACCCGCCAGCGGAGTTGCCCGGAAAGCCGCCGGAGCGCCGGCCAGTGGGCCAGGGCCATCATCGCAACCCCGGCTGTGGTACCGGCGGCCAAGAGGAAGCGGGCCGGGCCGGCGGCGGCGATGGAGTCCTCCGAGATAGTCAGCGGAGTGATCTGAGCGAAGCGGACGAAGGTGACAATGACGACCAGATTGTTGAGCACTGGGGCGAACATGGGCACCCAGAAGTGACGGTGGGCGTTGAGAATGCCGGCGGCCACCGCTGCGAATCCGTAAAGGAAGATCTGAGGGGCGAACAGCCGCAGGAAGTAGGTCCCCAACTCCTGCTGATGAAGAGCCCGAGCGCCGTCGAGACGGCCGCTGAACAACCCGATCAGGGCGGGGGCGGCCAGCGCTGCAAGTACCGATACGACCGCCAGTACGGCCAGGGTGGTACCGGCCAGCGTGCCGGCCGCGCCGGTCGAATCCCGGCCCGGCGAACGGCGCAACTCGGCTACCAGAACAGGCACGAAGACTGAGGTGAGCACCCCGCCGAGAACCAACTCGTAAAGGATGTTGGGCAGGGTGTTGGCGATGGTGTACGCGTCGGCCAGCCGGGATTCGACCACGCCCAGGGCGTAGGTCATGGCCACCAGGCGGCCAAGTCCTGTGAGCCGGGACAGAATCGTTCCCACCGCCATCACTCCGGCGGATCGGGTCAGGCTGGCGTTGTCGTCACCGCCTGGTGCCGGGCCCCCCGCCTCGTCACCGGCGGGGTCTTGGGAGTTCAGGTGTCCTTGAGGATGGCGGGGAATGCTTCGCCGAGATTCGGATGGGCGAAGCCGAATCCACTGGCCTGGAGCTTTCCGGGCCTCACCCGGGTTGAAGCCATGATCATTTCGGTGGTCATCTCCGGGCCGAACCGCAAGCGAACGGCAGCCGGGGGAACCGCCAGAAATGCCGGACGGTCAAGCGCCCGGCCCAGTGCTCGGGTGAACTCGGCGTTGGTGACCGGTTCGGGGGCGACCAGGTTGACCGCTCCGGACAGTTCCTCATGGGTCAGGACGTGAAGGATGGCCGATACCTCGTCGGCCCGGGATATCCAGCTCATCCAGTGCCGACCCGAGCCGATTCGGCCTCCCAGGCCGAGGCGGAAGAACCCCAGCAACTCCCCGAGCGCTCCCCCGGCCGCGCTCAGCACCACCCCGGTCCGCAGGTGGGCGACCCGACATCCAGCCACGGCCAAAGGCTGGGTGGCCGCCTCCCAGGCCACTACGAGATCGGCCAGGAACCCGGCGCCGGGAGCGGATGTTTCGTCCACTTCCTCATCGCCCCGGTCCCCGTAGAACCCCATTGCCGAACCCGACGCCAGCACCTGGGGTGGGCGCTTGAGGGAAGCCAATGTGCGGGCCAAAAGATCAGTTGCCGCCACTCGACTGTCCACCAGGACCCTCTTGCGGGCTTCGTCCCAGCGCTGCTCGCCGATGCCGGCACCGGCCAGGTGCACCACCCAGTCGTGTCCCTCGATGCCCTCGCCGTCGATCTTGCCCTGGGCTGGATCCCAGAGCACCCGACCCGGGCCTGGGTCGGACCTGACCAGCCGGGTGACCGAGTGGCCCGCGGTCGCCAACCTGGACGTGAGAGCCCGGCCGATGAGCCCCGACGATCCCGACACCAGGACCCGCCGGCCGCCGCCGCCGCCCTCATCCTGGTAGCCGGGGTCTGTCACGGCAATCCTCCCCACCAGGTCCGTTGCAGGGAGGTTCTCAGCCCGGGACCTGGGCAGCCTTGTCGATCACCCGGTCGATGATCCCGTAGTCGCGTGCCTCGGATGCGGTGAACCAGCGGTCCCGGTCGAAGTCGGTTTCCACCTGCGAGCGATCCTGACCGGTGTGATGGGCGATTCTCTCGGCCATCTGCCGGCGAATATGGGTGATCTGCTCGGCGGCGATGGCGATGTCGGATGCCACGCCCTGCATCTGCGACGAGGGCTGGTGCATCAGCACCCGGGAGTGCGGAAGGGCGAATCGCTTGCCCGGCGCGCCGGCGCACAGGAGGAACTGGCCCATGGATGCGGCCAGGCCCAGGCAGATTGTGCCGACATCACAACTGACGTACTGCATGGTGTCGTAGATGGCCATCCCGGCGGTGACCGAGCCTCCGGGCGAGTTGATGTAGAGGTAGATGTCGCTCTCGGCGTCCTCGTTCTGGAGAAGGAGCAGTTGAGCGCAAATGAGGTTGGCGGACGAGTCGTCCACCTGAGAGCCGAGAAAGACGATCCGCTCCTTGAGAAGCCGGGAGTAGACCTCTCCGGCCCGGTCGGCGCCAGGACCCTGGGCCCCGAACGCTCCCATGACCGCGTCGTTCATTCCTCGCTCCTTTCGTGCGCCGCCAGCGACTCGCTCAGATGGGCGCCTTCCGACCGTAGCTTGCTCAGGCCGTCGCCTCCGCCGGTCTGGGGTCGCCGGCGCGTGGTCAGGCCGCCAGCAGGCGGGGCGATCGACCGTTGGGCATCCGGGCGGGGCCGGCCGGTAGCCTGCCTCCACCGGGGCGCACCCCTGAAGGAGGGCCCCGGCGCCAAGGGTTTTCGGGCGCGTGGTGGAATTGGCAGACACGCTGGCTTTAGGTGCCAGTGCTTCGGCATGGGAGTTCGAGTCTCCCCGCGCCCACCAAGACCGGCTGAGCCTCTTTAGGATCCGACCAGGATGGCCCGGATGCCCAGGCCCATAAGAAACAGCCCCCCAAGGCCGTAAAGCAGGTGGGTCCGAACCCGGGCGGACTGGCGGGACGAGTACAGCAGCCCGGTGGTGATGATGGCCACGAAGCCGTAGAACATGTGGAACTGATTGACCGGCCGGTCCTGGGCCGCCACCATCCAAACCCCGCCGATCACCTGCACAAACACTGCCACCTGTACCGCCACGGTGAACCACCACAGGGCCTTTCGCCGAAGGACCTCCAGGCGCAGCGCGCCGAGCGACCACAGACCGGCCAGGCCGTTGCCGACAATCATCATCCACGCCCAACCGTTGTGGAAGGCCGACAGGCTTGACCTCACCGGTAAACCTTCCGCCTGAACACCGCCGCCGGGGACTCCACCCGGTCGAGAAACAGACGGCCGCAGAGATGGTCCATCTCGTGCATGAGAGCCCGAGCCTCGAAGGCATCGGCCATCACCGTTTGCGGCCGGCCCGCAGGAGTGAATCCCCGGACCACCACTCGGGCCGGCCGGACCACGTCCCCGGTGAAGTCCGGGACGCTCAAGCACCCTTCCCTGGCGGTCACGCTTTCCTCCATCCACACCAACTCGGGATTGCAGATAACCAACTCTCCTGCGCAAGAAACCGCTTTGCGATGACCGGTGACGTCAACGCAGAACATCGACACCGGCTCGGCGATCTGGTTGGCGGCCAGGCCCACGCAGGCGGGCCGGGACCGCATGGTCTCCACCAGATCCGCAGCGAGGGCCATCGCCACTTCGTCGAAGCGCTCAATCGGTTTGGTTGGGCGGGTCAGGGCGGGATGGGGAAGGAACACGACCGGCCGGATGGCCACCCGCTACCCGCTGCTCACAGATGCCAGCATCCCGGAAGGGAAACTCACAATATGTCGGCCTCGCCCGGGTGGAGGCTGGCTGAGACCCCCAGAGCCGACGCCAACTCCGCCAGACCCGCCTCGAGAACGACGGCATCGGCCTCGGGGCCCAGAACGATCTCGATGACCATCAGATATGCCGGGTCGGATCCGGAGTCCACCACCCGGGTGCTCAGATCCACGATGTTGGCCCTGTGGTCGGCAAGGAGCCGGGTAACCCGGCTGACGATTCCAACCCGATCGGCCCCGTAGACCGCCACGGTCCATTCCGGTCCTCGCCCGCTGGAGCGGGCGGGATCGACGGGAGCCATGGGCCGCACCGTCACGGTGAGCTCCATTGCCCCCGCGACCGGTTCCAAAGCCTGGCTCAGAACCACGACCGGGTCCGCTCGGGATACCTCCGGCCCGGGATCCACTACCAGGATCATGGCGAAACAACCCCGCAGGATGGTCATGGAGGTGTCCTCGAGGTTGCAGCCCAGGGCGGTGAGCGCCTCGGTTACCCCGGCCACTATCCCCGGACGGTCGGCACCGAACACCGTCACCACCGCGTGGGCTCCCGCATTCTGTTGGGCGTTCACGGTCCCTCCCGATGGCCGGCCAGTATCGCTGTGCCCTCCCACCTTGAAGACGCCCGAACCACCAACATCAGGCGAACAGCCGCAACTGGCAGAGGCGCCCCACCGCGTCGTCCCAGGACACCACTCGGCGGGCGTGATGGACGGCCTGGTCCCGGTTGTAGGGCCGGTCCAGAAGGAGCGACTCACACACCCTGGCCAACGACTCGGCCTCGGCCGGGTTGTCCTCCAGGCAGGCCAGCGCGCCCACCTCTTGCGCGACCATGAACTTGGTCCCCACCTGGGTGTGATGAACCTGGCTGATGGCAAACCGGTGGCGGGCAAGCCAGCGCCTGGTGGCGACGGCCACCTCCGGCGGCCGGGCGGTGATGGCGCAGACCTCCCAGCCGGCTTGAACCAGACAGGACACGCCTGCCCGGGCCCCTTCCACCACCGGGGCATCCTCATATAGCGCGGGGTCAACGAAACAATCGTCCAGCAGGGCGTTGAACGCCTGCTTCGGCAGCCCGAGCGGAAGTTGCCGGAGGTCGTAGGTACGCCAGGTGGACGGGTGGCTGACAACCCCGAAGCGCTGAGTGATCCGAGCCGAAACCGCCGGGCCCAGATCGCACAGAACGCCGTCGAGGTCCAGGCCGATCATCACTGGCGAGAGGCTAACGAGTGGCTGTGACAACCTCCCGGCTGGCCGGCAGACCCGGTCAGGCTTGTGGATCGTTTACGGGTTCCACCTGTCCCCCGGGTCCGCACCAACGACAATTCACCTGCTCGACCTCGTCGGAGAGAATGGATTCCTCCTCCACCACCAGGTCCCCCCCGAGTGTGTAGTGATGGAAGGACCTCGTCCGGCGGGTACGGACTACATCGAACCGGGTGAGATTTCCGCACGAAGCGCAGCGATACCGGACGACGGTCGCCGCCGGAGCGTTCACAGGAGGCCCAGCGCAACTCGGTCGGTCACAGACGGTCCATGACCGTCTCGGCCACCTTCTTGGCAGTGTCCACCAGGGCTGATTCGGGCTTGTCCAGACCCACGACCACCAGCAGAACGGTTCGGCCCTTGAGAGCCACGATCTGACCGCCGGAGGTGAATGCCCGGTCCCCCAGGCCACTGACCGTCTGGGCCTTGGTACCAGCGTCCTTGCGCGCGGCGTCGAAGGCCGAGGCGCTCTCGTCGTTGGTCGCGGTCACCACCAGGACCGTCTGGGGCGGATCGGTCTTGCCGTCGACGGTGAACGTGCAAACCTGCCCCTCGGCTCGGCCTCCGGAACCCACGTTGGTCACCGGCGACCCCACCGCTGAGCCCACTTCGGCTTCAGAGACCAGCTTGCATCCACCCGACCCGGGCGGCACCTCGCCCGAAGGCACCCCGATCGGCTCCGACGTCGTGACCGTCGTCCCGGCTCCCTCTCCCTCTCCTGATCCGGAGCCGCCCCCGTCGCCCCCGGCCGCGCCGTTCCCGCTCCCGCAGGCGGTAGCCAAGAGGGCCAGGGTGAGAGCCAGGGCTCTGGTTGAGAACCCGGCGGCGCCCCACGAGCCAGCTCGGGGCCGCTGCCGACCACGCCTGGCGCTCATGTCCTCCGAGGAAACATCACCTGTCGGCATACCCTGACCCCTTCTTCCGGACCCGTCCACCAAGGTGTTCCCTGCTGGGGATCGAGGCTCATCGCTGTCTGACTTCTTGGTCCCCCACCGCCTGCTTCAGGCAACCGGGGAGGGCAATGGCGTTGTCTCAGGAACCGGCACCATCCGGCGGTCGACATTTCTGCGAAACCTCGACCCAGGCATCAAGTAGGGCCGAAGCCTTCCCGGAGTCAATGGCTGAGGCCGCGACCGTGAGGCCCGTCTCCCAATCTGGAGCCAGGTCGGCGACGATGGCCGCGGCTGCTGCGTTGAGCAGGACCACGTCGCGCATGGGACCGGTGAGGCCGCCAAGAACGTCCCGTGCCAGACGGGCGTTGGTGAAAGCATCGCCGCCGGCGATCTGGGACCGGTCCGCCGGAGCCAGGCCCAGGGCCCCGGGGTCGACCCGCAGCCGGTTGACAGCCCCGTCCTGCCAGGCCACCACGGTCGATGGCGAGCAGACCGACAGCTCGTCGAGACCATCGTCGCCATAGAGAACCATCGCCCGCTTAGTCCCGGTGGTCGCCAAAACCTGGAGCATCCGCTCGGCCATGATCGGATCACTCACCCCCACAACCTGGCGCCGAGGCTTGGCCGGGTTGGCCAAGGGACCGAGGAAGTTGAACACCGTCGGGAAGCCCAACTCCCGGCGAACGGGCCCGGCGTGGCGGACCGCAGGATGAAAGCGCGGGGCCAGGCAGAAGGCGATGCCCACGTCGGCCAGACACTTCGCCACCCCGTCGCCGTCCAGGTCAATGACCACCCCCAGGGCCTCGAGAACGTCGGCGGAACCACACTGAGACGTGGATGCCCGGTTGCCGTGCTTGACCACTTGGGCACCGGCCGCGGCCACCACGATGGCCGCCAGAGTGGAGACGTTGATGCTCCCGCTGCGATCCCCGCCGGTCCCGCAGGTGTCGATCACGTCTTCCGCCGCTATGAACAACGGGGCAGCGGCGGCCATCAGTGCCCGCCGCATGCCCAACATCTCATCGACTGACTCCGTCTTGGCCCTGAGGCCCATACAGAAGGCGCCGATCTGGGCGGCGGATGCATGGCCGTCGAGGATCTCGGTCATGGCCCAGTCCGCCTCGGCGACAGCCAGATCCCGTCCCTGGGCCAGGTGCGACAGCACCCCCATCCACCCGTGCCCGGGCTCGACGCTCACCCGCCGAAACTATCCCGGCGTCGGCGCCGTCGACATTTCCTGAGGTGCTGCGCCCTCGTTTCCCTCCCGCTCAGGTCCCGTAGTGAATATCTCGGCAGTGTCCGGTCAGGCTGCGGCTGGGCGTCGACGCTGGCGCAGGATCCGGCGGCGCTCGCGTTCGGTGGCACCCCCCCATACCCCTTCCTTCTCGCGGACCGCAAGGGCAAAGTCCAGACACGTCTGGCGCACCGGGCAGCGGGCGCAGATGGCCTTGGCCTCGATAGCGGGATCGTCATCGTCGGGATAGAAAACGGAGGCGGGGATTCCCCGGCATGCCCCCTTCAGGCGCCACGCGGTCTCGTTCCTGTCGATCGGTCGGTCGATGGTTGAAGTGTCCATTTGCACCTTTCGTTCTCCGCTTCCCGCACTCATGTCGGCTGCCCTGTAGCCGGCCTGAACCTCGATCCTCCTGGACCGTCGATCCTCCTGGACCGTCGATCTCGGATCCCGCGCCTACCCAGACCTTCGGCCGGCGAACCCACCTCAGTCTGACCGTTTCGCACCTCCGGCGGTCGTTGATTTTTTGCCCCCGCTGGTTGTCGGTCACCTGACTGGGCCGCCACCGGCTCCCTTCCCCACCCATAGGATCGGACCATGGCCCCTGATGGTTACCGGCGGTCTGGATCCGGCGTCGCCCCTCGGGGACCGAAGGCAGTGGCCGCCGGGGTGAGCGGAGCGCTGGCTGTCATCGTTCCGGTGGCGGCTGCACAGGTCATCCTCCAGGTTCGCGCCGGCGAAAGCGAACTACGAGACATCGGGCTGTACGTCGTTCTCCTGGGAGGGCTGGTCTGGGGAGGTTGGCGGTCAGGTCGGCGCCGGCCGGATGCCCCCATGACCTACGGGGCTTTAGCCGCCGTTGCCGCCTTTGTGATTCTCCAGGCCGCGATCCTTTTGATCGGTGCCCTCAACCAGCGGCCGCCGCCGCCGACGGGCAGGGTTGGCTTCAACCTGGCCATGGCCGCCTGCGCCGGGATATTCGGTGGGTTTCTCGCCTCGTTTCGCCCCCGGTCCGGACCTGCCGGCGGATCTCGGACCACTGGGATCACCGGTCCGCCTGACCAACCCGACCAGGACGTGGACCCGAACTCCCCAACCCGACACCGGGACCCACGTCTGGGCTGGCCGGAATGAAGGCCCTGGTGGTGGACGTGGGAACCAGCAGCGTCCGGGCCTCCATGGTGGACGAACGGGGAGCCATCGTCGCTGCCGCTCGGCGCCCGGTCCTTCCCTCCACTCCCAATCCCGGCTTCGTGGAGTTCGACCCGAAGGAGATGGCCGAGGCTGCACTGGCGGTGGCCACGGAGGTGAGCGAAGAGTGGGGACCAGCCGAGGTGGTCGGGATCGCCAACCAACGATGTTCAACCGTGGTGTGGGACCGGGCCACCGGGGTCCCGGTGGGCCCCGGGGTCAGTTGGCAGGACCTGCGGACCGCGGGGATGTGCCTGGCGTTGGCCGACCGGGGAGTCCGGGTCACCCCCACCAACTCCGCCACCAAACTGGCTTTTCTGTTGGACATGGTGGACCCCGACCACCAGCGAGACCTGTGTTTCGGCACGGTCGACTCCTGGATGGCCTGGACCCTCTCGGCTGGTTCTCTCCACATAACTGACACCACGAACGCCGGCGTTACCGGGATGATGACGCTCGACGGCCGGGGCTGGGACCCAGAGGTGCTCGAGGCGCTCGACGTGCCCCAATCAGTCATGCCGGCCATAGTCGACAGTTCCGGGATTGTGGGCCGGGCAGCGGCACTGCCTGGTGGACCCGTAATCGCGGGCATGGCCGGGGACCAGCAGGCTTCGATGATTGGGCAGGGGGCGACGTTGCCGGGACTCGGAAAACTCACTTTCGGCACCGGCGGGATGTGCAACATCTGCCTCGGGGCCTCCCGGCCCAGCTTTGACCGAAAGGGACCGTCGGGGACGTTTCCGATCATCGCCTGGCGGAGAAACGGCCAGATCACCTGGGGCTTGGAGGCCTTCATGCTCCATGCCGGACAGGCGGTGGAGTGGCTGCGCGACGACCTGGGGATGATCGGTTCGGCGGCCGAGTCTGAATCGGTGGCGGCGGGGTGCCGAACCACCGACGACGTTTGGTTCGTTCCCGCCCTGCTCGGCATGGGGACCCCGGCCTGGGACTTCGGGGCGCGGGGAACGCTGGTGGGTCTGACCCGGGGCTCCGGCCGGGCCCAGGTGGTGCGGGCGGTGTTGGAGGGGGTGGCCCACCGGGGTGCCGACCTGGTGGAGGCGGCCGAGGCCGACGCAGGAGTGAGCCTCGACGTCCTGCGTGTGGATGGGGGCATGACCGCCAACCGGGTGTTCGTGCAGGCACTGGCGGACGCCACCCAGCGCCCCGTGGAACTGGGGCCGGTGGCCGAGGCAACCACCCTGGGGGCGGCGTTCCTGGCCGGAATGGCCGTGGGGACCTGGGCCGATGAGGAAGAGTTGGCCGGGACCTGGAAGCCCACTCAGACGATTCATCCCCAGCGCCGACCCAACCGTGACCGCTGGCGCCAGGCCTGTGACCGGGCCAAGGGCTGGATGCCGGAGCTTTCGGCCGTCAGGTTCTGAGACTTCATGGCCAGGCTGCGCTCCCACGACGCCTCGCCGCAGGCCTGGGAAGCGCGTCTCGCGAGTTGCCGGGCCATGACCGGTGCGCAGCGGTTGCCGTTGGCGGCCGAGATGTCCGATGACCTAAAGGTGTTGGCCCGGGCCGGCGTCGCTCACCGGCTTGCCAGCGGCGCGACGTGATGGCCATCTTCGCCGTCTCGGGCGCAACTCTTGACCGCCTCTACCTTCGACACTGGGCCACGGTGCTGGGTTTGGTTGGCGACCCGGGCAGGGCCGAGCGCGACGCCAGCGCCTGAGGTTCCCAGGCCGTTGCATGTGGGCGTGGCCGTTAGGGACCTGCCGTGAGGGACGGCGACGAGGCATGCGATACTGCCCGGGCGGCGAGCCGGACGGGTGGCCGCGGCCCGCAAGGGCTGAGGAAGGTCGGGGCTCCATTGGGCAGGGTGCTGGCTAACGGCCAGTCGGGGTGACCCGCAGGAAAGTGCCACAGAAAACAGACCGCCGATGGCCTTCGGGAGACCGGAGGCACAGGTGAGGGTGAAACGGTGCGGTAAGAGCGCACCAGCGCCCGGGGTGACCCGGACGGCTCGGCAAACCCCACCCGGAGCAAGGCCAAGTTGGGGAAGGGCGGCCCGCCCAGTGCCTTCGGGCACAATCCCCAGGTAGGCCGCATAGATGGATGGTCACCGGGTTGCCAAAGGCAACTTACAGAACCCCGCCTACAGTCCGGCTCGCCGCCTAAACCGGCTCTCGAGATCGATGCCGCTCTGGGGGCCTGCGCCGCCGAACTGGCCCGATCCGCACGAAAGCTGACGAGCGAGGACCCTGAGCTTTCCACTCGGCGATCATCGTCGACGACCACCTCGCTCTACTGGCCATGCCGGCGTGCTCCCCGACCTCGGCGGCGCACCCCCGGTGGCCACCACCTACTGCTTCGCCCACCGAATGGCCCGGGCCGTAGCCGGAGCGACACCCGAAGGCGCATGTCCTCCAGCGCCAGGTCCCGGTCGCCAAGTGTGCCGTTCGCCTGTTGAACCGCGACTCATGCCAGACCGCCCGCCAACTGTGCGAACTCCCCAAAAACTATGGCCGCCTGATTGTCGGCGGGCCAGTGGTAACGCACGTCGGGCGCTCCCTCCTCGTTGTCTCCGTCGGTTCTCATTACCTCGACGAATCCGTGACGCTCGTAGAAGCGCCGGGCGCTGGCGTTCGACTGAAAGGTCCAGAGGTCGAGGCCGCCAGGCTGGACGCTCTTGGCCAGATCCACCAGGAGCGATCCCAGTCCGCGGCCGGTGTGCTCGGGGTCGACGTAAAGCTGGTCTATCCATCCTGGCTCGAGAACCATCATCGCGACGATGGCGCCGCCGTCCTCGACAACCCACGGTTCTCGGTGGGGCATGACGGTGGCGGCGAAAAATTGCCGCACATGATCGTCGTCATGGATGGGCGGCGGGATGGCCGGCACCGAGTCATGCCGGGAACGCAGCCAGATCTCGACCACGGCGGATCCTTCATCGGGCCGCGCCCGACGAGGCCGAGGCCGTGGGCTTCCTGCGGCTTCCTGCACACCGGCAGCTTGTGTCGGCTTCTGGGGCTTGTCCAGCCGCCGAGGGCCTCCTGGGTGCTACTCCACTTGGTTGACCAGCGCCGACAGGGAAGCCAAGGGGCCAATCACGATCAGCAGGTCGCCCGCTGCCACCACCGTTTCGCCCCGCGGCGGAACGGTCAACCCCCCCGCCGGCTTCTTCACCGCCAGCATCATCACCCCCGGGTGGGGTTCGCAGATCTGGCGAACGGTGCGGCCCACCATGAGCGAGTTTGGGTCCACCGCCACCTCCTCCACTCGGAGTCCCTGGGCCACGCTGACCATGTCGGCAAACTCCAGGACGGCCGGCTGTAGAGCCAGCGAGGCCATTCGGCTGCCGCTGACGACATAGGGAGACACCACCCGGTTGCTGCCGGCCCGCTGGAGTTTGTCGACCGACTCCGGGCTTGAAGCCCGGGCAATGATGAACAGGTCTGGATTCAAAGCCCGGGCGCTGAGAGTGATGTAGACGTTCACCGCGTCGGAGTCCACGGCGCAGATCAGACCCTTGGCCCGGGCTATGCCGGCCTCTGATAACACCGCCTCCTGGGTGGAATCGGCCATCAGATAGGGCAGGTTCGCCTCGGCCAGCAAAGGTTCCAACTCGCTCTTGGACTCGACCACCACAACCTTGGCACCCTGAGCCATCAGTTCGGCGGCCGCCGCCCGGCCTACCCGTCCGTAGGCGCAGATCACGTAGTGGTCCCGCAGGGACTCGATTCTCCGTTGCATCCTTCTCCTCTCCAGGCGGTGGGCCAATTGACCGCTGGTCAACAGGGTGGTGAAGACGGCAAATAGGTCGAACACCACCGCGACGCCAAAGCAAATGAGGGTGATGGTGAACAGCCGCCCGCCGGGTCCGAGGGGATGAATTTCACCAAAGCCCACCGTGGTCAGCGTCGTCACCGTCATGTAGACGGCGTCGAGAAACCCGAAGTCCTCGATGATCATGAAACCGGCGACCCCGTAAACCAGGGCCATTACAAGAAGGCCCAGGGGGATACGCGCCCGAGTGGCCAGTATGCGTCCCGCCGGCTGGCCCGCCCCCCCAAAGGCCCGCGTCGGCACTGCCGCCGACAGTAGCGGCCAACCGCCGGACCGAGCCCATTCGCCGTGTCGCCGCTACGTCGCCAGGTGCGGGCGGCCGTTGCCGACGATCCAGGTCGAGCGCCCGCCTACGTTCACCCGCCGACCGAGGCCCACCTTTGCGTCGGGGCGGCCCGTACCAGCCCGATCAGGTCGCCGAGGAAAAGGGCCGTCGGGAGATAGCGGCGGACCGTGTCACCGCCGTCAGGTAACCAGGACAGACCCGGCCCGAGGTCGACGGGTGGCGCCCCATGCCCATCTGGGGTACCGGCATCGGTCGCTCGATTCCTCCCGAGGTCGACGCCCCGACATATCTCAGAGGACCCACACCACCACGGCCGCCGCCACCAGGATCACGGCCCACATGCCCAGGCTGACGACGCCCAAGATTCGCGCGGCGCGGACCCGGGGGCCGGGCATTGCCTTGCCGGCCAGATAGAAGGCGGCCAAAGCCATCAAACCTCCGGGGACCAGAAACGAGGTCAGGGCGGCCACGAGGGCCGGTGTTCCCAGCCGGTCCTCCAGCGGTGGCGGACCGACCAGAGCCTCGGCGGGCATGGGCGGCGGCAGGGGACGACCCGCGACCGGCGAGGGAGCCGAAACCGGCGGAGAAGAACGAGCGGACGAGGTCGATGGCGAGGTCGACGGCGATGAAGGAGAGGAGGCCGATGACGGCGCCTGCGGCGGGGACTGCTTCCCGGCGGCGATGCCCGAGGTGGAGGGCCGGGGTCGAACCCGGGCGTACGGGTCAGCGGCCTCGCTGGAGGCGGGAGCCGAGGGTTCGGCCGGATCAGCCGGCTGCACCCCACCGCTGGGAACAGGCCGAGTCCGGGCCGCGCGTGGGGCTGGCGACCCGGCCGGTGGGCGGCGAGGCCTTGTCGTCGGGGCGGCGGCAGCGCCAGCGGTCGTGGCAGAACGTGCAGCGGACGCGCCAGGGGTCGTGGCAGAACGTGCAGCGGACGCGCCCGAGGTGGTGGCGGAACGTCTGGCCGGCGGTCGCCGGGCGCGATTGGTGGCTGGCTTGGAGGCCGGCCTCGGAGCCGTGGCACCGGGCTCGATGACAGGGTCGGCCGACACTTCCACCGCCGGATCGGCGGGCGGATTGACGGGCGGCTTGGGGGTCGGATCGACACGTTGCCGTCCGGTTGGGGACCCGGCAGATCTCGGGGATGAAGGCCGGCGCGGTGAAACTGGCCGTTCCGGCGGAGGTGATTTATCGACCATGGGACAACCCTACGGGTCGCCGTAGGCTGCGGCCGTGACTTCGCCCACCGTCGCCCAGGTCGCAGCGGCCGCCTACGGGCGATTCGACGGCCAGGTGGCTTGGGGCCGGGAGGTCCTGGACCGTCCACTCACATTGACTGAGAAGATCCTTCTCGCCCACCTCGCCCCGGGACCCAAGGGCGACCAGGCGCCGGTACCCGTACGAGGAAGGACGGCTGCTGCCTTCATCGTCGACAGGGTCGCCATGCAGGACGCCACCGCCCAGATGGCCATTCTCCAGTTCATGACCGCCGGTATGGACCGCGTCGGGGTTCCGACCACCGTTCACTGCGATCACCTGGTCACCGCACGGGACGGCGCGGTTGCCGACCTGGCCGCCGCGACCGAGACCAACCGTGAGGTCTACGAGTTCCTGGCCAGCGCCTCCGCCCGCTACGGCATCGGCTTCTGGGGGCCGGGTTCAGGGATCATCCATCAGGTCGTTCTGGAGCGCTACGCCTTCCCCGGCGGGATGATGATCGGCACTGACAGCCATACCCCCAACGCTGGCGGGTTGGGAATGGTGGCGGTCGGCGTTGGTGGTGCCGACGCCGTCGACGTCATGACGGGTGACCCCCTCGGCCTGATGTGGCCCCAGGTCATCGGCGTTCACCTCAACGGGAGGCTCTCCGGTTGGGCTTCGCCCAAAGACGTGATTCTGGCTGTCGCTCAGAGACTCACCGTGAGCGGTGGCACCGGCGCTGTCATCGAGTACTTCGGACCGGGTGTCACCACCATCAGCGCAACCGGCCGGGCCACCATCGCCAATATGGGAGCCGAGGTGGGGGCTACCGGTTCGGTCTTCGGCTACGACCACCGGGCGGCCGAGTACCTCCATGCCACGGGCCGGTCGGAAGTCGTCGAACTGGCCGAGGGCGTCTCCCATCATCTGGCCGCCGACGCCGACGCCCTGGCCGATCCGGGCCGGGTGTTTGACCGCCTTATAGAAATCGATCTGGACCGCCTCGAGCCGTTGGTGGCCGGGCCGGGAACGCCGGATCTGGTCCGGCCCGCGTCAGCTCTGGGAGCCGAGGCCCGGGCCCAGGGTTGGCCGATGCGGCTGTCGGGTGCCCTGGTCGGGTCCTGCACCAACTCCTCCTATGAGGACATCGCCCGGGCCGCTTCTGTGGCCCGCCAGGCGGCTGCGGCCGGGCTGCGCACCCAGGCCCCGCTGCTCATCACCCCCGGTTCGGAACAGGTACGGGCCACCATCGAGCGCGACGGACTGCTAGGTGACCTGGAGGCCGTAGGGGCGCGGGTCCTGGCCAATGCCTGCGGCCCGTGCATCGGTCAGTGGGACCGCACCGATGTGGCCGCCGGGGAGCCCAACGCCATCATGACGTCCTTCAACCGCAACTTTCCGCGACGAAACGACGGCAGCGCCGCCACCCTGGCCTTCGTGGCGTCCCCGGAGATCACCCTGGCCTTCGCCTTGGCCGGCACTCTGGACTTCGACCCGGCTCAGGACTCGATCGCGGGAGTGGGCCTCGATGAGCCCTCCGGCCCCCACATCCCCCCCGATGGCTTCCTCGCTTCCAACGCTGGATACACCGAGCCACCGGCCGACAGCACCGGAATCGAGGTGGTCATCGATCCCGCCAGCAACCGGCTGGCCCGGCTGGAACCTTTCGATCCATGGGACGGCCGTGACCTGGTGAGGATGCCCGTTCTGGTGAAAGTTGCAGGGAAGTGCACCACCGATCACATTTCCGCCGCCGGAAAGTGGCTTCGATTTCGAGGACATCTGGACAACATCAGCGACAACCTGTTCATGGGCGCCAAGAACGCATTTACCGACACCGTGGGCACCGGTCGCGCTCACACGGCGTCTGAACTGGTTCCATTGGCCGCTTTGGCCCGCCAGTGGAAGGCCGAGGGAAGGGGTTGGGTGGCGGTCGGCGACGCCAACTACGGGGAGGGTTCTTCCCGGGAACACGCGGCCATGGAGCCGCGGCACCTGGGCGGTCGGGTCATCCTGGCTCGGTCCTTCGCCCGGATCCATGAAACCAACCTCAAAAAGCAGGGCATGCTGGCTCTGCGGTTTGCCGACCCCGACGTATACGACCTGATCGCCGAGGGCGACACGGTGTCCGTCACTGGCTTGGCTGGCCTCGCTCCCGGAGTGCCCATCGAATGCCGATTGCACAAGGGAACCGCCGAGACCATTGGCTTCGAGTGCACCCACACCCTGGGCGCCGAGGAGATCGCCTGGTACCGGGCCGGGAGCGCCCTCAATCGGGTGCGTCAGCGTCAGTGCGCAACCGCAGCGGAGCCGGGTGGCTGAGGCTGACTCGGCCGACCGGTCAGCGCCTGTTTACCCCGCCGTACTTCATGCGAGTGTCCGACATCGATGCCGGCCGGGCCTCGTCATCACGAAGGTTGGCCCCGACCAACTCCCCGACAAAGAGTGTGTGAGTGCCGAGATCCAGGGTGTGGCGGACCTCGCAGTCCATCCAGGCGATGGCATCGTCGAAGACGGGGGCCCCGGTGGGGCCGTCGGTCACGGCCCACCCGTTGAGGGTGGCGCCGTCGTCGGCAGCCGGGCGGGAGAACTTCACGAACACCTTGATCTGGGTGGCGTCCCAAAGGTTCACCGAGAAACTTCCGCCTTCGCCGATGAGTCGATGAGTCAGTGCATCGTTGTCGACTCCAACGCCGATAAGCACCGGGTCCATGGACAGTTGGCTGATCCAACTGGTGGTCATGGCGTTACGGACCGGGCCGGATCGGGCTCCCACCAGGGCCAGGGCGTTGGGGATCTTCCAGGTGACCCGATTGACCAACTCGTCGTCAAGGTCCATGGGGTTCGACACTAATGGGCGGTCGGAGAATGAGGGTGGGGGTGGTCTGGTTGGTCCCACCTCCGGCCGATGCGGCGGTCGACGCCCTCCGGCGGGGAATGGACGACGGGGCGTTGGGTCGGATTGCAGCCCATCTAACCTTCGTGCCCCCGGTCAACGTTCGCGCCGATCGCCTGGCCGAAGCGCTCGACCTGCTCCGGGTCGTAGGAGCCGACAGTGCTCCATTCGAGGTGACCCTGGGGCCACCCACCACCTTTTGGCCCGACACCCCGGTGGCTTATCTCCCGGTGATCGAGGGTGCCGAGCGGGTGATGGCTTTGCGCAACCGGGTCTTTGCCGGCCCCCTCGAACGACCTCTGTCGTGGCCCTATGTTCCCCACGTCACCATCGCCGAAGAGGCAAGCCCCGAGCGAATACAGGCGGCGGCCGTGGCACTCAGTGGGCTTGAAATCGCTACCCGCAGCGACCGAATCCATCTTCTGGCCCAGCATGAGGACAAGATCTGGCGACCGCTGGCGGAGATTCCGCTGGGACCACCGCAGTCGACCGCCCAAGGCAGCCTGCCTCTGCGGTTGGAGGTGACTACGGTCGCCGACCCCTTGGCCTTCGGCCCTACCGGTCCCCCGCCGGAGATGCGGTTCATCACCGCCCGCCGGCCGAGTTCGGTGGCCGGCTGGGTCAGCCTGGCCCTCGCTCCCGGAGAGGCCGCGCTGGGGACAGCCAGGCATCTGGCCATGGCCCTTTGGGAACAGGTCGAACTGACTGAGACACCGGCCTTCACCCCGGTGTCCCCCCCGGGATCACCCCAAGGCGAAACGTCGGAGTAGTCTCAGCGACCAATGGCACGCAACAACGATCGGGATCGTCCCAAGAAGCGGACTCCGCCCCGCGAGACAACCCGCAAAGGGAAGCCCAAGATCTGCATCTTCACCCGGGACAAGGTGGAGTGGATCGACTACAAGGACGTCAACCTCCTCCGCCGTTTCGTGAGCGACCGGGGCAAGATCAAGGCGCGTCGCACAACCGGAACGTCGGTGCAGTACCAGCGCCAACTGGCCACGGCCATCAAGCTGGCTCGGGAACTTGCGCTGCTCCCCTACGCCCAGCGGACCATCAGCGACCGCAGCGGGATCCCCAAGGGCGAAGGTCGTCCGCCCCGCAACGGGCCCCGCGGCGCCCCGGTGGCCGATGCCACCCTGGGCGGCGAGGGTGGTTCGCGCGACACCATGGTCGAGGCCGCCGCCAGCTAGTACTGCCGCCCCGGCCAGTTCGCAGGGGGGCGCTCCAGCGTTCCGGCGCCAACGCTCTGGCTCCAACGCTTCGTCCCAGCGCTTCGACAAGGCCTGGCCCGCTGGAGCCGCTGTGTCGCCGCCGGGATTGGAACAGGGCGGCCACTCATCAGTTGGGCTCAGTGCCCTGCGCTTTTAGAGCCGCGGACAGGTCCGCCCATAGGTCCTCGGCGTCCTCCAACCCGACCGAAAGTCGCAACAAGCCCGGATCGGCAGCAAGCGGTGTTCCTCGGAGTGGGGCGTGGCTCATCTCGGCTGGATAGCTGAGCAGCGACTCCACCCCGCCCAACGACTCACCCAGGGTGAACAGACGGACGGCGCCGGCCACTGACCGGGCTGACGCCGCCCCACCTCGAAGGGTGACGGCGATCATTCCGCCGAAAGCTCGCATCTGGCGACACGCGAGATCGTGACCCCGATGGGCGGCCAATCCGGGGTAGGCGACCAGCGCCACCGCTGGGTGATCTACCAACCGTTGGGCCAGGTCGTTGGCGTTCGCACAGTGGCGGTCCATCCGCACGGCCAGGGTCTTGATCCCCCGAAGAACCAAGAAGGCGTCGAATGGTCCGGGTACCGCCCCGGCTGCCACCTGGATGGTGCGCATTGCGCGGGCAAGATCGTCATCGTTGGTGGCCACGAAGCCGCCAAGTACGTCAGAGTGCCCCCCCAGATACTTGGTGGTCGAATGCATCACCGCGTCAGCCCCCAAATTCAGGGGTTGTTGGAGGTAAGGGGTGGCGAAGGTGTTGTCGACCACCAGCTTCGCCCCTCGCCGATGAGCCAACTCGGCCAGGGCCGCCAGATCGACTATCTCCAGACCGGGATTGGTGGGCGACTCGGCCCAGATGAGCCGGGTGCCCGTCGTCCAGGCCCGGGCCACGGCATCGAGATCATTCAGGTTCACCGCGTCGAAGACCAGACGGGGATGGACCTGGGTGAGCAGACGCCAGGTCCCCCCGTAGCCGTCGACCCCTATCAGCAGGTGATCGCCCGGCTCGAGTTGTCGGAGGATGGCATCTGCGGCCGCCACTCCGCTGGCAAAGGCCAGGCCGTGGGCCGCGCCTTCCAGGTTTGCCAGACACTCCTCCAGCGCTGCCCGGGTGGGGTTGTCGGCCCGGGTGTAGCTGTAGGCCTGGTCGCTCGGAAGCTGCTGGTGCGCGAAGGTGGTGGCCACCGAGATGGGTACGCAGACCGCCCCGGTGGCCGGATCAGGAGGCTGGCCAGCATGAATGGCCCGGGTAGGGAAACCAAGCCCGCCCGGCAGCGGACCTTTCAACTATCGATTGACATATGAGCCGTCTGCACGGGATCTAAGCCGATGGCCGGCCTGACCGGCGGGCCGGCATCTACCGAGCGGCGTCGGAAAGCTCCGCAATGCGCTGGTCCACCCGCGCCCGCTCGGCCAGCAGGGCGGCCTTCTCCTCCTCCACCGAGTCCAGAAGCTTGACGATTGCGGCCACCGCCGCCCGGACCGCCTCGGACCCAGAGTCAGGCACGGCTTCGCCGCGCCGGTCGGCCGCCCCCAAGGCTCCGTCGAATGGGACGACCCCGGCCAGAGGAACCCCGTAGCGCTCGGCGGCGGCGGCGAAAAAGGCCTCGTCGCCTTCCTGGGCCTTGTTCCCTACGCCGTAGACCCGGGGAATTCCCAGTTCCCGGGCCAGAGGGACGGTGCGGGATGCGGTGAGCACGGACTTGACCGTCGGCTCCATGACCATCAGCAGAACGTCTGCAAAAGCCAGAGTTCCGCCAGAACGGCTCAAGTGCTCCAGGCCCGCCTCCATGTCCACCAGGGTCACGTCGGTGAGGTCCTCCAGGGCAGCGCCGAGGAGGCTGCGCACGGTGGTGTGGCTGGAACAGGTGCACCCAGCCCCGGCCTGGTCAACCCGCATGGCGTGAACCAGGGTGACCCCGTAGGGAGTCGCCAGCCCGTAGTCAGCGAGCACCTGCTCCGGCGTCATCTGGCCGCTCCCGGATCCGACCACCAGCGCCCGGGGGACGACCGGGGCCGTGTTGGCCACCTCCTCGCTAAGTCCAAGGCTGAGGGCCAGGTTGGGGTTGGAGTCGGTATCGACCGCCACCACGCGACGGCCGGACTCGGCAAAAGCCCGACACAGCAGACCCGAAAGGGTGGTCTTGCCGGTTCCGCCCTTACCCACGATGCCAACCTTCATGGCCACCCCTCGCAATCGTTCGGGGGCAACTCCCCCTTTGGTACCGGTGTGGGCCGTACTGGACTCGAACCAGTGACCTCTTGCGTGTCGAGCAAGCGCTCTACCAAGCTGAGCTAACGGCCCTCCTGGCCCCGACACTACCCCAGTGCCTCCGATTGCGGCTCGGCGCCGGGAGTAGGGTTTCGTGACCACGGCGGCGTGGCCGAGTGGTTTAGGCAAGGGCCTGCAAAGCCCTGTACAGCGGTTCGATTCCGCTCGCCGCCTCAAGCCCCGGACCAGGTATAATGCCTGGTCAGGGGCTGTTTTAGTCGACCACGTAGTGTCCGTTGGAGTCCTTGGTCGGCCACCAGAATCCGTCGTTCGCTCACTGGTCGCTCACTTTTCGCTCACGGGTGAGCGAGGAGAGGTGGTCAACCGATGGGCTTCATCGAGAAGCGACCCGGCGAGCGCGGCTAGCGCGGTTCATCTACTTCGCCGCCGATAAGGGGATGCGGTGGAGCGAACTCGTGGGGCTGCGGCGCGGCGACGTCGACGTCGCGGCGCGCAAGGTGCGGGTGACCTCGCAGCTGGTCCGGCTCGAGCGCGGGGAGTGGCTCCGGAAGGAGCCGAAGGCGCCGGCGTCGATCCGGTCGATCACGATCTCGCAGTTCACGGCCAACCTGCTGACCTCGCACCTCGATTCGTACTCGCTGACCGGCACACACGGGCTCGTCTTCCCGGACGCCGCCAGCCAGCCGCTGATGAACTCGAGCTTCTGGAGCAACCACTTCCGGCCGGCAATGGCAAAGGCCGGCGTGCGGTGCCGCGTGCACGACCTCCGGCACACGAGCGTCGCCCTCGCCATCGCCGCCGGTGCCCACCCAAGGCGATCCCGTCGCGGATGGGCCACTCGTCGATCAACGTCACCCTCGACCGCTACGGCCACCTGTTTCCGGAGCTCGACGAGGCCATCGCCTCGGCGTTCGACGCGCGGCTCACCGCCGCGCCTCGGAACGGGTTGGCACCGGTGCGCACACCGAATGGTTCCTCGATGGGATCTGGGAACTTCGTAGCGTCTCGAGCATGAGCCGGCACGGACATGGGCGCGGAGGAGTCGAACGATGACGCCTCCGCCGAGCCCGCGGCGCCGTAAGGTTCGAATGCTCCGGCCCGGCGTGCCGACCGACGACGCGACCCTGCTGATACGGGCGACGCCCGCGTTGATCGATTAGGCCACGCTGGACATCGCCGAGGACGCTATGGAGTCAGCGGCGGTGTACGAGGTCGAGGGTCCAGGCGGCGACCGGGTGGCGCTCTACGGCGTCTCCGTCTTCGCCCGGCAGCGCGGGACGTCCCCGATCGACGTCCTTCGGCGGTTCGCGTCCTCGCCCTACTTCTTCGAGGCCGCCGTCGGAGCGGTGCGGGCGGCGGGCTTCGACGTGCTGCCCACCGGAGCCAACCCGGATCACTTCGACGTGCTCCTCGTAGACGGACGCCTCCCTGACGAGCCGCTGCTCCCACTCGATGAGGTACGCGCTGCTGCCGGACGGCTCGTTGTGGTGTGCGGTGACCCGCGACCCAACCCGGCGTACCCTGGAGTCGGTCATGGCTGAGCGGCGAGCGAACCCCTGGTACGTGCGAGAAGTCGACGACGTAACCGTCGAGCGACTCGCCTCTGCCGTCGAGCCGCATCCGCGGGCAGTGGAGATGGGTGTCGACATCGTCGGCGACCCGCACCGCGAGGACGACGACGGCTACAACTGGACCCGCCTCCACTACGCCCGCAGCGTCGCCGACGTCACGCCCGGCTCGGTCGTGGTCATGGGCAGCCGGGCCGGTACCTACCTGGCCAAGGTCGTCGCCTGGGACTTCGAGGTCAGCGAAGACGACCCCATCGTCACCCTCGACCTGCTGCCGGTGACGCCCGAGGCAGTGCAACGAGCGCTCGCTCGTAGCCGCACGACGGCAGCCTGAACGGGGGCTCAGCCGGCCTCGCAACCTCGTGCCGCCACGCATTGCCTCCGCCGCGCGCGGGTGGACGGTCGGTCGCGGTCACTGCCGAGACCAACGAACACGTCGCCTTGCTCAACGAGGCGATCCAGCGCGCACGCGGCGAACGCGGCGACCTCGGGCCAACCGCCGCGCGGATCGCAGACGGTGCGACCGCAGCCGTGGGCGATGTCGTCGTCACTAGACGCAACGACCGCACGCTCGTCACCGACCTGGGCGAACCCGTACGGAATCGGGAACGCTGGAGCGTGAGCGCGGTCCGCGCCGACGGCGCTCTCACTGTGTCCCACGAACGCGGACACGGCATGTCACCCTCCCCGCCGACTACGTCCGCGCAAAGGTCCAGCTCGGCTACGCGGCCACCGCCCACGGCCACCAGCGATGTGCTGGGCAGTCGTGGCTGGGGCGCCACACACAGCGCGGTCGCTGTTCTGGCCTGCCCAGTCGCCTGCCGTGGTGACCGCGACTGGGAATCAGGTGCGCTGAGGTCGCAGCGACCCGCGTCCGCGGAAGTTGCCTGCAATCGGCGGCACTTGGGCCTGCCCCTGCTTTAGTTGACTCGCAGGGTTGATAGACATCACGCAGCTTGAGCGGTCGGTCGAAGCAAGCAGCTTCTTCAGGCGGGCGTTCTCGACTTCGAGTTCCTTGAGCCTCTTGGCGTCGTTGGCCTTTGAGGGGTCCCCGACGAGCGGTCCACTCGTTATAAGAGTGCTGGTTGGAATCGGGGGGTGCAGGCCTTGGCGCGGATGGGCTCCTCACTCTCCGTGATCATCACGCGTCGTGGGTTCCAGCGGGGCCCGCGCCACCTTCCCACGAAGGCGGGTGAGCTTGTCGCTTGCGATCTGCTCACCCAGGCGACGGTACATTCCCGCTACCAGCCCGGTACGGTGCCGAGTGATGGGACGAAGCTAGCGGTTCCTACCCCTCGGACACGATTAAGCGACCGTATCCAGCCCGCACTCCCGTCGTCATTTCCACATCGGACGCAGCGGAGTGCGCATATCCAGACCCGCCCCCACCGCCAGCTCCGGGAATTTGCCGCTCATGGAAATCGTCCCACAGGCCTGACCCACCGCCTCCACCGCCATGGTACCCACCACCACCGCCTCCTCCCCCATAACCTGTATCGGTCGCGCCAACGCCACCCATGCCAGACACGCCCGCCGTACCGTCCTGGTAAAAGCCCTGACCACCTGCACCCCCTGCCACGCTCGTTCCGCCCTTTCCGGTGAATGCCTCCGTGTATCCGGGGCCGCCCGAGGTACCGCTGAGACCGCCGCCGGCTCCTCCGGCACCGCCAGGCGTATCCCCGTCGTCCCCGGCACCCCCACCTCCACCGGCTATCACCTTTCGCGCTCCAAGGTGCGTTCCACCTTGACGGAGATCGGTGGCGCCGCCGCCCCCATAGTGTCCGGGTCCTCCGCCGTTGAAACCTCCATAGACTGGACCTCTCCCGCCAAGCAACACAGAACCGTCCAAGAAGCTCGGCTACGCGTGGATCGAGAACGAGTTGCACCTTCGCCGAGGACCCCCGCGGGCTCGCATTGCGCTCGCCAGAAGAGCGACGCGGATCTGGTCCTTTCGGCTGATCCGCAACGAGCGCCGCTTCCCTACGCTGAAGCGATGGTCGGTCACTCCTTTCGGGCGCTGTGGGCCGAGCCGCGCCCCGCGCTGCCACCCGCACAGGTGTGGCGGGACCGGGGCCTGGTCGCTTTGCTCGTCTCGGGCTCGGTGCTGGAGTTGGTGCTGCGCGAGGACCGCAGGCAGGCCCCGCTCGTGCTTGCCGTCAGCGTCGTGGTCGCGCTCTCGCTGATCTGGCGCCGCACCCACCCGCTGGGGGCGGTCGCGGTCGCCTTCGGCACAGTCACCGCGTTCGACGTCGTCAGGATCATCGCGGTCGACGCGACCGGATTGCTGACCGTCGGCGGCTTGCTCCTGCTGCCCTACGCGCTTGTCCGCTGGGGCTCGGGACGTGAGGCCGCGCTCGGCCTCGGGATCATCCTGGGGTGGCTCCCCATCACCCACGTTGCCGATCCGACCGCCACCGCCGAGGTGATCGCCGCGTACGGGTTCTTCCTGTTCTCCGCCGCGCTCGGCGCCTCGATCCGCTTTCACGCCAACACCCGGATCCGCGACATCGAACAGGCCAAGCTGCTCGAGCGCAACCAGCTGGCCCGAGAGCTCCACGACGCCGTCGGCCATCACGTTTCCGCCATCGCCATCCAGGCGCAGGCCGGTCGCAGCGTCGCCGCCGCTCATCCTGACCGCGCTGCGGCGGCGCTGGCGACCATCGAGGAGACGGCATCGCGGGCACTCGCCGAGATGCGCGCCATGGTCGGTCTGCTGCGTGCGGGGACCGAGGCGGACTTGGCCCCACAACCGGGTCTGGCCGACATTGAGCGGCTCGCCCGAGGCGTCGGCGGCCGGCCGCGAGTGCACGTGCAGGTACCTGGCGACCTCGAGGAGCTGAGCCCAGGCGTCGCTGTCGCCCTCTACCGGATCGCTCAAGAGGCGGTGACGAACGCTATGCGTCATGCCCGTGACGCGACCCGGGTCACCGTCGAGGTCACCGACGAGGGCGAGCAGGTGCGCCTGAGTGTCCGCGACGACGGCGGCCCCACGACCGGTCACCCCGTCACGGGCTACGGCGTCGTCGGCATGACCGAGCGCGCAAGCCTGCTCGGCGGGACGTTGCGCGCCGGCCCTGGAGCCGGCGGAGGGTGGACGGTCGAAGCGGTGCTGCCGAGGGACAAGGTCCGCCATTGACCATCCGGGTCCTCATCGCCGACGACCAGGACATAGTCCGGGCCGGGCTCACGATGATCCTCGACGCCCAACCGGGCATCGAGGTGGTCGGGGAGGCGGCCGACGGGCGCGAAGCCTTGGCGCTGGCCCGCGAACTGCGGCCTGACGTGTGCCTGTTCGACGTCCGCATGCCCGAGATGGACGGCATCGAGGCCACCCGCCGGCTCGCCGGCCCCGACGTCGCCGACCCGCTGGCGGTCATCGTGATCACCACCTTCGACCTCGACGAGTACGTGCACGCAGCGCTGAAGGCGGGCGCACGGGGCTTCCTGCTGAAAGACGCCGGTCCTGACTTACTGAGCCAGGCCATCCACGCCGCCGCGAACGGCGACGCCCTCATCGCGCCGAGCATCACCGCACGGCTCCTCGCCTCGTTCGCCGCAACCCCCACCCGGCAGCCGCCGGCTCAACCGATCGAACCGCTCACCAGCCGGGAGGAGGAGACCCTCATCCCCGTCGCCCAGGGCCGGACCAACCACGAGATCGCCGACGACCTGCATATCAGCGTCAGCACCGTCAAGACCCACCTCGCCAGCGTCATGCGCAAGCTCGGCGCCCGCAACCGCGTCGAGATCGCCATGTGGGCCTACGAGACCCGGCGCATCGACACCTGACGACACGCGCTGCGATGGTCGCCGGATGGTTAGCACCTGGCCCTGCCGGGTGCCAGAGGGTCGGGATCGCCGCATCACGGGCCCTGGCGCGCCAAGCGGGAGCGCCTGCGGGAGCGGGCGTATCTCTGGCCTTCAGGATTGGGTTGCCTCTGACTTCGCGCGACAGGATCCGCCAGGTTTCAGTCCGCATTTGACAGGGTTGTTGGCCTTCCCCGAGGAGGACCAGCACCATGACATCGACGAGACGACCGAAGCGGTTCTTGTCG
>JBQTHD010000014.1:0-66893 GCA_052390275.1 Acidimicrobiales bacterium | reverse complement strand
GGGGGGGGGGGGGGCCCGTGGTCCCGGCCCACTTCCTGGTGGGGGCGGGGTTGTGGGGGGGGGGCGCGCCCCCGGTTTGGCATCGCCCTTGGGGGGGGGGGGGCGGGGTTAACCCCCGGCCCCGACGGGCCGCCGACCACGAGCGCAACCCCAAAGCGTTCCCCGAACCTCGCTGGTTCACCGGCGACAACATCAACCTGTCCGTCGGACAGGGGGAAACCGTGGTCACCCCCTTGCAGTTGGCCAGCCTCTACTCCACGTTTACCAACGGAGGAACGGCTCATGCCACCCGAATCGGCTCGGAGATCCGTCGCCCCGACGGCCAACCGGTCCGCAGGATTCCGCCTCGGACGACCAGCCAGGTGCCGCTGAACCCCGGGGTCACCGGGCCGGTCATGGCCGGCTTTCGGGCGGCGGTGAGCGACCCCACGGGGACCGCCTTCGCCGCCTTCTCCGGATTTCCTCTGAATCAGATACCGGTGGGAGGAAAGACGGGAACGGCCCAGGCCCCTCCTCGCCAGGACACCGCGCTGTTCGTGGGGTTCGCCCCCGTCGAGTCCCCTCGCTACGTGGTGGCGGTGGTCATGGAGGAGGCCGGCTTCGGGTCGGTGGCCGCCGCTCCGGTGGCCCGGCGGATCCTGGAAAAGGCCTTTGGCCTGCCGTTGTCGCCGGTCGTGGCAGGAGCGGGGTCGGAATGACCGTCTCGGTTCCGCGCCGACGGTTCGCCCCGTGAGGGCCATGGCTTCTCGGCGCATGTCCGGGCCTCGGGATCCGGTCCGGCACCTGGACTTCACCTTGATCGGGGCGATCCTGGCCATCAGTTCCCTCGGGGTCCTGATGGTCTATTCCTCCACCCGCCAGCGCCAGATCACCGCGGGCGAGGACCCTGGCTTTTACCTCAAGCGCCAACTTCTCTTCGTGGCCCTGGGGTTGGTGGTGATGGTGGTGAGCGTTCTGTGGGACTACGAAATCCTGCGGGAGGTGGCTCCCGGCCTGTATCTGGGTGCCGTGACCAGCCTGGCCCTGGTGTTGTCCCCTCTTGGATCGGAGAGTCGGGGGATCCAGGCCTGGTTCCAGATCGGCTCGTTCCAACTCCAACCTTCGGAGTTGGCCAAGGTGGCGTTGACGGTGGCCCTGGCTGCCTTCTGCTCTGCCCACCGGGGTCGCCTGGAAGGCAAGCCCCTGCTTCTGGTGCTGGGGCTGGTGGCCATTCCGCTGGGCCTGGTCTACGCCCAACCCGACCTGGGCACGGCCATGGTGCTCAGCGCCATCGTCTTCGGGGTCCTGGTGGTGGGGGGAACCCAGGGTCGCCACCTTCTGGCCATGGTCGGTCTGGTTCTGGTGGCGGCGGTTGCCGTCCTGCAACTGGGAGTGCTGAAGGACTATCAGGTGGACCGGCTCACCGCTTTTCTCGATCCCGAATCCGACAGCCAGGGAACGGCCTACAACCTCCAGCAGTCCCAGGTTGCGATTGCCGCCGGCGGATTCCTGGGGCGGGGCCTGTTCCAGGGGACACAGACCAACCTGTCCTTCGTGCCCGAACAGCACACCGACTTCATCTTCACCGCGGTGGGCGAGGAGCTGGGCTTCATCGGGTCTGCCACCCTGTTGGGGCTGTTCGGCCTGGTCATCTGGCGGGTGTGGCGAACGGCCAGCCTGGCTCGGGATCAGTTCGGCTCCCTGCTCTGCGTGGGGGTACTGGCCATGCTGGTGTTCCAGGTGTTCGAGAACATCGGAATGACCATGGGCATGACCCCGGTCGCGGGTATCCCCCTGCCCCTCATGTCGTACGGGGGCTCATCGACTCTGGCCACCTTCCTGGGCATGGGCCTGGTGCTGAACGTCCACATGCGCCGCCTCCGCTGAACGCCCGGCGTTCGGTGGCCGTCGCCTCATGGCGGTACGATCGGCCAGTTCAATGATTTCCCTTTTGCCCCGGCTCCGGTTCCTGGTGGCCAGGGTTCTGATCGCAGCCGGGTCGCCTCCGGTTGTCGGCGACCCTGACCGCCTCCGCCCGTCTGCCGTAGCCCGAAGCGGACCGCCCATGAATCAACCGGCGGTCCCTCCACCGGGTCGGGGCAATCGACAGTGTCGTTCCACCAGGCGCCCCGGCGCGCGCGGGATTCCCCATCCCGGCGCCGGCGACGGGGTCGCGCCACGCCCGAAGGCGTGGGCCAGCAGAAGGGATTTTTCCGATGTCCGACGCCTTGCCGGACCACCATGGCCCGGTCCCGACCCCTCCGTCGCCCCCTGTCCCACCGGTTTCCGCTGACCTGTCTGTGATCCCGGGCCCTGCCTCGGGATCCGACCTCGCCGGCTTGGCCGGTTTGGCACCGGGTCGCGCGGTTGAGGCAACGGCTTCACAACCGCCCGGCGGGCCCCGTCGCCGCGGCTCCAGAGGAGGACGAAGCCGCCGGGCAACCCCTGCGCGCAAGGGTGATGGTTCCCCGAACGAGCTCAGATCTGACGAATTCTCGGGCGTCACTGATGAGAATCCGGATATCGAACCGGTCGTCACTGAGGCAGATCGAGCCCGGCCGCGGACGACGAGGGTGTCGCCCGCTCGGGCTCTCGATCCCGACACCGCTGGCGGGGCGCCCTGGGCTGAAGCCGGCGCACCGGCGGACGCCCCGACCGGCGGCGACAAACCGACGGCCCCTCGCCGCCGGACCCGCACGGCAAGAAGTTCCGGACCCAAGACCTCGGACGCGGCCGGGCCGGTGGTCATCTCCAAGCCGCGCATTGGCGACACTCGTCCCGCCCGGGCCGCCTCGACAGAGCAAGCCAGCGCCGACACCGTGGCGACCGTGCCCACCCCGGGTCGTCGGCGGGCGTCGGGCGGCTCCCGCACAGAGCCCGTAGGTGGGGCACCGCAGGGGAGCGGCCCGGCTCTGGCGGCCGATCCAGAGGAGGTGCCCAAGGGCGCAGGCGGCCGGTCGCGTCGGGGGAAGGGTCCAGGTGGGCCAGATCCGGGCCTGGTAATAGCGGACCCGGAGTCCGACGCCTTCGATCGTCGGCGGGGCCGCGAACGCAAGGGCCGGCCGTTGGGGCGCTATCTGATGTGTGTCCAGGTCCGTCCCGACGTCACCCAGATAGCCGTGCTGGAGGGTCGGTCCCTGGTCAGCCACTTCGTTTCCCGCCCCGCCGATGACAGCACCGGCATTCACGGAAATGTCTACGTCGGCCGGGTCCAAAACGTGCTGCCCGGAATGGAAGCGGCCTTTGTGGATATCGGGACGACGAAGAACGCCGTTCTGTACGCCTCTGATCTGAAGTTGTCTGACCCGGTGGCGGGCCGAACTGATTCGGCCCGGGCGGCGAACCTGGCCGACCTCGGGGCGGAGATGGACGAGGGATCGCCGATCCCGTCCCGCCGGGGAGCCGAGGGCCACCCCCGTATCGAAGATGTCCTGCGACCCGGCCAGAACGTGCTCTGCCAGGTGACCAAGAACCCCATTGGTACCAAGGGTGCCCGCCTCACCCAGGAGGTGTCCCTGGCTGGCCGCTTCGTCGTCCTGGTTCCCGGCGCCAGCACCTGCGGCATCTCCAAGCGCCTTGACGACACCGAACGCAAGCGCCTTCGCCGGCTTCTGGAGAACATCCGCCCCGAGGGACAGGGCCTCATCGTGCGGACGGCGGCCGAAGGAGCCACGGCCGAGGAGTTGAGCCGGGACGTGGCCCGTCTGTTGCGGCAGTGGGCCGACATCGAGCGGTCGGCCGCCCGAATCCGGTCGCCGGCCCTGGTCTATGCCGAGCCGACCCTGGCGGTCCGGGTGATCCGGGAGGAGTTCAGCCGGGAGTACCGCAGCGTGTTGATCGACGATCCCCGCCTTTATGAAGAAGTGCACGACTATGTGAGTGCGCTGATACCCGAGTTGGCCTCGCGCGTTGAGCTCTACCAGGATCCGGATCTGGGACTGTTCGAGCGCAACCACGTCCACGAGCAACTGTTCAAGGCCCTCGACCGCAAGGTATGGCTGCCCTCCGGGGGCTCTTTGATCATCGAGCGGACCGAGGCCCTCACCGTCATCGACGTCAACACCGGCCGCAACGTCGGCACCTCCAATCTGGAGGAGACGGTCTTCGACAACAACCTCGAAGCAGCCGAGGAGGTGGCCCGCCAGTTGAGGCTGCGCGACATCGGCGGGATCATCGTCATCGACTTCATCGACATGGAGGTTCGCCGCCACCGCGACGAGGTCCTCAAGGCGCTGCGAGAGGCTCTGGGCCGGGACAAGACCCGAACCCAGGTGCTCGAGATCTCCGAGTTGGGCCTGGTGCAGATGACCCGTAAGCGGGTGTCGGAGGGGCTGGTCGAGTCGTTCTCCGCGACCTGTCCGACCTGTTCAGGGCGCGGGATCGTGCTGGATGGATCGCTGCTGTAGCGTGGCAACGATGTACGCCGTTATCCGCACCGGAGGCAAGCAGTATCGGGTCGCTCAGGGCCAACGCATCGATGTCGAGCGCCTCAGTGCCGACC
Source organism: Acidimicrobiales bacterium (assembly GCA_052390275.1). Classification (GTDB taxonomy): domain Bacteria; phylum Actinomycetota; class Acidimicrobiia; order Acidimicrobiales; family AC-14; genus JBQTHD01. Next base: position 62,413 of record JBQTHD010000014.1, on the reverse strand, counting down.
CCGACGGCACCGTGTCCTTCGGCCCGTTGCTGGTGGTGGATGGGACCAAGGTGGCGGCAACGCCCGGGGACCTGTCATCTGCCCGGGTCGAAGCCAAGGTGGTGGGGGAGGCCCGTGGTCCGCGCATCACCGGCTTCACCTACAAGTCCAAGGCCAACCAGCGCCGCAAATGGGGTCATCGCCAAGACCTGACCACCATCGAGATCACGTCCATTTCCAGCGGAGGCTGATTCCATGTCCAAGACCAAAGGTGGCGGCTCCACTCGTAACGGCCGGGACTCCACCGCCAAACGCCTGGGCGTAAAGGCGGCCGACGGATCCCGGGTGGGCGCCGGCGCCATCATCGTTCGCCAGCGCGGCACCCATTTCCACCCCGGTGAAGGCGTTGGTCGGGGCGGCGACGACACGCTGTTCGCCCTCATCCCGGGCACGGTTCGCTTCAACCGGCGCCGCGGCCGTCGCCTGGTGGACGTCGCCGGCTGAGTTCGTTCGTTGATGAAGCCGCCCTGTGTGTCCGGGGCGGCGACGGGGGCGCTGGGGTGGTGTCGTTCCGGCGGGAGGCCCACGTTCCTCGCGGCGGCCCCGACGGCGGCGATGGCGGCAACGGCGGGGATGTCTGGCTGGAGGCGTCCACCCAGGTTGCCTCACTCCTGGCCTTTCGTGACCATCCTCACCGCACAGCCACCAACGGGTCCCACGGATCCGGCGCTCGACGCCACGGCCGGGCCGGCCAGGAAATCACCGTCATCGTGCCCCAGGGCACCTTGGTTCGCGACCCCGGAGGTGCTCTGGTGGCCGACCTGGCCGAGGTGGGCCAGCGGTGGTTGGCCGCCCGGGGCGGCCGCGGTGGGCGAGGAAACGCCCGGTTCCTGACCAACCGGCGCCGGGCCCCCAGCTTCGCCGAGCAGGGCGAGGTGGGCGAGGAAAAGTGGTTGAAACTGGAGTTGGCCCTCATGGCCGACGTCGCCCTGGTCGGGTTTCCGAACGCGGGCAAGAGCACCCTGCTGTCACGGGTATCGGCTGCCAAGCCCAAGATCGCCGACTACCCCTTCACCACCCTCGAGCCCCACCTGGGGGTGGTCAGGGCGCCGGCGGGGGAGTTCATCATGGCCGACATCCCCGGCCTGATCGAAGGTGCCGCCCAGGGTCGGGGCCTGGGTCACGGCTTCCTCCGACACATCTCCCGGGCCCGGGTACTCGCTGTCCTGGTGGATCTGGCGGCGGCCGACGGGATGTCGCCGTCGGAGCAGGAACGAATCCTTTTGGCGGAACTGGCGGACTTCCGCCCGGAGTTGCTGGAGCGCCCGCGGGTGGTGGTGGGCACCAAGGTTGACCTGGTCGGCCCGGTCGGCCCGGTCGGCCCGGTCGGCCCGGGCGCCGACTCGGCAGAGGCCGGGTCCGGGCCTTCTGAGTCTGATGATCGGTCGCCCTCGGACGGGATCGATGCCGGCGACCAGCCACAGATCGCCGTTTCGGCCGTAACCGGGCAGGGAGTCCCCGAACTCCTCGTCCAACTCGGTGCGCTGGTGGCCGAGGTGGACAAGGCGCCGGACCCGGTCGTTCACTCGGCCCCGGTGCTGCGGCCCGAGCCTCAGGGCGTGTCCATCATCCGGGGCCTCGATGGTGCATTCGAAGTCCTGGGCCGAGAGGCGGCCCGGGCCGTGGCGGTCAGCGACCTCACCGACCCTCAGGCCGCTCTCTACGTGGCCGGCCGACTGCGGCGCCTGGGAGTCGATCGGGCCCTGCACCGGGCGGGCGCCCGGCCCGGGGATCCGGTTCGCGTCGGTGGGGTCAGCTTCACTTACAGCCCGCTGGCACCGGGGTCGGCGGAGTTCGTCACCTCCCGCTCCGGGCGCGCCCGCCCCCCCACCCCAAAGGCAGAGGCGGCAGGGCCGGGCCCCGAGGCGGCAGGGACGGATTCAGAGGAGACATGGGCGGACCCGCCGCCATGAGGGTGGTGGCCAAGGTAGGGACGTCGTCGCTCACCGACTCCGCCGGCGCGCTCGACCGAGAGATGATTGCCAAGCTGGCCAACGAGGTGGCCGGTCTTCGCCGGCGGTCCCACCAGGTGGTGCTGGTCACCTCCGGAGCTATCGCTGCCGGCCTCCCGGCCCTGGGTATCGGGGATCGGCCGGCCGACATGGCGACGCTCCAGGCCGTTTCCGCCGTGGGTCAGATCCGCCTGATGGCCGAGTGGGACCAGGCACTGGGGGCTTGCGGCCTGACCGCCGCCCAGGTGCTGCTCGCCCCCTTGGACTTCGTCCACCGGTCCCAGTACCTCCACGCCCGCGACACCCTGGCGCGGTTGCTCGAGTTGGGGGCGGTGCCGGTGATCAACGAGAACGATGCCGTGGCCGACGACGAGATTCGCTACGGCGACAACGATCGCCTGGCCGCACTGGTTGCCAACCTTCTGCGAGCCGACCTGCTGGTGTTGCTGACCGACACCCCCGGGCTTCTCGATGCCGATCCCCGACTGGTTCCCGAGGCCAGCCTGATCGCCGAAGTGGTGGCTATCGACGCGGAACTCGAAGCGGTCGCCGGGGCGTCTGGAACCGAGCGCGGCAGTGGGGGGATGGCCTCCAAGTTGGCAGCAGCCAAGATGGCCTCCTGGTCGGGTATCCCCACGGTCATAGCTGCCGCCGGCCGACCTGACGTCCTGGTCGACGCGGTTGGTGGGGCATCGTCAGTGGGCACCGTGGTGGTGGCTCAGCCCCGCCGCCTGGGGGCCCGCAAGCTGTGGATCGCCTTTGCGGTGGCCGCCCGGGGGACGGTGGTTGTTGATCAGGGGGCGCGGCGGGCGCTCGCCGAGTCCGGCGGCTCGTTGCTGGTGGCAGGGATCACCCTGGTCAAGGGTGACTTTTCGGCTGGGGATGCCGTTGAAGTGGTCGATTCCGGCGGCGCCGTCTTTGCCAAGGGCCTGGTTTCGGCCGGATCACTCGACCTGGCCGCCTTGGCCGGCCGTCGCAGCGCGGACCTGGCTGATCCCTCTCGATCCCTGGCCATTCACCGCGACGATTTGGTCGTTCTCACTTAGGTTGACAAGTTAGTTATCAGCACTAAGTTGGCTGCGCATGAGGACGCTTCCATGAGCACGCTCGCAAACATGTGGCGGCCGGATCGGGCCGACTCGGCGGCTGGGGCGGCCCGAACTTCACCGGGCCAGGATCTGGCGACGGTGGCCCTTGCGGCCTGGCTGATGTTGGGCCTGTTCGTGGACGGGTGGGCCCACAACAACGCCAAACCCGAATCGTTCTTCACCCCGTGGCACGGGCTCTTCTACAGCGGATTTCTGGCCACCGCCCTGTGGCACGCCTACCTGCTTCGGCGCCTCGGACGCCCCCCCATTGGGTACCGCCTCGGGTTCGTCGGTGTGGCCATGTTCGCAGTTGGCGGCGTCGGGGACCTCATCTGGCATGAGATCTTCGGAATCGAGGTGGATCTGGAGGCGCTGTTCAGCCCTTCGCACCTGGTCCTGTTCGCCGGAGCACTGGCCATCCTGACCAGCCCCTTTCGAGCGGCGTGGGTGGACCGACGCCCGCAAAGCCAGATCCGGCTGGGGCCGGCCTTGGCCTCTTTGGCGCTGGCCACCGCCTTGGTTTCGTTCTTTCTGATGCCGTACTCCCCCTTCTTCTCCCAGTCCGCCACCAGCCACGTCTTTCATGTTCTGGCCCTGGACCCGGATGCGGTGGGCCATGTGGCCCCGGCGGTAACGGAGGGCCAGGCCTGGCGCAACGCCTGGCACGCCGAGGAGGTCCGCAAGGGGGGCCTGGGGGGGTTCCTCATCACCACAGTGGTCCTCATGGCCCCGGCGCTTTTGCTCGCCCGCCGGTGGCGGCTCTCGGAGACCGCCTACGTCGCCCTGTTTGCCGGGGTGGCCCTGGCTATGAGTGGCGTGGGGAGCTTCGCCCTGTGGGCCACCGTACCGGTCACCCTGCTCGGTGGGATCGTGGCTGGTCGGTTCTCGGGCCGCGCGACCCCTGGGTCAAATGGGGGCAACGAGTTCCCGGGGGCAGCGGGAGTCGATCTGCGCCGGATGGGATTCTTTGTCCCGGCGGCGATCTGGACCGGCTATTTCGGGCTCCTGGCCCTGTCCGACGGTGTGGGGTGGTCGGTTGAGTTGTGGGGCGGCGTGGTCGTGATGTCCGCCATGACCGGATACGCCCTGGCCTGGCTTATGACCCTCACCGTCCCCCAGGTCCAGCCATCCGACTGAGTGCAAAAGCCGGTGGCGACGGGCGGTCAGGCGGCCACTCAGGGCCGAGCGGCAGGGTGGCAGGAGGAGGGGGGCAGAAGAGGGGGACGGGCGTTGAAGCGGCCGAAGTCGACGGCGCTCAGCGGGCGACGTCGACTTGACCCTGGCGGTAAAGCTGCTCGAGCGACACCGTCTGCGGCGGTGGCTGGGGGTCCCCGGTGGAGTCGCCCTCGCTGGTGGCCAGCACCAGGGCCGGGGTTGGATTCGGCTGGGGGTTGGCTCCAATAGGGGGTGGTGTGAGCAGAGATGAAGCTGGCTCCGAGCCGGGTGCCCCCGAACCGGCGGCACCCGAACCGGCCACGTTGCCGGTTGCGGGCTTCGGCTTGGAGCCCTGGGTAGCGGGCGTGGCCGACCCGGCGGAGGGAGCCGAGCCGGTGCCGGTGCTAGGGCTCGAAAGGACAGCGGCGCCGTTGCCGCTTCCATCGGGTCCGGACCCCGATCCAGTGGTGGAGGCGGTGTCAGATCCGCAGCCCATGAGGCTAAGGGCCGAGACGGCCACCAGTGCCCCGGCCAGCCGTCCCCGCCGAAGCGGGGATCGGCCGGCGGTGGTGCTCCGGGCGGCGGTAGCGCGGTGAAGTGCGGTCATGCTGGGGACCTCGATGCGGAGGGCTCCGATGGAGGGGGTCATTGTGCGCCACGCCATGGTGTCGTCGCCTTGAGCAGCCATGGCCGGATTAGGAGTTGGGCTCGTTGAGGCCCGGCGCCTTGGCGTCGGCGGCCTGCTTGGTGGCCTTGTCCTTGTGCGACTTGTAGAGGGAGTTGATGGCGGCGATGTCCTTGGGGCCGTACCAGAGCAGCTTGCCCTTGGGCACCGAGTCCTTCGTCATGCACGAGTCGGGATCGGCGTCGCGGGGGTCGATTCCCATGATCACTCCGAAGCCCCGGCAGACGGCCGTGACGGCGTCGGCGAACTCGAGGCCCTCACCGAGGGCGAAGGCGCCGCCGCGCAGGTGACCGTTCTTGTCCGTGGTCGAGCGGGCGGAGATGACCTTGAAGTCGCCGAAGGGGAGCTTGCAGGCCGAAGCCACCGAGTAGCCGGCGGTCTCGTTGACGAAGCACTGGCCGGCGTTCTTGTCGTCCCGGTGAACCCGCACGAAGGGGGTCTCGAAGGCCTTGTCACCGTCGAGGGCCAGGTTCTGCTCGCGGGCGGCGTTCCAGGAGGCGGCGACGGCCTCGATGATGGAGTGGAGCATGGGGTCGTCGGTGCGGTCGAACAGCCAGAAGGCCCGGTCCTTGGCCTCGATCTTCCCGCCGTCCCATTGATAGCGACCCCAGTGGGCAGCGGCCGGGGCCTTGTCCTCCTCGGCTGCGGGGGCGGGACCGGCCCCGGCCAGCAGGGTGGTGGCGCCGAGAAGCGTGCCGGTGATGGCGGCGACGGCCCGTCGGCGGGTTCGGATGGTGAGCATGGGTTGTGAATCCTCCGTGGGTCGGGGTGGGCAGGGGGTCCTGCGGTGTCCCAGGAGGTTTCGGCGGCCGGCCGGCCGGTCTTGAGCCCGAATCTACGATTCCGAGTGGGCGGGGCCGGCCTAACTTGGCGGCGGGCCGCGCGGCCTGGTGATGGGAGGGTGACTTGAAGGACCTTTGGCGAATCGTTCGCAGCACGTCGGAGCTGCGACGCTTCTACGTCGCCATCGCCGGCTTCGTGGTGGTCGTGGCTCTGCTCAACCAGGCCAACCCGTTCTTGTTGAAGTACCTGGTGGATGCCGTGGTGCAGACCGGGTCCGGGGAGGATGTCCCGAACAGTCGGTTCATCTGGCTGCTCGCACTGCTGTTCGGCGCGGGGATCATGGTTTCGGTGGTGACCAACATCCAGGGCTATATCGGCGACATCCTGGGCGCCAGGCTCCACACGCTGCTCAGCCAGCGCTATTACGACCATTTGCTGGAACTTCCCTTGGAGTTCTACGACAACGAGGTAACTGGTCGGATTACGAACCGGCTGGAACGATCGATATCCGGGATATCTGAGCTGATCAAGGCCATGGCCAACAGCTTCATCAACTTTTTCCTGACGAGTGCTTTCACCCTCCTTATCTTGGCCCGGTATTCCCCGCTGGTGGCGGTCCTATTGGCGGCACTCTTTCCGATCTACATCTGGCTCACTACTCGGACCAGCGCCTCCTGGCAGGCCAAACAGGAGGCGATAAACAAGGATTCCGACTACGGCAACGGCCGATTTATGGAAGTTATCAGCAATATACGCGTGGTGAAATCCTTCGTTCAGGAACCTATCGAACGAGCCGTGTTCGGGAAGGTTCGTAAAACCATTGAGGATAGAACCCGTATTCAGTCGGTCGAGTGGCACAAGAACGACATGTACCGGGGCCTGAGCCTGAACGTCATCTTCTTCGCCATTTACGCCCTCATCATGATCCAGGCCCTTCGGGGAAACTTCGGTCCCATCCAGACGTCCATCGGCACCGTGGTCCTCATGCTCCAGCTTTCATTGCAGGCCCAGTTCCCCCTGTTTGCGTCGTCCTTCATCGTCGACCAGGTGCAGCGGGCGGCGGCCGACAGCCGGGACTATTTCGAGGTGATGAGCCTCGTGCCGGCCATTCAGGACGTACCCGGTGCCACCGATCTGGCAGTCACCAACGGCCGGGTCGAGTACCGCGACGTGAGCTTCGCCTACGGCGGCGGGGCCCAGGTTCTGGGCGACGTGAGCTTCGAGGTGGCACCCGGTTCCCGCCTGGCCCTGGTAGGCGAGAGCGGCGAGGGCAAGACCACCCTGGCCAACCTGCTCCTGCGGTTTTACCAGCCCACCTCGGGCCGGATACTCATCGACGGGACCGACATCGCCACTGTCACGCAGGCCTCGTTGCGGGCCAGCATCGGGGTGGTTTTCCAGGAACCGGCGCTGTTCTCGGGCACCGTGACCGAGAACATCACCTACGGATCTCCGGACGCCACCCCCGAGCAGGTCGAGCAGGCGGCCCGAGCGGCCAATGCGCACGGGTTCGTCTCGTCACTCCCGGCCGGCTACGGAACCCAGATCGGTGAACGTGGGGTGAAGCTTTCCGGCGGCCAGAAGCAGCGGATCGCCATCGCCCGGGCCCTGATGAAGAACCCTCCCATCCTGATCCTCGACGAAGCCACCAGTTCGCTCGACTCCAAGGCCGAGCGCGAGGTTCAGGACGCCCTGGAGCGCCTGATGGCCGGGCGAACCACTTTGATCATCGCCCACCGACTCTCCACCATCGCCACCGTGGACACCATCGTGGGGATTCGCAAGGGCGGGGTGGCGGAGGTGGGCTCGCCGGCGGAGTTGGCCTCGGGCCAGGGGATCTACGCCGAACTGCTGGCCCTTCAGGCGCCGACCAAGGCCAACGCCGCGAAGTTGGCCGAGTTCGGGATTGCCCACCCGGCGCCGGCCCCCAGCCAGGGGGCGGGGACCGACGACCCGGCGGCCGACAACCCGTCGGGCAACGGTGGGGGGCCGGCGGTGGGCGATGGCCCGGCCAGGGCCATCGTCGGGGCCGGTCCCGCGACGTAGGCCGGTTGCCCGGCTTGCTCAGCCCTTGCTCGCCTTGAACTTCCGGCTGGCAAGGACGGCGAAGACGGCGGTGATGACCGCTGCCCACCCCAGGGCCAGCCACAGGTCGTTGCCGGCGGGCATCCCGTTGTAGAGGGCCCGCACTGCGTTGGTGGCGATGGTGAATGGGTTGTTGCGGGCCACCGCAGCGAGGCCCGAAGGCATCGTCGACGGGTCGACGAAGGCGGAGGATACGAAGGTGAGGGGGAAGATCCAGGTGAAGCTGGCCGAGTTGGCCGCCTCCACCGACTTGACCGACACCCCCAACAGGGCGTTGACCCAGGTGAAGGCGTAGGCGAAAGCCAGCAGTAGCCCGGTTCCGGCCAGGGCTCCCCCCAATGAACCCTCGAAGCGGAAGCCGATGATGAAGGCCACGACCAGCATCACAACGAAGGTCAACAGGTTGCGGATCAGGTCGGCGAAGGTCCGCCCGATCAGCACCGCCGGCTCCCACATGGGCAGGGACCGCAGCCGGTCGGCGATGCCCTTGCTCATGTCCTCGGCCAGTCCAACGGCGGCGAAGGTCGAGCCGAACAGGACGGTCTGGGCGAAGATGCCCGGGAGCAGGAACTGCTTGTAGTCGCTGAAGCCGGGAACGGTGATGGACCCGCCGAACACGTAGGCGAAGAGCAGGACGAACATCACCGGTTGGATGGTGGAAAAGGCCAGGACCTCGGGGTTGCGGGGCAGTGCCCGGAGGTGGCGGGTGGCCTCGGTCCAGCAGTCCCGCAGCGCCCAGGCCACCCCGGTTGGAGCGTCCCCCGAGCCCGTGCGGCCGGGGGCTGCGCTGGTTGAAGGCCCCGTATCGGCTCCGGCGCCGATTCCCCTCGATCCGGCGGGGTAACCGCTGGCAGCGGTGGCCGGGCTGGTCGCTTGGCTGGTCACTGGGTGCTTACCTCCTCGGCCGGGTGGCCGGTCAGGGCGAAGAAGACGTCGTCGAGGCTTGATCGCCTGGCAACGACCTCGGTCACCTCGATGCCGACAGCGTCCAGGTCGCGAACGAACACCGGGACCATGCCGTCGAGAGAGGTGACCGGGACCAGGATGGTGTGTTCGTCGGGGTCGGAGTAGATGGGACCGGTGGCCCGGGCCCCAAGCACCGAGGCGGCCCATCCCCGGTCCTCGGGCCGGGCCAGGGATACGGCCATGACCTCGCCGCCGACCTGGCGCTTCAGGTCCGCGGCCGTCCCCCGGGCAATGGCCGTGCCGTGGTCGATGACCACGATCTCGTCGGCCAGCCGGTCGGCCTCGTCGAGGTACTGGGTGGTCAACAACGTTGTGGTTCCGCTCCGGCCCAGATCGGCGATGATCTCCCACATCCCCGCCCGGCTCCGGGGGTCGAGGCCGGTGGTGGGTTCATCGAGGAACAGCACCGAGGGCCTGCCGATGAGGCTCATTGCGATGTCGAGACGCCGCCGCATACCGCCGGAGTAGGTCTTGGCTGTGCGGCCCCCGGCGTCGGCCAGGTCGAACCGGCCCAGGAGGTCTGTGGCCCGGCGGCGGGCCTCGGCGGTGGTCAGGTGGAAGAGCCTGCCGACGTGCTGGAGGTTCTCGAAGCCGGTCAGGCGCTCCTCGACGGCGGCGAACTGGCCGGTCAGCCCGATTCGGGCTCGGGCCCTCCGGGGCTCGGCCACCACGTCGATGCCGTCGATGAATGCCCGGCCACCGTCGGGACGAAGGAGCGTGGTGAGGATTCGCACCGCCGTGGTCTTGCCGGCCCCGTTGGGACCGAGAAGCCCGAGAACCCGGCCCCTTTCGATGGCCAGGTCCACGCCCCGCAAGGCTTCGGTCTGGCCGTAGGTCTTGCGAAGGCCCTGGGCGATCACAGCGTGGGTTGACGGGTGGGTCACCGACTCAAGTTAGCGCCGTTATCTCAAGCGTCCCGCAGATTTGGGTGAACCCCGGGTGTTGAGCCGTCAAGCCGAAGGCCACCACGGGTTGCGACCGGTCCAACCCACCAACTGGTCGATCAGCGGCGCGTCGGCACCTACGATCACCCGGTCGGCGAAGGGCACGCCTGAGTCCTTCCATTCCTCGGGGAAGTTCGGGTTGTTGGCCAGCATCTCGGCCATGATCTGGGCGAACATCTCAGCCCGGCCGTCGGGAGGCAGGAGGCGCTGGATCCCGGCGAAAGCCACGGCCAGGACCTCCTCGTCCCAGTCGGGGTTCTGCCCGGTGGCCCGGGCCAGGTCCCAGGTGTGGACGCTCAACTCGGCCACGTACTCGTCGAGGAAGTCCGAACCGCTCTCGGTGACCCAGGGCAGAACGACGGTCTGCTCCAGGGCGGCAGGGTCGGTCCAGGCCAGGCGCACCTGGTGGGCCGCCTTGGCCCATGCGCCGGCCCAGTCCGCCGGGGGAGGTGGGGTGAACTGGCGGGAGGGGTCGAAGGGTGCCTCGCCCCGGCCCACTCGGGACACGGTGTCCATTACGTCGAGCAGGTGACCCATGGTGGCCTTGGCGTCGAACTCGCCGCAGGGGGTGGGTTGGTCGTGCTGGTCAGTCCGGACCCCGGCCACGACGGTGGCGGTGGTCATCACCGCCCGGGCGAAGCGGTGGCGGGGATCGCTGGATTCGATGACCGGTGTGGTCTGTGCCGAGTCCGAGGCCAGAACCGGATCGTCGGCCAGGACCGGATCGCCGGCGTTGGCGGAGGCGGGAAGACTGTCGGTGGGGTTCATGGGTGAATCCTGGACCCCGTAACCGGTCATCTTGTGGCCGGTTTGTTCGGGAATTGTCCGGGCGGCCACACTGGCAGGATGAGGGCCGACCGGCTGGTAGCGGTCCTGTTGTTGCTCCAGACCCGGGGCCGGGTCACTGCGCCTGAGGTGGCGGCTGAGTTGGAGGTGTCGGAACGGACCGCGCGCCGAGATCTGGAGGCGTTGGGAATCGCCGGGCTTCCCGTCTATTCGACCCAGGGCCGGGGTGGAGGCTGGTTTCTGGCCGGCGGTGGACGTACGGATCTCAGTGGGCTGACTGCGGCCGAGGCCCGGGCCCTGTTCCTGGTGGCCGGCCCGTCAACTGAAGTGGACCCGGCCGTCAAGTCGGCTTTACGAAAGTTGGTATCGGCCCTACCGCCCACTATGCGCTCCGCCGCCCAGAAGGCCGCGACCTCGGTGATCGTCGATCCCACCGGATGGGACGGAACTCGACCGAGACGACCCCAACCGGCGCTGTTGGGCGAGGTGACCGAAGCGGTGGCCGAGGCCCGGGAGTTGAGGTTGAGCTATACCGACCGGGCCGGGTCGGCGACCGAGCGGATCATTCAACCGCTGGGGCTGGCCGCCAAAGGCGATGTCTGGTACCTGGTAGCCGGTACCGAGGCGGGTGTGAGGACGTTCCGGGTGGACCGGATGTCGTCGGTGTCCCCCACCGGCCGCCCGGCGGAACCGCCCGTGGGTTTCGACCTGGCCGAGGCCTGGAGCCTCATCTCCGAATCGGTGGACCAGCGGCGGGCTCCGGTGGTGGCCCAGGTGGTGGCCGTCCCTCGGGCCGCCGGGTGGTGTCGGGCGATGTTGGGCACCCGGGCCAAGGTGGGCCCGCCGGGTCCCGACGGCCGGGTGACCCTTGCGTTGCGCGGCCATTCGATCGAGTCCCTGGCTTGTGAGTTGGCTGGTTTCGGGTCATGGGTGGAGGTGACCGAGCCAGATTCACTGCGGCGCCAACTGGCTCGTCTGGCCGGTGAGTTGTCCGCGCTCTACGGGACGGACCGGCCTGCCCCCGACGGAGCATCGTCCGGCCTGGTGGGCGAGCCGGCCGGCCCCGGCCACGGGTAGCTTCTGGAATGGCCCAGGAGCAAGCAGAGAAGTCGAGGGGCGAGAGGGTGACTGCGGGTCACGTCCCGGTTGGCGAGTTGGGAAGGCGGGCCAAAGCCGCCTCCCGGGTTCTCGCCGTCACATCCACCGCCGGCAAGAACGCGGCTTTACGGGCGGCGGCGATGCATCTCGAGGTACAGGCCGAAGGCATCTTGGCGGCCAACGCGGACGACCTGAACAAGGCGGAGGTCGACGGGGTGGCGGCCACCGTGGCCGATCGGCTTCGGCTCACCCCGGCCCGACTGGCCTCCATGGCCGATGGCCTGCGGGCGGTGGCCGACCTGTCGGACCCGGTGGGTGAAGTTGCCGATGGTTGGACCCGGCCCAACGGCCTGGCCATCAGTCGGGTCCGGGTCCCCCTGGGGGTTGTGGCCGTCATCTACGAGAACCGACCGAATGTCACCAGCGACGCCTTTGGCCTCTGCCTCAAGTCGGGGAATGCCGCCTTCCTGCGGGGCTCGTCGGCGGCGCTGGCCTCCAACCGGGCTATAGCTGACGCCCTTCGCCAGGGGGTGGAGTCCACCGGGCTTCCGGCCGATTGCCTGGTTCTGGTCACCGACACCAGCCATCAGACGGCTGCTGAGTTCATGGGCCTCAGGGATTACATCGACTGCCTGATCCCCCGGGGTGGACCGTCGCTCATCGCCAGCGTTCTGGCCAACGCCCGGGTCCCCTACGTCATCGACGGCGACGGAAACTGCCATGTCTACGTCGACGCCGCCGCCGACCTGGACCAGGCCCTGGCCATCGTGGTCAACGCCAAGACCCAGCGGCCGTCGGTGTGCAACGCGGCGGAGTCGCTCCTGGTGCATTCGGCGGTGGCCGAGAAGTTCCTGCCCCGGGCGGCGGCGGCGCTGGCCGGGGTGGAACTGGTGGGGGACTCCGAGTCGGTGGCCATCATCTCCGCGGCGGGTCTGGCCATCACCGCCGCCCGGCCCGAGGACTTCTCCACCGAGTTTCTGGACATGAAGATGTCGGTGGCGGTGGTGGACTCCCTGGATCGGGCCATCGACCATGTCAACCGCAACGGAACCGGCCACACCGAGGCCATCTGCACCACCGATCTGGATGCGGCCCGCCGCTTCACCCGGGAGGTCGACGCGGCGGCCGTGGTGGTCAACGCATCCACCCGGTTCACCGACGGCGGCGAGTTCGGATTCGGCGCCGAGATAGGCATCTCCACCCAGAAGCTGCATGCCCGGGGTCCGATGGGACTACGTGAGTTGACCACCCTGAAATACGTCGTGATGGGTGAGGGTCAGATCCGAACCTGAAGCTCCGGACCGCCGCGCAGCATGGAGGCGACTTCGAAGGCCACGTCGAGGGACTGGCGGGCGTTGAGGCGAGGATCACAGGTGGTCAGGTAGCGGTCGTCGAGGTGGCTGTCGGTCACCTCGTCGGACCCGCCCAGGCATTCGGTGACGTCCTCACCGGTCAGTTCCAGGTGGACTCCGCCCGGCCAGGTGCCAAGGCTGCGGTGCACGGAAAAGAAGGACCTCAACTCGCTGACGATGGCATCGAGATGGCGGGTCTTGCGGCCCGAGGGGGACACGTAGGTATTGCCGTGCATCGGGTCGCAGACCCAGACCACCCCCAACCCGGCTCGCTCGACGCCCTTGATGAGAGCCGGCAGACGATCGTCAACCAGAGATGACCCCAGGCGGGAAATGATGACCAGCCTTCCGGGGGTCGCGTCCGGATCCAAACGGCGGCACAGGGCCACCACCTCATCGGGTTCGGCCCCCGGGCCCACCTTGATTCCCACGGGGTTGCCGACCCCGGCGAGGAACTCGATATGGGCACCGTCGATCTGGCGGGTGCGGTCCCCCACCCACAGGAAGTGGGCGGAGCAGTCGTACCATCGCCCCGTCAACGAATCCTGACGCGTGAGGGCTTCCTCGTAGCCGAGCAGGAGAGCTTCGTGGCTGGTCCAGAAGTCGACCTGGTGAAGGGCGGCCTCGGCCGCCAGGTCGATGCCGCAGGCGGACATGAACCGCAACGCCCGGTCGATCTCGGCGGCCATGCCCTCGTAGCGCCGACCCTGGGGGCTGGCGGCCACGAACTCGGCGTTCCAGGCATGTACCTGGGTCAGATCCGCGAACCCCCCGGTGGTGAAGGCCCGGAGCAGATTCATGGTGGCTGCCGACTGGTTGTAGGCGGTGATCAGGCGGGTGGGATCGGCCACCCGGGCGGCGGCATTGGGGGCGGTGTTATTGACGATGTCGCCCCGGAAGGCGGGCAGGACCTGGCCGCCCACCGTCTCGGTGGGGGAGGAGCGGGGCTTGGCGAACTGCCCGGCAATGCGTCCCATCTTCACCACCGGCACACCGGCGCCGTAGGTGAGGACAGCGGCCATCTGAAGGATGACCTTGAGCTTGTCCCGGATGGAGTCGGCCGAGAACCAGTCGAAGGACTCGGCGCAGTCGCCAGCCTGGAGGAGAAATGCCTTTCCATCGGCCACCTGGGCGAGGTCGTCGATCAGCCGGCGGACCTCGCCTGCAAAAACCAGGGGAGGCAGTGCGCCCAGTCGGCCGAGTACGTCGGCCAGAGCCCCCGGATCGGGCCAGTCCGGCTGCTGGGCCGCCGGAAACTCCCGCCAACTGGTCGGCGACCACCGGCTTCCTGCCGAGGCTGGCTCCACAGACGGGGCGGTAGCGGTGGGGTGCATGGCCATTGGCCAGGCTAATGGTCAGACCACCGACCATTTCTCGCAATAGTCGTGAGCCCCTGGTCGGGAACCCGGGGGCATGCATGCCGCAAACTGGTGCGATCGGTGGGTTGTGCCAGCATCTGAGCCCATGAATTCGCCGGCCCTTTCTCGCCGTGTCGCCGCCATCTGTGAGTCGGCCACCCTGGCCATCGACGCCAAGGCCAAGGCTCTGGCGGCTCAGGGGCTCGACGTGGTCAGCTTCGGCGCTGGCGAGCCGGACTTTCCCACCCCGCCGCACATCGTCGAAGCGGCCCAGGGGGCCTGTGCGCTGCCGGCCAACCATCGCTACAGCCCGGCAGCCGGCTTGGCCGATCTGCGCCAGGCGGTGGCCGAGGCCACCGTTGCCACCTCCGGCTGGGAGGTGGCCGCCAACCAGGTCCTCATCACCAACGGGGCCAAGCAGGCGGTCTACAACTCCTGCGCCGCCCTGTTGGATCCCGGCGACGAGGTTCTTCTCCCGTCGCCCTACTGGGTTACCTATCCGGAGGCGGTCCGCCTCGCCGGTGGGCGGGTGGTGGAGGTCCCAAGCGACGAATCATGCGGGTTCAAGGTGTCGGTGGAAGACCTCGATGCCGCTTACACGCCGGCCACCAAGGCGCTGTTGTTCGTGTCCCCCTCCAACCCCACCGGGGCGGTCTACCGCCCGGAGGAGATCGCCGAGATCGGTGGATGGGCGGCCGACCGCCGGTTGTGGGTCATAACCGACGAGATCTACGACAGGCTGGTCTACGGGTCGGCCCGGTTCTCGTCGCTGGCTGCCGCCGACGGCGTGGGGGAGCGGTGCATCGTAATCAACGGTGTCTCCAAGACCTACGCCATGACCGGGTGGCGCGTGGGTTGGATGGTGGGCCCATCCGAAGTAATCGCGGGGGCGGCCAACCTTCAGTCCCACTCCACCTCCAACGTCTCCAACGTGGCCCAGCGGGCCGCCCTGGCTGCGATTCGGGGGGACCAGGCCCCGGTCGAGGCCATGCGTTTGGCCTTCGATCGCCGCCGCCGCCAGATGGTGGCCGTGCTCAACGCCATCGACGGGGTCGTCTGTTGCGAACCGGAGGGAGCGTTCTACGCGTTCCCGTCCTTCACCGGCGTTCTGGGGCGGACGATTGGCGGGCGGGTGATCACCAGCACCATGGAACTGGCCGAGGTGGTGCTGGAGTCAGCCCAGGTTGCCATCGTCCCCGGCGAAGCTTTCGGTGCTCCCGGGTACGTCCGCTTGTCATACGCGCTGGGTGACGCGGCCCTGGAGGAAGGCCTGACCCGCCTCACCCGCCTGCTGGCCCAGGAGATCTAGTGCCCTGACCACAAACCATTGCCGCGTTCCTCCGGCCAGAACCGCCGCTGGCGGCGTTCTCGTCCTCGACTACTACCGGGGCGACCTCTGGTTGGTCGACTTGGGCCCCTACCCCGATGAGCGTGGCGCGCTTTCGGGCCCGGGCGAGACGTAGGGACCCACCTCGAGGTGCCGGTCGGCGGCGGTAATGGTGACTTGGAACCACCGGAAGAATCCTTCCTGGCCGAGGAGTCCGAAGCTCCAGGGCCACGGGTCACAAAACGTCATCGGGGCTGTCCACGAGTAATCCCTGAGGGATAGAGCGACGGGAACCGTCTGAGACAAGATGTTCTGCCCCCCGATACCAAGCGCCACGATCGGAACGTCGATCAGGGAGATACCGGCCTCCGCGGCAACCCAGGCGGGCATGCGATTGCCGATGGATCCGGTATCGACCAGGCACTCCAGCGCCGTCGCGTTGAGCCCTTCGATCCGGATCGGCAGCAGCGGCCGAGGTGTGACGTCTGTAGGTCCAGGTAGACCCCTGAAACGAAACCTCACCACCCGAATCCGCCCGTGTCGGCTGCCGGGTCCATCGGGACACGGAACATGGTCTCGGCCACCTGATCGTGCTGTCGAAGCCACCCGAGAACCTGCTGGGGTTGGTCTGCTGACACGAGGACCCGGCCGTCGAGGAGTGCGACCCACCGACCCCGATGAGGCCGCAACTCCTCGGCCTCGGCCACCATGTCCTGGTCCGAGATGACGGACCCAACTTCGGGAGTAGAGGCTTTCCAGTCGGTGAGTCGGCCGGTGCCCAGGCCGATGCGACGCAGGACACTGCGGGCCTGATGGGTGGTGAAGTCGGCGCGATCCAGGCCGGTCACCGCAGCAAGTACTTGCTTGGGCGGATACCGCAGGCCCCCGACGATGGCGAAGTGGGTTCGCAGGGGCTCCGGGTCCACGTCGGCCATGACCCGTTCCACGTCGGTGATTGTGAAATTGAACGCCCGCCCTGCCACCGTCGCCGAGGATCCTTGTACTTTTTGCATACTTTCCAAGGTAGCTGCCGGGCGGTTCCCCTTCGCCGTCACTAACAGCCGACTCACCTGCGGGCGCTGCTGGACAGCGACCACCGGTACGTCTTCACGTTGATCCACAAGTTCCGCCTCGACGCCAAGGCCGGCGAGACGTCGATGCCGGTGCTGTCGGACCGGTCGGACGTGATCGTGATCACCGACGAGGCCCATCGCAGCCAGTACGACACGCTGGCGCTGAACATGCGCCGGGCCCTGCCTAATGCCGCCTTCATGGGCTTCACCGGCACCCCGCTGATCGCCGGGGAGGAGCTGACCCGAGCGCACTTCGGCGACTACGTGTCGATCTACAGCTTCCGCGACGCCATCGAGGACGGCTCGACGGTTCCGCTCTACTACGAGAACCGCATTCCCGAGCTGCAGCTGGTCAACGACGACTTCTCCGACGAGCTCAATGCGTTGCTGGAGGAGGCCGAGCTCGACGAGGACGCCGAGGGTGAGCTGGCCCGGCGCTTCGGTCGGGAGTACACGCTGCTAACCCGACCCGAGCGGCTCCGCACGATCGCCCGGGACCTTGTCCGTCACTTCGTCGGCCGGGGCTTCACCGGCAAGGCCATGTACGTGGGGGTCGACAAGGCCGCCGCCGTGCGCATGTACGACTACGTGGCCGAGGCTTGGGTCGAGCGCCGGACCGAGCTGCAGGCCCAACACGACGCCTTGGCGGAGCTGGAACGGCCGTGGCTGGCCAGCCGTCTGGCCCTCATGGACTCCACCGACATGGCGGTGGTGGTGTCGCAGTCGCAGAACGAGATCGCCCATCTCGAGCGCCAGGGCCTCGACATCCGCCCGCACCGCCGGCGCATGAACACCGACGACCTGGCCGAGCGGTTCAAGGCGGCCGACGACCCGTTGCGGATCGTGTTCGTGTGCGCCATGTGGATGACCGGCTTCGACGCCCCGAGCGTGTCGACGATCTACCTCGACCGGCCGATGCGGAACCACACGCTGATGCAGACCATCGCCCGGGCCAATCGGGTGTTCCCGGACAAGGACAACGGCCTGATCGTCGACTACATCGGCGTGTTCCGGAACCTGGAAACGGCGCTCGCCATCTACGGCGCAGCCACGGCCGAGGCGGGTGTCGACAGTCCCATCCAGAACGTCGACGCGCTCGTTGTCGCGCTGGGCCAGGCCCTCGACCAGGTGGTGGCCCTGTGCGCGACCGCCGGCGTGGACGTGGCGGCCATGCGCGACGCCCACGGGTTCGCCCACATCGCCCTGCGCGACGCCGCCGTCGAAGCGCTCCTGGCCGACGAGGAACGGCGGGCCGGGTTTCTCGCCGCCGCCCGCCACGTCCGCAAGCTGTTCAAGGCCCTGCTCCCCGACCCGGCGGCGGCCGCGGCACAGTCGACCGTGGCCGCCATCCGGGTGCTGGCCGAGCGGCTCCTCGATCTGGCCCGGTCACCGGCCGCCGATCTCGACGAGATCGCCGATGCGGTCGACGCGCTCCTCGACCGGTCGGTCGGGGCCGAGGAGTACGTGATCCGGGCCGCAGCGGAGGGCAGCGAGCCCGATCCGCTCATCGACCTGTCCCAGATCGACTTCGATGCCCTCGCGGCCCGGTTCGCCGGTCGCAAGCGGGCCGAGACCGAACGACTGGCGGCCCTGCTCAAAGGCCGGGCCGTAGCTGCGGCCACCCGCAACCCGACCCGCTATGACCTGGTGGAGCGGATCGAGGCGCTGATCGCCGAGTACAACGCCGGCAGCCTCAACATCGACGAGTACCTGCGGCGCCTCGTCGAGCTGTCCCGGTCGCTGACCGACGAGGAACAGCGGGCCGTCGTCGAGGGCCTGACCGAGGAGGAGCTGGCCATCTTCGACCTGCTCACCAAGCCCGAGCCCGTGCTCTCGCCCGCCGAGCGGGACGTGGTGAAGGCGAGCGCCAAGCGGCTTCTTCAGCACCTCGGCGACAAGCTGGTGCTGGACTGGAGACGCAAGGCGGCGACCACCGCGGATGTGCGAGCCTCGATCCGCCGGATTCTCGACGCCGACCTTCCCGCCGATCCCTACCCGCCCGAGGTCTTCGACGCCAAGGTTCAGGCGGTGTTCGATCACATCGCCACGGCCTACGGCGACGACGGCCGGAGCATCTATGACCGAGCCGCCGTCGACGACGAAACCGTCGTCGCTACGGCCCGGCCGGGCCTCGGCGCCGGCGGCGGGGTGGCGTCGGTGGACGGCACTATCAGCGCCGCCACCCTGACCACCGAGATCGTCGACCAGCTACGCCACGACGCCGAGTTCGTGGCCCTCGTGGCCGAGAAGCTCGGCCTGGTCGGCAAGCCGGAGCTGCGGACCGTCGAGGAGCTGATCGCCAACGACGAGGACTACGCCGTCGAGTTCAAGTCGACCGCCCGGTGGGACCTGCGCGAGAACCAACCCAGCAGGGCGATGGAGGACGCCATCGTCAAGACAGTTGCCGCCTTCCTCAACTCGAACGGCGGCACCCTGCTCATCGGCGTCGGCCCCGACGGCGCCATCGTCGGCCTCGGCCACGACTACGAGCGGGTGAAGCCCCCCAACGGCGACGGCTTCGTCAACTGGCTCACCACCCACCTAATCAACGCCCTCGGCCACACGCCGGTGACCAGGACTCGCGCCCGCATCACCGTCCACGCCGGCCACGAGATCTGCCGCAGCGACGTGGCCGCCTCGCCGTCGGCAGTTTGGGCCAGGACCAGCAAGAACGACCGGGTCTTCTTCCTGCGGCTGAACAACTCCAGCCGGGTACTACCAGAAGCCGATGTCGAGCCGTATCTAGCCGGGCGCCGGCCGACCGCGTGATGACCTCTGCGTTAGAGGCGCTAACACTCACCCGATGAGGTTTGTTTTGCTGAACAACAAGAACACGAGTTGAGCGCGCAGGCTTAGTTGCCAGGGCCTCTCGGGAAGCCGGCCCGAGGGGCGGCCGGTGCTTCTCAGCCGACGGAAAGGAGGTCGATCACGAAGACGAGGGTTTCGCCGGGCTTGATGGCGCTGCCGGCGCCCCGGCTTCCGTAACCGAGACTGGGGGGGATGACCAGTTGGCGGCGGCCGCCCACTTTCATGCCCACCACGCCCTGGTCCCAGCCGTCGATGACCCGCCCGCCGCCGAGATCGAAGCTGAAAGGCTGGCCCCGGTCCCAGGAGGCGTCGAACTGCGCCTTGGTCGAGAACGCCACCCCCACGTACTGCACGGTCACCCGCTTTCCGGCCACCGCCTCGGACCCGGTGCCCACCACGAGGTCGTCGCTTTGCAGGCTGGTAGGCGCCGGCCCCTCAGGGACGGTCACCTTGGGTTTGGTCATCTCCGGTCCAGCCGTCTCTGAAGGAGTCACGCCCGGGACTGTAGTTACGGGGTCACCGGTTTTGGTGGTCGTGGCTCCGGATCGGTGGTGACCAACCGGCCAACGGCGCCTCGGGGGATGCGCCGGGAGTCGTTCGAGGGGGCTCGCTCCGTCAGTACTCGATGCCCTTCTTGGCGAGAATGCCCTGGTCGAAGGCGTGCTTGATCTTGCGCATCTCGGTGACCGTGTCGGCCACCTCCACCAGTTCCTCTGGCGCATCGCGGCCGGTGATCACCACGTTGGTTTTGGGTGAACGCCCTGCGATGGCGGCGGCAACCTCGGCAGTGGAGATCCACCCGTAGGTACAGGCGTAGGTCATCTCGTCGAAGATGAGGAGGTCGTAGTCCCCCGAGGTCAGCTTGTCCTGGGCCACCGACCAGGCATGACGGGCCTTGGCCGCGCTCTCGTCGAGATCGGTTGACTCCCAGGTGAAGCCGTCGCCCAGGGTGTGCCATTCGATGTCGAGGTGGTCAGCCAATTTGCGCTCGCCTGTCTTCCACTGCCCGCCCTTGACGAACTGGATCACCGCCACCCGCCAGCCGCGTGCCCAGCCTCGTGCCATCACCCCGAAGGCGGCCGAGGACTTGCCCTTTCCGTGCCCGGTGTTGAGCACGACGATGGAGGGGGCGCGGGTCATCGACCGAACTTAGGCGACCGCGATGCCGCCGTCGGGGGAAGGCCCCTGCGGCCGATCTGGAGGATCGCCGGGCGCGATCTGGGCCTTGGCCGGCGGGGCCGGTGGCGGGTAGGGTCGGGCCCGCAGAGCAGGGAACCCGGTGTGAGTCCGGGGCTGTCCCGCAACTGTCACCGGGGAGCAGACCCCGTTCATGGCCACGGCTCAAAAAGAGCGGGAAGGCCGGGGCGAGCGCCGATCCGGAAGCCAGGAAACCTGACTGCCCAACGCCGGCCTCGTGGTCGAGCAGGAGAGGGGACGCGGGTGACGTCATTGGACATGGTGGTTCGTTCTCGCCGGGAGGGCTCAAAGCCCTACCCGGTACTGGTGTGGCGGGCTGACACGCCGTTTCGGTCCATCTCCACCGCCCCCCATGGTGGCGGGCTGGGAATGCGTCGATGGATCGTCAACGCGCAGGTCCCCCTGTCCTATGGCCGTAGGGACCCCGACCATCATCTGGGCAAGCTGGGCATCTCCCTGGGGCTGGCCGGAAAAGGGGTGGGAATGCTCACCGCTGCCGACGTCCGCCAGGTGGCGATGACCGGCGACGACGGGGTTGAGGTGGCGGCGACGGTGGGGGTCGGCCACCCCACCTGGGCCGCGGCCGAGGACTCCGTCGGGCCCGTCAGCCTTGTGGGGACCATCAACCTGGTGGTGATGCTGCCCGAACGCCTGGGGGAGGCCGCCCTGGTCAACGCCGTCGCCACCGCCACCGAGGCCAAGTCTCAGGCTCTGTGGGAAGCGGGCGTGGCCGGCACGGGTACCCCCACCGACGCAGTCTGCATTGTCTGTCCGGCCGCCGGCTCCCCCTTCGCCTTCGGCGGGCCGCGCTCGATGTGGGGAGCCCGTGTGGCCCGTGCCGTCCGGGCGGCGGTGGCGGCGGGGACCCGCTCAACCCTGCCCTCCCTATGAGGCTTCGTCCGATCACCTCCCTGGCGGGCCGAATCGCGTGACGACTTTGATCCTGGGAGGGGCACGATCGGGTAAGTCGGCCCTGGCTGAGAAGATGGCAGCGGCAACTGGCCGGGGGGTCGTCTACCTGGCCACCGCCGCGGCGGATCCAGGAGACGTGGACATGGCCGAACGGGTTCGTCGGCACCGGATTCGGCGGCCGCTCGGGTGGTCCACGGTGGAGTGTGGCCCCGGCCTGGTCGCCGCGGTCAGGGGGGCGGAACCGTCGGCGTGCCTGCTGATCGACAGCCTGGGTTCCTGGCTGGCAGCGACCGGCGAAGCCGATATCGACGCATCTGGATTGTGCTCCGCCCTCTGCGAGCGGCCCGGCCCCAACCTTGTCGTGTCCGAGGAGGTGGGCCTCGGGGTCCATCCCTCCAGCGCCGCTGGACGGGAGTTCCGGGACCGGTTGGGGACGCTCAACCAGTTGGTGGCGGGCGTGGCCGAGCGCGTTCTATTGGTGGTCGCGGGGCGGGTTTTGGACCTTGCCTGAGGGGTCGGGTGACAACACTCCCTCCGGATCCGGCCTGGCGGGGGCGGTGTGCCTGCTCACCGTCTTCGGTCGGGGCCGGCCTCTTGCCCCGTCGCTGTTGGGGTGGCTCGCGACGGTGGGATCGGTTATGGGTCTGGCCCTGGGACTGCTGTGGTGGGGGGCCCAGCGGATATGGCCGCCCCTGGTGGCCGCCGCGGTGGTGGTGGCCGCGGATCTCGTTCTGACCGGGATGTTGCACTTCGACGGTTTGGTCGACAGCGCCGACGGACTAATTGCGCCCATGAACCGGTCGCGGCGTCTGGAGGTAATGGCCGATCCGGCGGCCGGGGCTTTCGGGGTCGTGGCGGCGGTGGCCGTAGTGGTTCTCCGGGTGACGGCTCTGGCGGCCATGGTGGCATCGCCGCTGGTCCTTGGCTTGTTGTGGGGGTCTTCCCGGGCGGCTATGGCAGGCGTGAACCTCTGGGGGCGTTCGGCCCGGCCAGGCGGAATGGCCGATTCCCTTGTGGCGCGTTCGACCGGGGAGAACCGGGGATGGAGCCGGGCAAGGGTTGGGGTGGTGGCCGGCGTGATCGTTCCGCCTGGCCTGGTGGCCGGGTGGTCCGCAGCCGCCGGTCCAGCCTGGCCGGTGGCGGCCGGGGTGGCGGTAACGGTGGCCGGCGTTGTGGCCGTCTACGGCCTGGCCCGGCGCCGAATCGGGGGCTTCACCGGCGACGTTCTGGGTGCCGCCGGTGTGGTGGGGGAGTCCTTCGGGCTCGTGGCGATGGCCGCCCGGTGGTGATGGCCACCGATGCTGACTCCTGTCGGGTATCGATGGCTCCTGACGGCGAAGGTCGCTCCACGGCGATGGCCCCGGATGTTGAAAGCCGTGCGGGGGCCAGGGTCTCCCGGTGGTGATGGAGACCGGGTGGACCGGCCTGGGTCGTCGGTCCGGCGCCGCGGCCGCGGGAATGGTGATGGACCGGTTGGTGGGTGAGCCTGCGGCCGGCCATCACCCGGTCGTGTGGTTCGGGCGGGCCATGCGCTCGGTGGAACGAGCGGCCTATCAGGACCGCCGCAGCCGGGGTGTGGTCCACGCTCTGGCTGGATGTGGCCTGGGGGCGGCGGCCGGTTCTCTGGCAGGCGGGGTCCTGGGCACCTGGGCGAGCGTTGCCGGTCGGGAACTTCACCGGGCGGCGGGTGCGGTGGCCGACGCGCTGTCGGTCGGCGACCTCGGTACGGCCCGGGTGCTGTTGCCGTCGCTGGTGGGTCGGGATCCGACTGGTCTCGACTCGGGTGAGATCGCTCGCGCCGCGGTGGAGTCGGTGGCGGAGAACACTGTCGACGCCCTGGTGGCGCCGGTCTGGTGGGCGGTCGTCGGTGGAGGCCTGGGGGTTGGCATCTACCGGGCGGCCAACACGCTTGATGCCATGGTCGGCCACCGCACCGCGCGCCACAGCCGCTACGGCTGGGCCAGTGCTCGGATCGACGACCTCGCCGGGTGGGTTCCGGCCCGGCTGACCGCTGTCCTGGTGGCGTCGGCCGTGCCCAGCCGGGCGGCTGAGGTGGCCTGGTCGGTCCGCCACCAGGCGCCCGCCCACCCCTCGCCGAATGCGGGGGTGGCCGAGGCCGCCTTTGCCGCCGCCCTGGGTCTCGGGTTGGGTGGTGTCAATCGCTACGGCGACCGGAGCGAGACCAGGCCCACTCTCGGTCGGGGCCGCCGGCCCGAATCGTCGGACATTGCCGCCGCAATCACCCTCTCCCGTCGCGTGGGTGACCTGCTCCTGGGCGTCCTGGTCTCCACGACCCTGGCCTCGACCGCCCTGGCCTCGACCGCCCTGGCCTCGACCGCCCTGGTCGAGGGGCTCACCCGGGTGCGGTCCTCTTCCGGGTCGAATCGATGATCCCTCCGGGTCCCCACGGTGGCGACGCCGCCCGACTGGCGGCGCATGTGGGCTGCCCGGTCACCCGGATCCTTGACCTGTCGGTGAACCTCAACCCTGCGGCCCCGGATCTGGGCGTCCTGCTGTCGGGGTGGGCCGATGCCGCCCGCCGGTATCCCGATGTTCGGATCCCGACCCGGGCCCTGGCCCGGGCCATGGAGGTGGACGAGGCACGGTTGTTGTTGACCAACGGCGGCTCCGAGGCCATCACCCTGGTGGCCGGCGCGCTGGGCGGATGGGTCCGCGAACCCGAGTTCTCGCTCTACCCCCGCGGGGACCAGAAGATGGGCGGCCCCCGCTGGCGGTCGGACCCGCATTCGCCATGGGGCCGGCTGGCGGCGGGGGACGCCCATGCCGGGGTGTGGGACGAGTCCTTCTACGCGCTGGCCACCGGGCGCTGGACGGCGGGCCGGCCCGATTCGTTGGTGGTGGGGTCGCTGACCAAGCTTCTGGGCTGCCCGGGATTGCGCCTGGGTTACGTGCTCGTCCCGCCCGGTTCGGAGGATCTCCTGGTCCGCCTGCGAGAGGCCCAGCCGGAGTGGTCGGTCAACGCCCTCGCCTGTGAGGCCCTGCCTGGCCTGCTGGAGATGGTGGATCTGTTCGAATCCGCTTCCCGGACGGCGCAGCTTCGAGCCCAACTGGCGACAGTTCTCGCCGGGGCCGGTCTGGCACCCGCTCCCTCGGAGGCGAGTTGGATCCTGGTGCCGGCGCCGGGCTTGCGGGACTTCCTCGCGTCCCGGCTTATCGCCACGCGGGATTGCCGGTCCTTCGGGCTTGCGGGTTGGGTGAGGATTGCCGTACCCGATTCCCGAGGTCTCGATCGGCTATCAACCACACTTGACGAGTGGTGCACAGATGAGAGGAACACCCGGCTTTCAGGAGGCCGAATCGCGGTCGGGAGTCCAGCTGATTCGTCAATGCATGTCGACGATTCGGCTGTAGCAGGACGATCATGAGTTCCCTGGGCGGTTGTGGATCAGGCGCCCTGGCCGGGGCGGTGATGATCTGTGGGACCGCCAGCGATGTCGGCAAGACCGCGCTGGTCACCGGTTTGTGCCGGATGCTGGCCGCCCGTGGGGTGAGGGTGGCGCCGTTCAAGGGTCAGAACATGGCACTGAACTCCTTCGTCACCCCTGCTGGAGCCGAGATCGGCCGAGCGCAGGGCATTCAGGCCCTGGCCGCCGGGGTCGAGGCCGAGGCGGCAATGAACCCGATTCTGCTCAAGCCGACCGGCGAACGCACCAGTCAGGTCGTGGTCATGGGCCGCCCGATCGGCCATTTCGACGCGGCCGGGTATCAGTCGATCAAAGTGGAGTTGTGGCCCATCGTCAACCGGGCACTGGACGATCTGCGCCGACGCTTCGACGTGGTCGTTCTTGAAGGGGCGGGCAGCGCGGCCGAGATCAATCTCATCGAGGGTGACCTGGTCAACCTGCGGTTGGCCGAGGCCAACCAGATTCCGGCGGTGGTGGTGGGTGACATCGATCGAGGCGGGGTCTTCGCCGCCCTCTACGGCACCGTCGCTCTTCTGCCGCGTCACCTTCAGGCTCAGGTGGCGGGGCTGATCATCAACAAGTTTCGGGGAGACCCGGCCCTGCTCGGCGACGGACCGGCCCAGGTGAGCCGGCTGACCGGGGTTCCGTTCATGGGAACCGTGCCCTGGATCACGGGTATGGATCTGGACGCCGAGGACTCGCTGGCGCTGCCGCGGTCGATGGGCCCGCCGCCGAATGGGCTACCTAGGCCGCCGGCATCGGGCCCCGCCCCCCCCGCCGATGGTGGCCCGAGCGAGGAGGCGAGCCCGGAGTGCATCGATGTGGCTGTCGTCCGATTCCCCCGGATATCCAACTTCACCGACCTGGATCCCCTGGCCACCGAGAGATCGGTTCGGGTTCGTTTCGTGGAAAGGGTGGCGCAGTTGGGCCGGCCCGACCTGGTGGTGCTACCGGGGACCAAGGCCACAGTGGCCGATCTGGACTGGTTGCGGGCCACCGGCCTGGACCGGGCCGTTGCTGCGTCCACCGCCGTCGTTCTGGGAGTCTGCGGGGGGTACCAGATGATGGGCCGTTCGATCGACGATCCGGTGGAGTCGGGTCGGGGCCGGGTGCCCGGCCTGGGTTGGTTGTCGGCGGCGACGGTCTTCGGCCCCGAGAAGGTCACCCGTCAGCGCCGGGGGCGGGCCCTGGGCCAGCGGGTGGCCGGCTATGAGATCCACCACGGACTAACCCGGGGCGACAACCCCTGGATCGACCTCGACGACGCCTGGGGCCGGGGCGCGGAGGGTTCCCGCTCGGGGCGCTACTGGGGCACAAGCCTTCATGGAATCCTCGAGGCCGACGGGTTCCGGCGCGAATTTCTCGCCCGCGTGCGTCCCGGATTCGCAGGAGGCGGGCCTGGTTTCGCCCCCTCCCGCCAGGCCCGAATCGATCGCCTGGCCGCAGTGCTGGCCTCCAGCCTGGACATCGAACTGCTGGAGGCAACGATCCGCCGGGGGTCGTCCATCCAACACGACGCTGTCCAACACGACGCTGTCCAACACGACGCTGTTCAACACGACGCTGTTCAACACGACGCTGTCCAACACGAGGCCACGAGGAGCGGCCGATGATCCTGGTCCTGACCAACGCCGATACCGAGATCCTCGCCCTGCGGGTGGTGATCGAGGCCCTTCCGGCCGACTTCCCCCCGGTCCGGGCGGCCAACCCGACGGGAATGGCGGAGGCCCCCACGGTCGGGGGTCTCAGCGCGGTGATCGTTCGACTCCTGGGGGGCCGAGAGGCGTGGGCCGGGTTCGAGGACCTGCGCCGATCCTGCCTGGCCGCCGGGGTCGCCTTCCTGGCCTTGGGGGGCGAGGCGGTACCGGACCCGGACCTGATGGCGGCCTCCACCGCCGGGCCGGAGATGGCGGCCGAGGTCCTGGGCTACTTCGTGGCCGGCGGGCCCGACAACCTCGAACAGATGCTCCGGCGGGTCGCGGGTTGGGAGCACGTTGCCCCCGCACCGGTTCGGTCCTGGGGTGTGTGGAAGGACACGTTCGGCGGGCCCGCGTCGGCCCTCTCCTCGGGTCGACATGCACCGGGTTCAGATTTCCGAGATTGCCCAGGTTCACCAGGTTCACCAGGTTCCGCAGTTTCCCCAGATTCCCCAGATTCCGCAGATTCCCCAGATTCCGCTGGTCCCCCAGGTGAGCAGATCAACGTTCGACCCGCTGCCTCCCCCAGATTCCATGTCCGGCCCCCCCGAGTCGGCGTGGTCTTCTACCGGGCACACCTCCTGTCGGGAAACACGGGCTTCGTCGACGACCTCTGCGAGGCGATCGTCGCCGCCGGGGCCGAGGTGGTGGCGCTGTGGTGCTACTCGCTTCGACGCGACGTCGAGGTGGTCGACGTGTTGGCCGAACGGGAGGTCGACGTGGTGATCACCACCGTCCTGGCCGCCGGGTCCGCCGGTGCTGATGGCGATGGTTGGGATCCCGGTGCGCTGGCCCGCCTGGATGTCCCCGTCGTCCAGGGGATCTGCTCCACCGGGTCGGCATCCACCTGGAAGGCCAGCGCCGCCGGTCTCTCGCCCATGGACGTGGCCATGAGCGTCGCCATCTGTGAGTTCGACGGCCGGGTCATTTCGGTGCCCTTCTCCTTCAAGGAGGTGGTCGATGACGGCGACGCTCTCGGCTCGGCCATCACCGCCTATCGCACCGTGGGCGACCGGGTCGACCGGTTGGCCGCCACCGCGGTGGGCCTCGCCCGGCTGGGCCACATTCGGGTGGGCGAGCGGCGGGTGGCCCTGGTGATGAGCGCCTACCCCACCCGGCGAAGCCGCCTGGGAAATGCCGTGGGTCTGGACACGCCCGCGTCGGTCGTGGGTCTGTTGGCTGCCATGGCAGCAGCCGGCTACCGGGTCGAGCGTCAGCCGGAGAGTTCCGACGCCCTGATGGCGGAGTTAGCCGACGGCCTGGTCTACGACGACGCCCGGGCGTCGGCCGCCCAGGAGGCCCTGGCCGTGGGCCGAGGCGATCCTGGGGTCTACACGTCGTGGTTCGCCACCCTGCCCGCCGACCTGGCCGCGGCGGTCACCTGTGCCTGGGGGCCGCCTCCCGGCGAAGTTAGCGCCCCCCGGGGAAGCTTCGTGTTCTCCGGGATCGACCTGGGAAATGTTCTGGTGGCCGTCCAGCCGCCGCGGGGGTTCGGCGCTGATCCAATCGCCGTCTACCACTCGCCGGACCTGGCTCCCACCCACCACTACCTGGGGTTCTACCGTTGGTTGGCCGAGGACTGGAAGGCCGACGCCATCGTCCACGTGGGCAAGCACGGGACACTGGAATGGTTGCCGGGCAAGGGGGTGGGCCTGTCGGCGGCGTGTGCAACCGACGCTGCCCTTGGCGACGTTCCCCTCTTCTATCCCTTCGTCGTGAACGACCCGGGGGAGGGGACCCAGGCCAAGCGCCGCGCGCATGCCGTCGTGGTCGACCATCTGGTCCCGCCGCTGACCCGGGCTGACACCTACGACGAACTGGCCCGGTTGGAGACCCTTCTCGACGAGCACGCCCGGGTGGCGGCCATGGACCCGGCCAAGCTTCCGGCCGTCCGCCGGGCGGTGTGGGATCTGCTGGTCGAGGCCGAGATCCACCGGGACCTGGGGATCAGTGCCCGCCCCGAAGCCGAAGCATTCGATGAACTGGTCGGCCACATCGACGGCTATCTGTGCGAGTTGAAGGACGCCCAGATTCGCGGCGGGCTTCATGTGCTCGGCCGCCCGCCCCAGGGCGAGGCGTTGATCGACCTGGTTCTGGCCCTGACCCGGCTGCCCCAGGGGTCGGTGCCGGCGCTGCGACGCACCGACACCCGGGCCGGCCGCCACGCCCTGGACGAGGCCGAGACCGAGGCGCGGGCCCAGGTCAGCGCCCTGGCCGCGGCTGGCTGGACCTACACCGGTGGCGACCCCACCCTGGCCTGGATCTGTAACCGGTTGATCCCCGACCTGGCCGCCACCACTGACGAGATCGACAACCTGCTGGCCGGCCTGGCCGGCCGAGCCGTTCCCCCCGGCCCCTCCGGCGCCCCCAGTCGAGGCATGGCCCACGTCCTTCCGACCGGGCGGAACTTCTATTCCGTTGACCCCAAGGCCATCCCCTCCCGCCTGGCCTGGGACGTGGGTCAGGCCCTGGCCAGGGGGGTGATCGAGCGGCACACGGCAGAGGAGGGGCGCCCTCCCGCCTCCGTGGGCCTGGTGGCGTGGGGTACCGCGGCCATGCGCACGGGTGGGGACGATGTGGCCTGCGCTCTGGCTCTCATGGGCGTACGACCGCTGTGGGAGGCCGAGTCGGGACGGGTCAGGGCGGTGGAACTGATCCCGGCTGACGAACTCCGCCGGCCCAGGGTGGATGTGACCCTGCGGATATCGGGCTTCTTCCGCGATGCCTTCCCCCACGTCGTCGCCCTCCTCGACGACGCCGCGAATCTCGCCGGCTTCGACGACGACCCTCGCATCTTTGGACCCAAGCCCGGGGCCTACGGATCCGGGATCCTTTCGGTGCTGGAGTCCGGGCGATGGGATGGTCGGGGCGACCTGGCCGAGATCTACCTGTCGTGGGGCGGATGGTCCTACGGGCGCCGGACCATGGGAGCCCCGGCCGTCGAAGCGATGGCCCGCCGCCTGTCCACGGTGGAGGTGGCGCTAAAGAACCAGGACAACCGGGAGCACGACATCTTCGACTCCGACGACTACCTCCAGGACCACGGGGGGATGGTGGCTGCGATAGAGGTCATCACGGGGAGCGCCCCCCGGGCCTGGTTCGGTGATTCCTCCGACCCGTCCCGACCCCGGGTCCGGTCGCTGGCCGAGGAAGCGGCCCGGGTGGTGCGCAGCCGGGTGATCAACCCGAAGTGGATATCAGCCATGGTTGACCATGGCTACAAGGGCGCCTTCGAAATGGCAGCCACGGTTGACTACATGTTCGGCTATGACGCCACCGCCGGAGTCGTGGCCGACTGGATGTACGAGCGGGTTACCCAGTCCTATGTCGCCG
This sequence comes from Acidimicrobiales bacterium, assembly GCA_052390275.1. Taxonomy (GTDB): domain Bacteria; phylum Actinomycetota; class Acidimicrobiia; order Acidimicrobiales; family AC-14; genus JBQTHD01. The sequence continues at coordinate 32,350 of JBQTHD010000014.1, read as the reverse complement.
ACCCCCTGATCCGGGAGTTCTTCTCCAGGTCCAATCCCTGGGCGCTGCGCTCCATCGTTGAACGGTTGCTGGAGGCGGCCGATCGGGGCCTCTGGGACGCCTCGGACCTGTCCCTCAAGACCCTGCAATCCGCGCTGTTGGAGGCCGAGGGCTGGGAAGAGGACCGATGAGCCCCGACTTCCCGTTCGCCGCGGTGGTCGGCCACGCGGACGCCAAACTGGCTCTGCTGCTGGCTGCGGCAGATCCGGGGCTGGGTGGGGTTCTCCTTCGGGGTCACAAGGGTTCGGCCAAGACCACCCTGGCCCGGGGGTTGGCGGCGCTCATGCCCGATGGCACTCCATTCGTCGAACTTCCCCTGGGCGCGACCGAGGACCGGGTGGTGGGATCGGTCGACGTGGCCCAGATGCTCATCACCGGTGAGTCCGTGGCCAAGCCGGGCCTGCTGGCCCAGGCCCACGGCGGCGTTCTCTACGTCGACGAGATCAACCTGTTGGCCGACCATCTGGTGGACGTACTGCTCGATGCCGCGGCCTCAGGCATCAATCGGGTGGAGCGCGAAGGAGTCTCGTGGACCCACCCCAGCCGATTCGTGCTCATCGGTTCCATGAACCCGGAGGAGGGAGAACTTCGGCCCCAGTTGCTCGACAGGTTCGGCCTTTCCGCAGAGGTTGGCTCCCTCGACGATCCCGACCAGCGGGCGGACGCCGTAACGCGGCGCCTGGCATTCGAATCCGATCCCGAGGACTTCTCCTCCCGGTGGTCACCCCAAACTGACGAGATCTCCGCTCAGGTGCGGCGGGCGGGGGGAGTTCCAACCGAGCAGGCGATGATCCGGGTTGTCTGCCGGGCCTGTGCCGATTGGGGCGTGGAGGGGCTGCGCGGAGACTTGAGTCTCCTGCGGGCGGCCGCCGCGCTGGCCGGCCTCCAGGGGCGGGCCCGGGTCGGTGCCGCAGACCTGCACCGGGTGGCCCCGCTGGCCCTCGCCCACCGGCGCCGCCATCCCTTCGCCCCTGCCGGCGGCAAGAACGAGTCCGGCGGTTCTGGCCAGTCGGGGTCGTTCGCCGAGGCACTGGAGGCCGCCCTCGAATCAGGAGGCTACGACGCTGGACCACCGCGGGCCGAAGCCGGCGAACAGGGCGCCGGCTCCGAGCACGGCCCCGTCGCCGGAGAGCACGGCCCCGCCGCCGGAGAGCACGGCCCCGCCGCCGGAGACGATGGCGGGATCGAGGCAGAGGCTCAGATGCGGCCCAGCGCCACAGGAGACCGGGCCAACGGGTCGAGGGCCCCCGACGGGATCAGCGCCGAGTTTCCAACCGCCGGGGAGGATTTCGCGGGTTCACAGGCTCGGGTCGGCCCAAGCTCCCGTGTCGGCCGGCCGGAGGCTGCCGGATGGCAGCGGAGCCGGCAGAACAGTTCGGTAGGGACGAACCGACGTGGGCGGGTGCTGGGCGACCAGATCCCGGCGGACCCGTCTGGCCCCGCCGGAGTAGCGGTGACGGCCACCGCCCGGGCGGCGGTCACCCGGGCGGCGAGGACCCAGGCCGACCCCCTGCCAATGGCCCTGGCGGATGTCCGGGAGCCGCGCCGGGAGCATCGACCAGCCAGCCTGGTGGTGCTGGTGGTTGATGCATCCGGGTCTATGGGTGTTCATCAACGGTTGGAGACGGCCAAGACCCTCATGTTCAGCCTGCTCATGGACGCCTACCAGCGCCGGGACCGGGTGGCGCTGGTCACCTTCTCCGGGTCGGGGGCCGAAGTGGTGCTGCGGCCCACCGCCAGTGTGGAGGTGGCCCGGGCCCGGGTGGCCGAGGTGTCGACCGGCGGACGCACCCCCTTGGCGGCGGGGCTGCGGGCCGGCCTGGATCTGGCGCTGGCTGGGAGGGCCGGGGGAGCGCACGTGCCCCGCCTGGTGGTCGTCACCGACGGCCGGGCCACCGCCGCATCCCCCGGCCAGGATCCCCTTGCCGAAGCCCGGTCGGTGGCCTCAGAGGTCGTGGCCGCCGCCATCGACACGGTGGTCATCGACACCGAGTCCGGTCCCACCCGCCTGGGCCTGGCCACCGCTCTGGCCCACGCGCTGTCGGCCAGAGTCGTCACCCCGGACGACCTGGACCGGGTCTCGGACTTGGCGTGATCGGCAGAACATCGGTCACCCGCACCGGACCGAAGCCGCAACCGCTGGGCCGATGCAACCAGCGCGTCCGTCACACACAGTCATCCGGCTACCAGCCTCGGGACACCCATTCATCCAGGTGGGGGCGCTCGGACCCGATCGTGGTGTATCGGCCGTGGCCGGGCATGATGATGGTGTCGTCTGCGAAACCGAACAGGCGGGTTTCGATCGAATCAATGATCTGGTTGAAGCTGCTGTGGGAGAACCGGGTCGACCCCGGTCCGCCGGGGAAAAGGGTGTCACCTGAAAAGACCAGGGGGCTGCCCTCGATCCAAAAACACATGGACCCGGGCGTGTGTCCGGGAGTGTGGATGATCCGAAGGCGCAGCCGACCGACCTCGATGACCGAGTCGTCCTCCAGGATTGAGTCATATGAGGCCAGCATCTCACTGTCCCCGGCGGCAATGGCAACGTCGTAACCGGCGTTTCGCAGGGCCGGAACCGCGGCGATGTGGTCGCGGTGACCATGGGTTTCGATCACCCGCCGCACCCCCAGTTGTCGGCACAAGGCCAAAAGGAGACGGTGTTCGTCGGCGGCATCGATCAGCACCGCCTCGCCCTGGTCCCGGCATCGGACCACGAACACGTTGTTGTCCAGAGGCCCGACCACCACCCGGGTGATCTCCAGGCTGGAGTCGACGTACTCGGGCGCAGGGATTCCGGTCCCAATCGCTATCGGCTGGCCGGGAGGTGTCGGCTGACCAGTCGATCTCGGTCGGGGCACGGAAGGACCCTAACGATGTGCCAGGCCCGCTCCACGCAGGGGACCGTCGGCAGGGGCCACCGCCGGGGTCAGGCGCCCGGACCCGGCGGGCAGAACCCAACCCCCGGCCCAGTGTTCCGTGCCATTGGGACTGGCCACAGACGAAAGATGCCACCAGTCGGCCTGAATCCGCTCGGGGCGGATGTCAAGCACCAGGTAGCCGCGTTCTACAAGGTCGCAGAACCGCAGATGGGGATTCTGGGCCTGCATCCAGCGAGCCCCGGCCCAGGCCATGGCCGCACCGGCGGCACCGGGCAGGGCCGGCAGCATCAGGCGGGCGAACGGGGTGGAGCTAACGGCGGGGGTCACGAACTCGACGGCCGCACCGCGACCGGCGGCCCCGTCGCCGTTGCCTTCCCTCCCGGCGATCTCGCCGGCCCACGACGAGTGAAGGTCGCCAGCCAGAATCACCAGAGGATTGCCGGAGGAGTTCCGCGCACCGGCAGCCAGCAGTCGGGAACGCTCGGCCGGATAGCCGTCCCACTGATCGGGGTTTATGCCCAGGCCACCACCACCACCACCGCCGCGGCCATCGCCGCGGCCGGTGCCGCCGCCACGTATCCGGCGACCCAGGCGCAGTGCTGCCATGGGTGAGCACACCACGGGGCTGGCCACCAACTGCCATGGAGCCGGGGATCGCCCGGGGCTGCCCATCTCCAGGGCCGACTCCAACCACTCCCACTGGCTGTCGCCCAGCAGAGAGCGGCGGCGGCGGACCACACCCATCACCGGCCGCCGGCCGCCGGCGGCCGGGCGGTCCCGGCCGGCCAGGCGGGTGTCGAGGAGCAGGAGTTGGGCTGCCCCGCCCAGGGAGATCGATCGATGGATGCGGGAGGGGTGGGCAGGATCGGGAGAACGCAGCGGAACCCATTCCCGCCACGCCGCCACCGCTGCGGCCACCCGGGCGGGCCATGGACCGTGGAGGTTGGGATCGTGTGACCCGGCCCCACCGGACCAGGTGCTCCCGGCCAGGTCGTGGTCGTCCCAGATGGCGGCAACCGGGTGGGCCGCGTGGAGGAGGCGCAGATCGGGATCGCTTCGGTACTGGGCGTGGCGGGCCCGGTAGTCGCCCAGGGTCACGCATGCGTGATCCGGCTCGACGCCCCGGACCGCCCGACCCCGACCCCGGCGACCGCTTTCGTAGATGTAGTCGCCGACGTGCAGCACAAGATCCAACTCCCGGGCGGCCACGTGGCGATAGGCAGTGAAGTAGCCGGTTCTGAGCGACGCACAACCGACCACGGCGATGCGGGCGTGGACACCTTCCATGGCGGCGGTGCGCGTTCTGCCGGTGGGGGAACGTTGGCCGGCGCCTGTGATGAACCCGTACCAGTAGGTGGTGCCGGCCTCGAGGCCGGTGACGTCCACCATGACGGTCTGATCGGTGGCGTGGGTGGCCACCACGTCCCCGGAGGCGACTGGATCCGACAGGTCGTCGCGGGAGGAGATCCGCCAGCGGATTCGACCGGGCCGGGCGGCGCGCGTCCAGATGACGACCCGGTCAACCCCGGGATCGGCGCTGGCCACGCCTTGAGGGAAATGGGCGTTGGCGGTGGAGAGGGTGGTGGGGACCCCGGCCGAAGGGGGACCGTGGCGGTCGGGGCTTATGGCACCGACGCTATCGGCCGGCTCGGGCCACCCCTCGGCTCGTCGCTCAGGTCCGGCCCCGTAGCGACAGGTCCTGGCGTGACGTCTGCCAGGGAGCGCCGGCCGCGGGCGATGGGGGCGGTTGTGCAACTGTTGGGGCCATGCGCGTGGGACTAGTGGGAGGCACCGGCCCGGCCGGCACGGCCCTGGCCGCCCGGCTGGCCGCCGGAGGAACCGAGGTGTTCCTGGGTTCCCGGTCGGCTGACCGGGCCGAGGCGGCGGCCGCCGATCTGGTTGCCCGATGGCCGCAGCGATCGCTGCCCATCATGGGCGGGACCAACCTGGCCGCCTGCGAACACGAGATCGTGGTTCTGGCCACGTCGTGGTCAGCGGCCACCGATACCGCCCGGGAACTGGCCGCGGCCCTCGACGGCCGGGTGGTCATCTCCATGGCCAATGCACTGGCCCGGGTGGACGGCAAGTTTCAGGCCATCACCCCACCCGGTGGTTCGGTGGCGGTGGGGGTGGCCGAGGCCGCGCCCGGGGCCCTCGTTGCCGCAGCGTTCCAGCACCTTCCCGCCGCCAACGTCGCTGATCTCGACCGGCCTCTGGCCGGCGACGTCCTGGTCTGTTCCGACCATCCCGAGGCCACCAAGGCGGCGTCGAGGCTGGTGGACGCCATGCCCGACCTGCGGGCTCTCGACGCCGGTGGGCTCGTCAATGCCGGGCCGGTGGAGGCCTTCACCGCCGTCCTGGTGGGGATCAACTCCCGATACCGGTCCCGGGCCAGCGTGGCCCTGTTGGGTTTCGGCGGTTGAGCCCGGTGCCCTGGGGCACTGGCGCGCGCCCTTCGGTGGCCAGCAGCAGCGCCCCGAGGCCAGCGATCTTCGGGCCCGCGATCCTGTGGCCAGCACGGACAGTTTTCCCGGTGACAGTGATCCCGGGGACAGTGATCCCGCCCGCAGGGTGCGGCCGTTGATGCGCCTCTATGACACCGCCCGACGCCAGGTGGTGCCCTTCAACCCCGGCCCGACGGTGACCATCTACACCTGCGGGATCACCCCCTACGACGCCACCCACGTGGGCCACGCCGCCACCTACGCCCTCTACGACGTGCTTCAACGCCGCTTGCGGGACCTGGGACACCGGACGCAGTGCGTCCGCAATGTGACCGACGTCGATGACGACCTGCTGGCCCGATCCGCAGCAATAGGGATCGACTACCAGGACCTGGCCAAGACTGAAACGGCTCGTTTCGATGACGACATGGTCGCCCTGGGAATGCTCGCCTCCTTCAGCGAACCGGCCGCCACGTCTGCCATTCACGACATCCTGGGATTCGTCGGCATGGTCCTCGATCGGGGCCACGCATATGAGTCCGGCGGCGCCGTCTATTTCAGCGTTTCCAGCTTCGACGCGTTCGGTCAGGTCAGCCACCTCGAACGGGACGAGATGCTCCGTTTGGCCGCCGAACGTGGAGGAAACCCGGCCGACCCGGCCAAGCGGGACCCGCTGGACTTCATCCTCTGGCAGCCATCGCTGCCCGGTGAGCCCTGGTGGCCGTCGATGTGGGGGCCGGGGAGGCCCGGATGGCACATCGAATGTTCGGCCCTGGCCCTGCGGGAGTTGGGCACCACCATCGACCTGCACGGCGGCGGAAGCGATCTGATCTTTCCCCATCACGAGTGCGAGGCGGCCCAGAGCGAGGCCGCCACCGGCCAGCCCTTCGTCCGCCACTGGCTGCATGCCCCTATGGTCAACTACGCGGGCACCAAAATGTCGAAGTCGCTGGGGAACCTGGTCTTCGTTTCCGACTTGAGGAGGGATACCGATCCCATGGCCGTCCGTCTGGCCCTGCTCGACCATTCCTACCGCCAGCCCTGGGAGTGGACCGACGAGGTCCTCCAGGCCGCTGTCGACCGACTGGACCGGTGGCGGCGGTCCGCCGAATCAGCCGGGAGCGCGCAGGCAGGGGCGGGCTCAGCCGAGGCCGTCGCTCCGGGCTGGCCGTCCCCTGACGAGGCTCTGGGGACCGTTCGCCGGGCCCTCGACGACGACCTGAACCTCCCCGCAGCCGTGGCGGCGTTGGACAGGGCGGCCGCCGGGGGGGCCGACGTCAGTTCCGGTGCGGCCTTGCTGGGTATCACCCTCACCCGTGGCTGACGGTCGGAACTTCTGGTCCTCCATTCCCGGCGTGGTCACCGGGGTGGCGGGGCTGACCACCGGACTGGCCGCCATCCTCACTGTGTCGGTCCAGGCCGGCTGGCTGGGCAACGACTCCGACGATCCACCATCGACCAGCACCGTCGCCGGCCCGGCCACCACCACGACCACTCCCGAGGATCTTCCGGGGTTTCCGACCACCCGCCGTCCGGGGCTGGGTAGTCCGGGGCTGGGGGGCTCGGCACCGACCTTCGGGGAAACGGAGAACTTCCAGGTCGAGCCGGAGCTTGTCGATTTCCGGGCACTGGGGGCGCGGTCGGCCACCGTGCGGGTGGAGAACGCCGGGGCTGGAACGCTGTCGTTGGGCCCGGTCCTGCTGGAGGGTCCCCAGGCCCAGTCCTTCTCGGTGGACAGCACCGACTGCCTGGCCACCGAACTGGTACCCGGGCGAAGCTGTGAGCTGGTGGTGACCACTTCGGCCGGTGGTCTGGCGGGTCGGGCCGAGGCCACCATGGTCATCTCCGCCCTGGGCGGCGACGAGGTGGTGGAAGTGGACCTGGAGGCGGGCGGGTTGCTCTAGTGCTCCGCTTCGCAAGTAACACGCCTGTCGAACTCGCAGGGCGGCGCACTAGTGCACCGTTTCGCAAGTTCGGAGTTACGTCTCGCCGACTCTCGACGTCGATAGCTGCGTTGCTCCTCGCCCCCCAGGCCGGGCGATCGGGCCAACGTCAGCGATAAACCAATCGGAGCCCTCGGTCCCGGGCTCCTATCCTCGCCCCGATGACCAGCCCGACCGAAACCGCCGCCGTGACGGAGGGCACCGTTTCGGTGACCCTTCCCGATGGCTCGCGACGCGAGTTGTCCTCGGGGTCGACCGCCGCCGATCTGGCCGCGGCCATCGGTCGCCGGTTGGCGGCCGCGGCGGTGGCCGCCACCGTCGACGGCTGTGAGGTGGACCTCAGCGCGCCTCTGGCGGAAGGGGCGCAGGTGGCCGTAATCACCGGCGACAGCGATAACGGTCGGCGTGTGCTTCGTCATTCGACGGCCCACGTCCTGGCGCAGGCGGTGTGCGATCTGTTTCCCGGCGCGCTCTACGCCATCGGCCCACCGATCGACGACGGCTTCTACTACGACTTCGAACTTCCCGGCCAGGCCTCGTTCACCGACGACGACCTGGAGCGGATCGAGATCCGCATGCGGGCCATCGTGGCCGAGGACCAACCCTTCGTCCGGGAGGACCTGACGCGCGATGAGGGCCTGGCCCGCTTCTCCGGCCAACCCTTCAAGGTGGAGATCATCGAAGGAACCGACCCGGCCGAGGGGGCCGAGGCCGGAGCGGTCAGCGCCTACCGCAACGCCGCGGCCGCGGGCGAGGGTTGGGTGGATCTCTGCCGGGGTCCTCACGTTCCCAGCACCGGTCGCCTCGGGGCGTTCAAGCTCATGAAGGTGGCCGGCGCCTACTGGCGGGGCGACGAGCACCGGCCGATGCTCCAGCGGATATACGGCACCGCCTGGGAATCACCCAAGGCCCTGGCCGCCCATCTGGAACGCCTTGCCGAGGCCGAGCGCAGGGACCACCGCAAGCTGGGGGCGGAGTTGGACCTGTTCCACTTTCCCACCGAGGTGGGAGGTGGGCTGCCGGTCTTTCATCCCAAGGGTGGCCTCATCCGCAAATTGATGGAGGACTACTCCCGGGCCGAGCACGAGGCGGCGGGCTATGAGTTCGTCTGGACCCCGCACCTGGCCCGCTCCACCCTGTTCGAGACCTCCGGGCATCTGGCCTGGTATGCCGACGGGATGTATCCCCCGATGGAGATGGAGGGGGCCACCTACTACCCCAAGCCCATGAACTGCCCCATGCACATGCTCATCTACCGGAACCGGAGCAGGTCGTACCGGGAGCTGCCGCTCCGGCTGTTCGAGTTGGGCACCGTTTACCGATTCGAGCGTTCCGGAGTCCTTCACGGGCTCACCCGGGTCCGGGGGATCACCCAGGACGACTCCCACATCTTCGTGACCCCCGAGGGCCTCGCCGAGGAACTGTCCTCGCTCCTGGCCTTCGTGCTACACATTCTCCGTCAGTTCGGGTTGACGGAGTTCGAGGCGGAGCTGGCCACCCGTCCGGACAAGTACGTGGGGGAGCCAGGCGACTGGGACCGGGCCACCGCGGCCCTGGCCTCGGCCCTCGAAGAAGCGGGCATCCCCTACCGGGTGGCGGAGGGGGAGGGGGCGTTCTACGCCCCCAAGATCGACGTCCACGTCCGCGACGCCATCGGCAGGCGCTGGCAGATGTCGACGTTGCAGGTGGACCTGCAACTGCCTGACCGCTTCGGCCTGGAGTACGTGGGATCGGACAACGCCCGGCACCGCCCTTTCGTCGTCCACCGGGCCCTGTTCGGGTCGGTCGAGCGCTTCTTCGGGATCCTGCTCGAGCACTACGCCGGGGCATTCCCGGCCTGGCTGGCCCCGGTTCAGGCCCGGGTGCTGGGTGTGCGAGACGACCATGATGCCTATGCCCAGGAGGTGGTGGGTCACCTCCGTGGGCTGGGGTTGCGAGCCGAATCGGTCCCGGCCGACGAACCGCTGGGGGGCCGGATCCGCCGGGCCAAGCTCGAGAAGATCCCCTACGTCCTGGTGGTCGGCGACACCGACGTGGCCGAGGCCACCGTGGGGGTCAACCCCCGGGGCGGGGCGGTGGAGCGGGCGGTCCCGGTGGAGGCCTTCGCCCGGCGACTGGCGGCCGAAGTGGAGGAGCGACGCTGACTGGTCCTGCGGTAGGGCCGTCGCCGGCCATAGGCCGGCTGTGGGCCGGGTGGCGCCAGAACTACGTGGAGTCGGCCTCCACGGCCCTTGCTTCTGCGGTGCCCGAGGGCGACTCACTTGCGGCCGCCGATCGTCCGGGTGGGCCAGGCGCGGATCCGGTCGCCCTCGCGGACGCCGGGGCCGCCGACTGCGTGATGTGCAGCATCTCCGCCGACCCGGCCCAGGACGAGGAGTTCTATGTGGTGGTCCGGGGACGTACCACCATCGCCGTGCTCAACATCTATCCGTACACCAGCGGTCACCTGATGGTTCTACCGACCCGCCATGTTTCCAGCCCGGAACTTCTGCCGGCGGACGAGGGGGCCGAGTTGTGGGCCATGGCAACCCGGGCGGTGGCGGCGTTGCGCCAGGCCTACGAACCCGACGGGATCAACCTGGGGGCCAACATCGGCCGAGCCGCCGGCGCCGGGGTTCCCGGCCACCTGCACCTGCACTGCCTGCCCCGATTCAACGGGGACACCAACTTCATGACGACGGTGGCCGAGGCCCGGGTTCTCCCGGAATCGCTGGATTCGACCTACCGGCGGCTGAAGGCATCGTGGTGGCAGGTCGAGGGGGCCCAGGGTGGATCCTGAAGAAGCCAAACCGGCCGATCGAACCAAAGAGATCGATCCCGCGGACCCGAACGCTCAGGACCCGAGCGATGAGGACCCGAACGCTCAGGACCCGAACGCTCAGGACCCGAACGATGAGGACCCGAACGATGAGGCCGCGGGGGATCGGCTTCCCGATGACCTCGATGTCAGTGCCTACGTGGGGGCCTACACCTTCCCCGACATCGCCCGCCGCCGCGTGGCCGGGTTCATCTACCTGGCCATTGCCGCCGCCTGCCTCGGGTTGTGGATCCTGGGCCGCGGTCAGCCCACGGCCCTGGTCAACGGTGGGTTTCTGGGGGCTGCCATCGGGTTGGGTCTGGTGGGCGGCTATCACATGCTGGCCGCTTGGCCGCTGACTGTGCTGGAGACCGACGCCCTGGTGTCGGCCGCCCGGCAGGTGGGTTTCCCGGTGGGACACGCGTCGGGGCAGTTGGGCTGGCGCGGCCTGCGAAGCCGCCCGGTGTGGCGCATCCTGGTCTATTCGGCCGAGAACCCCCCGGCGCGCCGGGGCCTGGTGCTGGTGGACGCCACCGATGCGTCGGTTCTCGAGTACTTCGTCGAAGACAACCCGGAGGAATGGGCCGAGCAGGAGTAACCTCAGGGAAGGATCACACCGTTCGTGGCGACGCCGGTGGGATCAGGCACAATCTGGCGGTTCGGGTCTGTCGTAGCGGCCACGGTGGCAGCGATCGAGTCACGAATTGGAGGTGGCGATGCCTTACCTGGGTGGCGGGGTCCTGGGAATGGTTATTTGGGTAGCGGCGGTCCTGGACTGCATCGGAACCGATGAGCATCGATGTCGCAACCTGCCAAAAGGGACCTGGATCATGTTGGTCCTCTTCGTCCCGGTCGTCGGCGGTGTGGCGTGGCTGGCCCTGGGCCGCCCGGAGGGAGCCCCCTTCTTCGGGTTCGGCGGGGGATCAGCCGACCGGGTGCCCTACCGAACGGCGGTTCGTCCGGGCGGAGACCCGGGAGCGTTCTCCTATGTGAGCCGAACCGAGTACCTCGACCGGCGGTTGGACGACTGGCTGGAATCGGAAGCCCAGCGCCGCCGGGACGAGATCATTGCCAATGGCCCGACGGCGACCCAGGCAGTGGACCTGCCGTTGCCTGGGGCCGAACAGGCCGAGCCACCGGGGACGACTGGGGCTCGCAGCGTTCAGCCCCCGGAGGCGGGGTCCTCGTCGGCCACCTGAGGGAAGTCCTTCTCGATCAGGCGCAGTACCCGTTCGACGTCGTGGAGATGGTGGTGCCCCTCATGGACCGCCTGCTCGGCGCTGGCCCGGATGTCCTGTTCAGCCCATGGGAAACGGCCCCGCCTGACCCATTGCTGATGGCCGACGAACTCGATGATGGCGGAAAGGTCGGCGCAGGCGGTTTCCAGCCGGCTCAGGACTTCGGTCGTGGTCCACTCGTTGTACTCCATCTCCTCGGCCTGCTCCCGAGGGTCGAAGAAGTAAACGGTTGGGTTTTCCTCAACCTGAATGAGTTGGATTGCCGGTGACAAAAGATCGATCATGTCGGCGGCATGGGCGGTGTACTCCAGGGCCGACCACATCTCCGGCTCCGGCCGGCTGCGGAGCATGCCCTCGGGATCGATCCGCCACGCGGTGGCTTCCTTCAGCATTTGACGGTACCGGCGGGGCATGACCCGGAGTCGGCCCACCAGTTCATGATGGGCCAGGGCGGACACGTCGAGGTCGCATTGAGAGCAGTGAGCGGGCACTGCCGTCAGTATCCCCCGCCGATTGCCCGGTTCTCTCGGTTCGCGCCACTTATCCGGGGTGATTGGCCAGTCTGTCGGCCAGGCGGCCGGCCACCGCCGCCGGGGCCACGTCGTAATGGTCAAACCAGGTCCGAAATCGGCCCCGCCCGCCGCTGAGAGACCTCAGGTCCACCCCGTAGCGGGCCAACTCCGCGGTGGGGACCAGGGCGGAGATCTTCTGGCGGGCCCCGGGTTGGGCCTCGGTGCCCGACACCCGACCCCGGCGGGCACTCAAGTCGCCCATCACGTCGCCGGCCGAACCCACCGGCACGTTTACCTCGATGCGATTGATCGGTTCGAGCACCACCGGTCCCGCCTTGGCCAGCGCTTCCCGCAGGGCCAGGGCGCCGGCCATTCGGAAGCTCATCTCCGAGGAGTCCACCGGATGGAACCTGCCGTCGACGAGGACTACCCGCAGATCGGTGACCGGGTATCCCAGGTGCCCGCCGGCGGCCATGGCCTCGGTGACGCCCCTTTCGACGGCGGGGATGAACTGACGGGGGATGGCCCCGCCCACGATCTGGTCGGCGAACTCGAACCCGCCGCCTCTGGCCAGAGGTTCGACGCGGATGCTGGCCACTCCGAACTGACCATGACCGCCGCTCTGCTTTTTGTACTTGCCCTCGGCTGCCGCCGGGGCGGTGATCGTCTCCCGGTAGGCCACCTTGACATCCTCGGTCTGAACCGCCACTCCGAACTTTCGGGCGAGTCGTTCGAGGGACACGGCCAGGTGGGTCTCGCCCATTCCCGCCAACTTGGTCTGATGGGTCTCGTCGTCCCGGTGGACCCGAAGTACCGGGTCCTCCTCGGTCAGGCGGGCCAGGGCGCTCATCAACTTGTCGTCGTCCCCCTTGGTCAGCGGCGAAATGGCCACCGCCAGCACCGGCTCAGGTGTGGGCGCCCGGGGAATGACCACCGGGGTTCCCCGTGGGGCCAGGGTGTCGCCGGTCAGGGCCCCCAACTTGGTGACCGCCGCGATGTCCCCTGCCACCAGCGCCGATACCGGTTCGCTGGTTCGTCCCCGAGGCCGGCTCAGTCCGTGGAGACGTTCGTCCGCTGAGGTTCTCGGGTTGACCAGGACGGCGTCACCCCTGACGGTGCCCGACAGGGCCTTGACCCACGACACCCGGCCCACATAGGGGTCGGACACGGTTCGGAACACCTGGAGCAGCGGCGGTCCCTCCGGATCGGGGTCAACGGCCATTGTCTCGCCCCCGGCGGCCACGAGGGTCGGGCGATGGGTGGGTGCCGGGCCGACCTCGCATATGAAGTCGGCCAGGCGGTCGATGCCGATGAGAGTGGCGGCCGATCCACAGACCACGGGAAACACACTGGCCTGGGCCACGCCCACGGCCAGCGTGGCTTCCAGCTCGACCGGGGAGATGGGGTCGCCCTCGAGGTATCGCTCGGTGAGAGCGTCGTCGGCCACCACGATCCCCTCCACCAGGTGGTCGTGCACCCGGTGTTCCTGCTCGGCCATTTCCTCGGGGATGGGGCCGGCGCTGGCTCGGCCCGATCCGTTGTAGGTGAAGGCGGTGTCGCTCAACAGGTCGGCGACCCCGTAGAAACCCTTCTCGGCCCCGATGGGCAACTCGAGGGGGGCGACGCCGGCGCCAAAGCGGGTCCGCAAGCTGTTCAGAGTTGTGTCGAAGTCGGCCCGCTCCCGGTCCAGTTTGTTGACAAAGATCATGCGAGGAAGGCCCCGGGCCTCGGCCTCTTCCCAGGCGGCCTCGGTCTGGACGCCTATCCCGTCGGGGGCGCTGACCACCACCACGGCCAGGTCGGCCATTGCGAGCGCGCTGGTCATGTCAGCTTCGAAGTCGGCGTAGCCGGGGGCGACCAGCAGGTTTATCCGGTGGTCCTGGTGGGTCAGCGACGCCACCGCCAACGACAGCGACTGGCGGCGGCGAAGTTCCTCCGGGTCGGTGTCGAGCGACGACGTGCCATCGTCGACCCGGCCCAGCCGGGTGGTGGCACCGGCGCAGAACAACAGCGCCTCGGCCAGCGAGGTCTTTCCTGCTCCGGTGTGGCCGACCAGGGCCACGTTGCGGATCCGGGCCGGCGGGACAATGTTCACGGGCGCCTCGATCAGGGGTCGGGCCCGGAAAACTTACGCCCCTTTGTCATCCTTGTCCCCTGCCGGTTGTGCCGGGCCGATCCGTCCACAATGACCTAGTCCGCGCCGGCCCGAATGTGAATGTCGCGTGATCGGGCCGGAATGGGGGTGGATCGGCGACCAGGCTGAGGTAGTTTGGCTCCGCCATGTTCGACAAGCGGTGCCGAGTCGGTGTGGAACGGGAACTGGCCCCTCTCGGCCAGCGACTCCAACGCCTTGGAGTGAGTGCCGACCTGCTCACCGGTATCGGGCTTTTTATCTCTCTGGTCGCTGCCGGTGCCATCGGGGCCGGGTGGCTGGGTGTGGGTGCTTTCCTGCTGGCCTTGAGCGCAGTACCGGACCTCCTTGATGGGGCGGTGGCCAAGGCGGCGGGCACGGCCTCGGCTCGGGGAGCCTTCTTCGATTCGGTGGTTGACCGGGTGAGTGACTCGGTGGTTCTGGGGGGCTTCGCCTGGTACCTGGCCGGGGTCGACGGTGGCCGGGCCGCCCTTTTGCCCATGGCCCTTTTGGCTGCGTCCTGGTTGGTCTCCTACGAACGGGCTCGGGCGGAGTCCCTGGGCTTCAGCGCCCGGGGCGGGCTGATGGAGCGGGCCGAGCGCATGCTGGCGCTCGGGGCCAGCCTGATCTTCAGCGGTTTCATGGTCCCCATCCTCTGGGGGGCTTTGGCTTTGACCTCCCTTACCTCGTTCCAGCGCTTCGGGATGGTCTGGCGCCAGGCATCGGCGGTGGGGACGAGCCCCTCGAAGCCGCCGGTGACCTCCCTGGGACGTTCCCGCTTGGCGGCGGGGCAGGCGCGCGGTATCCGGGGATGGCGGCCCCAGCAGGGATTCGGGCCGATGGGTGATCGCCGGGACGGTCGCCGCATCCGCACCCGGGAGCGACGGAACCTGGGCCCTGCGGGCGGGGGATGGCGCCGGCACCGTCCCAGTTCGTAGTCTCGCTCCGTTCTCTTTCGACCCCTCAGCGTTCTCTCGAACACGGCCGTTCACGACGGGCATCGGCGTCCGCCGCTGAGGCGACGAGGGTCCAGCACTGAGCTGGCGGGGCCTGCGGCGGGTGAGCCGTGACTGATCTCAGGGCCCGAGTAAATCGGGCCAGGAAACTGCCGCCGGCCTACCTGGCCCTGCGGGGGGCCAGCCGGGCTGCCAGCCTGGTGCCCGACGGGGCGGCCGTTCCTCTGGCGCGCGCCATGGGTTGGGTCGCCGCGACCATGAGGCCGGGGCGGGCGGAGCTGGTGGCCCGCCACCAGGGGCGGGTTTTGGGGCCCCTGTCCGGCCCGGCCCGCCGGCAGCGCACCCGGGAGGCCTTCGCCTCCTACGGGCGGTACTGGGTGGAGTCCATGAGGGTCGGGGCCGAGAGCCCCGACCAGGTGTCAGGCCGATTCACCATCGAGGGCCTGGGTCATATTCGCGACGGCCTGGCTCGGGGAACCGGCGCTTTGCTGGCCATCCCCCATGTGGGCGGGTGGGACGTGGGCGGGGCCTGGCTGGTGGCCGCCGGCGTGCCCATGACGGTGGTGGTGGAGGCCCTGGAGCCGCCGGAGGTGGCCGACTGGTTCGAGGGCCTCAGGCGTCAACTGGGCTTCGGGGTGCTGCGCCTGGGGCCGAGCGCCGGAACCGGGGTGGTCCGGGCGCTGCGGGCCAACCGGGTGGTGGCTTTGATGGCCGACCGGGACCTGGTGGGCGGGGGACCAGAAGTGACTTTCTTTGGCGAGCGCACCACGCTGCCGGCGGGACCGGTGGCCCTGGCCCGGCGGTTCGGGGTGCCGCTACTGCCCACCGCCATCTATTTCCATGGCCCGGGCCATCACGCGGTGGTGGGTGCCCCCCTGGACGTGAGTGGCAAAGAGGACCAGGCCAACCAGCGCCTGGCCGATGCGCTGGAAGCCCTGATCCGGGCCGCCCCCGCCCAATGGCATCTCTTCTCCCCCAACTGGCCCAGCGACAGGGGATAGCGCGGTCGGGTTCATCCTCAGAGCGACGTCAGTAGTGCGGGTACCCGGCGCCGGTTCCGAAAGTGGGGCCGGCGCTTGGGCAAGGATCCTCCTCAGGCCAGGTCGAAGCGATCCAGGGTCATGACCTTCTCCCAGACCAGGGCGAAGTCACGGACGAACTTCTCCTTGGCGTCGTCGCTGGCGTAGACCTCGGCAATGGCTCGGAGTTGGGAGTTTGAGCCAAGGACCAGATCCACGGCGGTCCCTGTCCACTTGATCTCGCCGGTGGCCCGGTCCCGGCCGTCGTAGACGTTCTCGGTGGTCATTGAGGGCTTCCACTCGGTGGCCATGTCCAAGAGGTTGACGAAGAAGTCGTTGGTCAGCACTCCGGGCCGGTCCGTGAGCACTCCGAGCGCCGATTGACCGGTGTTGGCTCCGAGAACCCGCATCCCGCCGACCAGGACGGCCGCCTCCGGGGCCGTCAGGGTCAAGAGGTTGGATCGCTCCAGGAACAGGGTCTCAGCCGAGAGCTTTTCCCCGGGGCGCAGATAGTTGCGGAACCCGTCGGCGGACGGCTCGAGAACGGCGAAGGAATCGGCGTCGGTCTGCGCGGCGGTGGCGTCGGTGCGGCCAGGGGTGAAGCCAACGGCCACATCACAGCCGGCATCTCGCGCCGCCTTTTCGACCGCCGCGCACCCGCCCAGCACGATGAGGTCGGCCATCGAGACTCGGGTGCCCCCGGTCTGGGAGGAGTTGAAGTCCTGGGCGATGGACTCAAGCACGGCCAGGGTGCCGGCCAGGGCCTCGGGGTCGTTGGCCTCCCAGCTTCGTTGGGGCTCAAGGCAGATCCGGGCGCCGTTGGCCCCGCCCCGCTTGTCGGTGCCCCGGAAACTGGCTGCCGAAGCCCAGGCGGTGGCCACCAGACGGGCGACGGAGAGGCCGGACTCCAGAACCTTTGCCTTCAGGGTTTCGGCCTCGTCCGGTGTGATCAGGGTGTGGTCGGCGACCGGAACCGGGTCCTGCCACAACTGGGGCTCGGGAACCCACGGGCCCAGGTAACGCGTCACCGGCCCCATGTCGCGGTGAAGGAGCTTGTACCAGGCCCGGGCAAAAGCGTCGGCGAGCAGGGCCGGGTCATCGTGGAAGCGCTTGGCGATGGGACCGTAGATGGGATCCACCCGCAGGGCCAGGTCGGTGGTCAACATCATGGGGGCGTGCCGCTTGGCCGGGTCATGGGCATCGGGCACCGTCCCTTGCGCGGCCGGGTCCCGGGGGGTCCACTGCTTGGCCCCCGCCGGGCTGGTAGTCAGGTCCCATTCGTAGGCGAAGAGGTTCTCCAGGTAGCCGTTGTCCCATTTGGTGGGTTCGTTGGTCCAGGCTCCCTCCAGCCCACTGGTAATGGAGTCGACGCCGCGGCCACTTCCGCAGGTGTTCCTCCATCCGAAGCCCTGAGCCTCCACCGGGCAGGCCTCGGGCTCGGCCCCGACGCAGTCGGCGCTGACCGCCCCGTGGCACTTGCCGAAGGTGTGGCCGCCGACGATGAGAGCCAGGGTCTCCTCGTCGTTCATGGCCATGCGGGCGAAGGTCTCCCGGATGTCGCGAGCCGCGGCCAGCGGATCGGGGTTGCCGTTGGGACCCTCCGGGTTGACGTAGATGAGGCCCATCTGCACCGCCCCTACCGGACCGGCCAGTTCCCGGTCACCGCTGTAGCGCTCGTCACCCAGCCAGGTGTCCTCCGGGCCCCAAAAGATCTCCTCCGGCTCCCAGACGTCCGGGCGCCCAAACCCGAAGCCGAAGGTCTCGAATCCCATGGATTCCAGGGCGCAGTTGCCGGCGAAGACCAACAGGTCGGCCCAGGAGATCTGGCGGCCGTACTTCTTCTTCACCGGCCACAGCAGGCGGCGGGCCTTGTCCAGGTTGGCGTTGTCGGGCCAGGAGTTGAGCGGGGCAAAGCGCTGGGCGCCGCTACCCCCCCCGCCCCGGCCATCGGCGATCCGGTAGGTGCCGGCGGCGTGCCAGGTGAGGCGGATGAACAGCGGCCCGTAGTGGCCGTAGTCCGCCGGCCACCAGTCCTGCGAGGTGGTCATGACCTCGAAGACGTCAGCCTTGAGGGCGTCCAGGTCGAGTGACGCGAAGGCCTCGGCGTAGTCGAAGTCAGAGTCCATGGGATCCGATGTCGGCGAGTGCTTGTGCAGGACGGACAGATCCAGTTGGTTGGGCCACCAGTCCTGGTTCGAACGGGGCCGGGTGGACTTTGGGGTCGGCGCCGGTATGGCTGGGTTTTCGCTCTCGCTGGTGCTCTCAGTCATGGGTCCTGCTCCTGTCTCGAGGGGGCTCTTGGTTTCGAGGTGCTCTGGGACTCGTCGGTTCAAGGGTTTCGTGCTCACGGGATCGGGTCGCCAGATTCAGCCGGACACACGCCGGGCAGCGACCCCAGTAGACGACCTCGGCCTCGTCGATGTCGAAGCCCGAGTCATCGGCGGCGGTGAGGCACGGAGTGTCGCCGACCGCGCAATCGACGTCGACCATCTTGTTGCAGGTCCGACAGATGAGGTGGTGATGGTTGTCACCCACCCGGTTCTCATAGCGGGCCGGGGACCTTGCTGGCTGTATGCGTCGCAGCAGTTCCCGGTCGGTAAGGGCGGCCAGGGCGTCATAGACCGCCTGGCGGGAGATGGTGCCGAGGCCGACCTTGACCACCCGGTAGACGTCCTCGGCCGTGGAGTGAGGGGCGAGCGACACCGCTTGGAGGACGGCCAGCCTTTGCGCCGTCACCGCAAGGCCCTGGCGGCGCAGGCTTGATGCGAATTCACGGGGCGGGTCCTGGCCAACGATGGCCCGGATCCTAACCAGGAGATCTGGAACGAATCCAGAACTGGAGCACTACCAGAATCCAACTCTCTCCATCGTCCATGGAAACGACATCAGTTGTCGGCACCGGACTAGGACCATCCTGACCAGGACCATCCTGACCAGGACCATGTCGCCGGGCCCGATGGAAAATCGGAATTTCGATCTGCACCCTCTTGACAACAAGTACTTTGCAGCGCAAAGTACTTGTTGTTCGTCCTCAAACGGAAAGGAGCGGTTCATGGATCAGTCCACAGCCCGCCAGACCCTGGCCGAGGTGGAGGCGTTGCGGCGCCGGACCCGGTCGATCCTCAAATCCAATTGGTACCCGATCATTCTCTTCGGGCTTCTGACCGCCCTTAGTGGGGCGATTCCCCTGATCCTGCCGGATGAGTTCATCGGTCTCTACTGGCTGCTGGCCGGCACCTCTGGTTCGGTCCTGGTGGCCCGCTACTACCGCCGCCGAGAGGAGACCCTGGGCCTGAGCGACCGCTGGCTGCCCTATGCCGTGGTGGGCGGTTCGATCATCGTCGGCACCATGGTTGTGGGCGCGCTGGGTCGAGGTGACGTGGCGGTGGTCGGCCCATCGTTGGTGGTGGCCGCTGGGTATCTCGCCTTTTCCCTGCTCGACCGCCGGCTGGTTCTGGCCGTCCTGGCCTTCGCCATGGCCGCGGTCGCCCTGACCGTGGCCGCCACCGACCCGCCCGCGCCGTACACCGTCCTGTCCATGACCATCGGTTGGGGCATGGTCGTCACCGGGCTCGGTCTGCGCCGATGTGAGGTTCGCGACCAGGTCCCAAGCCCGGGCCGGGCGGCGTGAGCCATCCCTCGCAACGCCTCGACGAGGTGGTGCACCAGCGGGTCCGTCTGGGGGTTCTGGCCATCCTCAGCCAGGCCGGTTCGGCCGACTTCGGCCATCTGCGCCAAGCCCTGGCCTTGACTGACGGCAACCTGTCCCGACATCTGGGTGTGCTGGAGGAGGCGGGTTATATAAGTGTCCGCAAGCAGTTCGAGGGTCGCCGGCCCCGAACCTGGCTGTCGGCCACCCCCGCCGGCCGGGCCGCACTGGAGGCCGAAACCAAGGCGCTGCGGGAGCTGCTGGCCGGCATCGAGGGAACCTCAACCTGATTCGGTGTCGGCCCTTTGGTGGTTCTGCTCAGCCGCACCCGGCGATGGAGGGTTGGCCGTTGGCGTGGGTGGTTGGGGCACCGTTGGGCCCGGGGCGGATGTCGATGGTGTAAGCCCTGCCCGCCGGTGCAGTAGCCAGAAAACCGCGGGCCACCAGGTCGGCAACCGAGGCGACAGGGGCTCCTCCGGCGGCCTGGGCGATGGCCAGGGCCCGGGCGACTGACTGGTAGTCGCCCTGGCAGGCAGCGGCCGATGTATCGCCCCGGATCCCCATGGGGGCAGATCCTCCACCCCCGGTGGCGGCGATGCCCGCGGCTCCGGCCACAATCCCCCCGGCCACCCCACCGGCCGCCAGCCCAGCGGCGCCGCCCACCGACCCACCGCCAGATCCCGTGGCCGGCGGGGGGGAGGCGGCGGTGCCCCCGTTAGGTGCCGGCCCGGTAGCGGGCGGGGGAGTCACGGTTCCGGTCCCCACCCCCTCCTCGAGAATCTCGAGCGGGTTGGCCGGTCCGGCCCCGGAGTCGATGTCGCCCATGGCCTTGACCACGATCGAGGCCATCACCCCCATGATGGCCAGGGACACCAGGATGCTGATAATGCTGAAGAATCCGGCCTGGCGTGGGTACCGGCTGGCCACCGAGTCCGTGGGAGAGCGCTTCACGATGACAGTCTCTCCCGCAAACGGCCCCGGGGCTACTTGCAAGTTCCTATGGGATCGAAACATCGATGGGTGATCCCTCCCGCCGGAGGCCCCGACGCCTCGCTGGGCTCGCCGCCCACGTGGTCGGCGAAGGCGCGGCCCCAACGACGGTCTCCAGTGCCGTTCATGGTCCCGCCACTAAGGGACCTCTTGTCCCTCGGCGCCATCGAAGGCCCGGGCCCGCAGCGCCCGGGCGACACCGTCGGCCCCTTCGAGCAGGACCCGGCGCAGCGGGCCGGGGAGGCTGTCGTCGGCCAGGGCCGCCTTCGCCGCCGACAGGGTGGCAGCGCTGACCAGCGTGGACGGGAACAGGCCCTTGGCCAGGCTGAGGGTTTCGTCCGGCGTGCGCTCGGCCCACCAGGTTCCCAGGGCGGCGAAGTACCGGGAGGAGTAGCTCTCGAGAATCGCGTCCTGGCCGCAGATCCAGAACGACCCCGCGACCGCACGGATTTCGGCCAGGTGGGTGCCTGGGGTCATCAACTTGTCCCACGCTTCGGCCTTTTGGGTTTCCGCCGGCATCGAGGCCAACGCCGCCGCCCCCCTCCGCCGGCCGATATCGGTCGGGTCCCGGTCCACCTCGGCGGCCACCAGAGCCAAAGCGCCATCTGCACCGGCCCGGGCCAGGGCGCCCACGACCAACCACCTCAGGTCGGTGTCGACGGCCAGGCCGGGTACTTCGACCGACCCGGCCAGCAATCCCTCGCACCAGGCCGCGTGTTCGGGCCCCCGGCCGGTGGCCAAGAGGTGGCGGGTCCAGACCAGTTGGTGGTCGCTTCCCGCCTCCGCCCCGCCCAGGTGGGCTCGGGCCGCTTCGGCCATCCCCGTTCCCATCCCGTCGGCCTGGGCCGGGTCGGCGTAGAAGTCGGCGGCCACCACCGCCCGCCCCAGCAGCAGGGCCAGCGTGGTTTCGTCGTCCTCGTCGGGGGCATGGGCCGACACCAAACCAATCCATCGCCGGGCCGACATCTCCGCGTCCCGGGTCATGTCCCAGGCTGCGGCCCAGCACAGGTTGCGGGCCAGGGGGTCGGCCACCCGGCTCAGGTGCGCATCGACGGTGGCCAGAGACCGGGGGTCGAGGCGCATCTTGGCGTAGGTCAGGTCGTCGTCGTTGACGATGAGCAGGTCGGCGGCCGCCTCACCGGCCAGTTCGGTGACCGGCGTGTCCGCCCCGACCAGGTCGACCTCCAACTGCCGCCGCCGGCGGATCAGATTGTCCGCCGGGCTCAGGTCATAGAGGCCAACAGCCACCCGGTGGGATCGAAGTACCGACCCGGAGCCGCCCGCTTCCTGGGCCACCGAGACGGCCGTGTACCGGCCCTCTGCGATCTCGCATTCAGGGCGCAGCGTGTTGATCCCAGTGGTCTGGATCCACTCACCCACCCAGGAACCCAGTTCCCTGCCACTGGCCCGCTCCAGGGCGGCAAGGAAGTCGGACAGTTCGGCGTTACCCCAGGCGTGGCGGTTGAAGTAGGCCTGCATTCCCCGGCGGAAGGCGTCCTGGCCCACCCAGGCCACCAGTTGGCGCAGTACCGAGGCGCCCTTGGAGTAGGTGATGCCGTCGAAGTGGAGTCGGACGGCGTCGGTGTCGATGATGTCTGCGGAGATGGGATGCGTCGTGCGCATCTGGTCGGCGGTGGCGGCCACCGCCTTGGTGGCGGCCGCGAACCGCACCCAGGCCCGGTCGAAGGGGGTGGCCCGGGCCAACGCCGCGCAGGACATGTAGGTGGCGAAGCTTTCGTTCAGCCACAGGTCGTCCCACCACCGCATGGTCACCAGGTCTCCGAACCACATGTGGGCCATCTCGTGGAGGATGACATCGGCCCGGCGTTCGTGCGCTGAGGCTGTCTGACGGGCCCGGAAGACGAAGGATTCGTTGAAGGTGATGCAGCCGGGGTTCTCCATCGCCCCGAAGTTGAACTCGGGGACGAAGAGCTGGTCGTACTTGTCGAAGGGATAGGGAATGGCGAACTCCGCCTCGTAGAAGGCCAGGCCGGCCTTGGTGAGCGCGAACAACTCCTCGGCGTCCAGGTGCTGGGCGAGGGACCGGCGGCAATAGAGGGCCAGGTCCAGGTCGGCGTGGGTGTCGCGGACCACGTGGTAGGGCCCGGCCACCAGGGCCGCCAGATAGGTGGATATCTCCGGCGTGGCCCCGAAGGACCATTCGCCCCCCGGCCGGCCGACCAGGGGCGAATTGGACACGACCGTCCAGTCCTCGGGGGCCCGTACGGTCAGGGTGAAGGGGCCCTTGATGTCGGGTTGGTCGAAGCAGGCGAAGACCCGGTGGGCGTCGTAGGGCTCGAACTGGGTGTGAAGGTAGACGTTGGCGTCGGTGGGATCGACGAAGCGGTGCAGGCCAACGCCGGTGTGCTGGTAGCGGCACTCGGCCACCACCCGCAGGGTGTTGTTGGCCACCAAACCCCGCAGGGGGATGCGAGCCCGGGCCTGGTCGTACTGATCGACGTCGAGAGCCCGGCCGTTCAGGGTCATCTCCAGGATCCGCTCGGCCTCAAGGTCGATGAAGCTCGACAACCCGACCAGGTTGGCGGCAAAGCGAACGGTGGTCTCGGACCGAAAGGTCTCCTCTCCGGCGGTCAGGTCCAGGCGGACCTCGTAGGCGGGACCGGAGATCTTGGTGGCCCGCTCCGCCGCTTCAGCCCGGGTGAGGACATCGGACTCGAGGGCGGGTCCCGATGTCCGCCTGTGGGCAGCAACCGTCGAACGCCCGTCACGGATGTGGTCAGGTTTCGGATCGAGCGAGAGGCGGGACCCCTCCTCGTCTCCCGGCTCGGCGGGCGAATGGCCGGAATCGTCGGGGCGGGCGGGGCTGTGGTCGGCCATGGCGGAAGTATCGCCGCCCGGACCCGACGCCGCCCAGACACCAGAGGGGACACGACCGGAAAATGATCTCGGCGGCCACCGGTCCCCAGAGCAGAGGATCGACCCCCGGCGTCCAGGCACCCGGCCGAAGGCGGGATGACCGGTAGCCTCGCCGGCGGTGAGGTTGGCGCTGGTGAGCCCGTACAGCCTCTCGGTCCCCGGAGGGGTGCAGGGTCAGGTTCTGGGACTGGCCCGGGCGCTACGGGCTCGGGGCCACCAGGTCGCGGTGCTGGGCCCGGCCGATGGTCCACCGGCCGAGGACGGGATCATCACCCTGGGCCAGTGCCTGCCGGCGGCGGTGAACGGGTCGGTCGCCCCCATCGCTCCGGATCCGACCTGTGTTCGGCGGACCCTCAGCGTCCTGGCCGACGAGCCTTTCGACGTCCTGCATCTGCACGAACCCCTCTCGCCCGGACCCACCCTGACCAGCCTGATTCTTGGGGCCCATCCAATAGTGGGGACCTTTCATGCCGCCTCCGGCGGCACGGGGGCGTATCGCTTTCTGCGACCCCTGGCGCGATGGCTGGCCCAGCGCCTGACAGTGCGGGTGGCGGTGTCTGACCAGGCCCGGACAATGGCCCGACGCAACATCGGCGGCAGTTATCAGATCCTGCCCAACGGGATAGACCTGGCCCGGGCCGCCGCCGCCGTGCCCTGGCCCACCAGCGGCCCCACCATCTTTTTCTGCTCCCGGCACGAGGCCCGCAAGGGCCTGAGCGTGCTCCTGGGCGCCATGGGACATCTGGGATCGGACGTGAGACTGTGGGTGGCGAGCGAGGGGCCACAAACCCCAACGCTTCGTCGTTCGTTCGGCCATGATCCCCGGATCGAATGGCTGGGTCGGATAGGCGACGAGGAGAAGCTGCGACGGATGCGTGCAGCCCGGGTCATGTGTGCGCCGTCGCTGCACGGGGAGTCCTTTGGGATGATCCTGCTGGAGGCCATGGCCGCCCAAACCCCGGTGGTGGCCAGCGACATCGACGGGTACCGCCAGGTTCTGTCGGCTGAGGGCGGTGTTCTCGTGCCCCCGGGGGACCCGGTAGCCCTGGGCCGGGCGCTGGCCGACCTGTTGGACGACGCGGCGCGAGGGGAGAGGTTGGGGATCCAGGGGCAGCGGCGGGCCCGGGACTTCTCCATGGATTCCCTGGCCGGCCATTACGAGTCCCTGTATCTGGCCGCCGCCGATCAGCACCGCCCACCCCGAACCCGCGGCCGGGAACTCCAGGCGGTGCACCCTTCGGCGTCATTGGTTCCGGCGGTGCCCGATCAGGCGATTCTGGATCCAGCCGTACCGGGTCCAGCCGTATCGGGTCCAGCCGTATCGGATCCAGCCGTATCGGATCCAGCCGTGTCGGATCCACAGACCTCGTCACCGGCCGGGGCCGGTCGGGATGACTGAACCGGGCCGGGTCCGTCCCCAGTCATCGCTCGCCACCTCTGGTCGGGCGGGTCGCCGCCGGGCGCCACGGGTCGGCGGGAAAGCCAAGCCCCGGCTGGGTTCATCGGCATCGGCGGAGCGCTACAACCGCCAGCGCTGCCGGCGGTTGGTGGCCCTCGCCCTGGCCCTGGCCGCCACCGGAGGGATGCTGGCGGGGACGCTGGTGGGCCTTTTGGTGTTCGCCGTTCCCGGATGGGGAGCCGTCCTCGGTGCCGCCGCCGGGCTCGGGGTGGCCGGAGCCCTGGCCTCGCGGGCGGTGGGCCGGGTGGGCCAGGCCCTCGTCCGGGCCAGCGGCGCGGTGGCGGCCGACGCCCACCGCCATGCCCGCCTGGAGAACCTGGTGACCGGGCTGTGCCTGGCCACAGGCCTGGACCGGCCGGAACTGTTCGTCATCGATGATCCATGTACCAACGTGGCCATGGTTGGTCATCGCCCCGACCGATCGTTCCTGGTGGTGACCAGGGGCCTGCTGGAGCAATTGAGCCGGGTGGAACTCGAAGGCGTGGTGGCCCGCCAGTTGGCGGCGGTACGCCGGGGGGAGGTCGCCGCCGCCACCGTGGAGTGCGGGTTGTTGGCCCGGCCGCTGTCTCCGGCCGGCATGGGTGGCCCCAGCCGGCTGACCCGCTTTGCCGCCCCCCCGGCGATGGGGGGGGCCAGCGAGTCGGACCTGGCCGGGGCCGCCCTGACCCGGTACCCACCCGGTCTGGCGGGGGCGTTGGAAAAGGTGGCCCGCTCGTCCCGGGTGCGGGACGCGCCCGCCTGGTCATCGGCGTTGTGGCTGACCGACCCGGCCACCGCCGACCCCAAGGAACTGGAGTCCCGGATCCAGGCACTGCGTGAACTCTGAGTGCCGGGGCGCATGAGCGTGCCGACGAAGCCAACAGGAACCGGCGGCCTCCGGGGCGAAACTAAGCACGGCCCCTGATCGCAGAGGATTCCGGTCACCAGGGACCGAGACACGAGGAGATCAACTTGACGCTGGGGCGCGGCTATCGGGGCTGGGCGTGGTTGGTGTGGGCCGGAGTACTGCTCGCCGGCTGCTCCTCCGGGCCGCCGGCCAGCACCGCATCGCTGGGCTCGCCGCCCACGTCGTCGGCGGAGGCGCCAACCACCACCGTGACCAGTGAGCGCTATCCCCTGACCGGGCAGCCGGCAACGGACGAGCGGGCTCGCGAGCGCCCGGCCCTGGCCGTCAAGATCGACAACATCGCAGCCGCCCGACCCCAGGCCGGCCTGGACGCCGCCGACGTGATCTACGAGGAGTTGGCCGAGGGGGGTTTGACGCGGTTCGTCGCCGTCTTCCACTCCACCGATGCCGCCCTCATCGGACCAGTGCGCTCGGTCCGTCCTAGCGACCTGGACATCGTCGCTCCGCTGGACCCGCTCTTCGCGTACTCCGGCGGGGCCCCGGCGGTGCTGGCCATGCTCCCGTCGGCCCGGCTGACCGATGTCGGGTTCGACCGGTCCACGCCGGCCTACACCCGCCGTCCCGACCGCCGTTCCCCCCAGAACCTCTACAGCTCCACCGCTCGCCTCTACTCCGAGTCCTCCGGTGCCCCCAGTCCCCCAGGGCCTCTGGCCGAGTTCACCGACCCGGGTCAGCCCTTCGCTGCGTCAGGGGCCGCCAGAGCCGGCATCCTCACCCTGGCCGCTGGCCCGACGGTCCGGGCCGACTACGCATGGGATCCGGTGGATCTGCGCTGGAAGCGGTTCACCGACGGTGCCCCCCACCTTCTCGAGAGCGGACGCCAGATCGCCCCGGCCAATGTCATCGTCCAGTTCACCGAGTACTCGCCTTTCCTGGCCGACGCCAAGGTGTCGGTGGCCGAGGTGGTCGGCTCCGGCCAGGCCTGGATCCTCTCGGGGGGGATGGTGGCCCGAGGTGGATGGTCCAAGTCCTCGCCCACAGCGGTCACCCGGTTCAGCGATGCCGGCGGTGCCCCGATCCGCCTTGCCCCCGGACCCACGCTCATCCACCTGGTGGCTCCCGGAACCCCAGTGGCCACCACCTGAGCCCGCCTCCGCCACCTGGACCCTTACGCGTGCAGACGGTGCCGGGCACCGAGATAAGGCCAGCGGAAGGGACTCCGTTGGCCGAGAAGGCCAAGCCCTATAAGACCAGGACCGGCAGGGTGCTGACCCATGCTGAGATCGAGGCGATGGCGGACGAGGCCGAACGCGGCTACGACGTCGCGGCGCTGAGGGCCGGTCAACGCGGCCGACCGGTGCTCGGCCCGGCACCAGCGGAGGTCGTTCCCGTCCAGCTTGATCTCGATCTCAAGCATGCCGTGGAAGCGCGCGCCGAGGCCGGGCAACGACCCCGAGCGAGATCATCCGCGAGGCGCTGCGTCGGTTTCGCGACGTCGCCTGATCTCACGCGGCGGCGACCGATCCAAACGGGAGTTCGGGGGTTGACGGTCGAGGACCCTCCCGCCGAGTCGGGCGCATCGGGAGGTCCAGGCCGCCGGTAGGATCGCGGGCGGTGAGTGACGAGCCGATGACCGAATCGCCAACTCGGGGGGCAGGGCCGTCCGGGTCCTCGACGGGCACAGGCCACCCCCGACGGGGGACCAGCCTGGTCAAGCGGGGTCTGGCCGAGATGCTCTGCGGCGGCGTGATCATGGATGTGGTCGATGTCGACCAGGCTCGGGTGGCCGAAGAAGCCGGAGCGGTGGCGGTGATGGCCCTGGAACGGGTACCGGCCGACATCCGCCGCCAGGGCGGCGTGGCCCGCATGAGCGACCCGGCCATGGTGGAGGGGATCCAGAAGGCGGTGACCATCCCGGTGATGGCCAAGGCGCGGATCGGCCACTTCGCCGAGGCTCAGGTGCTGGGGGCCCTGGCCGTGGACTACGTCGACGAGAGCGAGGTCCTGACCCCGGCCGACCACGCCCATCACATCGACAAGTGGGCCTTCACCGTCCCCTTCGTGTGCGGGGCCACCGATCTGGGTGAGGCCCTTCGCCGGATCTCCGAAGGGGCCGCCCTGATTCGATCCAAGGGCGAGGCCGGCACCGGTGACATCTCCCAGGCCGTGCTCCACCTCCGGAGCATCCTGGGGGACATCCGTCACCTGGCCGCCGCCGATCCGACCGAACGCCATGGCTGGGCCAAGCGGCTGGCCGCCCCCTACGACTTGGTGTGTGAGGTGGCCGATACGGGCCGCCTGCCGGTTCCGCTGTTCTGCGCCGGTGGGATCGCCACCCCGGCCGACGCCGCCCTGGTGCGCCAACTGGGGGCTCAGGCGGTGTTCGTCGGCTCCGGAATCTTCAAGGCATCCAACCCCGAGGCCGTGGCCAAGGCCATCGTCGAGGCCACCGCCCACTACGACGAGCCCGGCATCGTGGCCAAGGTCAGCCGCGGCCTGGGAGAGGCCATGCGGGGCGACGACGCATCCGGCGTTTCGATCCGTCTGGCCGACCGGGGCTGGTAGCCGTCGGTGGCCCACCCGCCGGGTGAGGGCCGCTCCCCGCGTCGGAGTCCTGGCCCTTCAGGGTGCCAGTGCTGCGCATCTTGAGGTACTGCGCCGTTTAGGGGCCGACGCGCAGGCGGTGCGCCTGCCTGCCGACCTCGATTCGGTGGACGCATTGGTGATCCCCGGGGGCGAATCCACGACCATTTTCAAGCTAATGGTGTCGTCCGGCCTGTTCGAGTCTGTCGCCCTGAGGCTGGGCGAGGGAATGCCGGCTCTGGGCACCTGCGCCGGAATGATTCTTTTGGCGGGCGAGGTCCTCGACGGCGAGCCTGGCCAGAAAAGTCTCGGTTCAATCGATATAAGCGTGCGCCGTAACGCCTACGGTCGCCAGCCCCAGAGTTTCGAAACCGACCTGGAAATCGCAGGAATGACGGGCGGCGTGTTTCCAGGGATCTTTATACGGGCCCCGGTGGTTGAGAGGTTGGGCGAAGGCGTCGAGGTTCTGGCCAGCCTGGGCACACAGCCCATCCTGTGCCGCCAAGGCCCGATCCTGGTGGCGGCATTTCATCCCGAACTTTCCGGCGACCCCCGTCTGCATCGGTGCTTCCTTAATTGCTTTACGTAGGGCTGCGCACAAGACGCCGGTGCGGGCCGCCCGACGGCCACGGCCCCGGTCGAGTTTGAGATACTGCTTCGACCCGCTGCTCAAGCCGCGTGATGCCTATCACCCTGCGAGTCAACCAAAGCAGGGGCAGACCCACTCGTGTTCCGGCTGCTGGTACTAGCCCACGGCCCGACAGCCCGATGTCGTCTATCGCTCGTGGGGCCACACGGGAGGCTGCGGCACCGGCGCTGGCTCCGATGGCTCCGGCAGCTGCGCCGATGGCTGTGGCGGCGGCCAGGCCACCGGCGCTGGAAGAGGCGGTGCCGGCGGTGGAGATGGTGTAGGAAG
Source organism: Acidimicrobiales bacterium (assembly GCA_052390275.1). Classification (GTDB taxonomy): domain Bacteria; phylum Actinomycetota; class Acidimicrobiia; order Acidimicrobiales; family AC-14; genus JBQTHD01. The sequence continues at coordinate 3,071 of JBQTHD010000014.1, read as the reverse complement.
CGGCACCGGCGGCGGCGCCGATGGCTGCTGCTGCGGCGATGCCACAGACCACCGAGGCAGCACAGGCGCCGGCTGCGGCGATGTCGTGGTTGGGGTCAAGCGATTCGCCGAGGGCTGAACGATGGTCGTGAACGTTCGACACACCGAGCCCCACCAACGTCGTGACAAGAACGGCCAGGATGCACCACGCCGTCCGCGAGACAGCTGACCAGTCGCCAATCGCTGACCGGCGGAGCCTCTCGACTACTGATCGTCGCTTATCCACACCGTCAGCTCGGTTTGGTAGTCCGCGCTTGAAACGTGCCCATGACGGTCACCGCCATCGGCAAGAAGCGTGTGGAGATCGTCTCGAAGCTCCTGCGCCTCTGCTCGGGTCAAGCGCAACTCGACGAGGCGAACTGGCTTCTTCGCTTCAAGATCCTTGATTCTCATTGCTCACCTCTGTGGGACATTGTCGTTTGCCACATTGATGGGACCACCCTGAGGGGAGTTTTGCCGCGGGCATGGGACCACCCGGTTGCCAGTTATGGGACCACCTCGGTATCCCCCAACGCCGGCCGGAACTGCCGACCATCGCAATGATGAGAGTCCCCACGAAGACGACCAGCGTGAGGAGCCGTTGGGCGACCGCTCGACGGTGGCCGTGACGGTCTCAGGGCGCCCACTCCTCGCTGCGCTGTCCGCTCCCGATCAGCGCAAGCGCAACCGCGGCGAGCCTTCGCACCTGATCCATCTGCCTGTCGGCGAGGACAACCTCAGGCGACCGGCTGCCATCGATTCGCGTGAGGTGGACGGCGAGTTCGGCCAACAGTCCGTCGGCCGGTGCCCCATAGACCTCCTTGCCGATGTCGAGCGCGTCACCCAAGCCGCTGTCATCCAGGAGATGCGACACAGCTTCGGTGAACGAGCCGACCTCGGGGCCGTGTGTTGCGGTCCAACGTCGACACTGAACCTCCTCGTCGGCGAGCTCGACAAGAGCGTCGATCACGATCTGCGTGACGACGCCCGTCACCCGACGAGCTCCGGAAGGAATCGGAAGTCACCGAGCGGGATGTGGGCATCCGGTGAGTTCGCCGTTGGCAGGATGTTTCCGTTGACGTCGATCGGATGGCCGTTCCGCTGCCACCGAACGTAGGGCGCCTGCGAGTTGGAGAACGGGCTGCTCGGGCTTCCCTGCATCACCCGTACCGAGTTCCCCGGGTTCGTCGGGTCGTAGTAGCGGACGCCGCCTCCAGACCGCGTCGGCACGATCCGCCACTCGTCAGGGATGCCGGTCGGTCGCACTCGTGTTCCGGCTGCTGGTACTAGCCCACGGCCCGACAGCCCGATGTCGTCTATCGCTCGTGGGGCCACACGGGAGGCTGCGGCACCAGCGCTGGCTCCGATGGCTCCGGCAGCGGCGCCGATGGCTGTGGCGGAGGCCAGGCCACCGGCGCTGAAAGAGGCGGTGCCGGCGGTGGAGATGGTGTAGGAGGCGGCACCGGCGGCGGCGCCGATGGCTGCTGCTGCCGCGATGCCACAGACCACCGAGGCAGCACAGGCCCCGGCTGCGGCGATGCCGCCGGCCACGGTGACGAAGGCCACTGCGATGTTGCCGGCGTCCCGTGCCGCACAGCTCCAGCAGAACGATCCGTCGAGGTCGACTCCGTTGATCGGGTCACCGCAGGCGTAGTCATAGGGGGTGCAGCTGCCGGCCTCGATCGGGTCCCGGGACAGAAACGAGGCGGTGGTGGCGTCGAGGTAGCGGCTTCCCATGGCGATCAGGCCAGTTTCGGTGTCGTGGTAGGAGCCGAGGTAGCCGAAGGGAACCGACGTAGCGGCACTGGCCGAGACGCGGCGGATTCCGTGGGGGCTGTAGGTGTAGGAGGAGGTGACGGCTCCGGTGGGGCCGGTCAGCATCGAGACGTGGCCGCCCGCGCCAGTGTGGATGTAGGTCGGGGTTCCCGAAGCGTCGATGCGGGCCAGGGGCGAGGACGAGGGGCCGTAGAGGTAGCGGGTGGTCCCCGCCGGAGCGGACTCGGCCATCAGCGATCCGGCGTGGTCCCAGACGAAGGTGGAGCGCTGCGCCGCCGTGGTCTTGGTCACGCGACGGCCGTCTCCGTCGTAGGTATAGGCCACCGCCACCCCCGGGCCGTTCACGCTTCGGAGGTGGTCTGCTCCATCGAAGGTGTAGGTGGTGGTGCCTTGGTTCGCGACCGTGGCGCTGCTGCGCCTTCCCAAGGGATCGTGGGTGTAGGTCGTGGCATCGGCGGGTGGGCTGGCGCAGGAGGCGCTGGCCGGCGCCGGTGCCGACCAGCACAGCTGGCCGGCCGGGCCGTAGGCCAGGGCGGTGCTGGCCATGGAGACGAGGTTGTTGGACCGGTCATAGCCGTAGGTGGAGCCCGAGGCTGCGGCGAGGCGGCCCGAGTCGTCGTAGTCGAAGTCCGATCCTGCCTGGCCCAAGGTGGCCGGCCCGGTGCTCGCGCCTACCACGTCGAGGCGGCTGTCGCCGTCGTGGGTCAGGGAATGGTTGGCATAGACGCCCAGGCTTGGCCCGGCCAGGGGGCCCAGGAGCGAGGCCAGGACCTGATTGTTCAGGCGGATGGTCTCGGGACGCCCCGCCCGGTCATAGGCGTAGGTCTGGTGGGTGCCGTTGGGGTAGTGGATGGCCGACAGGTTGGCATCGCCGTCGTAGTCGAAGCGCGTCGTGCGCCCGGCCCAGTCGGTCATCGAGGCCATGGTGGCATCGGGACCGGTGACCAGGTCGAGGTTCAAGCCGCCGGGATAGGTGATGGTCCGGGCCCGCCCGGCATCGTCGTAGTCATAAGCCATGGAAGCCCCCGAGCCATCCACCGAGGCCACGAGTCGCCCAAGAGAGTCCCAGGACCAAGTCGAGGTGCCCGATCCGTCGGTCATCGACCTGCGCCGCCCAGCGGTGTCGTAGAGGACCGAGGAGACGTCGGGGGTGGCTGCATCGGCGTAGTCCAGGGCCGTCACCCGTCCTGCGGTGTCACGGCTGATTGCCGCACAACCACTGGCCGGCGGGCTGCAACTCCCTCCTGGGCTGGCGATGCCCGCCAGGCGCCCGGCAG
>JBQTHD010000013.1:0-52916 GCA_052390275.1 Acidimicrobiales bacterium | reverse complement strand
CTACACCATGACCCGACGTCGGCACACGCCCGACCAGATCATCCGCAAGCTCGCCGAGGGCAACAGGCTCCTCGCCGGCGGTAAGGAACTCAACGAGGTGGCCCGGCACCTGGAAGTCGCCGAGTCGGGACGGTGTTCATCGATCCGGGATCGCCGTGGCAGAACGCCTGGATCGAGTCCTTCAACGGCCGGCTGCGCGACGAGTTTCTCAACGGATGGCAATTCGACAGCCTCTTGGAGGCCCAGGTGCTCATCGAGGACTGGAGGATCGACTACAACGAGCACCGGCCCCACAGTGCCCATGGCGGCCTCACCCCTGGTGAGTTCGCCAAGGCCTGGACCACCCGATTCCAACCAGCACTCGCATAATGCCTGGACCACTCATCGGGGATCCCTCAGCACTACTCGCACTCTTCGTGCTGAAGGCCGTCGACATCGTGGTCGACACGGCCCCGGGCACGGGACGCCTTTGTTCGGTCATCACCCTCGCCACGGGTATCACCGTCGCCCTGGTCCTCGACTACTCGCTCTTCAGCGCCTACGGGGTGGCGCTGCGAGAGGGGTGGATGGGCCCGGTGGTCACGGGCCTGGTGGTGGGCTCCTTCACCGCAGCCTGGCAGGCCGTCTTCGGCTGGCTGGGCCGGGGCTCGGGCCCGGTCGAAACGGCTGATCGGCGCAGCGGTCGGCCCCGCATCGCCGCCTGATCAGCGGCTGCTGGCAATCTCCCGGGGCGCCTCAACGACGAGGCGTCCCGGGCTCCTCTCGATCGACATGAACCCTCGCAGCCCGAACCCACCTGCGGTCTACGGCGGCGGCCACAGGGCTCCGCCCGACGCAAGCCGTCGGGCAGGTTCTCCCCTGCGACGCAGCGCCTGTCCTCATCGGTCATCCGGCAGGCGACGGGTGGATCGCCGAGTCCAGGAGGTCAACGCGTGACGCTCGCGAGAGCGTGCGGACATCGATGCCCGTTACGGCCTCGGCGACGACGAGCGCCTCGGCCAGAGTCAGGTACGTCACTCGGCCAGGCGGTCGAGGATCTCCTTGTCCCGCTCGACGAGGGCGTGCAGCACGGTCATGAATCCCTTGTCCTGGCGCACTCGATCGATCTCGGCTTGCAGCGCGTCGAGGATCACCTGGTTGACGCTGACCCCCCGGGCCCGAGCCAAGACCTCAGCTGTGGCGGCCAGGTTCTCGGGGAGCCGGACGGTCGTCGCTTTGCGCGCCATGACGTCATGGTATCGCATCAGTCGGCCTCGGTTCGAGGATCACCACTGGGATGTCTCGGGTGGTCTGGCGCTGGTAGCTCTCGTAGCCCTGATAGGCGGCCACGACGGCGCGCCACAGTTCGGCCTTCTCTTGGGGGCTGGCCACCCGGGCCCGCAGGGCCCGGTCCTGGCCGGCGATGGTGACGGTGACGTCAGGATCGTGACGGAGGTTCAGGAACCACTGCGGATGGTTGGCGTCGCCGCCGTAGGAGGCCACCAGCACGATCCGGCCGTCGTCAATGATGGGTGACGTGAGAACCGTCGCCCTGGCCTTCCCGGTCTTGCGCCCGGTGGTGGTGAGGATCAGAACCTGCATGCGGCCGACCCGTCCCAGCAGGCGGCCTCTACTCCTCTTGACAATCCCTCTATGGACCGAGGTCACCACCCTGAAAAGTCGGTCTTTGCTCCGCACCCTTCGAGCGTAAAGCCGGAGGGGTCCGTTTTTGTCAGGTGTCGCATCCGATGGCGATGGCCACGGCGGCGCAGATCCGGGTCATTGTCGAGTCGCGAGCGTCGCCGACTTGGCGCCGCAAGCGGGACCGGTCGAGGAGCTGGAGGTTGTCGAGGTTGACGACCGACGGGCCGCGCACTCCGTCCTCGGGTCCGACGGCAACCTCGGTCGAAACGCCCCGCACGGTCGGGTGACCGGCCCCACCAGAACCGACCGCAGGTAGCGCCCGAGCGGGTCCGGGGTCAGAATCACCACGGGTCGGACCTTGTCCAGCTCGCCCAGCCACACCTGGCCACGACGGGGTTCGGGTGAACTCGGGGCCGTCACTCTTCGTAGAGCCCGGCCCAGTCGGTGGAGTCGTCCAGATCGGCCTAGGAGGCCGTGGCGGCAGCCGGTGCGTGCTCGTCTTCGCTCGGGGGCCGGGCGATGTAGGCATCGACGTCTCGCCGGACTCGCTCAGAGCGAATGAGAACGGCCAGGGCTCGGTCGATCGTGGCTGAGGCCGAGGGCGCCCCGAGAAGCAACCTGGCCTCCTCCAACTTCGTCCGATCGACGGTAATGGTGGCCTTCTCACGCGCCATACCGCGAATACTACGGAAGTGCTGCTGGTCGTGGACGCGACGCCGCGAGAATGCGGACTTCGAGAGGTCGCCAGCGACGGGCGATCGAGGGTTTCCGCGACGCTTACGCGGTCGACGGGTTCCAGAGCCGGTCGCGCAGACCTGAGGCCCGGGTGATCGGGCGGTTGACGGCGGTGCGCACGGTGTCCTCGGTGCCGACGAGGAGAAGGCGTCGGCGGGCCCGGGTGACGGCGGTGTAGAGCAGCTCACGGGTGAGGATGGGCGAGGACGGGTCGGGGAGCACGACGGCGACCGATTCGAATTGCGAGCCCTGGGCCTTGTGGACGGTCATGGCGTGGACGGTGTCGACCGGGCCCAGGCGCTGCGGGCTGAGCTCACGTACTCGACCCCCTCGCTCGAACGCGGCCCTCATTCCGCCGTCCGGTCCGTGGGCAACCACCACTCCCGTGTCGCCGTTGAATAGGTCAAGCCCACGGTCGTTCTTCGTCACCAGCAGGGGCCTGCCTATGTACCAGCCCCGGCTGCCGACCGTCGGTGCTGCGCCACCGAACCCGTCGATCCCGGCGGCCAACCAACGCTCCACTTCGGCGGTCCAGGCGGTGACTCCGTAGGGGCCTTGCCGGTGGGCGCACAGCAGGCGGAAGGAATCGAGGGCGGCCAGTGCGGCGCGGGCCTGGCCGGCCCGGGCCGCCTCTAGCAGGCGTCGGCCAGCGTCGACCGCCGCTCGGCGGACCGGATCGAGGGCCCCCCGCCGGTCGCCGGCGGCCGCGCTCAGGTCGGTACCGCTCAGGCCGGTACTGCTCAGGCCGGCACTGCTCAGGCCGGCACTGCTCAGGCCGGCACTGCTAAGGCCGGCACTGCCGGCGTCAACTGGGATCCACACCACCTGGCCGGCGCCGGGCCGGTGGCCATCGGAGATGGCGGCCACGGCGGCGTCGGCGTCGCCCCGCTGGACGGCGTCGGCCAACTCGGCGATGGCTCCGCCGAAGCGGTGGATGTGGCGCAGGACGACGATGCCGTCGGCGATGGCGGCACCCGAGGGCGGCTCCCGAGCCGGGACGTCCTGGCCGGCGGCGGCCGCCACCGCGGCGCGTGCCGGCGGGCTGAGCAGTAGTTGGCCGGCGGCGGGGCCGACGATGTCGCCCAGCACAGCGCCGGCCTCGACCGAGGCCAGCTGGTCGGGATCGCCGACGAGGACCAGGCGGGATCCGGCTCGCACGGCCTCGACCAGTCGGGCCATCAGCGTGAGGGGAACCATCGAGGTCTCGTCGACCACGATGACGGCATGGGGGAGGCGGTTGGCCCGGTGGTGGCGGAAGCGCGCTCGGTTCTGAGGCTGCCACCCGAGGAGGCGGTGCAGGGTGGAGGCGGACAGGCCCAGCAGCCAGCCCCGGACCTCGGGGTCCACGGCCAGCCTTTCCGCCTCGCCGTGCACGGCCTCCTCGAGGCGGGCCGCGGCCTTGCCGGTGGGAGCGGCCAGGGCCACCAGCGGTGGCGGCCGGCCGGCGGCGGCGGCCTGCTCGTAGAGCAGGGCCAGTATTCGGGCGACGGTGGTGGTCTTGCCCGTGCCCGGTCCGCCGGCCACCACGGCCAGGTGGCGCAGGACGGCGGTGGCGGCGGCGAAGCGCTGGTGGTCGGGGGCGGGGGCGTCGAACAGCCGGTCGAGGCCGGCGGCCAGCACGGCCAGGTCGATCCCCGACTCGACCGGGGTCGCCCGAGCAACCAGGTCAGCGGCCACCTGGCCCTCCTCCCGCCAGTAGCGGTCGAGGTAGAGGCGGGGGCCGGCCAGGTGGAGGGGTCGAACGTCGGCGCCCGGCTCCTGCTCGTTCCCGTTGCTCTCGGGGGCGGAGTCCACCAGAGGGCTGGTCCTCACGGCGGCCAGCCAGGTCGCCGGATCGGGCCACGGCAGGTCGGCCAAATCGAGGGCAAGGTCGGTGTCGACTGTGACCCGATCGGCCAACGTGGACAGGTCGACGCACACGTGGGCCAGACGGGGGGCCCGGGCAGCGAAGGCGGCGGCCAGCAGGACCTGCTCGTCATACTCGACGCCCAGGCGGCCCAGGCACAGGGCGGTGTGCACGTCGGCCGCGGACAGGACGCCGGCCTGGTTGAAGGCCCGGAGCAACCCGCTCGCGCTGCGAGCCAGGCGGGGATCGAAGGGGTCGACCTCGGCTGGCCCCGGCACGGCCATAGACCCCGGCACGGCCATAGGCCCCGGCACGGCCATAGGCCCCGGCACGGCCATAGGCCCCGGCACGGCCATAGGCCCCGGCACGGCCATAGGCCCCGGCACGGCCATAGGCCCGAGATCATCGGCTTCTCCTGGACCTGGCGTCGCGTGGCGAGCGGGCGGCGCCGAAAGGCAAGTCGGATCGGCCGGATCGGCCGATGCCGAACCGCCGACGGGCTTGAGATTTCCCGACGGCTCGGGCCCCAGGCCGCCGATCGGCAGCGGAGCACTCATGGCTCGACGGTTCCGCGGTCGAGGAGGTCACTCAACGCCTCCACCAAGGCGGCCGGTGGGGCCCAGGCGAAGACGCCGCAGGGCTGGCCCTCGACACGAGGCGTGGCGGGTCCGATCATCCCTCGCACGAACAGGTAGAGCACGCCGCCCAGATGTCGTCGCGGGTCGTAGGCGCGCAGGCGTCCCCGGAGGTAGCGGTGCAGCGCCACGGTGTAAAGCGCGGCCTGAAGCGGATAGTGGGCTCCGGACATGGCCTCGGCCAAAGCCGCCGGGCGGTAGTGCCAGGCGGTGAGGGGCTGGCCTGGGGCGCCGAGGCGGTTGGTCTTGTAGTCGACCACCAGGTAGCGCCCGTCGGGGGTGCGTAGCACGGAGTCGATGCTGCCGGACAGATAGCCGGCCAGGGCACTTTCGAGGCTGGGATCGCCCAGCCGGGGGCCGTAGCCGGCCATGGGGTCGGTTGAGGGAAGGTGGTCGGTGAGCAACTGGCCGATCTGAGCGACCGCCAACTGCCCGGTCGGCCGGTCGCCCCCCACCAGCGGCAGCTCGAAGGACATCTCGTCGACTCGGTCAGTCCGGCCGAAGCGGCGCAGCGCCAGGTCGTCGACCAGGGGGCCAAGGGGGGTGTCGATGGCTGCGGCCAGGCCGGCCACCAGCAACTCGGCGGGGCCGACCTGGACCGGGTCACGCGAGGCCATTCGGGCCATGGCAGCACTGAGCTCGGCTGCCAGGTCGGCTGCGGCGAAGTCGGTGGCTTCCAGCACGCCGTGTACGAAGGTCCCGACGGCCGCGCCCGCCGGCATTGTCCCCAGCGGGCAAGCGACGCCCAGAAGGGCCTCTTCCCGGCCGTCGCCGCCACCGAGATCTTCTCCAGCGGGGGTCTCGGTCCGGTTGACCGAGACCGAGTCTGCCGAACCCCCGGGGCTCAACCCGCCGACACTCGACGCGCCCGCATCGATTGGTCCGGCACCCGGCCGCCCGCTATTCAACGGCCCGGCCCCCGGTAGCCCGCTATTCAACGGCCCGGCCCCCGGCAGCCCGCTAATCAACGGCCCGGCACCCGACGCCACGGAACCCAATGGCACGGAACCCAATGGCACGGCACCCAATGGCACGGCACCCAGCGGCCCGGCACCCAGCGGCCCGGCACCCAGCGGCATGGCACCCAGCGGCACGGCACCCAGCGGCAGGGCGGCCGACGGCCCGGAACCGACTGGCACGGTGTCGGGGTCCGAAACGTCCACGGGTTCGTCGGTCTCGCGGACCTGGTCGGGCTCGCTGGCCACCCGGGCTTCGTGGACGCCAGCGGTAATGGCGCTGTAAGAGGTTCGCCTCCAGGCCAGGTCGATGGTGCGATCGCAAGAGCGCACCGACAGTGTCGGAGCCGACGGGTGGGTCGGCGGGGATGCTGATCGGCCAATGTCGTCGACCATCGGTTGGCCCACCCGCTCGACCGCCACGGCTCCGCCCGAGCGATCGGCCATTTCCGACAGGCGAGCAACCACGGCATCGTCGTCAGGGACGCCTTTGCCGGTGGCTTTGACGTTCCCCTCTTCATCGCGCCGGAACAGCAGGCGGGCCAGCCCGGAGTCGCCGCTGTTGTCACGGCGACCCCAACACCCAGCCCACCAGATGGTCGCCTGACGCTTGGCCCGGGTGAGGGCCACGTAAATGAGGCGCAGCTCCTCACCCCGGCTCTCGACGAGGGCCTGCTGAGCCGCCTTCCAGGATTGTCCGTTGCGGCCGCCGACATAGAGGGTGCGCCGGTTCGAGTTGTCGGCGTCGTGATATGTGGGTGGGTCATTCTCTGGGATCCATTGCGAGTCCCAGAGAAAGGGGCAGTAGACCACGTCGAATTCCTGGCCTTTGCTCCGGTAGATGGTGAGTATTTGTACGGCCTCGGCGTCGTCGGACTCCAAACGCCGGCTCCGACCCTCCCGGTCGCCGCTGCGTTTGTCCTTGCCTTCGTCAATCCGCTCCCGGAGCCATCCGGCCAGGGCGGTGACTCCCAATTGGTCTGCCTTGGCGGCCAGGTGCAGCAGTTCGGACACATGGCCGAGGTCGGTGAGACGGCGCTCGCCGTCATGGCCCTCCAGGGTCCGGGCAGCCAGACGCCCGGTCCGGCAGATGACCTCGTACATGGCGGCCACACCCTGACCGCGCAGAACGGCCGACCACCGGTGGAGTCGGGTGTGCAGCCACTCCAACTCCGTCTCGCTAGCCTGGGCCACCTGGGCGGCCGACCAACCCAGGAAGGGGGTTAGGGCAACCGCGCGAGCCGCATAGGTCGACGAGGGTTGTTCCAGTGCCCGTAGAAGACACAACCACTCCTGAGCGGCCGGGGTGGTCATCACGCTCGACGCACCGTTCACCACCGCCGGGACGCCGGCGGCCCCGAGGTGCTGGCGGATGAGGCTGGCGTCAGCGTGGCGCCGGACCAGCACGGCCACCTTCTCATCAGGTCGGATTGATCCGGCTGACACTGCGCGGGCGATATCGGCGGCGAGGTCGCGGGCTATCGCATCTCGCGCTCCGTTGACGCTCAGGTAGCCCTTGGGGGTGAGCTCGGCCAGCTTGTCCCGGCGGTGGAGGACCCGGACGCGCAACCCTGGGTCAGCGGCGCGATCACCCATGGCGCGATCACCCATGGCGCGATCACAGGGACCACTCTCGGTGCTAGCCCGTACAGGGCGGTAGACGATTCCTTCGTGGCCCAGGCGGGCGCCGTCGAACAGAACGTCGTAGGCATCGAGCAGCCGTTGGCGGCTGCGGTGGTTTACCCCGAGCGTTGCCCGGGTGCCGGCTATGGAGGCCGCGTGCAGGTAGGAGTAGACGTCAGCTCCGCGGAACGCATAGATGGCCTGCTTGGCATCGCCGATCAGGACCAGGGTGGAGCCCGATCCGGGACGGCCGAAGGCCAAGCGCAGGATCTGCCATTGCACCGGGTCCGTGTCCTGGAATTCGTCAATCAGGACCACCCGGTAGCGCTCCTGCAGGCGCCGGCAGGCGGCTTCGCCCCGATGGGGATGGGCCAAGGTGTCCCGCAGGCGGGTCAGGAGGTCGTCGTAGGTGAGCACTGCGGCGTGGCGCCGACGGTGGTCGACCTCCTGGCGGGCGCGCAGGGCCAGGCGCCAGCGCAGATCCGGCCCGCTATCCCGGCGGGCATCGGAAGGCATGAGCACGGCATCCGGGTTGGCCACCGCCGCCTGGGCCAGGGCCACGGCCTGGGCCAGGCTGAAGGGAACCTGGACGCCAGAGCCAAACTTGCGGACGTAGAGGTCCGTGACGACCTGATCGACCAGATGGCCAGGGTCCTCAACGAAGGTGACGTCACCCTCGACGTCACCGGTCACTCCCAGACCGTTGAGTACGTGTTGGCAGAAGCCGTGCGTGGTGGCGATAGTGGCCGAGTCGAAGTTGGACAGGGCCGTGGCCAGGCGCTGGCGACGGGTACGCACCAGTTCGGGCGGACCGGCGGCCAGCAGGCCCAGAACCGGGTCGTCGGGGCGGGGCTCGACGCCCCTGAGTGCCCCGGCCAATCCCTGCTCGGCCGACACCATGCGCTCGCGAACCCGCTCGCGCAGTTCGCTGGTGGCATACCGGGTGAAGGTGACGAGCAGTAAATGGTCCAGGGGCAGGCCGTCGGCTACATAGCGGGTGGCCAGGGCGGCGATGGCGAAGGTTTTCCCGGTACCGGCGCTGGCCTCCAGCACCGTCACCCCGGTGGGCAGTAACCCGCATACGTGGAACTCGTCGATGGGTTCCCCGGCGGTCACCGGTCGTCGATCCGCTCGGTTGCCGAAGGGCCATCCCAAAGTCGGCGGGCGTACCGGCCGAAGCGGCTGGCCTCCGTCGGGTCCCAGCCGTCCCCTCGTTCGTCGGCCTCCGGTGGTACCAGGAGGAGGTCGCGAAAGGCGAGTTCGCCCAGCACCAGCCGGTGTTCCGGCTCGTTCCTCTCGCCTCGAGTTCGATCCTCCCACGCGTCCTTGGCCGACCCTTCGTGGCCGCCTCGGCCCGTGGCGGCCAGCGCGTAGGCGGCGGAAGTGGCGCCGTAAAGCGGCAGGGGCTGGCAGCGGCCTCGGTCGTACAGGGCAACAAGGTCATCCAGGAGCCTCGCCGCGGTTACGTCTGGTGCCTCTGGTGAAGGTGTCAGGCGCGCGAGCCGGCCGGGTCCGAGGCGGGCCACTGAGACCTGACAGTCGCGATCCCCACCTGCCCGTAGCCGGCCGATCGAGACGACTTCCAGTCCTGCTGCCGGGTGGGCGACGGTCAGGGCCAGGAAGCGGACCCAAGCGGCAATGCGATGCTGCGGCTTCAGCCGGCTATAGGTGACCGAACGGACGGTCGTGCCGATCACGGCGGGGACGGTCCCCACAAGCTGGCGGCCATCGCCAAGTCGCAGGCTGACCTCCACACTGTCAACCTGCCCCGACGGGACCTCGGCGGCAGTGGCAATCAGTCGATCGGTTGTCGAAGCGATACGGGCGAGGGTTGAATCGGCCAACCCGGCGGGGGGCAGATGGCCCCGGGCTCGCTCGGCGGCGACGGCTGCGTCCAACGGAGCACCGCTCAGTCGAGCGTCAAGGATGCGCTGTCCCACGGCCCACTGGGCCAGCCCGTCAAAATCGACCGGAAGGGCGCCGCTGATATTCACCGACCAGTCGCCCAGCGAGATCCCGAGGCGTTCACGCAGGAAGCTCCGCACCGGATGGCGTAAGAAGCTCTCCAGCAAATCGAGTTGCACTACCTCGTCGGCCACCGGGAGCAGGGGCTCGGTCAAGAAGGGCAAGGCCCCCACGTGGGCCCTGCCCTTACAACGGTCGTGGGCCCGGGCCGCCTCCAGGGCAACGGGATCGAAGCTCCAGGGACGGTCCCCCGCCGGACGCCCGGGGAGAAAGTTCCTTTGGTCGAAGGGTTGGAGGGGATGGTCCACCACCACCGCCTTGTCGGCTCGGGAGGTGGTTCCTTCGAGCCTGGCGGTCCGGTCGATCACGTCCAGCAGTTCACCCACGGGCACGGCCGGAGGCCGACGCTGGTTGGTACATTCGTCCCGGCCGGCGTAGGTGATGAGCAAGCGTTCGGTGGCCGCCATAACTGCGTCGAGCAGGAGTTGCACGTCCTCCCGGCGGCGGTCGGGGTCTCCCACACACGGATCGGCCAGCAGCAGGTCGTCCCCGTCGCGTTCGGTGTGCCGCGGGAAGGCCCCGTCGTCGAGACCCAGCAGACAAACGACCCGATGCGGAACAGACCGCATGGGTGAAAGGGTGCAGACGGTCAGGTGGCCGGTGCGAAAATTGGTCCGGGTGGGCCGGCCCCGGAGGCGGTCGGCCATCAGCGAACGGAACTCCGAATGGGCCAGCTTCGGACGCCGACTGGCTGGGCTGGATCCAGCGGTTGCCTCGGCGGCCACATCGTCGAGTATCCGATGCAACTGTTCGGTCTGCCATCGGTCGGCTGGGCGCGTCGCGGTCAGGGCGGACGCCGCCTGGCGGGAGGCCGTTATCCAGGAGTCGACGGTCCGAACTCCGCTCAACCCGGCCAAAGCGTTCTGAAGACGGTCGATCAGTTCGGCGAATCGCCCGGCCAGGTCGATGGATCCGCTGTCGACATCGTCGAGCGGCAGGACACTCCCCAGCAGGCGGTAATCCTCGTCGGCCAGAGCCACACCCAGGAGGACCCGGTCGAGACCTGACCGCCAGGTGTTCTGCCCGATCGCACCGAGCTTGAAGCGGGCACGGTCGGTGGTGTCAAAACCCCACCGGACCCCGGTGGCAGCCACCCATTCGGTGATACGGCTCAAGTCGTCGTCGTCGAGCCCGAAACGGCGCCGCACCGGCTGGCGGCCGGCAAAGTCGAGGATCTCGGGTGCTGTAGCCCGCCCCTCCGCTAGGGCGAGGAGGTTCCAGAAGGTGCCGAGCACCGGGTTGGTCTGCCGCAGAGATCGGTCGGCCAGGCGAACCCGCAGGTCGGGGCGCCCAGCCCGTCCCCCACCGCCGCCCCGACCTCCGCCACCACCGACCTCACGGACGTCCCCGATCTCGACGCGCCCGCCGTAACCCCCGAGGGTCGGGTCTTCGTCGGCCTCCTCGGAGCCTCCGACATCGAAGTACGCCTGGATGAGGGGGGCGAATGCCTCGACGTCGGGACACATCACGATGACGTCCCGAGGCTCGAGGGTCGGATCGTCGGCAAGGAGGTGGGCGATGGCGTCACGAAGGATCTCCACCTGGCGGGCCCGCCCGTGGGCCGAGTGGACCACAATGCTGCGGTCCGCCGGGTCGAGAACCATTCGCAAGTCGGCCTGCCCCGGCAGCGCCGCGCCGGGCGGGGCGTGGTTGGACCGGATGTCGTGCTGGAGGCGGCCCAGAAGAGTGGGTTGAGCGGCCGGATGTGCGGGGTGGTGCAGGTCGGTGGTGGCCGGCCGGTTGGCGCAGGGTTGGTCGCCGGCCAGGACCAACTGCATCTCTCGGGTATCGCCCGCCCACGACGCAAGCAGCCGGTGGCGGGCGATGTCGGCGGTGGGATCGTCGGCCCGGCGTCGGGCGTTCCCAGGGAGTGCCGATTGCTCCTGCCCGGCAACCTCACTCCACAAAGCCGGCGACGGGTGAAGGAGGAACAGGTGAACCTGGCGATGGAGGGCCAGCGCCCGCAGCACCCGGAGGTGAGATGCCGGCAGGCGGGTGAGACCAAACAGGCACAGGCGCCAGGGCATGCCCGCCAGGGCAGGGTCCGCCTCGAGGCGCCCTACCGCCTCATTCAGCCGTTCGGCTGGACCGGGAACGGCGATGCGGTGGCGGAGGCGCCGCCACAACTCGGCCTGCCAGCGGTAGGGGGTTGGGAGGCAGAGGCCAGCGCCGTCGACATCCCTTCCGGCAAGCCAGGAGGCCAGCATGCCCGGCCGGTGAAGGGCGTAGCGGTCGTAGAGGTCGGCGACATGCCGGGCCGTTCCGAAGCGGCGGGAGCGGACCGGTCCGCTGACGGCCCCTGCGGGGGTCTCCTCATGGCCGGTTCCGGCCGGGCGGTCCACTGCCGGCCCTACGCCAGTGAGGTGGTCCGCCGCCGGCCCGATTGGAGAACCGCCACCGCTTTGCGACCGAGACACCGATCCGGCGAGATGACCGGCCACGGTGGCGAGCCATGGCTCGTCCAGGCCTTCATCCAGCAGGTCGAGCAGTGGCCAGACGGCCCGCTCGGGTAGCCACGGGTCGGTGTCCGGGTCTACTCCGCAGGCGGCGGCCACCGCCCCGCCAACCAGCCGGCCAGGAGGGGGGAAGTCCACGTTTGCGCACACCCCGTCGCCCCGTCCGGGCGAGGTTCCCAGGCGCCCGGACAGCTGTTGCGACAGCCAGCGTTCCACCCCGCGGGTAGGCACGGAGATGACCTCGTGCACCATTGGATCGCCCAGCGGGTCAGTAAGGAGGTCCCCCAGCGCACCGACCAGGGCGTCGGCCCGCTCCGAACGATGCACGGTGATCCCGGGGGCATCGGTGATCCCAGGGGCAGCGGTGATCCCAGGGGCATCGGTGATCCCAGGGGCATCGGTCATGAGGCGGAATCGTAGGAGGGGCTTGTGACAGCCGCCCTGGCCCGGCCGGGCTTCTAACTTTGCGTGGGTGAAGCCGGGAGCCACCACGGTGGCCGAGATCGTCCCGGGCGTCTGGCAGATCGACACCCATCTGTCGGGGTGGTCCGAGGTCACCGCCGCTTACCTGCTTACCGGCGAATCGCCCCTGCTGGTCGAGACTGGCAGTGCCACTTCCTCCGAGGTGCTGCTTTCGGCCCTGTCCGGCCTGGGTGTTGGCCCCGGCGACCTGGCTGCGGCGGTGGTGACCCATATCCACCTCGATCATGCGGGAGGAATCGGGGAGGTGGCCGTGGCCTTTCCTGATGTCCGGGTTCTGGTCCATCCGGCCGGGGTCCGGCACTTGGTCGACCCTTCCCGGCTGGTGGCCTCGGCCTTGCGGGTATTCGGTGACCGGCTGGACGGCCTGTACGGGCGGATGACCTCGGTGCCAGCCGACCGGGTGGCCGCGCTGGCCGACGGCGACAGGATCCAGATCAGCCCCGGCCGGGGTGTGATCTGCCTGCACACCCCCGGCCACGCCCGCCACCATTTGTCACTGTTCGACACAGGGAGCGGCCTCATGTTCACGGGGGACTCGGTGGGCCTGCGCCTCCCGGGTATGGACGCCATTCATCCCGCGCTGCCGCCCCCCGATTTCGACCTCGTCCAGACGCTTGATTCAATCCACCGCATGGCGGAGCACCGTCCGGAACGCCTTGCGCTGGCCCATTTCGGAGTCCCCGACGGCGACCCCCAGGAGTTACTGGCCGAGGCGGGCGAAGCGGTGCGGATCTGGGCGGCCGAGGCCAGGCGCGCGCGCCATCACGGCGAGGACATTCAAGCCGCGCTGGGTCGGCGGTTCACTCCAGACATCAACCGACTGGGACCCGGCCTGGCCATACGGGTCGAGGCTCTCAACGGAGTGGAATCGAATGCAGCCGGTCTGGCGCGATGGTTGGAACTCGAGCAACCCCACTGATGCTCGCCTACCGACAGCTCGCCTACCGACGCGACTCGCCCACCCCACCCGGCGGCCTACGCGCGGGTGGTCTCCCGACTTCGGATCCAGACGGTCCCGGCACCGCCCGGCGAACCCACCACGAACTGGGCCGGGCCGCGAGGTCTGTGACAGGGAGGAGAGCCCTGTCCCCGGGACCGAATACCGGGTCATCGAGCGGCTCGTACCAGGTGTCGAAATCGACCGGAAAGCCCCGGCGGTCCTCGGTGTTCAGATCGAATACGACGGCGCTGAAGCGCTGATTTCGCACCGCCTCGGCCAGGAATGTCCGAACCCGGTCCGACTCGGCCGGATTGTCCCCCCGAAGCAGGTCGCCAAGAGCGGCACCGTGGGCAAAGGCGGGTTTCCCGGCCATGACCGCGTACCAGGGGTGCGACACCACCAGCACCGGGCCGTCGATGTCGGCCAACTCCGCCACCAACCGGTTGCCGGCGGCCCGATCGGCGGCATCGGGAATCTGGGGGGTCGGGTCGTAGAGCAACACGGCCAACTGGGCCACCGCGATGAGGCCGGCCCCCAGTCGGAGCCGGGGCGGTCCCTGGCGCAGTTTGGCCAGCGCCCACCCAAAGCCCAGAGCCCCGGCCGCCACCGCCGGCATCAGGACGTTGGAGTAGCCACCACTGTGCAGCCGGGAAACCCAGGCGGTAGCCACCAGGCCGGCCCCGGCCACCATCCACACGCCGGTTGTCGCGGTCGGCCAGGACCGGGCCGACCTCCAGCGGATCTCAGTTCCCCCCGGCCCTGTGGCGACGTTCCCTCCAGCGCTGTCCGCGTTATCGCCACCCGCTGATCCGATTGGGCCGCGCTCCCCCCCGGCGACCGATTGAGGCGCGTTCCTGGCTCCGCCGGCCCGCTGTGATTCACCCGGGCCTTCCTGGTGCCCCCCATCTACGCGCCGGCGGACGGACATCCACCGCCCCTTGACCACCAGAACCGGCCGGTTCTGCCGCGCCCACCCCCGGATCCTCCCCGCGGCCGCGGCCAGGCCCGCCTTTTCGTTCCAGGCGACCGCTACGACCAGAAGGACTCCGGCCAGTAGCAGCGGCGCGAGATCCCGGGTCCAGAACCGGGTCCAGGCCGGCGACTCCAACCGGTGGGAGGCCAGGCTGCCGAACAGGAAGTACTGGTACCAGCCGCCGCTGACCACGTTGAGCGTCAAGGTCGATGCAGCCACAACCACCACCAGGGTTCCAGCGCAGACCACTCCGGCCCGCCGGCCGCGGGCAGCCAGGACCAGGGCCACCGGCGCTCCCACTATCAAGGCCGACTGCTTGGTCAGAAAGGCCAGCGCCAGTAGGCCGCCAGCGCCCATTCCCATCCACCAGGGTGATCCCCGGCTCGAGTTCACACCAGACTCGCGCCCGCCGCCCGATGAGATCCGGGAATCGTCGGCCCCGGCGGCCACGGAGGCCGAGACGGCCAGGCCGCCCAGAAGAAGGGCCATCATCAACGAGTCGACCCGGGCCACGTCGTACCAGTAGCCGGCCGCACTGAACCCGCCGGCGTACAGGCCAGAAGCCGCCATCGCCGCCACCCGGCTTCCGGTGCCGGCCCTCACGAGCCAGGCGATCAGACCCAGGCAGAAGACCGATGCGACCAGTGAGATCAGCCGGGGAGCCAGAAACCCCTGCCCAACCACGGCGGCCACCCCGGCGCCCAACCACGGGAACAACGGAGGGTAGGGAAGCCCGACATGGTCGATGGTGGGCGCGGCGTAGAGGGGGAGTCCCTCCGATACCCGCCGGATCTGGTCCACCACCGCCCCCTCGATCCACTGCAGTTCGAAGGGGTGGTCCACTCGGGAGAGCGCGACGTAGATGTAGAGCCCGACCAGAGCCAGCGACGCCGACACCAAAAGCCACCCGTCCCACCCGGCGGCCTTGACCGGGCGGCCGACCCCTCCCGGGGCTCCGCCATCCATCGGCCGGTCCCGGCGGAACCGGGCGGACCGCTCCCACCGGACCGATCCAACCGACCGGGATGACCGGGACGAACGCCGCCGCTCTCTCCGGCTCGGCGCCCAGTCGTGCCTGGTTCGCCTCCCAGACCTAGTACCAGCCAACGCGCCCTCCAGACTCCCGAATGTATGTCATACGGTCCTCCCGGCTGGGGACGACCGGGCCGCGGCCGTAGGCTCGGCCGGTGCCTCCCTTCCAGGTGGTGAGCGACTTCGCCCCCGCCGGGGACCAGCCGGCCGCCATCGAGGCTCTGGTCGCGGGGGTGCAGCGGGGGGACCGTTTCCAAACGCTTCTGGGCATCACTGGAAGTGGTAAGAGCGCCACCATCGCCTGGACCATCGAGAAGGTGCAGAAGCCCACGTTGGTGATCGCTCCCAACAAGTCCCTGGCCGCCCAGTTGGCCGGGGAGTTCAAGGAGTTTTTTCCCAACAATCGGGTGGAGTACTTCGTCTCTTACTACGATTATTATCAGCCGGAAGCCTACATGCCATCCAGCGATACTTATATCGAGAAAGACTCGTCGATCAACGACGAAATTGACCGGCTCCGGCATTCTACAACATCAGCTCTGTTATGCCGTCGAGATGTGATTGTCGTGGCTTCGGTGTCCTGCATTTATGGGCTGGGCTCCCCCGAGGAGTACGCTACTCAGGTCCTTCGCCTGGGGCGGGGGGAGCGTATAGATCAGAGAACGATCCTTTCCCGCCTGGTGGACATGCAGTACGAACGTAACGACGTCGGCTTTGTCCGGGGCAAGTTCCGGGTCCGGGGGGACACGGTCGAAGTCTTCCCCGCCTACGACCAGGTGGCGGTGCGCATCGAGATGTTCGGCGACGACGTCGAGCGTCTCGTCCGGATGGATCCGCTGACGGCCGAGAACCTGGGGGAACTGGCCGAAGTGGAGATCTATCCCGCCACCCACTACGTGGCCGGCGAGGAACGGATGCGCCAGGCCATCGTCACCATCGAGGTGGAACTACAGCAGCGCCTTGCCGCCTTCGAGGCACAGGGCAAGCTTCTCGAAGCCCAGCGCCTTCGTATGAGGACCCAGTACGACCTGGAGATGATGGCGGAGATGGGGTTCTGCAATGGCATCGAGAACTATTCCCGCCACATCGACGGCCGTGAGGCCGGCGGAGCCCCCAGCACCCTGTTGGACTTCTTTCCCGACGACTACCTGATGGTCATCGACGAGAGCCATGTCACCGTCCCTCAACTCCACGGGCAGTACGCGGGGGACCGCAGTCGTAAGGACACCCTCATTGAGCACGGCTTCCGACTGCCGTCGGCGGCGGACAACCGCCCCCTGCGTTTCGACGAGTGGAACGAACGGGTCAACCAGGTGATCTTTCTGTCCGCCACCCCGGCCGATTACGAGATCGGCCAGTCTGCCCAGGTCGTGGAGCAGATAGTTCGCCCCACCGGGTTGCTCGATCCCGAAGTGATGGTCAAGCCGACCAAAGGCCAGATCGACGACCTGATGGTCCAGATAAACGATCGGGTGGAGCGGGGGGACCGCGTGCTGGTTACCACGCTGACCAAAAAGATGGCCGAGGATCTGACCGATTATCTCCTTGAACTGGGGGTGAAGGTTCGCTATTTACACTCTGAGGTTGACACACTTGCCCGGATCGAGATCCTGCGCGATCTTCGCACCGGGGAGTTTGACGTTCTTGTGGGAATCAACCTGTTGCGGGAGGGCCTGGACCTACCGGAGGTGTCCTTGGTGGCCATCCTCGACGCCGACAAGGAGGGTTTCCTCCGCAGCCAAACCTCGCTGATCCAGACCATTGGCCGGGCGGCCCGCAACGTCGACGGGCAGGTGATCATGTACGCCGACAAGGTAACCGATTCCATGCAAATGGCGATATCGGAAACCAACCGTCGTCGAGGATTGCAAAAGAACTACAACACGACCCACGGCATCAATCCTCAGACCATCCGCAAGGCGGTCAACGACATCCTTTCGGTCTTGCGCCCGGCGGAAGCCAAGGCACCGTTGCCCGGCAGGGACCGCCGCTCCCGCCACCGGGACAAGGTCCGCAGTGACCTGGCCGAATTGCCGCCCGACGAGTTGGTCCGCCTCATCCAGACCCTCGAGGAGGAGATGCGCCAAGCGGCCACGGACCTGCGTTTCGAGTACGCCGCCCGCCTAAGAGACGAAATCACCGACCTGAAGGCCGAACTTCGCCAAGCCGGCTGAGGATTGGCTGGTGGTTCAGATAGCGGCGATAACTGGAAGGCGCCTGGTCGGGCTGTATAGAAATCGGTCCGTGGCCGTTCTAAGCATGGCAGCCCGTCGGGTTCTCTGACGCCCGAAAGTGGTCGCTGCCAATAGCGGTTCAGCTTGTCCGGACGGGGCGTCCCTGCCCCGGGTCGACCCCGCCATCGACGCAATGGGCTGCCCGGTCCTGGTTGGTCGGCAAGCGGAGTTGAAGCGGTTGCTTGCGGGCCTGAAGAGTGCCGGCGCGGGACAGGGTCGAACCCTCATCATCTCCGGTGACTCGGGCCTCGGCAAGACTCGGCTTTGTCGCGAGTTGGCTTCGGCGGCCCAATCACGTGGCTTCGATGTCCACCTGGGCCGGGCGTCCGCCGCCGGCTCTGCACTGGCATTCCACCCTTTGCATGGCCGGGCCGGAACTTCGCCTCCCCTGGGGGCCGAGTCCTCGCCGGCAGGGGTGGCTCAGGCGGTCCTGGCTCTCGAGAACGCGCGACAGGGAACGGTTGTCCTGCTCGAGGACCTCCATCTTGCCGATTCCTTCACCCTGGCCACTCTGGAAATCCTGACGGATCGGATTGCCGCCTACCCCGTACTGGTTGTGGCCACCCTGCGTCCGGATCCGATCTCCGCGGCCACCCGCCTTTCTGAGTTTCTGCACTCGCGTCGAACCGCTGGTCTGATCCGACTCGCTCCCCTTTCCTCCCCGGATGTCGCCACGATGGCGACGCAGTGTCTGGCCCGCTGGAGCAGGCAGGCCCTTCCGGTCCCGGTCTTCGAAGCTTTGGCCAAGTGGGCCGGTGGGGTGCCGTTCCTGGTCGAGGAGCTTCTGGAGGCATGGTGGATCTCTGGTCAGCTTCAACTTTGTCCCGAGGGTTGGGAAGCCAGGGACCCGCTTCCGCCGGTGATCCCACCGCTGGTGGCGTTGGAGGTCGGAGACACCCTGGCGTCCCTGGATTTCGTGACTGCCCGGGTCGCACGAACAGCGGCAGTTCTCGGGCCGGAGTTCGCCTGGAGAACGGTGGCTGACGTAGTGGGCGGGGACGAGGAGATGATTCTCACTGCCTTCCGAAAGATGCAAGAGGTGGCCTTGCTCGCCACTCCCTCGGGCAGACCTTCGGCGACCTTGCGATTCCGTTCCGATCTGGTTCGGGAGACGATCAGATCCAGCCTGGGTCCCGCTGAGGCTCAAGTTCTCTGTCGTGACCTATTCGAACTGGTCCGGACCATGGACCCCCGAGCCGTCTCGGGCTGGGCCGACATCGTTTGTTCCTTGGCCTTGGGGGCGGAGGAAGTTGTCGGGGCGGCCCAGATGCTGGTGACCGCCGGCCGGGCGGCCCTGGCTAAGGGGGCCTTGTCCTGCGGATCTGTCATCCTCGAACGGGCGATGACTCTTTCTGGTGCGGAGCCAGGATTAACCGAGCACCTGGAGGAGGCGGCCGACCTTCTGATCGAGGTGCTGGCCACCATGGGCCGGGTCGAAGAGGCGCAGACCTTGGGGGCGCAGGTTCTCGTTTCCCTTCCCTCCTGCGGCCCGGGAGTGGCTCGCCGGGTCCGGATTCAGATGAGCTTGACCCGGGCGGCCATTTGCGCCTCGCGCTGGAACACGGCCTCCGCGGCTCTGGATGCGACTCGCCGGCTGGTCGGTGGCCGAGCGGATGAGTCGATGTCGGCAGTTGCGTGCCTGGCCGCCCAGGTCGCTCTGGGCCGCGGCCACTTGGACGAGGCCAAGAGACTTGCCGTTTCGGTTACCGGTCTGGGTCAGGCACACAGATCGCCGGCGACGGACTGCGAGGCGTTGGAGATCCTGGGCCGCTGCTGGCGTCTGCGCGACGCGGACAAGGCCGAGGGCTACTTCTTGCAGGCCTTGGCAGTAGCCGAGGAGCACGATCTACCGGTGATGCGGTGCCGGGTTTTGCACTCACTGGGCACCATCGACATGCTTGATGGCCGACCCATGAATCGCCTCCAGAGCGCACAGCGGTTAGCTCAGGACCGCGGGCTCCCCGCTCTGGGCACATTGATCGATCTGGATCTGGCCTCCTGGCACGGCCTGGCGTTTGACACCAGCGCCACCCTCGATTGTGCCGGCAGATCTGCTGATTCAGCGGCCCGCCTGGGCCTGCGCGAACTGGAAGCTAAGGCGCTGTGCCTCATCGGGCTCGCGCACGCACAACGCGATAGTCGGTGTGAGATGGAGGCGGCCGTTGAGGGTGCCCTGGCCCTGGCTCCAGACAGGCCCGACGTCCTGGGCGCGGTATGGGGGGAATGCCGGGCACTCCTGTCGCTCATCGAGAACGACTGCCGTAGGGCGCATCACGAGCTCGAAACGGCGATGACCCATCTGCGCAGGTTGCCCACCACCATGCCTTCTCCCTGTCGGGGATTGTGGTGCCTGATCCGGGTGGTCACTGAAGATCGGCCCTCGGCCGCGGTCGAGGAGTTGGCCGACTCCGGGGCCACGGTCCATCGGCTCAACCGGGGTTGCCTGGCCTTGTCCCGAGCCGTGTTGGCCGGCCGGAACGACGACATCGAGGTCTCCGAGCGCGAGACGCATTCAGCCGCTGAGGCGTTCGGCCATTGGGATTGGTGGTGGCATCTGGCCCTCGGCCTGGTCGCCGGCGAAGCCATCAAGAGCGGATGGGGGGACCCTGTCGGGTGGTCTCGCCAGGCTCTGACCTTCTTCTCCGAGCGTGGACAGCCCCGCCTGGCCGCCGGATGCCGGAACGTGCTCAGCGAGGCGGGCGTGCCTGTTCCGAGGCGGGGCCGCAACGTATTCCTCGGTGTACCGCACAAGTTTGCGAGCCGAGGGGTCACCGCCCGGGAAATGGACGTGATGGTCCTGGTCGCCCAGGGTGGATCCAACCGCGAGATCGCGGAAAGGCTCTTCCTGTCCCCTCGGACCGTCGAGCGCCACGTTTCCAGCCTGTGTCAAAAGCTGGATCTTCGTTCGCGAACACAGTTGGTGGCCGCCGGCGCACGTTCAGTGGCCTCAACCAGTCTTTTGGTCCGCCCACCGTCATAGTCGCGGGGGAGTCCCGCTTTGGATGTCGCTTCTCCCGCATGCGGGTTCGTGGCGGCCGGGTCAGGATCACGGCGTTCGTGGCGGCTCAGCTATCGCGTGATCAGCGGGAACCGACAGACGGTAAGGACATCATTCAGAGAAATTTCGAGAGATGGTCAAGGCAAAGGAGAAGGAATGAACAGGAAGCAACTGGGGGCTTTGGTGGCAGGGCTGATCATCTCGTCGGGAGTTGGGGCGGCTCCGGTCGCTGCGGAAGTCCTGTCGATTCCAATCCTTCCAATCAGCATCAACCTTCCTATATGCACCCTTTCGCCTTGCAACGACTCTGCCGCTGCCCAGAACAACTCGGGGAGCACGAATGGGCTGGGGACCTCCGCTCCTTTGATCCCGATCAACCTCAACCTGCCCCTGTGTCCCATCACGGCCTGTTCGGGTTCATTGGCTGGCCAGGACAATGCCGGTGGTGGCGCCCTCGTGTCGACCCCTCAGGTTCCGCTCAACATCAACGTTCCCACCTGTGTCCCAGGTCCGTGCAACAACTCGAAGTCCCTCCAGGTCAACAGCGGCTCGGCCGCCGGATCGGCGACTACGGGCCGGGCGTAGAAGGTTAGGCCGGCCGTGGCGCTGGTTCGCTCGCGATAGTGAGCCGGCGCCGTCGGGCGCTGGGGTTGGCTGTGGTCCTGGGTGCATCTCTGGTGGCTTGCTCGTCGCCGCCACCAAAGGCGCCCAGGACCGCAGCCGCGTCCACCACCCCTCCGGTCACGGTCGATTCTCAGGCGGCCAACCGGGCCGTGAGGGCGGCGCTTGATCGTCACCGCGCCGCCCTGAAGCCCGTGGCTGCGATGATCGATCGGCTACTCGACTCCGACCCGATCGACCTTGAAGAGTTCGGTGAGGCGGTGTCTCGGCGGGCAGATCTGGAGCGGGCCTATGGGGCCGACCTGGCGGGAATCGTCGTTCCCGGCCCGGCTTCCGATGAGATGGATCGGGTCCGGGCCAGTGAGGGCGAGGTCATCGACGCCCTTGACGTCCTGGCCAACGTCGATTCTCTCCTCGCCCTGGACGCGGCCTTGGATGAACTTCTGGACCGGGCCGACCTGCGCCTGGTGGCGGAGGACGCCTTGTTCGCGGTCTTGGGCATGGACCGCCTGCTGAGCGATCCCCCGCCGGCCCCGGCGGCTCGGGGGACGGTCTTGTTCGAGGATGGCTTTGCCTCCGTCCTCCCGGGTATTTGGAAGCAGGTCAACAGCCCGGAGTTTCTGTTGGCCGTCGAGGCGGGCCGATACCGGGTCACCAGCCGGGAGCCCGGCCGGACGGTGATCGCCGACTCCCGATCGTCCCAGTCGAGCGGCGCCCCGCTACCAGCCGATTTGACCGACGTTTCCGTCGAGGTCGATGTTGTCAAAGGCCAGAGTTCCACCGCCCGCTTCGGCCTCGTCTGTCACTCCGACACCACCGCTGGTTCCGCCTACCTGGGCCTTATCGACACCCATGGCGGTTGGAGTATCGGCAAGCTGGACCGGTTCAAGTTCACGGCGCTGGCCGGTCCCAGCCCGCCCGCCGACTCGATCAAGCCTGCCCTGGCTGTGAACCGGCTCAGGTTTGACTGCCGCCAACAGGGCCGTACCGTCCGTATTGATCTGTACGCCAACGACCGACGGGTGGGAGAGGCGACCGATTCGGCCGGGCTCGATCCGGGGGCCGTCGGGCTGGCGGTTGCCAACTTCCGGGGGCGCTGCTGCGGGTCGGCCGTTTTTGACGATGTAGTCGTTCGAACGGTCGGTGAGTAGCCAGGCAGTCCGATGACGCCGGATCGAGGTTCGTGGCTCCGCTCGGCCACCCCGCAGGTCAACTGCAAATAATCGGGGTGTCAGCCGGTGGCCACCTGGGTGACGCCGTCGAGTTGGGAGATCTCCGCCAGTCGCTCATTCAGGTCGGGGCCCCGCAACTCGGCGCGCACGACGGTGGCGTCGGCCTCGGTGCGGACCGACAGATCCCGCAATTCGGCATCGTCGAGGTGGTGGAGGGCGGAAATGACCGCACCGGCGTCGGCCCCGGGACGCAGGTGCACGGTGATGGAGGACTTGCCTGCGAGGCCGCGGGACCGCAGCCACCGTCGCGGCCGTCGCAGTCCCACCAGGGACAGCAGCAGGGCACCGGTGGTGAACCAGGCCATGAGGTAGCTGCCCAGGCCGACCGCCATGCCCACCGCCGCGGTAACCCACATGCTCGCCGCGGTGGTGAGGCCCCGCACGGTGGCCCCTTGTTTGATGATGGCCCCGCCGCCCAGAAATCCGACCCCGGTGACGATGTTGGAGGCAATCCGAGTTACGTCCACCTGGTAGTTGCTGGCAGAACGAGGGCCGACGAACTCGCCGAAACTGTATGCCGAGACAATTGCGAACAGGGCCGACCCCAGGGCCACCGAGATGTGGGTGCGCAGGCCAGCGGACTGGTCGGTCAGTTCCCGCTCCAGGCCGATCAGGGCCCCCAACAGGGTGGCCACGGCAACACGTCCAACAAGATCGAGTTCGGTGGGCACCTGACGTCATGACCCAACAGTCATAATCGAACAGTCATAACAAACAATGGGCACCGTGAGGTACCCATTGTTTGATTGAAATCTTAAGTTGGCCTGCTTCACCGAAATCTCGAAATCACTTCTTGGATGATGGATCACTCCACCGGGTCGGATTGGTCGAGAACGCCGGTGGGAGGGCCCTGAGACCCACGGTCTCGGCCGTGGCTTTCGCCCGATGCCCGACCCCGGGCCGGGGCACCCCCCAGGATCTCCTTGGGAGTTCCCGTGTAGGTGTCGCCGTCGGGCTGGGCCTCTTGAAGGTTTTCCTCGTGGTTGTCCATCGCCTCGATCTACCCCTGCCCCCGGGCGGCGAACCGCCGGTTCATTCCGCCGCCGCCGTGACCTCCGCCGGGACCGGGCCGACACCGAAGCGACGCAGGGCGCCTTGAACCAGGGGACCGATACACAGGGCGAAGACGATGGTGCCCACGCCGACGGTGCCGCCCAGCCCCCAACCCAGGGCCAGGACCGAAAGCTCGATGGCGGTGCGGACAACTCGGACCGAACCCGCACCCCGGCTGACCAGACCCGTCATCAAACCGTCGCGGGGTCCAGCCCCGAAGCCGGCCCCGATGTAGAGGCCGGACCCGAGACCGATGACGCCCACGCCGCCCAGCATCAGCGCCACCCGGGCGGCGGCCGTGGCCGGTCGGTCGAACGCGCCCACGACCACGTCGATTACCAGGCCGATCAGGATGACGTTGCACACCGTCCCCAGGCCCGGGCGCAGCCGTAGCGGCAGCCAGGCGGCCAGCACCGCCAGGCCGACCAGAATCCCGGTGCGGCCGATGGGCAAGCCGCTGCGCTCCGACAAGCCCTGGTGGAGCACCTCCCACGGCCCCAACCCCATCTCGGCCACGACCATGAGGCCCAGCCCCGTTCCGCAGCAGGCCAGCCCCACCAGCAGGCGGACGAGGCGACCGACCAGCGGGCGGACAGACGTGGCAGTGGAAAGCGGAGCGCGTGAGGCCAGCACCCGACCACCGTGCCACTTCCAGCCAAGGTCCCGCTGCGGATTAGCGCCGCTGTCGGGGGGTGCCGGTCTGGAGTGCCACAGGCGGGCGGTAGGTTGACCCCCGGTGGCAGAGACCCTGGTTATACGAGGGGCGCGCGAGCACAACCTGAAGAACGTCTCGCTGGAGTTGCCCAGGGACGCGCTCATCGTCTTCACCGGGTTGTCCGGGTCGGGCAAGTCGTCGCTGGCCTTCGACACCATCTACGCCGAGGGCCAGCGCCGCTACGTCGAGTCTCTGTCCTCCTACGCCCGCCAGTTCCTGGGGCAGATGGACAAGCCCGACGTCGATTTCATCGAAGGGCTGTCCCCGGCCATCTCCATCGACCAGAAGTCCGCCTCGCGCAACCCCCGCTCGACGGTGGGCACCGTCACCGAGGTCTACGACTACCTCCGCCTCCTGTTCGCTCGGATCGGGGTGCCCCACTGCCCGTCGTGCGGGGCGGTGGTGGTCCGCCAGACCCCCCAGCAGATCGTCGACCGAATCCTGGCCCTGGCCGATGGCACCCGGTTCATGGTGCTGGCCCCGGTGGTGCGGGGTCGCAAGGGGGAGTACCAGACCCTGCTCGACGACCTGGCGGGCCAGGGCTACGCCCGGGTGCGGGTGGACGGGGCCGTGGTGGAACTGGCGGAGGGCCCCCGTCCCTCGCTCGCCCGCTACGAGCAGCACACCATCGAAGTGATCGTCGACCGCCTGGTCCGGCGCGATGGCATCGAGCGCCGGCTCACCGACTCCATGGAGACCGCCCTGCGCCTGGCCGAGGGGGTGGCCGAGGTGGAGATCGTTCCCTCTTCGCCGCCGTCCTCGCCCCCGACTCACGCAGATTCGATTCCGGCGGGGGAGGCGACTTCGGAACCGGTGGTGCTGACCTTCAGCGAGCGCTACGGCTGTCCCACCGCCGGCTGCGACCGCCAGGGGGCCAGCGTGGAGGACCTCGCCCCTCGCAGTTTCTCCTTCAACTCCCCCTACGGGGCCTGCCCCGCCTGCGACGGCCTGGGCACCCGTTACGAGGTCGACCCCGACCTGGTGGTGCCCAACCCGGATCTGAGCCTGGACGAGGGAGCCGTTGCCCCCTGGTCGGGCCCTCGGGCTGACTACTTCGCCCGGGTATTGGCCGCCCTGGCCGGCGAACAGGGCTTTTCCACCTCCACCCCCTGGGCCAAGCTGACCAAGGCTCAGCAGCGGGCGGTTCTCCACGGCACCCGTGCCGGCAAGGTCCACGTGGCCTACCGCAACCGCTACGGCCGGACCCGGTCCTACGACACCGCCTACGAAGGGGTGGTGCCCTACCTGGCCCGCCGCCACAGCGAGGCGGAGAGCGACTGGTCCCGGGAGCAGATCGAGGGATTCATGCGCCAGGTCCCCTGCACCGACTGCGGCGGCGCCCGCCTGCGGCCGGAGTCCCTGGCCGTGACCGTGGCCGGTCTCACGATCAGCCAGGTGTGCGCCATGCCCATCGCCCGGGCCAGCGCCGTTCTCGACGCCCTGGACCTGAGCGAGCGGGACCGTCGCATCGCCGAAAGGGTGGTCAAGGAGATCCGGGCCCGGCTGCGGTTCCTGCTCGACGTGGGCCTGGACTACCTGAGTCTGGACCGCTCCTCGGCCACCCTGGCCGGCGGCGAGGCGCAGCGCATCCGGCTGGCCAGCCAGATAGGCAGCGGCCTGGTCGGAGTTCTCTATGTTCTGGACGAGCCCTCCATAGGGCTGCATCAGCGGGACAACCACCGCCTCATCGAGACCCTGCTGCGCCTGCGGGACCTGGGCAACACCGTGCTCGTGGTCGAGCACGACGAGGACACCATCCGGGTGGCCGACCACGTGGTCGACGTCGGCCCCGGAGCCGGGGAGCACGGCGGCCAGGTGGTCGTGTCCGGCCGGGTTGAGGACCTGCTGGCCAGCCCGGAATCGGTTACCGGCGCCTACCTCTCCGGCCGCCGCCAGATCCCGGTGCCCGAACTGCGCCGGGAACCCACCCGGGGTTGGTTGTCGGTGAACGGGGCCCGGGAGCACAACCTCAAAGACGTCGACGTCGAGTTTCCCCTGGGCTGCCTGGTCTGCGTCACCGGAGTCTCCGGGTCGGGCAAGTCCACTCTGGTCAACGACATCCTCCTTCGGGCCCTGATGCAACGGGTCTACCGGTCCAGGGTCCCCGCCGGCCGCCACAGGTTGGTCAAAGGCCACGAGAACCTGGACAAGGTCATCAGCATCGACCAGTCGCCCATCGGGCGCACCCCCCGCTCCAACCCGGCCACCTACACCGGGGTGTGGGACCACGTCCGGCGCCTGTTCAGCCAGACGTCGGAGGCCAAGATCCGGGGATATGCACCCGGGCGCTTCTCCTTCAACGTCAAGGGCGGGCGGTGCGAGGGCTGCGCCGGCGACGGCACCATCAAGATCGAGATGCACTTTTTGCCCGACGTCTATGTGCCCTGCGAGGTGTGCAAGGGGGCCCGGTACAACCGCGACACCCTGGAGGTCCTGTTCAAGGGGTCCAACGTGGCCGAAGTCCTGGACATGCCCATCGAGGCGGCACAGGGGTTCTTTGCCAACCAACCTCCCATCGCCCGGCATCTGGGGACGCTGGCCGACGTGGGGTTGGGCTATGTGCGCCTGGGCCAACCGGCCCCTACCCTCTCGGGCGGTGAGGCCCAGCGCATCAAGCTGGCCAGCGAGTTGGCCAAGCGGTCCACTGGCCGGACCATCTACGTTCTGGACGAGCCGACCACCGGCCTGCACTTCGAGGACATCCGCCGCCTGCTGGCCGTTCTGGGGCGCCTGGTGGATGCCGGTAACACCGTCGTGGTCATCGAACACAACCTGGATGTGATCAAGAGCGCCGACTGGATAGTGGACCTCGGTCCCGAAGGGGGCGACGGCGGCGGAACCATCGTGGCCGAAGGCACCCCGGAGGCGGTGGCCAAGACCCCGGGAAGTTGGACCGGGCAGTTTCTCGCCCCGTTGCTCAACCCAACTCCGAGGCGAAGGCAAGTTTGAGAACCCGAAGTCGTCACCCAGCCCGAATCTGTTGCTTGACCCGAACCTGACTACCCGAACCGGCGAGACCCGATTGATAACGGAGGTGGCGTTGTGAACCGTCCCAAGTGGCTCCTGCCGGTGGGAATCGTGGTCGGGGTGCTGGTTCTGCTCATCGGCCCCCTCGTGGGGATCTACAACAGCCTGGTCACGGCCGAAACGAAGGTCGAGCAGTCCTTCGCCGATCTCGACTCCCAACTCCAGCGCCGCTACGACCTGATTCCCCAGTTGGTCGGGGCGGTCAGGGGGATACTCGGCCAGGAGCAGGCGGTGTTCGGGGAACTGGCACGTGCGCGGGCCAGCTATTCCGGGGCCCGGACGCCGTCGGAGAAGGCAGAGGCCGCCGACCAGATCGAGTCCGGGTTCGGACGATTGCTGGCGATCTTCGAGAACTTCCCCCAGTTGCGCAGCGCGGACAACGTCCGGGACCTCCAGACCCAGATCGAGAGCACCGAGAACCGCATAGTCCAGGCTCGCCGGGACTACAACGCGTCAGTCGGTGACTACAACATCTCCGTCCGCCGCTTCCCCCGGTCCATCCTGGCCGGCCTGTTCGGGTTCGAGCGCAAGGAACTGTTCGAGGCGGCCGAGGGGGCCGAAACCGCCCCCACCGTCGACCTGGGCGTCACACCCGGCGGTACCCAGCCTTGATCGGGCGGCGCCGGTCGGCGGCCGGTGCCGGAAGGGGTTCGGCGCGCTCTGGCGCCATCTCGGCCGTGCTTTTGGTGGTGGCCATGTCGGGGGGACCGGCCCGGGCCGATGAACACATTCCGGAGTTCAGCGCTCCGGTGGTGGATGTGGCCGACGCCATGGACGACGGGGCCCAGGATGCCCTTTCGGCGACGCTCGAGGACTACCGCCGGAGGACGGGGAACCAGGTGGCAGTGGCGGTGGTGGCCGGGATCGAGCGCCAGTCCATCGAGGACTACTCGATCGACCTGGCTCGGGCCTGGGGGGTGGGCGAGGAGGGCAGGGACAACGGGGTGGTCCTGGTCGTCGACGTGGGGGATCGCCGCCTGCGCATCGAGGTGGGCCGGGGGCTGGAGGGGGAACTGACCGACCTCGAGAGCGGTCGGATCATCCGGGAGCGAATCGTCCCTCTGTTGCGGCGGGAGATGGTCGACGAGGCCGTGATCCAGGGCACTCTGGCCATTCGGGAGGCGCTGGGCGATCCTGAGGTCGGTGAACTGCCGCCACCGCTGGAGCCCGACCCCGACCTCAACCGGGACGCCGCCTGGGTGCCGCTGGCCGCCATGGCGCTGTTCGGCCTGAGCAGCTTCGCCTTCATGTCCCGCAAGCGGGGTAAGGGCGGCTTCGGGGACTGGGCCATGGGTGCACCCATCTACTGGGGCGGCGGTTGGGGCGGCGGCGGCCGAGGGGGAGGCTTTGGTGGCGGCTTCGGCGGCGGAGGCGGCGGCGGCTTCGGAGGAGGGGGAGCCAGTGGAAGCTGGTAGATGGCACCGATCGGGGTCGGCCCGCTCCCGTTCTGGATCGGTTCGAACTGGCCCGGCTCGAACTGGGCTGGCTCGACCTGGGCTGGCTCGGCCATGAGTGCAGGTCGGGGTCGGGAACCCAGGGGCCTGCGCCGGGCGGTTGACAAG
Source organism: Acidimicrobiales bacterium (assembly GCA_052390275.1). Taxonomy (GTDB): domain Bacteria; phylum Actinomycetota; class Acidimicrobiia; order Acidimicrobiales; family AC-14; genus JBQTHD01. The sequence continues at coordinate 24,147 of JBQTHD010000013.1, read as the reverse complement.
GCCGTGGCCGCGGCAGAGGCCCGCACCGGATTGCAGTTCTGTGTGGTCATCGACGACGCCGGTGATCATCCCCGGGACAAGGCAGAGCAGCTGTTCGTCGGTGCAGGCCTGGCTGCCCGGCCGTCGGTGATGGTTTTGATCGACCCGGTGCACCACAAGGTGGAGGTGGTAACCGCGCGGGCGGTGCGGCCCCGGATCGGCGACCCGGCGGCGGAGGCGGCGGTGGCGGAGATGACCACCTGGTTCGCCGCTGGCGACCTGACCGGCGGGCTGGTGGCCGGCATCCGATTCCTGGCTGCGGCCGCTGGCGCCGGGGACGCCGACGCGGGCTCTGTCGATCTCCCCAACGTGGTTTAGCCACCCGTCGTGGTTTAGCTACCGGTCCGGGAAGATGCTCACGACCCGTCCGCTGCAAGTACCCGCCGCCAGTTGGTCGCCGGCGGGGGACCAGGCCAGCGCGCTGATCTCCTGGGCCAGGTCACTGCTCCTGTCGGTTTCCGTGGGTCGGTCGGGATCGAAGATCCGCACCCGGCCGTCAGCGCTTCCCGTGGCCAGCAGGTCTCCCCAGGGTTGGAAGGCCAGCCCCTCACAGCAGGGCTGATCCTCCAAAAAGGTTTGGGGTTCCTCGCCCAGTTGGCCGCCCGCCACGGACCACACGCTGACCTCCCCGTGGGATGCAACGGCCAGCCGGGCGGAGTCTGCCCGCCACGAGAGCTTTCTCACCGCCCCTCGGTAGCCGTTGAGCGACAGGCCCCGCCCGGTGGCCACCGTCCACAGCACCACCGACCCGTTGAGCTTGCCCCCGGCCAGCCACTTCCCGTCGGGAGAAGAGGCCAGGGCGACGATGGCCCCGATGGTGGGGGCTGAAGCAACCGGTTCGGAATCCGGAGGTTGATACCAGCGGACTCCGCCCTTGAGGCCCGCGGCCAGGCGGCCGGTGTCGGTCGACCAGACCAGTGCATCGACCACGCCCGCCAGCCAGGGATATTCCACCTCCAGTCGGCCTCCGGAGGCGAAGACAGACACGTGGCCCTGGGAGGATACGGCCAGGTAGGCCCCGTCGGGCGACCAGGCCAGGGCCACCACCCATCCGGCCATGGTCGATGACCACAGTTGGGAGCCGTCGGCCCGGCTGACTCGGACCACCCCGTCGGCCCCGCCGGTGGCCACCAGGTCGTCGGCCGGCGACCACTGGGAGCACAGGAGCCCGCCCGGGTGACCGATCAGGGACCGAACCGGGCCGTCCCCGGTCACGACGGCAGTACCGGCCAACGACCCCGACAGAAGCCACCGTCCAGCCATGGACCAGGCCAGAGCGCAGATCCGGTCCTCCAGGTCGACGATGGGGTGGGAGCCGAGTTGAGCAACGGCAGAAGAAGTCGGTTCAGGCACAGGCGGCCAGGCTGCGATGCAGGTCGCCCGCCGGCAGCCCTCGGCCGGCAACCACCAGCGTGGTGGACCGGGCCTCTTCACCCCAAGGATCGCCCGTATCGAACTCGACGAAGGTGCCCACCCCCCGGCAAACCACCCGTCGGTCGTGTCCAGCCACAGCCACCACCCCGCGAATGCGCAGAAGGCGGCCGTCATTGGCGTGATGCAGGGTCCGCACCCAGTCCCGCACCCGGCAGGCGTCAAGATCTCCGGGGACGGTGACGGTGACGCTGCACGGGTCCGCCGCCAGGGTGGGGTTCTCAGGGACCCTGGCCACCGGGACCGGGTTTGCCGACCCCGGCGTTGGCGCCGACCCGGGGTCCGATCGTTCGTTCTCGCTCGTCGAGCCCGCCGGCCGGCCAGGTTCCACAGGTTGATGTGGGCAGGCCATCCGGACCAACTGGGTCGTGCTCTCCCGGCCGTAGGGGCGGCCGAGCAGGACGGTGGACAGGTCATCCTCCAGGCGCTGGATGGGAGCGAAGGGGTTGGTTCGCCGGATGGCTTCGCGGACGCGGGCCAGCCCATCGGCGGTGGTGGCGGCCACCGAGGTCAGGATCACGTGATCGGCCACCGCCACCTGCTCGGCCGCCTCCTGCGATGGCCAGGCTGGCCCGCCCGCCGCCCGGGCGGCAGCGGAAGGACCGTCCACAGCCACCACCACGCGATCAAGGGCGGCACAACGGCGCAGATCCGGGTCCCGGTTGATGGTCTGGGCGGCGATAACCACATCGGACCATCCCCCAACCTGAACCAACACTCGCGCCGGCGGGAATGAGCCTCGGGAAGCGTGAAGGAGGATTCTCCACAGATCGATGCGTTGAGAACAACCGGTGCAACCCTCGACCTGTTCGATCACATCCTCCTCGGTGACCACCCGCCAGGCCAGCGCAGGGGCGATCTCGGCCGTTTGAGCATCGTCGTCTCCGGTTATGAGGCCGGTTCGGGCAACCCCTGCCGCCTTGGCCAACCCGGCGGCCACCGAGGCGGCTCCGGACCCATGCCAACCGGTGACCAGGGTCACTGGCACCCGAAGATCCTCTCCGACTTTGGATCCTGAGTTCGTCAAGGCCGAGACTTCCCTTCGCTCATCCACGGGCCACCCGCCCGAGGCGGGAAGCCAGAACTAAGAACAGTTCTCAGATTAGCCATACCCGGGCCGGAGAGTCCGGTCCCCCCGGGAGATCGTGACGATGCGAAGAGAACGGGTAAAGCCGGTCGGCCGGTCGGCCGATGAATAGCCCTATGACACGCCAGACCCCGGTCCGTTGGTGGACCCGGGTCTGGCGTAGGGACTCAGTGCCGTTGGGGTGGGCGACCAGGCCGCCCCGGCGGGTCCGGGCTCGTATCCGGTCGAGGTCGATCCAGGAAAGGCCGCCGCCCATCGAGGCGGCGTCGACCGCCCCTCTTGCCTGGCTGGCTGACGCCCGAGAAGACTTGCCGGCAGCGAGGAATGGATCAGGTGATAGCGAGCATCCGGTCCAGGGCCACGCGGGCCCAGGCCGCCGTCGACTCCGGAACCTGGATCTGGTTGACCACCCGGCCCTCGAGCAAATTCGAAAGCACCCAGGCCAGGTGGGCGGAATCGATCCGGAACATGGTCGAGCAGGGGCAGACCACCGGGTCCAGTGAAACAACCGTTCGGTCGGGATGGTCGTCGGCCAGGCGGGCAACCAGGTGGATCTCGGTACCGATTCCCAACACCGACCCCGGCCCGGCCGACCGCACGGAAGAAATGATGAAATCGGTGGAGCCCACCAGGTCCGCGGCTTGAACCACCTCCCGGGAGCACTCGGGGTGAACCACCACCACCGCCCCGGGACGGTCCCGGCGGAAGTCGGCAATCTGGGCGGTGGTAAAGCGCTGATGGACCGAGCAGTGGCCCTTCCACAGGAGGAAAGTGGAACGGCTCACCTGGTCGGGGGCCAGGCCTCCGAGCGCACGGCGGGGGTCCCAGACGCACAGGTCGGTCTCGGAGAAGCCCAGTTGATGGGCGGTGTTGCGACCCAGGTGCTGGTCGGGGAAAAACAACAGCCTGTCGCCCCGCTCCAGGGCCCAACTCACCACCGCCCGAGCATTGGAGGAGGTGCAGACGGCGCCGCCCTTCTCGCCGACGAAGGCCTTGAGGTCTGCCGAGGAGTTCATGTAGGTGATGGGAACCAGACGGTTTCCGGTCGATCCGTCGGCCCATCGGGCCAGGTCCTCCCAGGCCTCCTCCACCGAATCGATGTCGGCCATGTCGGCCATGGAACAGCCGGCGTTGAGGTCGGGGAGAATCACCTTCTGGTGGGCGGCGGTGAGGATGTCGGCCGACTCGGCCATGAAGTGGACGCCGCAGAAGACGATGAACTCGGCGCGGGAGTCCGCCGCCCGCCGGGACAGGCCGAAGGAGTCTCCCCGGGCGTCGGCCCAGGCCATCACCTCGTGGCGTTGGTAGTGGTGGCCAAGGATCATCAGGCGATCGCCGAGGGCGGACTTGGCGGTGGCGATCCGCCGGGCGAGGTCCTCCGGCGAGGCCTTCAGGTACTCGTGGGGTAGTGAGGGCTGGATCCGAAAGCCGGCCGGAGCCGACCTGGCCGGGGCTGTGGGCGCCCGGTTCAAAGCCATCTGGCCTGTTGCCATCAGGCGGACCTCCGCTGTGTGGCTCCGATGGGGCCGGCCGGGACAGCCTGGTCGCCACCGGCGGGGGTGTCGGCCTCGGAGCGGAATGAGCGCCGGATACCAGGCCGGCGGAAGGATCACCTTAGGCGGGTCTTGAGCCGTTCAGCCACCGGGATTCCAGCCGCGGATGCATCAACCGGGGTTCATCAACCGGGGTTCATCAACCGGGAACCGTTACGGTGCGCCCGGGCGATACTGGCGTCCATGGTGTCGCGACCCCCGGCGGGGACCATCCCCGACCTTCCCGGCTCCTACCAGTTCAAAGACGCCCAGGGCCGGGTGATCTACGTGGGCAAGGCCCGGTCCCTGCGGTCACGGCTTTCGAACTACTTCGGAGCGCCCGGGACCCTGGCTCCCCGGACCGCCCAGATGGTGGCGGCGGCCGAATCCGTGGAGTGGATCTCGGTTCGCAACGACGTCGAAGCGCTCCTGCTCGAGTACAGCCTGATCAAGGCTCATCGACCCCGCTTCAACATCCGCCTCCGGGATGACAAGAGCTATCCGTATCTGGCGGTGACCACCCCGGTGGACGAATGGCCCCGGGCCATGGTCATGCGGGGTACCAAACGCAAAGGCGTCCGCTACCTGGGCCCCTACGGCCATGCCCACGCCATCCGGGAGACCCTCGATCTGCTCTTGCGGACCTTCCCCATCCGCACCTGCAGCGACCGCAAGCTTTCCGACCATCAACGCCTGGGCCGGCCCTGTCTGTTGTTCCACATCGAAAAGTGCAGCGGTCCCTGCGTGTACGAGGTGTCCAAGGCCGACTACGACGCCATGGTCACCGATCTGATCGAGTTCCTGGAGGGCGACACCGAACCGGTCGTCCGGCGTCTCCAGGAGCAGATGACCCAGGCCTCGGGATCCCTGGACTTCGAGCGGGCCGCGCGCCTGCGGGACCGCCTGGTGAGCGTACGCAAGGTGATCGAACGCCAGGGCATGGTCGCCAACCGACCGGAGGATCTCGACGTCATCGGTCTGGCCGAGGACCACCTGGAGGCGTCGGTCCAGGTCTTCTTCGTCCGTCGGGGCCGGATGATCGGCCGGCAGGGCTTCATGTTCGACAAGGTCGAGGATCTGACGCCGGGGGCTCTGGTCGGCCACATCCTCGAAACGCTCTACGCCGAGACCGGGCCGGCGTCGGCCGGAGTGCCGAGCCAGATCCTGGTTCCGGCGCTGCCGGAGGACCCCGACGTCTTCAGCGGGTGGTTGGCCCAGTTGCGCGGGGCGGCGGTGAGGATCCGAGTCCCGCAGCGGGGCGAGAAGAAGGCTCTGGCCACCACCGTGGCCGCCAACGCCGCCGAGGAGTTGAACCGACAGAGGCTGCGAAGGGCCTCAGACCACAACTCCCGGGCCCGGGCGCTCAAGGACCTCCAGGAGGCGCTTGGGCTACCCCGGGCCCCGCTGCGGATCGAGTGTTACGACATGAGCCACATCCAGGGGTCGGACTACGTGGGCTCCATGGTGGTTATGGAGGACGGGTTGTTGAAGCGGTCGGACTACCGGCGGTTCAAGGTGCGCCACGTTCCCGGCAATGACGACTTCGCCGCCATGGAGGAGGTGCTGACCCGGCGCCTGCGTCACCTGGTCGAACCGGAACCGGCCAGTACCGCCGGGAGAACCAGACCGGCCCGGTTCGCCTACCCGCCGGACCTCCTGCTGGTCGACGGCGGCAAGGGGCAACTGGGGGTGGCGGTGAGGGCTCTGGCCGAGGCCGACCTGAGCTCCAAAATCTCGGTGGCCTCGCTGGCCAAACGGTTCGAGGAGGTCTACATACCCGGCCGATCAGAGCCGGTGGCCATCGCCCGCCAGTCCGAGGCGCTCTACCTGCTGCAGCGACTGCGGGACGAGGCCCACCGCTTCGCCATCACCTATCACCGGACCCTTCGGGCCAAGCGCGTCACCACCAGCGCCCTGGATGCGGTGCCTGGCCTGGGCCCCACCCGCACCGCCCGGCTGCTGGGTGAACTGGGCGGGCTCAACGGCGTGCGGGCCGCCAGCCTGGACAAACTGCTGAGCCTGGCCTGGCTCCCCTCCCGGGTGGCCAGAGATCTCTATTCCTGTCTGCACCCGTCGGAGGCTCAATGACCGACCATCCCCGCCCTTCCTTCGCAGGCCGATGACCAACCACCCCGGCACGGCAGTGGAGGTTGACGAGTTCGCCCTGTGGGAACGGCACGCCCAGTGGTGGCAGGACGCCTTCACCGAGGGGGCCGACGCCGAGTACGCCGAACAGATCCTGCCCCTGGTTGCCGCCCACGTGGTCGGGTGCCGGCGAGTTCTGGAGGTGGGGGCGGGCGAGGGCCAGGTGGCCCGGATGGTGGCGGCGGCGGGGGCCGACCTGGTGGTGGCGGTGGAGCCGGCACGGGCCCAACTGGCGGCGGCCGCAGCCCGGGGCGCAGGACCACTGCTGGTTCGTGGGGTGGGAGGGTGTCTCCCGTTGGCGTCAGCCAGCTTCGACGCGGTGGTGGCATGCCTGGTCTTCGAGCACATCGACGACACCGCCACCGCCATTGCCGAGGTGGCCCGGGTTCTCCGCCCCGGCGGTCGGTTCCTGTTTCTGCTCAACCACCCGCTGCTGCAGACGCCGGGATCGGGGTGGATAGACGACCACATCCTCCACGAGCAGTACTGGCGAATCGGCGCCTACCTGACCGAGACGATGACCATGGAGGAAGTGGACCAGGGAGTCAAACTGCCCTTTGTGCACCGGCCGTTGTCGGTCTACGTCAACGCCATGGCCCGGGTTGGCCTGTTCATCCGGGAGATGGCCGAGCCGGCGCCGCCACCAGGCTTCCTGGCCCAGGCCGACACCTACCGGGACGCGGCGTCCATCCCCCGCCTGCTTTTCATCCGAGCCGAGAAGCTCTGACCCGCCAGACGCCAACCCGATTCAGACTATTGCCGGCGCATCTTCGAGCGGTAGCCTTCATGCGTGCACTTCCCCCCTCATCCACGGGCCCCCGAGGCACCACCTCGGCCTCGGCCTGATCGAAGAGTCGGGGAGATTGGCCATGGTCAACGACACGGGAACCGTTAGCGACGCTGAGCGTCGGAACCTGTTCAATGCCGCCGAGAACCTGCTGGGTCCTGGGCCGGCATCGACACTGATGTCCCTATTGCCTCCGGCGGGGTGGGCCGACGTGGCCCGTTCGTCGGATCTGACCGTAACCCGATCCGAATTGCGGGTTGAGATTGCGGATCTCCGGGCGGAAGTTGGCGACTTGCGGGTTGAGGTGAGAGCCGGGTTCGCCGAGCTGCGGGCGGACATGAAGCTGCAGGCCTCGAGGTACTACGTCGCCAATGCACTGATGTCGTTCTCTACCGCCGGGGTGGTCTTGGCCGCAGTCCGCTTGTGAGTGAGTTCCTGGTCATAGCCGGCGTTTCGGGGGCCGGCCGGTCGACCGCCGCGGACACCTTCGAGGATCTGGGCTGGTTTGTCATCGACAACCTGCCTCCTGCCCTTATCGCCAAGGTGGCCGAACTGGCCGCGGCCCCCGGGTCGGCCACGGGTCGGGTGGCCCTGGTCATCGGCACAGGGCATTACCTGGAGGAGTTGAACGCAGCGCTGGATCAACTTCGGGGCATAGCCGGGCGGGTCCAGGTCCTGTTCCTGGAGGCATCCGACGAGGCCCTGGTCCGCCGGTTCGAGAACACCCGCCGCCGCCACCCCCTGGCCACCTCCGCCCGGGTCCTGGAGGACATCGGCCGGGAGCGGGAGCTGCTGGCCTGGGTGAAGGCCGGGGCCGACGTGGTCGTCGACACCAGCGACCTCAACGTGCACCAGTTGCGGGACCGCCTGCTCGACCTGTTCGCCCGGGATGCGGGCTCTCCCCTGCAGACCAGCGTGGTCTCCTTCGGTTACAAGCACGGCCTTCCACTGGACGTGGATCTGGTCTTCGACTGTCGCTTCCTGCCCAACCCCCACTGGGTCGACCACCTCCGACCGCTCACCGGCCTGGACGATCCGGTAGCCGAGTACGTGCTTTCCCAGCCCGAGTCGGCGGAGTTCCTGACCAAGGTGGACGACCTTCTGGGAATGCTTCTTCCCGCCTACGTGAAGGAGGGCAAGTCCTACCTGTCGGTGGCGGTTGGCTGCACCGGCGGCACCCACCGCTCGGTGGTGATGGCCGAGGAACTCAGCCGGGCGCTGGCCCGCCGGGGCTTCGCCGGCCGGGTGAGCCATCGGGATCTAGGCAAGTGAGTACGGAGCTCTCGGCGCCGGGTGCTGGCCTTCGAGGTTCCGGAGAACGTCGGAAAGTGGCTCGGGATCTTGGATAAGTGACGCCACCGGGGCCCTCGGTGGTGGCTCTGGGGGGTGGGCACGGACTGGCGGCCACCCTCTCGGCGGTCCGCCTCTATGCCGGTGAGGTGACGGCCATCGTGTCGGTGGCCGACGACGGCGGATCCAGCGGCCGCCTCCGTCGTGATTACGACGTGCCTCCCCCTGGGGACCTGCGCAAGTGTCTGGTGGCTCTGGCCGAGCCCGGGTCCCCCTGGGCGGCGGCCTTCGAGCATCGATTCGAAGGCGGGGAACTCGATGGCCATCCCCTGGGCAACCTGATCCTCGCCGGGCTGGCCACTGCCACCGGCGACTTCGCCCGTGCGCTGAGTCTGGCAGCCGAACTGATGGGCACCCGGGGCCGGGTCCTTCCCGCCACCACCGCACCGGTCGTGCTCAGGGCGGTCCTGGGAGCCAGGGGGAACAGCCCATCGTCGCAGGCGGGGGTTCAGGGTCAGGTTGCCGTGGCGGCCAGCCGGGGGATCCTGGGAGTGTCGCTGGTGCCCCCCGACGCCCGGCCCCCGGCCGCCGCGCTCGACGCCATCGCCTGCGCCGACCAGGTGATCATCGGTCCGGGGTCCCTATTCACCAGCGTCCTGGCGGTGGTGGCTGTTCCCGCCCTGGGCGAGGCTCTGGCTCGAACCCCGGCGGTGAAGATCTATGTGGCCAACCTGAGGGCGTCGCAGCCCGAGACGGTCGGGTTCGACCTGGCAGACCACGTGGCCGCCCTGGCGGCTCACGGCCTGGAGGTCGACGTGGTTCTGGCCCATCCGGGAGCCCTTCCCCGGGGAATCACGGTGGTCAAAACCGTCGAAGTCGAGGTGGCGGCGGCGAACGAAAAGGTCCACGATCCGCAGCGGTTGGCGTTAGCCCTTCAGGATCTGGTCGGATAGAGGAAACCAGGCGGAAACCCTGGGGCATGGATGAATACACCGATGGGGCGACAACCAAACATCAAGGGGGCGCGAGCGTGTCGGGTAACGGAGCAGTGCGTGTCGGGATCAATGGCTATGGCCGGATCGGTCGGAACTTCTTTCGGGCAGCGCGGGCCCGGGGCAACAACGTTGAAGTCGTGGCCGTCAACGACCTGACGTCGCCGGCCACCCTGGCTCACCTCATGAAGTACGACTCGGTCCTGGGCCGCCTCGACGGGGTGGTGGAGGTGACCTCCGACGGCATCAGCGTGGACGGCGTGGGGTTTCGGGTGACAGCCGAACGCGACCCCAAGGCCCTGCCCTGGGGAGACCTCGGGGTGGACGTGGTCATCGAGTCCACCGGTTTCTTCACCGACCGGGACAAGGCCGCCGCCCACCTCGACGCGGGAGCGCCCCGGGTCATCGTGTCCGCTCCGGCCAACGGCGCGGATGCCACCTTCGTGGTCGGCGTGAACGACCACACCTTTGATCCCGAGGCCCACAAGGTGGTCTCCAACGCTTCGTGCACGACCAACTGCTTCGTGCCCATGGTCAAGGTGCTCGACGACGCCTTCGGGGTGGAGCGCGGCCTCATGACCACGGTCCACGCCATGACCAACGACCAGAACCTGCTTGACCTCCAGCACAAGGACCTGCGCCGGGGCCGGTCGGCGGCCATCAACATCGTTCCCTCCTCCACCGGCGCGGCCCGGGCCACCAGCCTGGTGCTCGAGTCCATGAAGGGCCGCCTCGACGGCACGGCGCTGCGGGTCCCGGTGCCCGACGGTTCAATCACCGACTTCACCGCCCTGCTCGGCCGGGAGGTGACCGTTGAAGAGGTCAACGCCGCCTACCGGGAGGCTGCCGGGTCCGGACCGCTGTCGAAGGTTCTCGTCTATGCCACCGACCCCATCGTCTCCACGGACATCGTCGGGTCCCCGGCCTCGTGCACCTTCGACTCGGACCTCACCATGACCATGGGCAACATGGTCAAGGTCCTGGGCTGGTACGACAACGAGTGGGGCTACTCCAACCGCCTGGTGGACCTGGTGACCATCGTCGGGGCTGCCAACCAGTGACGCCGTCTGCCCCGGCCGCACCGGGAGCAGCGGCGCGATGAGGCTGCCCCAACTGGAGGATCTGGGCGATGTGGCCGGCAAGCGGGTTCTGGTGCGGACGGACTTCAACGTCCCCATCACCGACGGCCACATCGCGGACGACCTGCGTATCCGGGCGGCCCTCCCCACCATCACCTGGCTGACCGAGAGGGGGGCGCAGGTGGCCACCGCCAGCCACCTGGGTCGTCCCAAGGGAACACCGGACCCCCGCTACACCATGGATCCGGTGCGGGCTCGCCTCGGCGAGTTGGCTCCCGGGGTCGAACTGCTGGAGAACCTGCGCTTCGATGCCGGCGAGGAGGCCAACGACCCCGCTTTCGTCGACCGCCTGGTCGAGGGCTTCGACCTTTACGTCAACGACGCCTTCGGGGCCTCGCACCGGGCCCACGCCTCGGTGGTGGGGCCTCCGGCCCGGCTGCCGTCGGCCGCGGGCCGGCTTCTGGCCCGGGAGGTGGAGGTCATGGGGGGACTGCTCGAGTCCCCGGCCCGGCCGTTCGTGGCGATCCTGGGCGGTGCCAAGGTGTCCGACAAGCTGGGCGTGATCAAGGCTCTTCTGGACAAGGTGGACACCCTGGTGATCGGCGGGGCCATGTGCTTCACCTTCTTGATGGCCCAGGGTCATGAGGTCGGAGATTCCCTGGTTCAGCCCGACTGGGTTGACGCCTGCCGCGACCTGTTGGCCACCGGCGCCGACATCCGCATTCCCAGCGACATCGTGGCCCTGGCGCCCGACGGCCACCGGGTGGAAGTGGTGGGCTCCGACGTGCCCGCCGGGTGGCGGGGCCTCGACATCGGGCCCGCCTCCACCGCCCAGTTCATCGCCCCACTCCTCGATGCCGGAACGATCCTGTGGAACGGGCCCATGGGCCTGTTCGAGGATCCGCGGTTCGCTGACGGGACCCTGGCGGTGGCCACCGCGGTGGCCGACGCCCCCGGTTTTTCCATCATCGGGGGAGGGGACAGTGCCGCTGCCATCGCCCAGTTCGGCCTGGCCCACGGAGTAAGCCACATCTCCACCGGCGGGGGAGCCTCCCTGGAGTTGCTGGAGAAGGGCGATCTGCCCGGGTTGGCGGCTCTGCGCGATCAGAAGGAGAACTGATTTGTCCGCTGCTCCCGCCTCAGGCCGCAAGCCACTGATCAGCGGCAACTGGAAGATGCACCACAACCATCTGGAAGCCATCGCCGTCGTCCAGAAGCTCTCCTTCCGGTTGGAGGCCGACGACTACGAACATGTCGACGTGTCGGTGCACCCTCCCTTCACCGATCTGCGGTCCATCCAGACCCTCATCGACGCCGACCGGATCCCCATTGCCCTCGGTGCTCAGAATTGTCATTGGGAGCTCAAGGGGGCCTTCACCGGCGAGATCAGCCCCACCATGCTCGCCAAGCTCAACGTCCGCTACGTGATCGTGGGGCATTCGGAGCGCCGGGAGTTGTTCGGCGAAACCGACGAGGCGGTGAGGCGAAAGCTCGAAGCGGTGTTCGCCCATGAGATGACCCCCATTGTCTGCGTCGGAGAGACGCTGTCCGAGCGGGAGGCAGGGGCCACCGAGTCCAAGGTCACCGGGCAGGTCACCGCCGCCCTTTCCGGATTGGACGGGGCCCAGGTGGAGGCGATGGTGGTGGCCTACGAGCCCATCTGGGCCATCGGCACCGGCCGCACCGCCACCCCGGAGGATGCCCAGACCACCTGCTCCCTCATTCGCCAGGTGGCCGGGTCGCTGGCCGGCGAGGCGGTGGCGTCCCGGCTGCGCATCCAGTACGGCGGGTCGGTCAAAGCCTCCAACACCGCTGAGTTGATGGCCCAACCCGACATCGACGGCGCCCTGGTGGGCGGGGCCAGCCTCGACCCCGACGAGTTCGCCCGAATCGTGGCCTACCGAACCTCCGCCTGATTCCGGCGTCCCCGCAGTTCACAACGACACCAAGTTGCTGACTTGGTCAGGTCAGGCTGTCTACGGTTGTCGACATGATTCAGGTGGATGTGCAGGAGGCCAGTACCCGCCTGTCTCAGCTCCTCGTAGCGGTAGGGGCAGGGGAGGAGGTCGTCATCGCCCGCAGTGGCAAGCCAACGGCCCGTTTGGTTCCGATTGTCGAACCTGATCTTCGGCCTGTGGGTTTCGTGATCGGCCACATGCCCGACGCCTTCTTCGATGCACTGGACGACGAAGAAACCGTTTAGCAAATGCCCCGGCGTCGTCTGTGGCTGGTAGGCCCTCCAGCGTCCTAGTTATTGGCCGCCGGAAGGAGGGAGTCGGCCAGGGCAACCAGGGCCAGGACGGCGGGGGCGTCGGGGGCCAGGTCGAAGGGGGCGACCCCTTTGCGGTCGGCCTCGACGATGCGGGGGTCGTCCGGGACGGTGAACATCTCCAGATCGCCGAAGGCGGCCCGAAGGGTGGCCACATCGGCATCACTACGGATGCGGTTGGCCACGATGATGACCCGGCCGATATTTCGGGCATGGGCTAGCTCCACCGCCCGGGTGGCCACTTCCATGGACTTGGGGGTGGCTTCGACCACCACCAGAACTGTGTCCACCCGCTGTTCGGCCAGGCGGGTGAGGGTGCCTACGCCCGCCTCGAAATCGGCGACGACCACTTCATCGGTGAACTCCACGGATCCGAGCAACTGCTCGGGAGAAAGGCCACATCAAAGTCAACCAGGGTCGGGATTCTCGATCCCGGCCACCACCGCCAGGCGGACGCCGTCGGGACCGTCGGAGCCGTAGCGGGCCAGGAGGGTGTCCCAGGTGGGGGCGTGCTGCTCCTCGCCGTCCTCCAGGGCCTGGCGCATGGAGGTGAGGCGCTCGGTCTCGGCCTCGCCCACCCCGAGCGAGATGCCCAGGTTGGGGTTGGAGTCGCAGTCGAGGGCCACCACCGGGTGCCCGAGCCGAGCCAGCCGACGGGCGATGACCGACGAGGTGGTGGTCTTGCCGGTGCCACCCTTTCCAACAACGGCCAGCTTCAAGCCACACGCTCCTCGCACAATTGGTCGACCAGGAACTCTACGGCTTGGACCGCCGGGCTGTGGGGCGCGAAGTCCAGGGGGGCGAGCATCAACCGTTCAGCCTCGGCCAGGTCCTCGTCCCAGGGGATGGATCCGACCACCTCCATGCCGGTGGCTGCGGCGATCATTTCCGTGTCCCCGGGCTCGCGGACCTTGGAGGCCACGGCCATGACCCGCGGACCCGGCTTGTCCCCCCGGGGGGCCAGGGCCAACCGGGCCAGGCGACGCCCCGAGAGAAGGGACTTGGTGGTCGGCTCGACCACCACCAAGATGGTGTCGGCAAAGCTGCCCCAACCGGTGAAGGCCTGGCGGGTACCACCCGGAAGGTCTCCGATGACGTGCCAATCCAGGTCGTCGGGCAGGCCCCGGACCACGTGGAGGAAGGCGGTCTGGGGCCGCCAGAGGTTGGCTCCTGCGTGCCGGGTCTTTCCGAATTGGAGGAAGCGAACCCCGTCGGGGGCCGGCACCGACCACTGCTCAACGGCCTGAAGGGGGTCGACGCTCTCGTCCAGCCGCCACCGCGGTCCATCTTCACCCTCCCGGCGTTCGCGCACCGCGGTTTCCGGGATGGGAGGTGAATCGTCCACAGGAAGGCCCAGTGAGAAGCCCAGGCCGGGAAGTGGGTCACAGTCCACCGCCAGCACCGGGTCACCTCGGCGGGCCAGGAACCGCACGAACGTTCCGGCTATGGCGGACTTACCCGCCCCGCCCTTGCCCACGAACGCCATCCGCATCTCCGAAGTGTCGCGCACGACGGCGTCCGCCGCCGGTGACTTGCCGGGGCTGATGGCAGCAGATGGCAATGGGACCATGGCGCTTCAGACGAACGGCCCCGTACGGGGGGCCGGTGGCGTCGTAGACCGTCTGCACAGTTCCAGCGGACCGGCCCGGAGGAGTTGCAATGGAAGGCACGAGCGCCATGGACGGGATGGTCAAGGTGATGGCCAGCGGCGACCTGCCCCGGGGGGAGGCAGGTGACACCGAACTTCGCCCGGCTCGCGTGGGGGACAACGACATCCTGCTCGCCCGCCGGGGTGACGGCCGGGTGGTGGCCTTCGCCGCCCAGTGCCCCCACCAGATGACCGAGCTTTCCGGGGCCACCTTCTGGGACGGCCGGGTGCGATGCCCCCGGCACAACTACATCTACGACCCGCTGAGCGGAGACAACGTCCTCCCCAAGGGCGACTGTCGGCCCGAGAACCTGTGGAAGCTGGCTCCGGGGTACCTGCCGGTTTATCGGGTGACCGAGGCCGACGGCTGGGTGTGGGTGGCCGAAAGCCCCGAGCCGCCCCCCGCCGGCTATGACCCCGCCCGGGAGAAGGCCCCCGGCCTGGAGGAACTGATGGCGGCGGCCCAGGCAGCCGAGGCGGCACCCTCCGGCCCGGTCGAACACCCGGTCAAACGGCTTCGGGTGGGAGCCGGGGCCACCTTTGAGCTACGGATCCCCACCACCTTCCGGCCCGGATTCGTATGGCGCATCGAGGTTCCGGCGGACCTGTTGGCTGTGGTGGAGGAGCGTTACGAATCTGGTGACCCACCTCGCCACCGGGTCAAGCTGGCCGCCCGCAACGTCGGCACCGGCGCCATCCGTGCCGTCTACACCCGGCCGTGGGAGACCGAGCCGGCCGAGGTCCGGACCTACGAGGTTGAGGTCAAGGCTCTCTGAGGCAGCTTCCTCTGGGGTAGGTCCCGCCGAGTCTTGGACGGGGTAGTCGATGCGGGCGCCGGGTCCCGAGCCCGGGCGTGAGATTACGGCTCAGCCGTAGCGGCCGGTGATGTAGGCCTCGGTCCGTTCGTCGTGGGGTGTGGTGAAGATGACCGAGGAATCGTCGTACTCGACCAGTCGCCCGGTGCGGGAGTCACCGTCGCCGATATCGACGGTGAGGAAAGCGGTCATGTCCGCCGCCCGGGCCGCCTGCTGCATGTTGTGGGTGACGATGACGATGGAAAAGTCCTCTTTGAGTTCTGCCATCAACTCCTCGATCCGCATGGTGGAGATGGGATCGAGGGCTGAGCAGGGTTCGTCCATCAAAATCACATCCGGCTTCACTGCCACCGCCCGTGCGATGCACAACCGTTGCTGCTGGCCACCGGAGAGGCCATAGGCGTCGTCGGCAAGGCGGTCCTTGATCTCGTCCCACAGGGCGGCCCGCCGAAGCGCCTCCTCAACGACGTCGTCGAGATCCCGCTTTTGGCCCAGCACCCGGGGACCGAAGGCCACGTTGTCGTAGATGGATTTCGGGAACGGGTTGGGTTTCTGAAAGACCATGCCGATCCGCTTACGCACCTCCACAGCGTCCACCCCTGGGCCATAGAGGTCGGCCCCGCGGTAGAGGACCTGGCCATGGACGCTGGCTCCGGGAACGAGATCGTTCATGCGGTTCAGACACCGAAGCAGGGTGCTCTTTCCGCACCCGGACGGGCCGATGAGAGCCGTGATGCGGTTGCGCTGGATGTCCAGGCTGACCCCGTCCACGGCCACCGTTGAGCCGTAGTGAACGGCCACGTCCCGCAGTTCGAACACGTACTCCTGGGTTCTGCCCTTGTCGGCGGCAGCGGACTTGCGCGGCACGGCCACCGGTGGCCGGGAGGGCGCGCGGCCGGGGGCGGTGATGGTTCGCGGGTCGGTCATCGGAGTTGCTCCAGCGTTGCGCTCTTCATGCGAACGACCCCTCCTACCAGGATCTTTGATAACGGTTGCGAAGCCAGATAGCCAATCCGTTCATGGCCAGGAGCAATACCAACAGCACCACGATGGCCGCAGCCGCCAGTACCCGGAATTCGTCCTGGGGCCGGGAGATCCAGTTGAAGATCTGGATGGGAAGGACGGTGAACGGGCTGTCCAGCCCGTCGGGCACGAACGTGATGAAGGTGAGCGCGCCCAGAAGGAGCAGCGGTGCGGCCTCGCCGATGGCCCGGGACAGCGCCAGGATGGAACCGGTGGCGATGCCGGGGATGGCGGCGGTCAGGACCTGGCGCTGGATGGTCTGCCACTTGGTGGCCCCCAGGGCCAGGGCCCCCAGCCGGATGGAGTTGGGCACCGCCCGGATGGCCTCCCGGCTGGCGATGATGACGATCGGCAGGACCAGAAGCGACAGGGTAAGGGCACCGGCTAGCACGGTGGGCCCCAGGTCCAGCGGGCCCCGGACCAGGAAGGCCAAACCCAGGATCCCGTAGACGATCGAGGGCACCGCCGCCAGATTCTGGATGTTCACCTCGATCAGGCGGTTGTACCACTTGTCCTTGGCTGCGAACTCCTCCAGGTAGATCGCAGCGCCCACGCCCACCGGGATGCAGGTCAGGCCGACGGTGGCGATGACCCATATGGTGCCAAACACGGCGGAGCGGGCTCCAGCCCGCTGCGGGAGGCTGGAGGGGAACCGGCTGAGCAGGTCGGCGTTGAGGCGGGGCTGGCCGGTCACGAACACCTGAACCAGCAAGGTGACCAGGGCCACCCCGCCCAGGGCCAGGCTGGCGGCCATGGCCACGGAAAAGCTGCCCTCGGTCAGCCGGGTGCGCAGGCCCGTGCGGCGCTCCAGAGACCCGGCGGACGGGCCCGGTCCCGTTGCCGGGGGGACCGAAACGTTGGCCCCTGGACCTGGGGTCATTCGTAGACCTCACGGAACCGGCTGACCAGGCGGATGCTGATCAAGTTGATGAACAGCGTGGCCACGAACAAGGTGCTCCCCACCGCGAAAATGGTCTTATAGCCGATGGATCCGGTGGACTGGTCGCCGATCCCGGCTGCGGCGATGAAGGCGGTCATGGTCTGCATGGCATCGGCCGGGTTGAGGCTGAGCGCCGGCGTGCCGCCTGCGGCAACCAGCACGATCATCGTTTCACCCACTGCCCGGGAGATGCCCAGGACCACCGCGGCCACGATCCCCGACAGGGCGGCGGGCACCACCACCCGGGTGGAGACCTGGAAACGGGAACTTCCCAGGGCAAACGCGCCGTTGCGAAGGGCCTGGGGCACCGCCTTCATGGCATCCTCCGACAGCGAGGCCACCGTGGGGACGATCATCACCCCCATCACCAGGCCCGCGGCCGCGGCGTTGAACACCCCGGGGGGCTCACCGAAGAGCCACAGTTTCTGCAGTAGGGGGGTGACGAACGTGAGCGCGAAGAACCCATAGACCACGGTTGGGATACCGGCGAGCAACTCGAGTCCGGGCTTGAGCCACCGGCGCAGGCGAGGGGGCGAGTACTCCGACAGGTACACCGCGCAGAGCAGTCCGACCGGGATGCAGACCGCGAGGGCCAGGCCGGTGATCACCACCGTCGCCCCGACCAGCGGGAGCACCCCGAAGCGGGCGTCGGCGAACAGCGGCGCCCACACGGCGGTCGTAAAGAACTCGACCGGACTGACCACTCCGAAGAAGGCCAGTGTCGGCCCCACCAGGGACGCCACGATGGCAATGGTGGTGCCCACCGACAGAAGGGCGCAGGCGACCAGGGCCACCTTGATGGCCTCCTCGCCCCAACGGCGCCGCCCGATCAGGGAGGGGACGGCTGGTGCGCCGGTCTCGCCCTGATCGAGTACCGCCGATCGACTCATTGGCTCAGCCATCGGCCAAGGCGGCCACCTTGGTGCGGGCCTCCTCCGCCTGAGCTTCGGTGAGGGGTACGAAAAGGGCCTGCTCGGCCACCGCGGTGGAGTTTTCGATGTAGAAGTTCACGAAGGCCGCCACCTCGGGCCGATCCAGAGCGGCAGCGCTGACGTAGATGAAAAGCGGTCGGCCCAGCGGGCTGTAGGTCCCGTCCTGGACGGTGGCCACCGACGGGGCCACGCAGCCCTGCCCGCCGTCGATCCTGACGCCCTTGAGCGAATCGGAGTTCTGCTCCACGAAGGACAATCCCAGGTAGCCCAGCGCTCCCCGGGTTCCGCTGACTCCGGTGACAGTCACGTTGTCGTCCTCGGTGGCGTTGTAGTCGGTGCGGCTGGCCCCCTCCTCGCCGTTGATGGCGGCGGTGAAGTAGTCGAAGGTCCCCGAGTCTGTCCCGGCGCCGAACAGGTCGAGGGCAACGTCCGGGAAGGCCGGATCGACCTGCTTCCAGTTGTTGACCTTGCTGTCCGGTTCCCAGATGGCCGACAACTGGTCCACCGTGAGGCACTCGGCCCAGTCGTTCTCCGGGTTGACGACCACCGAAAGCCCGTCGAGAGCCACCCGCAACTCCTCGTAGCGGACGCCCTCGGCCTCGCAGGCAGCGATTTCGTCCTCCTCGATGGCCCGACTGGCGTCGCTGATGTCGGTCTCGCCGGCGCAGAACTTCTCGAAGCCCCCGCCGGTTCCCGACGTGCCAACCGTCACCCGGACTCCGGAGTTTTCGGCCTGGAACAACTCGGCCGCCGCCTCGCTCAGGGGGGCCACGGTGCTGGACCCGTCGATGCGCACCGATCCCGACAGTCCACCCTCGCCTCCTCCTTCGCTCCCGCCCCCACAGGCGGCGGTCAGAGAAGCCACCGCCACGGCAGCACAAATGGAGCGACGCGACGTCCTGGACGCGCTGGCCCTCGACGCCCGACTACTTGACGCAGGATTCTTCAACTCCGGCTCCTTTTTGGGGTGGTCGGTCCTGGTTGTGCCGCTCGTCCGGGATGGGGATGAGGCGGTCGAAACACCCGACCGGCGACTCATCGGGCTCGCCTCAACCGGAGGCTGGCGGCCGGAGCGTATGAGCCGGGGTTGAACCGGGCCGGCCCACCGGATGAACAACCGGGGTTCAAAAAATGAACACTCGGAGTGCGCCAGTAGTGCTCGCTGTATCAACTTCGTGCCCCCGAGGCCCGATCCCAAGGATCGGGTGACCTCTCCGGAGCCGGCTGCCACGCTGCCTATTGTTCTCCTGCCGTTCACCGGAGCCACCCACCGGGGCCGGTGGTCGGTGGTTAGCGTCAACCGAGCAGGGGTCGCGTCCCGGGTGTCCCCGGGCCCCTGGTGTCGCGCTGGCCGGTTGTCCCGGGGCGGAACACGGCTTCAATGACCTTCCCAGCAACCACGTTCCCCAGCGCCCTTGACACCCAGGGAGGGCAGCATCTTTTGAACGACACCCGCCGGAGCTTTCACGCCGACCTCGAGTCGCTTCACGGCGACGTGCTCCGGTTGGCTTCTCTGGCGGCCAATGCCATCGACAGGGGAACCATCGCGCTTCTTCGAGCGGACCTTGCCGCAGCCCTCGACACCATCGAGGCCGATCTGGACCTCGACGATCTCACTGCCAGGGTCAACGAAAAGGTCGCCGACCTTCTGGCCCGCCAGGCCCCGGTGGCGGCCGACATGCGGCTGTTGGTGACGGTTCTACGGGCCGTTCACGAGCTCGAGCGGGTGGGAGACCTGATGGTGGGTGTGGCCAAGGCCGCCCGACGCCTCTACCCGGCCGAGATCGGCGAGCCTGCCGCCGGGATCATCGCCCGGATGGCGGCCGAGGCCCAGGTCCTGGTGTCGGTGGCGGTGGCTGCTTTTGCCACGCGGGATGCTCTCCAGGCTGAGGGCCTCGCCCATATGGACGACGTGGTCGACGACCTGGCCAGAGAGCTACTGGCGGCCATCATGGCTTCGGGCGCCCGGGACGAGGCCGGGCTGGCGCTGGCGGTATCACTGGCCCTGGTTGGTCGGGCCTACGAGAGGGTTGCCGACCACGCTGTCAACATCGCCCAGCGGGTGGCCTACCTGGCGCAGTGATTCCCCCTTGAACCTGAGGACTGCGACGAGGGGCGGCGACCAGGGGCGACGACGAGAGGAGTCGACGGCGACAGGGGGCGACGGGGGCGAAGCCACAGGGGCGACGGCACAGGGGTCGACGGCACAGGGGTCGACGGCGACAGGGGGCGACGGCGACAGGGGGCGACGGCACAGGGAGACCGCCGGGGCCTATCGGCAGGCGGCCACCAGGCGGGCGTAAGGGTTGCGGACGGGCCCGCCGCCGGGTCGCTCCTCGAAGTGCAGGTGGGGGGCGGTGTAGCGGGCGCTTCCGGTGGAACCGACATAGCCGATCACGGCCCCGGCGGCCACCGGCCCAGTGAGGCCGTAGCGGTCGAGGTGGGCCAGGTAGTAGCGGACGCCGTCGCGTCCGTTGAGGTGGATGGCCAGGCCCCCCAGGGGGTTGGGAAACCGGGTGACCGTGCCTGCCACAGGGGACAGCACCGGCGTCCCCTGGGGAGCGAAGACGTCGATCCCGTCATGGCGAATACCGGTTTCCGGCTTGACGTAGCCGAAGTCGTTGACGAAGGCCGGCCGGCCGGCCACCGGACAGATCCATCCCCCGGGCAGCCTCAGGCGAGCGCCGGCTTGGAGGCGGCGGGGGTCGGATATGCCGTTGGCCTCGGCCAGGGCAGCCATGGGGATCCCGGTCCGCGTGGCGATGGCGCTAAGGGTGTCCCCGGGTCGGACCAGGTAGGTGGCGGTGCTGGCCGAGCCCGGCGAGGAGAGCGAAGGGCTGGTCACCGCCCCGCCCGGGCCGATGGTCGCTACGCCCGGGGTCAGACCAACCGGGTTCGCGGTAGGCGCGGCCACGCCGGTGGTTGGGCCGGGGACTACCAGAACCCGCCCGGCCAGGATCCGGTTTGGGTCGGTGATCCGGTTGGCCGCGGCCAGGGCCGACGGGCTGGTACCGGTGCGCCGGGCAATGGCAATCAGGGTGTCGCCCGGTCGGACGGTGTACCTGGCCCCGCCGGAAAGGTTGGGCCTGGCCCCGGGCTGAGCGGTTCCCGCAGCCCGGACCCCTATGGGCGTGATGATGGCCAGCGCTGCAGCCGCAGCCACCACCACCCGGGCCAGGCGGCCTGGCCATCGTCTGGTCAAAGCTCCTCCTGTGGATGGGTCTCCGGCCATCCCCCGAGAGCCTGAAGTGAGTCAACGAACGCTGGCCACTTTAGTCACGCTGTCAACAGCAGGCTCAAGGGCAGGAGTTCGAAGGCGGTGCTCTGCTTCGGGCTCATCGTGGTCGACCCGCCGAGTTGGACCGCCGGCGCCTGGTCCTCCGAGTCCAGGGTGGCGAGGCGGACCGTCGTAGTTCTCGGATAGCCCGCTGGGTCCGCGGCACACTGCATACGCGTTACTACTCGTTGAGGAGTACGATCGGGGCCGGTGATCATCGACTCATCGACGCTGATCTCAATGGCGCGCGCTGGCCTCCTCCCTTTGCTGCCGCTACTCCCGCACGAGGTGGTGATCCTGGACGTGGTCTGGAATGAGGTCGTGGTTTCTGGGCGAGCCGGCAACCACCCCGACGCTGTGCCAATTGCCCAAGCTTTGGCCGACTCGGTGCTAAAAGTCACCCCAGCCGCTCGAACCGTTGATGCCGCCGTTCTGGCTGCGGCCGCTGCTGATGGCACCCTGGCCTGCAACGACGCTGTCCTCGGGCGTCGAGCCCGGAGTTTGGGGGCGCGGTGGCTTCGAAGCGCAGATCTCCTGGTCCTCCTGCTGCGATTAGAGCGGATCACGCCCGCCACGGCTGCGTCGGGCATTCAATCCCTGTTCTTTGCCAACCGCATCACAGCCCAACTCAGGGACCAGTACATGGAGGTTCTGAATGAATGACGTCGTCCGGATTAATGCAACGGTCGATCGAGGGCTCTTGGCCCGGGTTGACAAGTTCGCTGATCTCCACTCCGAAGACCGCTCGACCGCCATCCGCCAGCTCCTGCGGGCAGCGTTGCGTCACGCCGCCATGGAGGAGGCCCTGACCGCATTCCGCCAGGAACGCCTGACTTTGCGGGAAATGGCCGAGGCCCTCGATCTCGATGTGTGGGCGGTTCACGATTTGTTGGCCAGCCAGGGGATTTCAGTCGGGCAAGGCAGCCGCCTGGAGACGGCCGCTGATCTGGCCGCCCTACTCCCCGCAACTGCCTCGCCACCCAACGATCGTCTTCTGCTGCCATGAGCCGGGGGCCAGGCCCCCGGCAGCAAACGCTGACCTTGGAGGTTCAGAGGGCCTCGATGACCAACTCGCGATTCCCGGCAGCGAGCGCCGAGAGGTCGTCGGGGTCGCCCGTCAGCACGACCGCTCCACCCGCATGCACTGCAGTTGCCACGACTACGGCATCGACCGTCGCACTCGATCCAGCTTCACCCAAGAGCTTTCCCGCCGTGCGGGCGATGGCTTCGTCCGTCGCGTCCACATCGCCCACCGCCTTGAGCACCCGGTTCACCGGTGCGTCCGTGGCCGAGCCCCGCACCGTCTCGGCTACGACTACCGACGGGATCGACACCTGCACGCGGGCCTCAAGTGCAGCGGCCAGCACCGCCCGGGCCCGCTGGTCGGCGCGGGCCAGGGAAATGACTGCGCCGGCGTCGAGGATCAGGCGCTGCGGCGGCGGGTCTTGGGTGCGTCGAGGGCGCCTCGCCACAGCTGACGTGCCTCCTCCATCAGATCGTCAGGAACGGGCCCCGACACGGCATCCATCTCGGCCAACAGCTCACCGAGGCGGTCGTGCTGCAACTGGCGCCGCAGAGCATCGGTCACGTAGGACGACAGCTCGCGGCGACCGGCTCGGTCACGGGCTTCGGCCAGGACCTCCTCGTCAACGCTGAGCGATACCTTCGACACGGCCATGGATAACTATCCTACCCTGAGTAAGAAACCCGCACGATGGTGACAGGAAAACGATCCTGGCCTTCACAACGGAGCTCATCGCGTCGTAGCTGTAGTCGAACGCGCCGATCGGGATAGCGCGATCCGCCGTCCACAGAACCCCGGAGACCGTCAGGCCAAGCATGGCGATCGCCAGGACGAACACTCGAAGGAGCCGAGTCACGGAGACGCCGCTCGCGAAGATCAAGAATCGCCATCCGTCTCCTCACGGAGAAGCGCGGCGAAGTCGGGTAGATCACGGCGCAGTTCGTCGAGTTCGCACGGCTCGAGCGCTACGTAGCCGTCTCCCTCGTGCGCGATCGTCACTAGCCACGGGTCACCCCCGGGCCGCAAGAGACAAAGGTCCTCCGGAAGTTCAGGCTGCTGCCAACCGAACAACCCGCTCGTCGCGGCACTCAGGCGGTCAACCACGGTGGGGTCGAGCCGATATGTCGAAACGCTCGCGGACCCGTCAAGCAGAGCGGTACCTGGCCAGCTGGTCGCGGCCCTTCGTTCGAGATGGAAGGGCTCGAGTTGCTTCATGAAGGCAGCGCCCTGGTCAGAAAGCCCTAGGCGCTGCGTACAACCAGGAGAGCGGAGGAACACCAACGGGACGCGACTCGAAGAAGTGACTCATAGGTCTCGCCGGTCGGCTCCAGATCGATCGTAAGTTGAAGCCTGGTCATCACAGCACCGGTATGTGGCTGATCGGGCCGATGTGAATGTATGGGAACTGACCCCATGGCCGCCCGGGGTGGATCTCAGGTCCCCGGCCCGGCAGTCCGTATTCGTCGGCCCAGTCCAGGAGGGTCCGCGCGTCAGTTGGGTCGACGCCGGTTCGCTTGGCCGACTTCGCTAGTTGAACGAGCGCGTCCTGGTCGGTCGTAAACCGCGACCCGCCGCCCGGGAAGCGGACCGCACCCGCCTCACCGGTCAGAGCACCTCTTGCCTGGTGACGCTCGATCCACCCGCCGACGCCACAGCGTGTCGTTTGTGCTGCCGTTCTAGCCACCCCACCGAGTTCGTCGGCCCCTGATACTGCCCGCCGGGCCCGGCTGGCTGCTCCCAGTCCGGTGGCACCGGGTAGAAGGGCGCCGGCGACATCGAGGCCCAGAGCTGTGAGGTTGCCACCGAGGTTCTTTGGGTCACCGGTGGCCAACTGGTG
>JBQTHD010000012.1:0-3289 GCA_052390275.1 Acidimicrobiales bacterium | reverse complement strand
CCTGACCGCCAACCTGAGTGCCCTCGGCCTCGACGTGGCCGGTGCCGCCATCCCCTTCGCCACCGGACTCGGCCCCGCCAGCCGGGCCGCCAGAACAGTGGCCCGAGCCGACGATGCGACGGACGTGGCACGGGTGGCACGAACCCCGAAAACGGCACGAGCGGCTGCGCGAAGCGGCGACGACGTACTTCGCCATTACACCGACGATGTAGGCCGCGTCGGAATCGAGAGTTCAGGCGCAAGCCGCCCCGGCGCAGACGGTCGCGTTTACGTCACTCCTACCCGGTACGCAGGCGGGGCGCAGGCGCCGGCAGAGCTGGCGCTCGGCCGAACACCAACCGGCTACTTCGAGGTACCTCGCGCCCGGTTGCCCGGCCTACAAGGGCCGCGCCCTGTTGATCCATGGGCCGGTCAGCCCGGCGGAGGAATCGAGTGCTGGGTCACGTGCTCCGTCGAGGCCGAAGGTCTCAAATGGTTCCCGTTCGCACCATGAAACAGCCCATTCTCGTCCTCTACGACTACGGCGCCGGGGGGGTGTGGGCGTTTGTCCTCGCGGAGAGCCCGGAGGAGGTCGAACGCGAGTTTCCAGAACTGAAGGTCGTGTCGCCTAGGCCGTCGTGGATGACTGACGGTGAAGAGGGACGGATCGCAGCTGAAGCGACGTACGACCTGCAGGCTGACCGCTCGTTCGGGTTTCTCGCCGAGATCATCGACAGCAGGGAGACCCTTGGCTCGGAGTCCCCGCCAGCGCCACCGACAGTGGCGATGCCGCCCGCTCAATCACAAGGCAATAGTGGCGCCGAAACCCAGCAGGCAGGAACACCACGTGAAACGAGTTCCCCGCCGGTTGCATAGGCGCCCTAACCCGGCAATGGTTTGCCGAGGAAGTCACGCCGGAGTCGGGGGGAGACGTTGCCAAGGTTGAGGGGCCGAATCGGGCTTTACCTCCTCCTGGTCGCCAGCCTGCTGATGGCCTCTTTCGCCTCGTTGGTCTCCCCCGCCCCGGCCATAGCGGCCACTCCAGCCACGTTCACCTACACAGGCACGGCCCAAACCTGGACAGTGCCGATCGGGTTCGCTCACGCCAGGGTGGACGTTCAGGGGGCCGGCGTCGGAGGCAAAGGCGGGCGCCTGGTGTGCAGCCTCGACCTCATCCCGGGCGAGACGTTGTGGATCTTTGTGGGGGGCGCCGGAACCAACTTGAGGGGCGGATTCAATGGAGGCGGAGCCCGCTCCGGTAGCTACGGCCAAGGTGCCTCCGGCGGGGGTGGAGCATCGGACATTCGGCGTCACGGCCAGGCGCTGTCGAACCGGGTAGTAGTGGCCGGTGGAGGCGGGGGAGGCGGAAGCAACAGTCCGGAGGGCTCCGGGGGGGCTGGTGGGGGACTGACCGCTGGCAACGGCGGATCGGTGCGGGCAACTCGATATGTCAACGCGTCCACGGGGGGCCGAGGGGCCAGCCAGTCAGGCGGCGGTGGGGCCGGCTCACCTGGGGGTGCCGGCGCCGGCAGCTACGGCAATGGCGGGGTGGGAGGCAGTGGCGGAGGCCACCCGAACCCCGTGAAGGGCGGCGGCGGTGGCGGTGGGTACTACGGGGGGGGCGGGGGTGGTGCTGCATACAACAGCGGCTCGGGAGGCGGCGGCGGGTCGAGCTTCGCCGGGGGTTGCTCGGCCAACGCACCCGGGACCAGTGTCGTCCATACGCCCGGCTTGCGGATCGGCAACGGCGTCGTGGTCATCACCCAGGAGCCCCAGGGCGATGAGATCAGTCCGACGGAGCGCTTGGGCGCCAACCCGCACGTCAACATGGTCTGCCCCGGTGGCGGTGACGCCGACCCGGTGCAAACGGCGACCGGAAACCTGTGGAAGGCCTACGCCGATGTAGTCGTTGGTGGCCGGGGACCAGCCCTTGTGTTTGGTCGGACCTACAACTCCTTCGCCGCGGGGCTTGATGGGCCTCTGGGCTGGGGGTGGAGCTTCACCTATGGAATGCGACTAATTCCCGAAGAGTCCCAGGTAACGGTTCTGGCCGAGGAGGGCAGCCAGGTCGTATTCAGGCGTGATCAAAGCGGAGCCTTCGTGGCGCCGGCTCATCACCTTTCGTCGTTGGTTCGCAACCCGGACGGGACCTGGAGGCTGACCCGACGAGCCCGGGAGCTCTTCGATTTCAACTCCGATGGCTCACTCGGCGCTATCGGGGATCTCAACGGTTACCGCACCACGTTGACCTACCAGGGTGGCCGACTGTCGCGAGTGGTCGACTCGGCCGGTCGCGCCCTGACCATCATCTGGGCGGGTTCTCGAATCGACGCGATATCGGATTCGGCGACGCCGCCGCGCCGGATCGACTTCAACTACGACGGCGCCGGCCACCTGGTCGAGGTAGTCGACGTAGTCAACGGACGCCATCGCTTCGGCTACGACCCGTCGCACCGCATGACCTCGGTCCGCCAGCCTCGCTGGGCAGACGACACGACGACGACGCCGGCCCCAGAGGTGACCTTTCGTTATGACGGTTTCGGCCGGGTGGACCAGGTGCGGGATCCGCTCGGACGATCAAGCACCTTCGACTACTCCTCCATCCCCCGCACCACCAAGGTCACCGACGCCGAGGGGAACGCGGCCACCTACGCCCACGCTGGCCAGCTGCTGGAGGCCAAGACCCTGGGTTTCGGCACGCCCGATGCCCGCACCTGGGCGTTCCGCTATGAGACCCCCAGCCTCGGGTGCACGTCGGTAACAGATCCAGCGGGCGAAACATGGAGGGCAACCTTCGATCCGGCCGGGAACCAGACCGCGACCCAGGATCCAACCGGCAGGGAATGGATTTTCACTCACGACGGCCTGAACAACCTTCGTACCGCCCGGGACCCCAGCGGGGTGACAACGACCTATGAATATGCTGGCCCGAACCTACGGCGCAGGCAGCGGCCGCTACTCAGCTCGTCCGGCGCCGTTGTTGCCACGCAGACCATCGAGGTCCACTACGACGACGTCTCGCATCCGGGCGACATCACCCGGGTCCTGGACCCGGTGGGGGCGACCTGGGAGTACGGCTACGACCCCTACGGCTATGTGACGAACATGGTTGACCCTAAGGGGAGGCGGACCACCTGGTCCTACGACGACGTCGGCCGCCAACGGTCCGTCACCACCCCCAGGGGCAACGCCTCGGGCGCCACACCGCAGGATTTCACGACCCGGTACTCATACGACGCCGCCAACCGCCTGCTCGAGGTCCTCAACCCCCTCGGGCATCGATCCGAGCGCGCCTATGACCCAAATTCCA
>JBQTHD010000011.1:0-18238 GCA_052390275.1 Acidimicrobiales bacterium | reverse complement strand
AGATCCTCCACACCTACTCCCATGTGGGCACCTACGACGTCATCGTGTCCCAGCAATGGCGGGCCGAATGGTCCATCTCCGGCACGGACTACCAGGGCGTCATCGACGACCTGACCACCGCCACCGTCGTGGAGGACCTGGTGGTGGACCAGGTCCAGACCATCCTGGTCAACGAGTAGTACCTGGCGACTGGTCCCGTCCGCGAGCTGGATTGGGAGAATCGATGCTCCAATGTGCCCTGAGAGGTCACTTTCGAGCATCAGTTCTGAGGATGGCGAACTTGGAGGGCCCGCAAACGGGGAGCACCGCCCCATTTGAGGCCGTGAGGAACCAGTGGCCCCCGGGCGCAGCCCCTACGCTGCCAGTCGATGGAGGCATCGGAGCCGGCCCCGGCCACCGGCCACCCACGGGACGTGCCGGGAGTTCCCCCGCCCCGACCCGCAGATCCGTCGGGTATCGAAGGCATAGATCGCACCGGGGTTCCCAGCCACGTGGCCATTGTGATGGATGGCAACGGCCGCTGGGCCACCCGCCGGGGTTTGGCTCGCACCGATGGCCATGCCGCTGGCGAGGAAGCGCTGTTCGACACCGTGGAGGGGGCGCTCGAGTTAGGGGTGCGCTGGCTCACCGTCTACGCCTTCTCCACCGAGAACTGGAAGCGCCCCGTCGACGAGGTGCGGTTCCTGATGGGCTTCAACGAGGGCATGCTTCTGCGCCGCCGGGACGAGCTGCACGAGCGGGGGGTGCGGGTCCGCTTTGCCGGTCGCAGGGACTGGCGGGTTCCCCGCCGCCTGCTGCGACGGATGGACGAGGCGCTGGACCTGACCCGCGCCAACCGGCGGATGACCCTGACCATAGCGTTCAACTACGGGGGCCGAGCGGAGATCGTCGACGCGGTCAAGGGTGTGGTTGCCTCGGGGATCCCGGCCTCCAAGGTGGACGAGAAGGCGATCCGCGCCCACCTCTACGACCCCTCCATGCCCGACCCGGATCTCGTAATCCGCACGTCGGGAGAGTTCCGGATCAGCAACTTCCTGCTCTGGGAGTTGGCCTACAGCGAGTTGGTCTTCACTGAAGTGCTATGGCCCGACTTCCGCCGTCAGGACCTCTTCGATGCCATCCGCCAGTTCCAGCGGCGGGACCGCCGTTTCGGCGGCATCGAATAGGCCTCTCTCTTGAGCCTCTACCGGGACCAGGGGGTGGTGCTGCGCACCTGGAGGTTGGGGGAAGCCGACCGAATCGTGGCCATCCTCACCCAGGGCCGGGGAAAGGTCCGGGCGGTGGTCAAGGGGGTGCGCAAGACCAAGAGCCGGTTCGGCGCCCGGTTGGAACCCCTCGCGCACGTCTCGCTTCAGCTTTACGCCGGCCGGGAACTCGACGTGGTGACCCAGGCCGAGACGATCGATTCCTTCCGGGTCATCCGGGAGGACCTGGACCGGGTGTGCAAAGCGAACACATTGCTGGAGATCGCCGACCAGTTGGCCCAGGAGGGCCAGGTCCATCCCCGGCTCTACCAGATGCTCGTGGGGGGATTGAGGTCTTTGGCCACAGTCAACTCGCCGGTACTGGTGGGGGCCTTCATGCTGCGAGTTCTGGCCTCCGAGGGCGTGCATCCGGAACTGGACAGTTGCCTGGTCTGCGGCTGGATGCCGGAATCCGGGCCGTCAGATGGCGACCGCGCCGGGGCCAACTACCCGGATCGATGGATCGTCTTCGACCTGAAGCGAGGGGGAATCCGCTGCGCCTCCTGCGGAGGGGGAGGGGGGCGACGAATCACCATGGACACGTTGGAACTGGCCCGGCGCATCCTGGGCGGCCAACTGTCAGCCGCCCTGGCCACCCCGCCCGGATCCCTGGCCGACGACCTGTCGGCCCTGGCGGCGGCGGCGATGGAACACCATCTGGAGCGGGGGCTGCGATCGCTCAACCCTGGATCCGCCGCCGTCTCGACATCTGTCCGATCAGTCGCCGCCGGCACCGGGAAGCCGCCGCCACCGGCGCCAGCCCAGGTGGTTGGCCCCGGCGGGCCGTAGAGTCGCCCTCCGTGGCCGATCTCACCGAGCAGGTGGTCAACCTCGCCCGCCGGCGGGGATTCGTTTTTCCCTCCAGCGAGATATACGGCGGGTTCCGCTCCACCTACGACTACGGCCCCCTGGGGGTGCTGCTCAAGCGCAACGTCATGGACGCCTGGTGGCGGTCGATGGTGCGCGAACGGGACGACATCGTCGGTCTGGACTCGGCCATTCTCATGGCCCCTGCGGTGTGGGAGGCCTCCGGCCACCTGGCCACATTCACCGACCCCATGGTGGACTGCCGAGCGTGCAAATCCCGGTGGCGGGCCGATCAGTTGCCCGAAGCCGGCCCGGGCGGGCTGCGCTGCCCCAAGTGCGGGTCGACGGATCTGACCGAGGCCCGACCGTTCCATCTGATGTTCTCCACCCACGTGGGTCCGGTGGCCGATGACGGTTCGGTGGCCTACCTGCGCCCCGAGACGGCGCAGGGCATTTTCGTCAACTTCGCCAATGTGGCCCAGACCACCCGGCGCAAGCCCCCCTTCGGCATCGCCCAGCAGGGCAAGTCCTTCCGCAACGAGATCACACCCGGGAACTTCATCTTTCGCACCCGGGAGTTCGAGCAGATGGAGATGGAGTTCTTCGTACCCCCGGCCGATGGGGCCCGATGGTTCGAGTACTGGTGTGGCGAGCGGTTGCGGTGGTACTCGGACCTGGGGATCCCGGCGGAAAAGCTGCGCCTGCGCCACCACGACGCGTCGGAGTTGTCCCACTACTCAACCGGAACGGCCGATGTTGAGTTCGCCTATCCCTGGGGTTGGGGCGAGTTGGAGGGGGTGGCCAACCGGACCGATTTCGACCTCAAGGCCCACTCGCAGCACTCCGGGTCGAAGTTGGAGTGGTTCGATCAGGCCACCGGCGAGCGCTACACCCCGCACGTCATCGAGCCGGCGGCCGGGGTGGGCCGGTCGATGATGGCTTTCCTCCTCGCCGCTTTTCACACCGACGAGGTCGGGGGCGAGGCCCGGACCGTTTTGCGCCTGCACCCCCGCCTCGCCCCCTACACCGTGGCGGTGCTGCCGTTGTCGAAGAAGGAACCGCTGGTGTCAATGGCTCATGACATCCGGCGCGCGCTGTCGCGCCACTTCTCCTGCGACTACGACGTCACCCAGTCCATCGGCCGGCGCTACCGCCGCCAGGACGAGGCGGGCACGCCGTGGTGTGTCACCGTGGACTTCGAGTCGTTGGAGGACAACGCGGTGACCGTGCGGGACCGCGATTCCCTGGCTCAGCAACGGGTGCCGGTGGTCGAACTGGTGGGAGACCTGGCCGCCCGGCTGGCCGGATCTGACCGGGTCTGATCCAGATCCGAACCGGGCTCGGCGGGTTTTCCGAGCCGGCGTTGAGCCGGTTTTGAGCGGTTTTGAGCGGTTTTGAGCCGATTCTGCGACGATGGACGGCCTGACATGAACCGCATCTGACGGCTGTCGGAAAGGCAGGGAACGCCCCACGAAAGCCCCGAAGGAGCCCTGATCCCCCCCGGGTAGGCTCGCCGGCCGTGACGTACGTCTACGCCTTCGACCACGCCCATAGCCAGCCCCCCATGAGCCTCAAGGATCTCCTTGGCGGCAAGGGAGCCAACCTGGCGGAGATGACCTCGGTACTGGGCCTACCCGTACCCCACGGGTTCACCATCACCACCGATGCCTGCCGGGCGGCCACGGGCGGTTCGTGGCCCGACGGCCTGGACGAGCAGGTGGCCAGCGCCGTGGGCGCGTTGGAGGCATCCATGGGCAAGAAGTTGGGCGACGCTTCCGACCCGCTTCTGGTCAGCGTGCGCTCGGGAGCCAAGTTTTCCATGCCCGGAATGATGGACACCGTTCTGAATCTGGGCCTCAACGACGACTCGGTGCGGGGCCTCGCCACCCAGACCAGCGACGAACGTTTCGCCTACGACAGCTACCGCCGGTTCGTGGCCATGTACGGGCGCATCGTGCTGGGGGTGGCCGCCGAGGAGTTCGACACCCGCTTCGAGGCGGCCAAGGAGGCCTGCGGGGCCACCAGCGACGCCAGCCTGGACGCGGCCACCCTGACCAAACTGGTGGAGGACTACAAGGCAGTGGTCGCGGCCCACACCGGCAGCCCGTTCCCCCAGGCGCCGATGGACCAACTCCACGGGGCGGTCGATGCCGTGTTCCGGTCCTGGAGCGGGCCCCGGGCGGTGGCCTATCGAGTCCGCGAGCGCATTCCCCACGACCTGGGCACCGCAGTGAACGTCCAGGCCATGGTCTTTGGCAACCGGGACGACAACTCCGGCACGGGGGTGGGCTTCACCCGGGACCCGGCCACCGGAGCGGCCGGCGCCTACGGTGACTTCCTGGTCAACGCCCAGGGTGAGGACGTGGTCGCCGGCATTCGCAACACTCTGAAACTGGAGGTCATGGCCGACCTGTTCCCGTCCATATTCAGCGAACTCCTCGCCATCTTCGATCGCCTGGAGCGCCACTACCGGGACATGTGCGACACCGAGTTCACCATCGACCAGGGTCGGTTGTGGATGCTCCAGACCCGGGTGGGCAAGCGAACCGGTGCGGCCGCCCTGCGCATGGCGGTGGACATGACCACCGACGAGCGCATCACCCTCACCCGGGCCGAGGCGGTCGGGCGGGTGACCGCCGAGCACCTCGAACAGGTGTTGCACCCACAGTTCGAGGCGAGCGACGCCCCGGTGATCGCCACCGGTTTGGCCGCATCACCCGGGGCGGCGGTGGGCCATGTTTTCTTCACTGCCGACGATGCCGCCGCCGCCGCGGCCCGGGGCCAGCGGGTCGTGCTGGTGCGAAGCGAGACATCCCCCGAGGACGTGCACGGAATGATCGTGGCCCAGGGAATCCTCACGTCGCGAGGTGGGTTGGTCAGCCATGCGGCGGTGGTGGCCCGGGGCTGGGGCAAGCCGGCGGTGGTGGGGGCCGAGCGGGTGGAGATCGGCACCGGGTCCTTCATCTCCGGCGGAGTCACGGTGAACGAGGGTGACATCATCTCCGTCGACGGCTCCACCGGCCGGGTCATGCTGGGCGAGGTGCCTGTCACCCAGTCCAAGCCGACGGCCGAGTTCGCCACGCTTCTGGGGTGGGCCGACGAGATTCGGGCCGGGCACCTGGCCGTGCGGGCCAACGCCGACAACGGGCCCGACGCGGCCAACGCCCGCCACTTCGGGGCCGAGGGAATCGGCCTGTGTCGCACCGAGCACATGTTCCTGGGCGAGCGCCTGCCCATCGTTCGCCGCATGATCCTGGCCCGCACCCCAGACGACGAGGCTGGCGCCCTGGAGGAGTTGCGGGCGGCGCAGAAGGCGGACTTCACCGAGGTGCTCGAGGCCATGGACGGCCTTCCGGTAACCATTCGCCTGCTCGACCCGCCCCTGCATGAGTTCCTGCCCAACCTCGAGGATCTGGCCGTCAAGGAGGCCACCGTCGGCCTCGACGACGAGGAGAAGGCGGTGTACGCCGCGGCCAAGACCTGGCATGAGTTCAACCCCATGCTCGGCACCCGCGGCGTTCGTTTGGGCGTGCTCAAGCCCGGGCTCTATCAGATGCAGGTGCGTGCTCTCATGGAGGCGGCGGCCGATCGCGTCGCGGCCGGGGGCCGGCCAGTCATCGAGATCATGATCCCCCTGACCATCGGCCGGGAGGAACTGGCCCTGGCCCGCCGCTGGGTGACCGACGCGGTGGGCGCAGCGGCAACTGGGATTGACGTGACCATCGGGACCATGATCGAGACACCCAGGGCCGCACTGCTGGCGAACGAGTTGGCTGCCGAAGCCGATTTTTTCTCCTACGGCACCAACGACCTCACCCAGATGACGTTCGGCTTCAGCCGCGACGACGTGGAGGGCCGGATCATGTCGATCTACCTGGAGAAGGGTCTGCTCAAGCGCAACCCCTTCGAGACCGTGGACCCGGGTGGTGTGGGCGAGTTGGTGCGGGAGGCGTCCCGCCGGGGGAGAGCGGCGAAGCCTGGTATCAAGCTCGGAGTTTGCGGCGAGCACGGGGGGGACCCGGACTCCATCGGCCTGTTCCACGACGCCGGCCTGGACTACGTCTCCTGCTCGCCCTTCCGGGTGCCCATTGCTCGGCTGGCCGCAGCTCAGGCGGTCCTGGCCGCGGCCGGGACCTGATCCCGGGCCGGCGCCGCCAGTTGGGCGAGGTCGCGCGCTGATGTTCGACCTGGCTTCGGCCGCGGTGGAAGGGGCGCTGGCTGCGGGCGCCGTCTACGCCGACGCCCGGGTGGTCGAGACCGAGTCCGAGTGGCTGGGGGCCCGCAACGGGGTGCTGGAGACCACGCAGTCGTCGGTGTCGGCCGGCGTGGGGGTGAGGGCCCTGATCGGGTCGTCGTGGGGCTTCTTCGCCGTTTGCGAACCGAGCCTGTCCCAGGCTCGCCGGGCTGGGAATCAGGCGGCAGAGATAGCCCGGGCATCCGGACTGGTGCCGGGGCCAGCTCTCGTTCTGGCGGAGGTGCCCGTCGCCGAGGCGGCCTGGACTTCGGATTGGATCGAGCACCCGGGCGAGGTGGGTCTGGCGGCGAAGGGCGACCTCTTGGTGGAGGCCACCGCCGGGGCGCTGGCCGTCAACGGGGTGGGGGTGGCCGAGGCCCAGTTCGTGGCCTGGGATACCCACAAGTGGTTCATATCCAGCCAGGGTCACCGCATCAGCCAGCACATCGTGGAGTGCGGGGTGGACATGTCGGCCACCGCAATCGGGCGGCACGAGACCCAGCGTCGCTCCCTGGGCGGCGTCGGTGGCCTCTACGGCACGCAGGGCTATGAGTTGGTGCGGGCAGCGGACCTGGTGGGTCGGGCCGAGCAGATGGGTTCGGAGGCGGTGGCCCTGCTCAGTGCCCCTGAGTGCCCGGTGGGCACCTACGACCTGATCCTCTCGGCCGACCAGTTGGCGCTGCAGATCCATGAGTCGGTGGGCCACGCCATCGAGTTGGACCGGATCCTGGGGTGGGAGGCGGCCTTCGCCGGAACATCCTTTCTCGATCCCGCCCGCCTGGGCGCCTTTCGCTACGGCAGCGACCTGATGAACATCACAGCGGATGCCACCCTGCCGGGAGCCCTTGGATCCTTTGGCTTCGACGACGAGGGCACCCCGGCGCAGCGGGTGGACATCGTCCGGGAAGGGAACTGGGTGGGGACCCTGACCGGTCGGGACTCCGCCGCCGCGGTGGGTCTGCCTCCTGGCGGGATGGTCCGGGCCGACGGCTACAACCGGATGCCCATGGTCCGGATGACCAACGTCGGACTTCTGCCCGGGGACAGCACTCTGGAGGAGATCATCGCCGCAACCGACCGGGGGATCTACATGGAGACCAACCGGTCCTGGTCCATAGATGACCGGCGGTGGAACTTTCAGTTCGGCTGTGAGCTGGGCTGGGAAATTGCCAACGGGCGCCGCGTCAGAATGGTGCGAAACCCCACCTACACCGGCATTACCCCCACCTTCTGGGCGGGACTGGACATGCTGGCCGGCGGAGCGGAATGGAGTGTGTGGGGTACGCCCAACTGCGGCAAGGGGCAGCCCGAACAGGTTGGCCACACCGGTCATCACAGTGCGCCCGCCCGCTTCCGCCAGGTCCGGGTAGGGGTGAAGGGGTGAACGGCCCCGGACCCCTCTCCGGCGCCGGATCCGCTGCGTCGCCTCAGGTCGACGGGCAAGCGGATCTCAGGGCAAGCGTGGCGAAGGCGTCACCGGGGCCGATGGCCGCCGGACGGGAGGCGGTGGACCTCGACGCCGTGGCCCAGGCAGTGTTGGGTCGGGTGGCCCGGCGGGCGGTTGGGGCTGAGGCCGAGGTGACCGTGAGCCGGGGCCACCGGGGGCTCACCCGGTTCGCCAATTCCCACATCCACCAGAACGTGGCCGAGTCCGATGCCGCGGTTCGCCTCCGGGTCTTCCACGACGGCCGCCACGCATCGGCCAATGTCACCATCGGGGTTGGGGCGGCCGAACTGGCGCCGGGGTCCACAACGGCGGACGGGGAAACCCTGGACCGGTTGGTCGAGCGCGTGATGGAGATGGCCCGGCTGCGGCCCGTGGACGAGGCCTGGCCGGGCCTGGCCCCCCCGACCCCGCCGGTGACGTCAGTTCACGTTGACCCGGCGCTGGCGGGCGGGGATGATCCGATGGTGCGGGCCCGGATGGTGGCGGACTTTGTGGCCGCCGGCGGGGGTGGGTTGGGCCCCGCTTCGCCTTCCGGGGCACCAGAACGAATGGTTGCCGCCGGCTTCGCCAGCACGTCGTTCGAACAGGTTGTGTTCGCCAACTCCGTCGGGGCATGCCAAGGCGGCGCCTTCAGCGACGCCGTGGTGGAGGGAATCTTCCGGGGTGCGACGTCGGCGGGACGCGGCTACGGCCGATCGCCGCTTCTTTGTCGAGTCGAGGCCGGGGCGGCGGGGACCGTGGCTGCGACCAAGGCGACGGCCGGGCGAGATCCTCGGGTGCTCGCCCCCGGAAGTTATCCGGTGGTGCTGGAGCCCCTGGCCGTCTCCGACCTGTTGAGTTTCTGGGCCTGGTACGGGTTCAACGCCAAGGCCCATGCCGAAGGCCAGTCCTTCGTCGAAGTGGGTGGCCAGCAGTTCGACCCGGTGGTAACTGTGGTTGACGATCCGTTCGATCCACTCACCCAGGGCATGGCTTTCGATGCCGAGGGAACCCCCAGATCGGCACTCGACCTGGTCCGCAACGGCGTCTGCGTCGGCATGGCCCACGACCGGCGAACCGCAGCTTCAGCGGCGGGTCCCGCGGCCAGCACCGGCCATGCGGTGGTGGGCGGTGAGGTGTGGGGCCCGATGTGCTCGAACCTGGTCATGGCCGCCGGGACCTCCTCGCCCGAAGCCCTGATGGCCAAGATCGGTAGCGGACTGTTGGTCACTGAGCTTTGGTACACCCGGGTGTTGGATCCCAAGACCCAGGTCGTGACCGGGCTGACCCGAAGCGGGCTGTTCTGGTTCGACGATGGCCAGGTGTCGCATCCGGTGGCTGACCTGCGCTTCACCCAGTCCTACGTGGAGGCACTGGGTCCGGGATCGGTGGTGGGGGTGGGCGACGATCCGGTTCTGACGCCCTCGGGTGTCGTCGCCCCCAGCCTGGCCCTGGCCTCCTGGAACTTCACCGGTGACGCCTCGGGATGACCGTCAGCGGAATCGGGCTGACGGCGGCGCGGGGTCACCAGGGGTGAGCCTGTGTCGCCCGACGGAATGACGCCCCCACCGTGACCGCCGACGGGGCCGCGGGAGGTCGGCAACGGGGCAGCCTCGTGGCCTCGAGGGCGCTTGCGTGGGAATAGCCGACGAGGACATCGTCCGGGTCCGGGCTGCCACTGATTTCGTGGCGGTGGTCTCTGAGCATTTGGGTCTGAGGAAGGTGGGGCGCAGGTGGGTGGGGCTTTGCCCGTTCCACTCGGAGAGCACTCCATCGTTCTCGGTCAACGCCGAGGAGGGCCTCTACTACTGCTTCGGGTGCCAGGCCGGCGGGGATGCCATTCGCTTCGTCGAGCAGGTGGAGCACCTGAGCTTCAGCGAAGCGGTCGAACGCCTCGCCGCCAGAGCCGGGCTCACCGTACGGATGGACAGCCTGGCCGCCACCCAGAGGCGGCACCGTCGGGATCGCCTGGTGGAGACCATGGAACGTGCCGTGGACTGGTACCACCGCCGCCTCCTTCACAGCCCGGACGCGGCCGCCGCCCGGGCCTACCTGCGGGCCCGGGGGATGGATGGGGCCGAGGTTCGTCACTACCAACTGGGGTGGGCGCCCGAAGGCTTCGACGGGTTGGTTCGAGATCTGTCGGTCTCCGACGACCTGGTGACCGGCACCGGCCTCGGTCTCATCAACAACCGGGGTCGTCAGCAGGACGTCTTCCGGGCTCGGGTTCTCTTCCCCATCTTCGACGTCCGCGGTGACCCGGTGGCTCTGGGCGGACGCCAACTGCCCGGTGGACCGCCACCCAAGTACCGCAACTCGGCCGAGACGGCGCTCTACAGCAAGAGTCGGGTCCTGTACGGCCTCAACTGGGCCCGGGCCCCGGCTGTGGCCGCCGGCCAGGTGGTGGTGTGCGAGGGCTACACCGACGTCATGGGCCTGGCCCGGGTGGGGCTGGCCGAGTCGGTCGCCACATGCGGCACCGCTCTGACGGAAGACCACATCCGGCTTCTCAAGAACTTCGCCCGCCGCCTGGTGCTGGCCTACGACGCCGATGCCGCTGGTCAAGGGGCCGCTCTGCGCTTCGGCGAGTGGGAGCAGCGCTACGAGTTGGACCTGGCCGTGGCCGACCTTCCCCCCGGCAGTGATCCAGGCGATCTGGCTCGCAGCGATCCGGAGCGATTGCGCCGAGCGGTCGCCGAGGCCCGACCGTTCGTGGCCTTCCGGTTGGAGCGGGCCCTGGCCCAGGCCCATCTGGCCACGGTGGAGGGCCGGGCCCGGGCGGCCGAGACCGGACTGGCCGTGATTGCCGCTCACCCGGCGCCCCTGGTCCGGGATCAGTACCTGATGGTCCTGGCCGACCGGGTGCGAATCGACGCCGACCGGTTGCGCCCGACTTTGGATCGCCTGGTGGCGAGCCCGCCCGCCCGGGACAGCCAGGGGGACCCGCCAAGCCGAGGAGGTCGGGTGAACCGGGACGGGGGGCTTGGCCGGGACGGTGGGCCGAGGCGAGCGACGGCCTCGGGTCCCGGGGGAGATGAATACCCGCCTGCTTCACCCGGCGTTGCCGAAGAAGCCGACGGAACCCGGCGGGGCAACCCTGACGGGCTCGCCGAGGGTCGCCGGAGGGAGGAAGGTCGGGATGGGCGGGACGCACTGCGGGGTTCGGAGGAAGCCGGGCCCATTCCGGCGGCCGAACTGGAGGGCCTCCGCCTGGCCGTCAGTGCCACGGCGGGGGAGTCGTCACCGCTCACACCGGCTTTGTTCGGCCACCCCCTGGCTGCGGAGGTCTGCCGGCTCCTGGCGGCCAGTGGAGGAGATCTGCACAGGGCCATCGACTCGGCTTCGGGCCAGGCCGGCGACCTTCTGCAGCGCCTGGCCGTGGAGGAGGTGGCGGCAGAGTCCGCCGAAGTCATGGCGCGCTTGGCCGAAAGAGCGGGACGGCGGGAACTGTTGCGGCTTCAGGTTGCCTCCCGCCTGGCCACCGATCCCCTGACCATGGCCGCCGAAGTCGCCTGGCTTCAGTTGGCCCTCGACCGGTTTCGGTCTCCGGAGTTGGTTCAAGAGGCCACAGAGGCGTTGGTAGCGTGGCTGGCGTCCGGCCGGGGGGAGGGCGAATGAGCCAGTCAGATGGGCCGAATGGTCCTGACGGACTCGGACCACCGCAGGTGGAGCCGTCTTGGGGGGATCAAGCCGTTGGGTCGATAGCCGATGCCCCCTGCCTTGGTTCGCCCTCTGTGCTGGCCCTGCCGCCCCAGTCGCTGTCGGATCTGGTTTCGGCGGCCACTGTGGAGCGCCTGTTGACCAAGGGCCGGACGGCCGGATCCTTGACGGTGGACGAGGTGGTCGAGGAGTTGAAGGACGTCGAACTCACGCCCGAGTTGGTGATCGGAGTCCACCGGGGTCTGGCCAGCGCCGGCGTGTCCATCGAGGAAGTTTTGGCCGACGACCTTGCTCTGGCCCCCCCGGTGGTTGCTGCGACCAGGGTGACCCCACCCACCAAGGGACGCGTCGGGTCAATCAAAGTTGATGGCTCGGCCAATATCAGCCGCAGGGGTCAGGCAGGACGCTCTAGCCGCGTGCCGAGTGCGCCGGTAGGCGATTTCAGCAACGACAGCTTCAGGTCCGACGTCTCCCGGTCCGACTCGTCGTGGTCGGAGGCAACTCGGGTTGACGGTCGGGGGGACTCCGCTCCCGACCCGGTGCGCACCTATCTGCGCGAGATCGGCAAGGTGAGTCTCCTATCGGGCCCCCAGGAGGTCTCCCTGGCCCGACGGATCGAGGCCGGCCTTCAGGCCGTGGCTGGCATCGCCGCTCTGGAGTTCCGCTACGGATCAGCCGACGCCATACCCGAGGAGGAGTGCCGACCGCTGGAGCACCTGGTGGCCGACGGCTTCGAGGCCAAGAAGTGCCTCATTGAGGCCAACCTCCGCTTGGTGGTGTCCATAGCCAAGCGCTACCTGGGTCGGGGTCTGGCCCTGTTGGACCTGGTCCAGGAAGGGAACTTGGGGTTGATTCGGGCCGTGGAGAAGTTCGACTACTCCAAGGGGTTCAAGTTCTCAACCTACGCCACCTGGTGGATTCGCCAGGCCATCACCCGGGCCATCGCCGACCAGGCGCGCACTATTCGTATTCCGGTGCACATGGTCGAGACCATCAATTCGTTGTTGCGGACCCAGCGCCAAATGCTCCAGGAACTCGGCCGCGAACCGGTGATGGAGGAGTTGGCAGCGCGAATGGAACTGAGCCCGGCCCGGGTGCGCGAGCTTCAGCGCCTGGCCCAGGACCCGGTCTCACTGGAGTCACCGGTGGGCCAGGAGGACAACGCCAGCCTGGGGGACTTCATCGAGGACGCCCAGGCGGTGGCCCCGGCCGATGCCGCCGCTCGGGCCCTGTTGTCCGAGGCGGTGGCCGAGGCCCTGGCAGGCCTCACAGAGCGGGAGCGCCAGGTGATGCGCCTGCGCTTCGGCTTGGACGACGGGCAGGTACGGACCCTTGAGGAAGTCGGGCGAGAGTTCGGTGTCACCCGGGAGCGAATTCGCCAGATCGAGGCTAAAACTCTTGCCAAGCTCCGCCACCCCATCCGCAGCCAAAAGCTCAAGGACTACCTGTAGCTGGTCTGGCTGATGGTGAGTCGTGCGCGCTACCTGCAGCGGAGTTCGGTTGGACCGGGAGCGATTCGCTCGTCCCCAGGAGTCAAGGGTCCGGCGAAAGCGAGTCCAGGAAATCGGTCAGGGCGGACCAGCAGGCATCGGGAGCCTCGAATTGTGGGGAGTGTCCGGCGTCGCCAATGACTACCAGATTCGCACCAGCGATCCGCCCGGCCATGACTTCGGACTGCTGCCGGGAGGATCGATCGTGCTCGCCCACCAGGATCAAGGTGGGGACGGCGACCTCCACCAGTTGGGCATCCCAGGGCTCGAGGGAGGTGAGGGTTGGGGCCAACGCCACCCAGAGGTCTCCACAGGTGGCGGTCACCTTGCGGCGGAGGTAGTCCTGGTACCCGGGATGGCGGGCCTCCACCACTTGGGGGTCGATTCGCGAGGGCACCTGCTGGCGGCGGTAGGCCTCCATGGCGTCAGCCAGAGATGACATACCGGCGCTTCGGACAATGGCCGAGCCCAGCGCCACCAACGACGGATCGACTCCCTCCACCGCTGCGCAGTAGGAATCTATGAGTACCAGCGCGTCCACCAGGTGCGGATGGCTCAACGCCAGTTTCTGGGCCAGGATCCCGCCCATGGAGTGGCCAACGATGGTGGCCGACGGCCAGCCCAGGGCGTCGATGAGGGCCACCAGATCGGCGGTGAGAAGGTCGAGCGTGTAGTTGGCTTCGCCAACCGGCGAGTCGCTGTTCCCGTGACCCCGCAGGTCGGGGGAGACCGGGTCCCAGCCGCGCTCCGCCAGCGGCCCAAGCCACATGTCGAAGTCCTCCTTGGCCCCGGTGAAGCCGTGGATGGCCAGCAGGGGGCGGCCGACGCCGGGGCGGGGCCCGGCCAGCACGGACAGCGTTAGCGGACCGGCCTGGACCGGACGTTTCGAGTTCGGGGGATGGGTCACCGGGATGGGTCGTCGATCCCGGCCAGGTCCAGGGCATGGGCCAGCGATGGGACCACGGGCACGCCGCAGTCGCCCAGCATCTCGGCGGTGTGGGGACCGC
The DNA here is from genome assembly GCA_052390275.1 of Acidimicrobiales bacterium. Classification (GTDB taxonomy): domain Bacteria; phylum Actinomycetota; class Acidimicrobiia; order Acidimicrobiales; family AC-14; genus JBQTHD01. The sequence goes on along the minus strand of JBQTHD010000011.1, from coordinate 4,370 downwards.
CCGAAACCAAGATGCACTGTGCGTTGACCGACTGGGCGGCGGCAAGATCGTCCAACGAATCGCCCACCATCAACACGTCGGGCCCCTCGACGCCGAGTTGTTGCAGGTGAGCCGACAGGTGATCGGCCTTGGGTCCGCCCCCGAATTGGCGCTGACCATCGATGCGTTGGAACCAGCCGGTCAGCGAGAAGGCATCGACCAGGGGTACCAGTTCCTGGTGGGTCCACATGGACAGCAAGGACTGGGTCCAACCGGCCTGGGCCGCTCGGGTCAGGGCCGCCACCGCCCCGGCGGCCAGGCGGGCGGTGGCCGCCTGGGCCTGGTAGCTGCCATGAAACCGGCGGGACAGGGTGGTCCACTCGCCGTCGGCAAGGGGGCGGCCGAGCAGAAGTTCATAGGAGCGCTCGATGGGCCGGGTGAAGCATCGTCGGTACTCATCGGCGGTGATGGGAGCCCGCCCGGCCGGAACGCATGCGTCGCTGGCCGCGGCCACCACCAGGTGAAAGTCATCCAGCAGGGTGCCGTTCCAGTCCCACACCAGATGCCGGATTCGGCGGGCGGGCGGGCGCCGGGCATCGGTATCCATGCCTTCATTCTCACCTGGCCACCGCCGGCCCTCAGCGGCGCCGGGAAAACATCAGAGGGCGGGGTCGATGCCCAGTTCCTTGAGGGCGGTGGCCAGGGCACCGCGTAGACGCTTGGCTCCCTGGACAGAAAGGTGGCCGCTGACCCCCGCCCCAGGCCGGCCCAGCTCCTCCAGAGTCAGTTCCACCCGGAGGTCGTCGCACTCGTCGCAATCGTCCCGGATGGCCACCGCCCAAGCGGTACGGGCCCGCTCGGCGTCGTCGTCGGGATGGTCGTCGAGGGCGAAGTCGATCGAACGTTTCACCAGGCGAGTGAACCACGTCGCCCCACCCCCCGCCGCCCGCCGCCGACCAGGCGACATCGACCAGGCGACATCGACCAGGCGACATCGACGAGGCCCGCCACTCACGTGACAGCAATTGAGGTTGGGCCATTGACGACAGTGCCATCATGGCTGCCTGCCCCTGTAGCTCAGCGGAACAGAGCGGCTGCCTTCTAAGCAGCGGGTCGCAGGTTCGAATCCTGCCGGGGGCGCCGACCGATCCTGGGCGCGAACATTTGTGTTTCGGTCGTGGATCGGGGAGCCGGAACACCGGCGTGATGTCGGCCCGACTCGTAAGCGCTCACCGACCTGGTTCCCGTCGAAACGATCCTCGTGGTCGCTCGGCTTGACGACGGCACCATTGAACTGGCATGAGAACCCAGGGCCCCCGGCCCGGCTGCCCAGGAATATCAGCGATCCGCTGACTGCTGAGCTGAGACACCCGCTGGGCTGAGACACCCGCATGTCTGGATAAAGCCGAGCATCTGCACCATCATGCGACCGGCGGGCGTGGTGGTGTCGAAGGGCTCGGTGGCCGAGCGGAAGGCCACGTTCGCCTTCTCCAGCTCGTCGCGCAGTCGGGCCAGGCCTCGGACGTACTCCTTCGATCCGAAGCTCAAGCTTCGTGATGTCTATCAACCCTGCGAGTCATCCCTGCGAGTCAACCAAAGCAGGGGCAGACCCTCATCGCCATCGTGCCGATGCATCGTGAACTCGCTCAGGGCACGCTGGATCGATCCTCCGCCGGGCGCGATGGCACGTGAGGTGCAGCACACGCTGCCGCTAACCGGCTGGGCCTCAGGGCGTCGGGTTGCGACTGCGAACGGCGGCTTCGAGGATTGCTCGGCTCGTTGGGTCTGCCGGATGGAAGGTCTCGAGTGCGAACTCCTCGAGGGCGACGTCCCTGGGGGAGCCGAAGGTGGTGACGGTCGAAAAGAAGCGGATTGGCCCGGCGTCGGTGCGAAGGTCAAGCGTGAGGAAGATGCCAGTGGCGTCCGACGACCTCCTCTTGGCCAGGTACGCGAAGTCTGTGAGCAGTTGCTCGAGGACAGGAGCGGGCGATGAGGAGTTAGCGCGCTTCACCCGCGCCAGAACGTGAGCCGCGTAATCATCGAAGTTTTGGATCCGGGGGGCGAGCCCCTCGGGGTGTAGTGACAGCCGGATGACGTTAATCGGTGGCACAAGCAGATCGCGGGCCACACCGTCTAGAAAAATCGCGGCAGCGGCGTTCGATGTGATCAGGCTCCAGTCGCGGTCGACGGCGACTGCTGGATCGGAGTGGCTTGCGATCAACTGATCTACGGCGCGGCGAACTGCGCTGTCGAGCCCATGGTGGTAATCCGTCAGGACATACCGCGGTGCGTGTCCTGCGGCGAGGAGAATCGCGTTTCGCGGTCTCAGGGGTACGTCGAGGTGTTCACACAGGTGGACGATCATCTCCGGGCTTGGTCTTGATCGACCGGTCTCGATGTAGCTGAGATGCTTCGTCGAAACCTCGGCGACGAGAGCCAGTTCGAGTTGGCTGTAGCGGCGAAGGGTTCGCCAGTCGCGCAAGAGCGTTCCGGCGGGTGAACTCGACATGGTGGGACCCTAGGAAATAGCCCAGCGCGGTTCCATCACCTCTCAGGTAATGGCAGTTGACCGGATTGGGCCTCAGGATCCATACATGACCCGCCCCCGCCAACCCCCCGTCGTCGTCGGACCGTTGGTCGACGAATCCGATCCGGTGCGCCTCTCCGCCCAGCGACTGCGAAACACCCTCCGGCTCAACGCCATCACCTCCTCCATCGGCGGGATCGTCGCCGCCACGGCGGCCGGTCCCATGGCCGGTCTCTTCGAAACCGGCGACGCCCGCTGGTTCCGGGCGATCGGGGTGGGACTCGTCGCCTTCGCATTCGGCGTGGCCGCTATCGCTGGATCTCGAATGAGCCGTTTACTTCGCTGGGTGCCCGCCATCACGATCGCCGACGTCGCCTGGGTCCTCAGCAGCGTCACGACCATTGTGCTTGGTTGGTACTCCAACGTCGGCGTCGTGGTCATTACGGCGGTAGCAATTGTGGTCGGATGGCTCGCCCTCCAACAGGCAATCACTTCTTGGCGAACCCGCAAGCTACTCAGGACGGGACTGCCATCAGTCAATGAGAGCCCGCCGATCGAAGTATTTGCCTTCGACCGGATCGTGCAGGGCGACGTCGCCACGGCATGGCAGGTCATCACCGATCATGAGCTGTATGGTCGCTTGGCTCCCAACCTCAGCCGGGTTAGCACCACCGCTGTGAACGGACCAAATGTGACGAGAACGTGTGCCAACCGTAGTGGGAAGGAATGGCACGAGACCTGCACGCTTTGGGACGATGGACACCGCTACGCCGTCGCCGTCGACACCGCCGACTACCCCTACCCCCTCGCTATCATGGTCGGCACCTGGGGGGTCCAAGAAGTGGGGCCTGGACGTGTCCGGATCAAAATGGAGTTCCGATTCCAACCGAGCAAGGGCATCTGGGGCCGGACCTTCGTTGCCGCTATGCATGTTGCCTTCCCGCCCATTCTCAAAAGAATACTCCGGGGTTGGCGCGTCGAGATCTCGCAGGTAACCGCCGCTCGGCGGTAGGCTGACAACTGACGCCTGATTCCGGGTGCCGACCCGGCAGATGCAAACGTCAAGATCAGGATTCGCCTGATGGAGGTCCGGATGCGCAACACGATTGCCGACGCCTCGGCGATATCGCGAGCATCGACGCGCTGAACACCCCGGCTCCCCAACGGCTGTGGATCGACGTTGTACTGAAGGAGAGCGTCCTTGAAGCAGTAGTTGTCCTAAAAGAAGTTGTTCGAGTGGCGCTCGAGCTCCTCGCCCCACCCCGGGGCCACCACCTCGGCACCGAAACGGTCCAGCACGCAATGGTTCGGCGCCGAGTCCTTGGTCAGGAAGGGAGCGGAACACTGGAGAACCTGCAGCTGGTGGAGCTGGGTAAGGCCATGGCGCGCCGTGGCGGGCAGCGCGCCGTTCGCATTGAAGGAATCTGGCTGCGCCATGTTTGCTGACCGGAATCCGTGCCGGCCCAACCCTTCTGGCCGACAACTCGGGAGGCGTAACCTCGGCTCGTGCAGTTCACGGCGGCGGTCACGCACGAAGGCGACTGGTACGTAGCCCGGAGCCTGGAGATCGAGGTTGCCAGCCAGGGCCGTACCGTTGACGAGGCGCTCGCGAACCTGCGCGAGGCTCTTGAGCTGTACTTCGAGGACGAGGCCCTGCCCGAGGGCCTCGAGCCTCCGCTTATCGCCACCGTCGAACTCTCTGCGTGAGCCCGGCACTGCCGGTCGTCTCCGGCACCGAGGGGTCTGCCCCTGCTTTAGTTGACTCGCAGGGTTGATAGACATCACGCAGCTTGAGCGGTCGGTCGAAGCAGTATCTCAAACTCGACCGGGGTGAGCTTGCCCAGCCCTCGCTGGCGTCGGCGGC
>JBQTHD010000010.1:0-134449 GCA_052390275.1 Acidimicrobiales bacterium | reverse complement strand
GGTCTGTCTGCGAATTGGCTGGGTGGGTACGGCGAGCCACTCGGCGTTCATGGCAAGGCGCGAGGTCGAAGGAATACCCGTAGGTCTTTCGAGGCCGAGCAACGCCGCCAGGGGCGCCGATGGCCGTCGTAGCCACCAGATCAATTCGGCGACAGACCACTAGCAACTAGCAGGTCCGCTTCGCAACTCCCCGGATGTGGTCAGTCCTGGCAACGGGCTATGGCCTGCCCCAACTGGTGCTTGTTCATCCGAGAGCGCCCGGTTACCCCGAGGGAGGCCGCCCTATCCAACAACTCGGCCCGGGTGTGACCGTTCACGTCGACCCCGCCAGCCGCCTGGCCGCCACTCGGACCCCCTTTTTTGGCTCGCGAGTCGGAAGGTCCCTTTCTCCTCTTGGACTCCCAGTGGTCGCCGACCTTCTCGAAGCTGTGCTTGAGGGCGGCGAGAGCGGTTCGGTGGGCCCGCTCCTCCGAGTCGTACTGATCGTGGGCCGAGGCCAGTGTCTTCGCGTAGGTCCGTCGGGCTTTGGCCGACGATCGCTGGATGGTTCCGGGCAGTTCCTCTGATTTGTCCTTGGGCATGGCCCCTCACCTACCCGCCAGGAGGTTCCGCCACCCTGACGCCGAGGGACCCGGCTGGCAGGCCGCAAGAGGTGGACAGCGAAACCGCAAGCCCGACGAGCCGGTTTGCTACCGTCGAATGCATGTTCGATTGGCATGGAGGCGAGGGCGACGGGAACGGCGACGAGCTCAACGAGCAGCAGCGGCGGGCGGTCGTTCACGACGGCGGCCACCTGCTCATCGTGGCCGGCGCCGGCACGGGAAAGACCCGCACCCTGGCCTGCCGGGTGGCCCGGCTCCTGGGCGACGGGACCCGGCCCGAGCGCATCCTGCTCCTTACCTTCTCCCGCCGGGCGGCCCGGGAGATGCTCACCCGGGCCGGTCACCTGGCCCGGTGCGACGGGGCCGGGCGGGTCTGCGGCGGCACCTTCCACGCCGTGGCCAACCGGGTGCTGCGCCCCCACGCCGAGGCCGTCGGCCTCACGCCCAGCTTCACCGTCCTTGACCAGAGTGACAGTGCCGACCTCATGGGCCTGGTCCGCCACGATCTCGGCCTCGGTGAGCAGGGCCGGCGCTTCCCCAAAAAAGACAGCCTGGCCTCCATCTACTCCCGGGTCGTCAACGCCCAGGAACCCCTGGCCGACGTGGTCGGCCGGCACTACCCGTGGTGTCGCTCCGATCTCGACGGCATCAGGGCGGTGTTCGGCAGCTACGTGGAGCGCAAGCGGGCCGCCAACGTCGTCGACTACGACGACCTGCTCCTCTACTGGCGAGCCCTGGCCACCTCGGCCTCGGTGGGCCCGATCCTACGGGCTGCCTTCGACCACATCCTGGTCGACGAGTTCCAGGACACCAACGCCGTTCAGGCCGACATCGTGGCCGCCATGGCCGGGCCCGACACCCGGGTGGCGGCGGTGGGCGACGACGCCCAGGCCATCTACGGGTTCCGGGCCGGCTCGCCCCGCCACATGGTTGAGTTCGCCGACCGCTTCGCCGGCGCCACCGTGATCACCCTGAGCCGCAACTACCGGTCCACGCCGGCCATCCTGGCCAGCGCCAACGCAGTGATGGCGGCGGCCGCCACCGGCTACCAGAAGCGTCTGGAGGCGGCCCGCAGCGGAGGCGGCCGGCCGGTGCTGGCCACCTGCATCGACGAGTCGGCCCAGTCGGCCCACATCTGCCACCACGTCCTCGAACAGCGTGAACGGGGGGTGGCGCTGCGGGAGCAGGCCGTGCTGTTCCGCACCGGTCACCACAGCGACGCCCTGGAGGTAGAACTGGCCCGGCGCAACATCGGTTTCGTCAAGTACGGAGGACTCAAGTTTCTCGAGGCCGCCCACGTCAAGGACCTCCTCTGCCTGCTGCGGATCCTCGACAACCCCAGCGACGAGCTGGCCTGGATGAGGGTGCTCGGGCTGCTCGACGGCGTCGGGCCGGCCACCACCCGCCGGCTCATGGGCGAGTTGGGCGTGGCCGAGGGGGAGGCCCTGAGGCGGCTGCTGGGCCACAACTGCCCAGCCGTGCCGCCGGCGGCCGCGGCCGGCCTGGCCGGGCTGCGCTCGGCGCTGGGCGACTGCCTCGACAGTGATCTGCCCGCCGCCGTCCAGGTGGAGCGGCTGGCCCTGGCCTGTGCCCCGCTGGTGGCCCGGCGCTACCCGGCCACAGCGTCGGTGCGCATGGCCGACCTGCACCACCTGGCCGCACTGGCCGGCGGCGGCAGCACCCGCAGCCAGTTCCTGGCCGAGCTCACCCTCGACCCCCCGGCCAGCACCGGCGACCTGGCCGGGCCGCCCCACCTCGACGACGACTACCTGGTCCTGTCCACCATCCACTCGGCCAAGGGCGGGGAGTGGAAGGTGGTCCACCTGATCCACGCCTCCGACGGCAACATCCCCTCCGACATGGCTCTGGGCTCGACCGAGGAGACCGATGAGGAACGTCGGCTTCTCTACGTGGCCCTCACCCGGGCCCGCGACACCCTGGTGGTGTCCTATCCGCAGCGCTACCACTTCGGCCACGGTCCCCTGAGCGGCGCGCACACCTACGCCCAGCGCAGCCGTTTTTTGGAGCCGGCGGCGAACACCTTCGATGCCGCCACCGTGGGTCAGCCTGTGGTCGAGCCCGACCCGGTGGCGCCCGGGCTGGCCGCCCTGTGGCATTGAGCTCCCCGAGGGGCCGAGGCAGCAGGCCCTGAAGCGAACAAGTCCCTACGTTCGAGTCCGAGGACAGACCCAGTTCGGGGGGCCGCAAGGTCAACGTAAAGCGACGCTGCGTCTGTACCAGCGGGCTTCTCAGGCTCTGATCCCGTCTCGTCAGGCCTCTGAGCTGCTGTCGCAAGGCTCCGGGCCGGGCCGCTTCAGTATGGCGTCGGCGATCTCGGTCAGCGCCTGGAGCTGCGCCCGCGTCAGGAGTTCGATGAAGACGGACCTCACCGCTCGAACGTGGGCCGGGGCAGCGGCCTCGATGGCCCGCCGTCCCTCGTCGGTGATGCTCACGTAGGCGCCGCGCTGGTCAGTGTCACATTTCGCTTTGGTGACCAGCCCCCGCTCCGCCATCCGGGACAGGTGGTGCGACAGCCGGCTCTTCTCCCACTCCAGCGTCGAGCCCATCTCCACCGGTCGCAAATGCCCGTCGGGCGCTTCGCTGAGGACCACCAGCACGGCGTAGTCCTGCCCCGATAGCCCGGCATCGGCCAGCAACTGCCGGTTGAGCACCGACGTGAGCCGTTCGGACATGCGGAGCAGGCCGCGCCAGGCGGCCTGCTCCTGCTCGCTCAGCCAGCCTTCGCCCGGCCGCGGCGCCGGCTCCTTCGCGACCACGGCCCCATCGTCGCAGGGCGAAGCGAGCGCGGGCCACACCAGACGATTGGGGCCTCAGACCCCGCCCTTGATGGCTGACACCTCGAACTCCAGGGCGATCTTCTCGCTCACCAGCACGCCGCCGGTCTCCAACGGTGCGTTGAAGCTCACGCCCCAGTCCTTGCGGTTGATCGTGACGCCGCCCTCCAGGCCGATGCGCTCGTTGCCGAACGGGTCGACGGCGCGGCCGGTGTACTCGAAGTCGATCACCACCGGCTTGGTGACGGCCTTGATGGTGAGGTCGCCGGTGACCCGGTAGGTCGACGGGTCGAGCTGCTGCACCGCCGTGCTCACGTACCGGATCTCCGGGTAGGTGTCCATGTCGAAGAAGTCGTTGCCCCGCAGGTGCCCGTCCCGGTCGGCGTTACGGGTGTCGATGCTGGCGGCCTGGATCACCACCTCCAGGCGCGAACGGCCCGGCTCGGCGGCGTCGAAGTACCCGTGGCCGGAGAAGTCGTTGAACGAGCCCCGCACCTTGGTCACCATGGCGTGGCGGGCCACGAAGCCGATGCGGCTGTGGGCTGGGTCAAGGGCGTAGTCGCCGCTGAGGTAGGCCGGGGCCGAGGTGGTCAGTAGGTCTGTCATCGGGATTCCTTTCGTTGATCCGTCAACTACAACGCTCCAACTTGGATGACAGGTCAACTATTCCCGAAACGGGTCAGGACATCAGACTCTGATGACGGACAGCCCCGGTACGTCGTCGTAGTCAGAGTCCTGCGCTACCACCGGGATAACGGGCCGCTCAGTAGCGCAGATCCACCACGACCGCGTAGTGGTCTGAGGGCTGGACCCCGTCCACCTGGTCCACCCCGCCGAGTTGGGCCATCACCGGATGACCCCGGCCTTCGCCCTGCGGCGTGCCGACCAGCAGATAGTCGATACGCCGGGCCGGCGCCAAAGAGTCGACGGCCAGAGGGTTCTCGTTGCTCCAAGTGTGTCCGGGTCCAGACCCGGCCATGTCCCAGGCGTCGTGGAGCATCAGGCCGGGCACGGGCACGCTCGTGCGGCCGGTGAGCATCCTCACCTCGTCGCAGGCGGGATCAGCGTTGAAGTCCCCGGCCAGCACCGGAGGGAACGCCCTGTGGCGACGCTCGGCGATGAACCCGGCGATGTGGCGGACCTGGTCCTGGCGCAGTGCGCTGTCCTCATAGCCATGGGAGAGATGGGTGTTGAAGACCCTCAAGTGGCCCCGTGGTCCGGCGATCTCGGCCATGCTCACGCACCGCCGCCAACTGTCCACGTCAACCGGGCCGGGCAGGGCGGACTCGTCCGAGTCAACGATCGGCCAACGGGAAAGGATGGCGTTGCCAACGTCGACGGCTGACCCATCGGGTCCCGCCGCGTAAACCCCCGCACCCCGGTTGGTGGAGCAGTGGGTGTAGACGTGATCCATGCCCAGGATTCCTCCCAACTCCTGGGCCAGATTGGCATCTTCCACCCGCCACACCTCCTGCAGCAGGACCACGTCGGGCCCCAACCGCTCCAAGGTGGTGGCGATGGCCTTGCGTCGTTGTTCCCAGTTCTGGAAGCGGAGCCACAGGTTCCAGGTGACGAATCGGGCGGTGGTTGTTCTGATCATGGATTAGGCACGCTTTCTGTGGTCGATGAGGAACGATCAACGTCAAAAACACCGAGCGGGATGCAGATCGGTACCCCGGTGTCCTCGTCGTGGAGGATCCGGGCCCTGACGCCAAATACCGAAGCCAGCAGGTCGTGGGAGATAACCTCGGACCCGGTCCCGTCAGCCACTACGGAGCCGTCCTTCATGGCCAGCACCCGGTCGGCGAAACGCGACGCATGGTTGAGATCGTGCAGGGCCATCACCACCGTGAGGCCTTCGTCCCGATTCAGCCGGCGGACCAACTCGAGGACCTCCATTTGATGGCGGATGTCGAGAAACGACGTCGGTTCGTCCAGAAGCATGATCGACGTTCCCTGAGCCAGGGTCATGGCGATCCAGACCCGCTGTCGCTCTCCGCCGGAGAGTTGGTCGACGGTTCGATTGACGAATGCTTCCAGGTCGGTGAGTTCGATGGCCCGACGGATGGATTCGTGGTCCTGGCGGGTGAGCATGTTGAGCGGACCCACGTGCGGGTAGCGACCCTGCTCGACGAGTTCTCGAACGGTGATGCCCTCCGGCACCGAGGGTCCCTGCGGGAGGATTGCCAGCATCCGGGCCACGGCCCGGGTCGAGAGCTTGTTGATGGCCTCGCCGTCGAGGTGGACAGCCCCGCCCTGGGGCTTGAGCAGGCGGGCCAGGGCGCGCAGAAGGGTCGACTTCCCACATCCGTTCGGTCCGACCAAAGCTGTGACCGTGGATGGCTCGATGGTCGCAGACAGCTCCCGAATGACCGCCCTCTTGTCGTACCCAACGCTCAGGGCTTCGGCGCTCAGCCGTGCCCCGGTCATCGCCGCCGTTGGCGCATGAGCAACATGAGGAAGAAGGCGGCTCCGAGCAGGGCCGTCACCGTTCCGGTGGGCAGCGCGCGGGTCGTGAAGGCGCGGGCCCCGACGTCGGCCGCGCTGAGAAGGATAGCCCCGGCCAGCAACGAGGCCGGCAGAAGCCGTCGCAGGTCGCCACCGACCAGCCGGCGGGTGATGTGAGGGGCGACAAGGCCGATGAAACCGATCGCGCCGACCACGACCAGGGCCCCAGCCGTCAGGGTGGCGGACACCAGGAACAGGCCGGCTCGCGCCCGGCGGACGTCCACCCCCAGGCCAGCGGCTACGTCGTCGCCCAATTGCAAGAGGTTGGCCCAGCCAGCACCGGCCAGGGCCACAGGAACCAAAACCGCCGCCCAGGGCCAAAGGACGTTCCAGTGGGGCCACACCCGCGCATTGAGCGAGCCGATGAACCAGAAGGATGCCTCGAGGGTGGCGCTGCTTCCCCACACCATCAGGATGAACGACGTGACGGTCTGCATCAGCAGCCCAAAGATGACTCCGGTCAACACCAGCCGAACGGGATCGCCCTTGCGGCCTGAGGCCAGCTTCAGGACCAGCAGTCCCGCACCGGCACCCCCCACCGCTCCCACCACCACCACCAGCGGGCTGAGAAGGAGGTCGTCGGGGTGGTAGATGGACGTCGGACCGAATCCCACCCAGACGACTGTTAGCAACACCACACCAGCGGATACCCCGGTGAGGTCTGGAGATGCCAGAGCGTTGCGGGTGGCCGCCTGCGACAGCGCTCCCGCCAGGGCCAGACAGCCGCCCGCCACCACACCCACCAGGGCCCGGGGCAGCCGAAGCTTGACGACGATGGTGTGATCAAGCTCGCTCGACGGCCGTCCGATAAGCGCTCGGACGGCGTCGCCCAGGGAGATATCGCCCGTCCCGATCATCACCGACCACGCCACGAGCAGGACGAGGAGTGCCAGACCGGCGACCAGGGCGATGCCGAACTTGCGGACGCCCAGGGGCCGAGGGTCCGGGGCCACTCGATCCGTGGAGCGCCGGGTGGCTGGCCGTGGTTCCGTGGCCTTGGGAGCTGTGGGCGAGGAGGATGTCGAGATCACTCGGTGGCCGCCCGCAGGTGACGGTGCAGCACCAACAGGAGCACCGGACCACCCGACAGCGCGGTCCAGAAGCCGACGGAAACCTCGATGGGAGAGAAGACCAGACGGGCGGCCAGGTCCGCCGCGGTCAGTTGCAGGGCTCCCACCAGGGCGGCTACCGGTAGGACCAGGCGGGAGTCGTTGGTTCCCAACAGGCGGCGGGCGACATGGGGAGCGGCCAGCGCGACGAAGCTGATGGCTCCGGCCACCGAGACCACCGCAGCGGTCAGGGCGGAACCCAGTGCCAGGATGAACAGCCGGACCCGCACCACCCGGACGCCCTTGCTCTCGGCTATGTCGTCGCCGGCCTGTAGCAGGTTGAGGACGCGGCCCAACATCAGCGCTGCGGGAATTCCAAGGGCGAACCAGGGCAGAACCCGACCCACCGGAGGCCACCCGAGACCAGCGAGGCCGCCGGACATGAATCGACCGATGGCCGCGTACTCCTGCTGGCCCCCCAGCACCATGACCAGGGTCAGGGCACCGGCAAAAGCGGCCGACAGGGCGGCGCCCACCAGGACCAGCACGGCGGAACTCGAGGGCTTGCCCATTCGGGCCATCACCGCCAGCACTATCCCCGCACTGAGCAGGCCACCGGCCAGGGTGAGCCATGGCACCAGGTAGCCGGGAAGGGAAGGGTTGAAAACGATCACGACCGCCGCGGCGGCGGCCGCACCGGCGGAGATTCCGAGCAATTCGGGTCCGGCCAGGGGGTTGCGTAATCCGTCCTGCATGATGGCTCCGGCCAGGCCCAGCGCCGCCCCACTGAGGCAGGCCAGCACCAACCTTGGCGATCTCAGGTGATAGACGCCGAGCCGCTCCAACTCGGTGCCGCCTCCGTTGAGTACCCCCCACAGGCCGGCCGGGGTCAGATCGGGAATGCCGAACAGGATGGTCATCAGGCCCACGCCAGCCAGGGCGAGGCTCAGCCCCAACGACCAACGCCACATGCGCTTGAGCACCGCAGCGCGGGAACTCAAGCGCATGTGGATGGCGCCTCGTTTTCAGCAATGCCGCCGGGCGGCCCGTGGCCGGTCGGTTGGACCGACCGGCAACGCAGGCACCTGCTTACGGGAGCGGGAACGCCGCCACCTCGGGGTAGAGGAGATCCATGCCCCGATCCAGGGTTTCCTTGGCCGAGATGGTCCCTCCGGCCGACCAGGGCCAGCTCTTGACGTCGGGACCTTCGTAAACCCGGCCGTCGATGACAGCCTTCAGGCTGTCCCAAACCACAGGGTTGTAGGACCGGATGTTTCCGGGGTCGTTGACCGTGGTCGTGTTGGTCTGGCTGCGGATCACGAAGATGGCATCGGGGTCGACCGCCTTGAGCTGGGCGATGTCATAGGTGTTCTGGCCGCCGGACAGGTAGCTGCTTCCTGTGTATGAAGGCCACGGGTAGGAGCCCTGTGTGAGCCACAGCGACCCACCCTGGGACTCGGTGCTGTCGAGAAGAATTTCGATCCCGCAGCATCCGAAGTTGTAGATGTTTACCGGAACCCGAGTCTTCGGCGACAGTGCAGCATAGGCAGCGATCTGGTCACGTAGCAGGTTGTTGGCCGTCTCCGCATCCGCATTCAGGCCCAGAAGTTTCCCGACCTTGTAGACGTTGCTGATGGCCAACTGGAAGTTGGCCAGGTCCATGTCAAGAAATGCGATGCCGAGCGACTCGATCGCCGGCCGGGACGCACCGTGGAACGGCCCCAACCCGATGACCAGGTCGGCGCCGGATGCCGCGATCTGGGCAATGTCCGGGGTGAAGAAGTCGCCGAGGCTCAACGGGATCGTACTGATGTCAAACGGGGCACTGAGAGTGTTGTAGTGGGCCACAGCCGGGGCGACGTTCGAGGAATCAAGGGCTCGAATGACCATCTTGTCCGCGGCCCCGAGAGCAACCATGGCATCGACGCAGGCTCCGGTGAGGCAGGCCACCTTGGTGGCCGGCTTCAGGAGGGTCACCGACTTGCCGGCGGAGTCGTTCACGGTAATTCCCTCGGACTCACACACCGCCGCGTCGGCAGTGCAGGTGATCACGTAGCCCGAACCGAGGCCGGTTCCACACAACCCGGCCGAGTTCAAGAAGACGTCATGGGTTGTGGACTGCTCAGACAGAAGGCCGTTGGCGACCAGGCCAGCCTCGTCGACGTACTCGCCGTCATTGGCACAGTTGGCCTCCAGGGCCGTTACCAGGGTCCGGGAATCGATCCTCAGGGCAGAGGCCTGGCCCTTGTCCCCCACGCCGCCCACCGCAAACACCACGACTGCGGCGAGGATCCCGAGGATGATGATGACCACGAGCAGTTCAATGAGTGTGAAGCCGCTCTGGGTGATCCGGTTGCGATTGTGCCGATGCCGCTTCAGAAGCTCATTCATAGAAGATGTTCCTTTCGCTGATTTGGGGTCTCTTTGGTTGCTGGTCGGTGCCGCAGGGCGGTCCGGCATCAGGACGTCTGGCACTGGACCGGCACCGCCCCGGCACGCTCGATCACGAGGATCTGCGTCGGTTCATTCACGGTGGTGGCCCGGATCACCACGGATCGGTACTGGCTGGCCCCGGTGCTGCCCCAGAACCGGGTGACGGTCTTGTTGATCTCGTCCAGTTCCGACGCGCACCACGCGAAGTTGCCAAAGGGCTTGTTGTCCATCTCCCGTTGGTAGAAGGCGTTGACCTCGCTAAGGGTGACCGGCGGTGCGATCTCGAACACCTCCGTGTCCGGTCCCGTCGATACCTCAGGCTCGACACCCTGGGGCAAAGGTGCTCCAAGTGCCGGTGAGGTCGCCCCGGGGGCCAAGGCCTCCGGGAGGAGGCGGGTGGCCTTGGCCAGAGACTCCGCGTCGCTCTCCGGGCCCCCACACCCGACCAGGGTGGAGGCCACCACCAGAGCGAAGGCGACCGCTCGGGATGCGGAGCCAGCGGCCAATCTTGTCCTCATGCTCAGGACCTTACAGAGTCAATAATGACTATTCCATAAGAGATTCCTGAAGATATTCAGAAGAATAGACCGAGTTTCTCGACAACATTTTTACTATACGCGATTCACACTTACCCGTCTGTCGTCGATTTGATGTAGCGCTCCAGGGCCGCCTTGCCCCGCTGAGCCTTGGCCACAGCCTCGGCTTGGCTGTGCCACGAAAACGGCCTGGCCGTGTCGTTCCAGTGCTGGACCCAGAGTTCGATGGCCTCTACCAGCTTCAGGAAGAACATGAAGTCACGATGATCACTATTTGGTCGACAGTGGGCAAGGGCGTCGCCGGTGGCCTCGTTGAGGGCCGCCAAGAGACCAATGGCGTTGGCGTCGAGTTGTCCCCCGCCAACCTCCTCGATCGAGCCAAAATATCGGTGGGACGGCCGGGGGCCGGACCGCCCCGTAGCGGTGTCGATGCCGTGCGACCTCCAAACCTTCAGTACGTAATCCTTGCTGACGCCGTGCCGTTCGGCCATGGCCCGGCTCGACCAGCGCGTTCCCCCGTCCGGCGGTGAAAGGCCAAGGGTGTCCTCGACGATGGCCTGAACCCGCTCGGGGGAAACTTCGGGTGGACGCCCGCGGCCCTCAGATACCCGGCCGATTCCCTCCACGCCCTCCTGATCGAAGCGCCTGACCCAGCGGCGCACGGTGTTGGTGGTGGTGTCGCATCGATGGGCGATCTCGTCGGTACTCAGCCCGTCGGCGGCGTAGAGCACGGCCTTGGCCTGGACGACCGTCCGGTACGGCAGCGACGGTGACTTGGCCAGCACCGTCAGGCGAGCCCGGTCGCTCGCCCGCAGGGCGAGCACCTGCTTTCTGGTTCCCGACATCCGCCCCCAACGCTAACGGAGACGGCTGAGAATTCGTAGACCTGTCAGCCACTACCCCCGCTGACTGGCTGCGGTGTCAAGACAGATCTCCTCGGTTCCCTCCCACGCCGCTAGAAGCGAATCTCCGACGACGACGGATGACGAGCGCACGGGCCGATCGGCCACACGGGTCCGCTACCTGAACAGCGACACCACCACTTCAACACCGCGAATGGCGAGAGAGACGATGCCGACCAACACCGCCGCGACAAAAAGAAGCACCAGGACTCCACCGACGGCGTCGCCCACCTTGGTTCTCCATGTTCTGACGGGCTCCCGGCCCTTCCCGCGGGGCCGGCGCCCCCAGCCGAGATCGACGTGTTTGCCGAACCGCGCGCGAGCCGCATCGCTCACCTCCGAAAGCCGCTCCTGGGCGAGCAGCGGAAGCTCCTCTGGTTCAACTCTCACGGGAAGTGCAGACCCGACGAGGGCGAGGTCTCCGCCATGACGTTCCAACAGTGCAGCCCGGGCAGCGTCGAAATCGCTTCCGGTCCGGTCAGTCATCAGCCAGTACTTGGCGGCCTCGGGTAGATCACCCATCTGGTAGAGGACCTCCCCAAGGAGCTTGAGCACCTCCTGATTCGCCGGCTGGGTAACGAAGGCTCCGCGGAGCCGGTCACGGGCCTTCCAAGATCGCCCCGCTTCCAGATCCGCCTGAGCGCGAGCGACAGCCTTCACCCCCCAATTGTGGAGGGCGCCGCGATGTCCCTACTGCGAATTGTTGCTGGCAGGCCAGGCGGCTCTCCATGGTGACCGACGATGCCGAGTTCCTGTCAACGGCCATCCCAAGACGGCGACCCGTGCTGTTCGCTTCGGACAGGCGTCCGCCTGGGGGTGCCTGCGGCTCGTCTGCGCGCCAGCGCCTTCGGTGAGAACGCCCATCCCGAGGTCTGGTCGAAAGCCGCCGCCCTGTTGCAGTCAATCGTGAAGAACCACCCGGTGGTCGACGACAACAAACGACTCGGGTGGTTTCGGCCGCCGTTTTCCTCGAGCTCAACGGCGGCAGAGGCGGAGTGACGTGGGCTTCGTTCCGAGGTGGCAGGCGCCGTTCCCGATCGTCGCCGGTCAGATCGGCTTCCTCGATCAGTTCATCGTCACGTTCCACCGCGGCGCCGCCCTGCTCGCCGTCGAGCCGGGGGACACCTTCGATGCCCGATTGGGGATTCAGGCCTGACGGAGGTGGCGAGCCGTCGCTACCTCGGTCACGAGAGTGGCAAGCGTGGCCGGATCATGCCTCGGCCGAGAGGGTCCGATTCGGCGATGCCGCCTCCCCGTCCGGTAGAAGTTCCGGTAGAAGTCAGCGCCTGCGACGCTGCTGTCTCGCCCTGCGCTCGACGGCGTCGGCGATTGCGCTTGCGGCGTCGGCGTCCGTCGGCGGCTCACCCTCCTCGTCGCAACACGGGGGCTTCTCTCGTTCGTCGGCCGGTATGTCGATGTCCAGCGCCTCGACGAGCTGGTCGTAAACGCCGCCCGCCGTGTCGTGGTGAGGGGCGACGAGGATGACAAGGGCACTCTCGTCGCTCGGCCAAACCGTGAGGAGGCGATCGTCCCCGTAGAGGTGTCGACAGCAGATGTGGTCGAGCCCTTGACCCGCGAGCCGGTATCCCGCGGCGTCGCATCCCCGGTCCTCCAACTCACCGATCGTCCGCAGCGCCGCCGCCCTTCGGCGACCGCGCAGGTCTCGCACCTGGCGGTCGGCGACGACCGTCAGCACGACTTCGACCGTGGCTTCCTCTCCCGCCGTCGAAGGTCAGCGATCTCGCCGCGCAGGTCATCGCCGAGTGGAACGACCCGACCGGCGCGGTAGTCAGCGAAACCCTCATCTGAGCCTTCGAGCGCGGCGTGGTCCCTGAGGATGCGCATCACCTGAGCAAGTAGCTGCCGATCGTCAGCGTGCTCTCGGACGAGATCGAGCGCTCGCTTGGTCTCAGCGAGGGCAAGGACTTCAACGCGAACGGGCTTTGCATCCCGAACCGTGGTCAGCAGCCCGGACACCATCACCGTGGGCTTCCTTCTGGTGTTGGTGAGCGTGGCCGCCTTCGTGCGCTACGTCAGCCACATCGCCCATTCCATCCGGGTGACCAACATCATCGAGCGCATAGCCCGTGAGACCGAGCGGGCGATCGATCGACAGTTTCCCCCCAAGGGTTCCCCATCCAGTCCGCCTGGTGGTCCCCATGCCCGGCTGGTCGGACTACGTGGATACTGGCCTCGACGAGATCCGCCATTGGGGATCGGGCTCTCTGCAGGTGCAGCGGCGCATGCGCGCGCTGCTCGACGATCTGTTGGCGGCCGCGCCCGGCGACCGGCGTCCGCCGTTGGATGAACAGCGACGCCTCATCAAGGACCGGGCCGACGAGAACCTGCCCGACGCCGAACAGTGTGACCCAGACCTCAACCAGCAAGCCGGGGTGGCGTGCTCTCCCCCGCAGCCGAGCCCCTGGTCGAGCGATCCGGGACGCCTGACAGCGTCCGCCAGAAGCTTGTCGAACGGGGTAATGCTCCGGAGGCCGACCACGCCGGGAGTGGCCCGCCTGTGGTATCACCCTGATACCATCTCGCATGGCTATGACTCTCCGCTTGACCGATGATGAAGCCGAGGCGCTTCGCCAAAGAGCCACCGAGGACGGCATCTCGATGCAGGAGGCGGCCCGCCGAGCGGTACGGCTCTACGTAGGCATCGAGACCCACCGTGCCCGGGTGTTCGACGCCGCCGAGCGAGTGATGGAGGTTCACGCCGACGCCCTTTACCGCCTCGGTCGGTGAACCAGAGCTTCGAGTACCTCGACATCGAGGACTTGATCGGCTTGGCTGTCGGCCTTCTTGGCGATCCTCCGCCGGTGCGCGACTTGGGGCTTCTGGAGGCGGCTGCGGCTCGTCCACGCGCCAGCGCCTTCGGTGTGGACGCCTACCCCGAGGTGTGGTTGAAAGCCGCGGCCCTGTTGCAGTCGATCGTGAAGAACCACCCTCTGGTCGACGGCAACAAGCGCCTCGGGTGGTTGGCGACCGCCGTTTTCCTCGAGCTCAACGGCGTCAGAGCGACGACCGCGCCAAACGACGCTGTGTACGACACCGTGATGGAGGTGGCGGCTGGGCAGTTCGGCGTGGATGAGATCGCCGAAGCGCTACGAACCATCATCCCCCACCCGAATGACTGATCGGCCCACCGCTGTCAAGCGTATCGGCCACGGTCGGACAGCAGCCCTCGTCGTCGCACCTCTGACCAGGGCTTTTGCGGAGAGCGGGCGACGAGAATCGAACTCGCGTTCTCAGCTTGGGAAGCTGATGTTCTGCCTCTGAACTACGCCCGCAGGGCCGCTGATCCTATTACCAGGTGCCCATTGCAGCTACCGGATGAACGTTCACGACCAGGTAACAGGTTGGCAACAGTAGGGCCATACGGTCGCCCGCCGTGGACGTGGCGTTGCTCAACTGGCCGCAGGAGCACGGGCGGCGGACCGAGTTGGCTCAGGCGGGAGCCGCCCGCCTGCTGCTGGTCGCCCCCCACGACGAGCCTCCCGCCGTCATCGACCACCTGGAGGACTGGATCCGCCTACCGGCCGCCGACCTCGATCTCGAAGCCCGAATCCGGACTCTCAAGGCGCGCTTGGGCGACACCGCTCCCCCCCGGGGCGAGGCTGGTCCACCGCTGCTGGACACCCACGGCGTTCTCCGCTATGCCAATCAGTGGATTGCTCTTCCCCCTCTGGAAGGCCGCCTGGTGGAGGGTTTGATCAACCGGTACGGAGCGGTGGCCAGCCGGGAATCGTTGATCCGGGCCGGGTGGCCCCAGATGAACCCCGGGCGCAACGCCCTGGACGTCCACGTGCTCCGACTGCGGCGTCGGCTGGCCCCGGTGGGCCTGGCTATCCGCACGATCCGGTCGCGCGGGTACCTCCTCGAGCCAGCGGTCGGCCGTTCGCACTCTGCCGGCCGGGCCGACTCTGCCAGCCGGGCCGACTCTGCCAGCCGGGCCGACCCTGCACCCTCCATCCCCGACGCCATCTCGCCGGCCACCCCCGGTGAATCTTTTCCGGGCGGGTCCGATGGGACGGGCCAAACAGCAACACCTGCGCCGGTCCTTTCGACGGCCGGCGCCTGATTTCCCCTCCGCCCCAGCATGAACGTGTTCGTCGAGATCCTGGTTGTCCTTATCGCCGCGAAAGTGGCGGCGGAACTGGCCGAGCGGATCGGGCTGCCGGCGGTGGTCGGCGAGATCCTTGCGGGGATCGCCATCGGACCGTCGTTACTGGGTGTCGTCCACGGCGACGAGGTGTTGCGGGTCCTGGGCGAGTTGGGCGTGATCCTGCTCCTGGTCGACGTCGGCCTGCAGATGGACCTCAAGCAACTTGGAGCAGTGGGCCGGTCTTCGGCCCTCGTGGCCATGGTGGGAGTCGCCGCCCCGTTCGCCCTGGGTTGGGCCGGGGCCACCGCGCTGGGCCTCGGGCCGGAAACGTCAATTTTCCTGGGCGCCGCCCTGAGCGCCACCAGCGTCGGCATCACCGCCCGAGTCTTCGGGGACCTGAGGGCCCTGACCAGTCTCGAGGCCCGCACCGTCCTCGGGGCGGCGGTGATCGACGACGTCATGGGCCTGATCATCCTGACCGTGGTGGTGAAGGTCGTATCGGGGACCGCTGTATCCATCGGGGCGATCGGCCTGATCATCGCAACGGCCTTCGGGTTTCTGGCACTGACCACCGCGGTGGGCATAAGGATCGCTCCGCCGCTCTTCCGAACGGTCAACCGCCTGTCGCGCTCTCCGGGAACCCTGGTGGCCGTGGCTCTTGCCTTCACCCTGGCGTTTGCCGAGTTGGCCACCCTGGCCCGCCTGGCCCCCATCGTCGGGGCCTTCGTGGCCGGGCTGGCCCTGGCCCGCTCCGACCAGGCCGAACGCATACGCCTGGACATCACCCCGGTGGGGCACTTGTTCATCCCTGTCTTCTTCCTCCAGATCGGCATCGATGCCGACGTCTCCCAGTTCGCCAACCCCACGGTTCTGATCCTGGCCGCGGTGCTGACCGTGGCCGCGGTGGTCGGCAAGATGGTCTCGGCCGTCGGCGCGGCCGGCACGGGCGTCGACGGCCGGGTCATCGGCCTGGGGATGCTTCCCCGGGGCGAGGTGGGCCTGATCTTCGCCGGCATCGGCCTGCGCGAGGGGGTGCTGGGGAACGACGCCTACGCCGCCCTCCTGCTGGTGGTGCTGGGGACCACCCTGGCCGCCCCCCCGCTGCTGCGCGCCCGGCTGCTGCGCAAGGAGTCCCAGCCCGAGGGGATGCCCATCGCCACGCCTATGCCTTCGGGCGGATGGTTCTCCACCAACGGCGGAGATATAGAGATGGAGGCAACGCCCGCCCCGGAACTCACCCTGCACGTTGCCCTTCAGGCCGCGCTGCTGGCGGCCGGCACGCCGCCGGGGCCCGGGCTGTTGAACTGGCTCTCCACCAGCGCGGGCGTGGCCGTGACCTGGGACGAAGAAGCGAGTGACCTGTTCTTCCTACTCCTGGCCCGTGGCAACGGTCGCTCCTGGCGACTCCTGGAAGCTGCGGGCATTCTGGACCGGGCCCTCCCGGAATTGTCCGAGGCGCTCGCCCGGCGGCGGGCCGACCCGTTCCGGCTCGATCCCCTGGGCCTGATGCGCTGGAATCTGGTCGACCGGGTCCACGAACTGGCCCAGGACGATGCCGGCGCCTCCCACCACCACGGATCGCTGGCCCATCCCGAGTGGTTGGCCCTGGCCGCTTTGATCCTGGAGATAACCGACGACTCCACCGATCGCCGGGCTGCTGCCCACCAGTTGGCCACCCGCCTGAACCTGGGGCCGGATGCCTCCGATGAAGTGGCTCTGCTAGTCAGCGAGAGCGAATTGCTCCTGGCGGCGTCCTCCCGCACGGACGGGCTGACGGAAGCCAACGTCATTCCCATCGCCCTCCACCTCGAGCGCCCGGAGCGAGCCCGGGCGCTCTACCTGCTCAGCCTGGCCCTGGGGCCCCTCGACCAGGATGACCGCCAGCGTTTGGATCAACTGACCGAGCAGGTGCTCGAGGCCCTGGCCCACCCGGAGTTGACCGGCCGGCCCGCACGCAACGTGGTGGAGCGGCGGCGGGCCGAGGCCATCGGGACAGTGGGTGCCGGCACCCCCGCGGCACGCCGGGTGAGCGACGGTCCTCTGGGCTGGGTGCTGGCCCAGGAATCCAACGCGGTGGCCCGCCAGGCCCGGATTCTCGACCCGCTCCCCGGCCGCCACCAGGCAAGGGTCGTGGCCATGGGCGCCGGTGCCGCCGACCGGATCGGGGCCCACTCGGGGATCGACCCGGACGACGACACCGGTGTCTGGACGGTCGAGGTGGTGGCCCGGGACCAAATCGGCCTGCTGGCCGCCGCCACTCAGGTGCTGGCCGACGTGGGCCTGGAGGTGATCGATGCCGTCATCGCAACCTGGCCAGACGGGGCGGCGCTGGAGTCCTTCAGCGTTTGCGGCCCGGGGCCGATCGACACGGACGCCCTGGCCCGGGCCCTGTCCCAGTCCCTCGGCCAGCCGGTGACCTCCGACCCGGTGGAGGGCGCCGAGGTGTTCTTCGACGGAGCCGGGTCCCCGTGGTGCACCCTGTGCGACGTGCGGGCCAGCGACCGGCCGGGCCTTCTTCGCGACATCGCCACCGCCTTCGCCACCACCGGGGTCGACGTCCACAGTGCCCGGGTAACGACCCTGGCCGGAACCGCGACGGACCGGTTCGAGATCACCGTCGGGGGCGGGGTAAAGCTGAGCGCGGCCACCTACGACGCCATCCGGGCCGCTGTGGCCCAGGGTTCGGGGCAGGCGACCGGGTCACGACGACGGGTGATTGACCGTCGCGCCCGTAGGCTGGCCCCATGAGCACCGGATCCACCAACATCGACCTCTCGCAACTGGTCCAACCGGCTTCGTCCAAGATCGTCATGGTCATCCTCGACGGCCTGGGGGGTTTCGCCCGGCCCAACTGGGGCAGCGAACTGGAAGAGGCCCGCACCCCCAACTTCGACGTCCTGGCAGAGCAGGGTTGCAGCGGCCTGCACGAGCCGGTGGGGCCGGGCATCACCCCGGGATCGGGCCCCGCACACCTTGCGCTGTTCGGCTACGACCCGGTCGAGTTCCAACTCGGCCGGGGGCTGCTCTCGGCCACCGGCCTGGGTGTGGATATGCGTCCCGGTGACGTGGCGATCCGGGGCAACTTGGCAACCTTGAACGCGGCCGGCATCGTCACCGACCGGCGGGCCGGGCGCCTTCCCGACGCCGAGGCAGCCGAGGTCATCGACCTGTTGGCCAGCAAGGTCTCCATCCCCGGGGTTGAGGTCCAGTTCGTCCATGAGGCCCAGCACCGGGTGCTGGTGGTTCTCAAGGGCCACGATCTCAGCCCGCACGTTGCCGATACCGACCCTCAGGTGGTGGGCGTCCCCCCGTCACCGCCCATGGCCCACACCCGCTACGCCGAGCGCACCGCCGGCGTCATCACTGAACTGAACCGCCAGGTGGGCGAACTTCTGGCCGGACAGCCCCGAGCCAACACCGTCCTGCTGCGGGGGTTCGACACCCATCGCGAGCTACCGAGCATGCACGAGCGCTACGGCGTGAGCGCGGCCGCCATTGCCGTCTACCCCATGTACCAGGGCCTCGGCCGCCTGGTGGGGATGGAAGTCCTCCCGGGAAGCAAGAACCTGGGCGACGAGTTGGACCGCCTTAGGACCAACTGGGCGGATTTCGACTTCTTCTTCTTCCACCACAAGCCGGCCGACTCCGCCGGGGAGGACGGAAGCTTCGACGCCAAGGTGGCAGCAATTGAGGCGATGGACGCAGTGATCTCCGACATAGTCGCCCTGCAACCCGACGTGTTGCTGATCACCGGGGACCACGCCACCCCGAGCCAGTTGGCCGGGCACTCCTGGCATCCGGTTCCGGTTCTGCTGTGGGGGCCACGGGTCGGTCGGGACGAGGTTGTCCGCTTCGGGGAACGCTGGTCGGCCCGGGGGTCGTTGGGTCGCCGCCCGGCCAAGGATCTGATGCCCATCGTTTTGGCCTGCGCCGGGCGGCTGGCCAAGTACGGCGCCTGACCCTCGCCGGCTTCTGAGTTCCCGGGGCTGACCAGAGCCTGCAAGGGTCAACCTCGGCCGGGCCCGGCGCTCGGCCCGGCCGATCAAGCCGTGGTACCGGCGCCCGGGATCGGACAGGTGACTCCTGTTCCCCCCAGCCCGCAGTAGCCATTGGGGTTGGCCGCCAGATACTGCTGGTGGTACTCCTCGGCATAAAAAAAGGAACCGGCGGCTTCGATCCCGGTGGAGATGGTGCCCCGGCCGGCATCGGTCAAGGCGGCTTGAAACCTCTCCCGGGCCTGCGCGGCCTCGGTCGCCTGGGCTGAGGTGGTGGTTAGAAGGATCGATCGGTACTGGGTGCCGACGTCGTTGCCCTGGCGCATTCCCTGGGTGGGGTCGTGGCCTTCCCAGAAGGTCTTGAGGATCTGCGAATAGGAGCACTGCGTAGGGTCGAACACCACCAGCACCACCTCTGCGTGACCAGTCCTTCCGCCACAAACTTCCTGGTAGGTGGGATTGGGGGTGGTCCCCCCGGCGTACCCCACGGCAGTGGTGAGCACACCGGGAAGCTTCCAGAAAAGCCGTTCGGCCCCCCAGAAGCAACCCATGCCGACAATCGCGCGCTCGGCTTGCTCCCCGAAGGGGTCGAGCATCGACGTTCCCAGCACCAGGTGAGCCCGCTGCGGACGGATGGCCTCCTCCCGGCCGGGTAGGGCCAGGGCCGGGTCGACCAGGTCGTGCGGTTTGCGGAAGAAGGTGCTGTCCCGACCGAAGATCACCGTCGGCCTCCACCGGGGTTGAAGGTGGGTCGGACGCCACCACCAAGACTGATGCAACGATGGCACTCGGCTGCCCTCGAACACGGTTCGGAAATCTGCTCGGCCGGTCGCATGCCCGCCGAGCCTACGAGCGGCCGTTGCTCTCGTGGCGCCGCCCGGCCCGGCTGACGTCGGCGGTTATGGGCTTGGATCACCAGGTGCCGGGCATCGCCCGACCTACGGTTGGCCGATGCCGGCATCCCAGGTGAGCAAGCGATGAGGGTGGCCGCCGCCCAGATCAACCTCTGGGTGGGTGGACTGGACAGCAACGTGTCCGCAATGGTCTCAGTCCTGACCCGAGCCCGGGTTCAACAATGCCAACTGGTCGTCTTCCCCGAGTTGGCCGTCACCGGCTACCCGCCGGAGGACCTTTTGCTGCGATCGGGCTTCGTCGACGCCAACCGGCGGGCCCTGGATGCCGTGGCGGCCAACACCGGGTCTGAAACGGCCCTGATCGGCTTCGTCGACGCCGAGGATGGCCTGGTCTACAACGCCGCCGCCATCTGTCGCCACGGGCAGGTGCTCGGCATTTACCGCAAGCAGTCCCTGCCCAACTACTCGGTGTTCGACGAGATCCGATACTTCCGGCCCGGTTCGGGCCAGCCAACGACCTTCGAGATCGGCTCCGCCCGGGTGCGGGTGGCCATCTGTGAAGACATATGGGATCCCCACGGCCCACTTGCCGACGTTGGCGCGGACGGCGCCGACCTGGTGGCGGTGCTCAACGCCTCCCCCTACAGGGCCGGTCGGTTGGCCGAACGGGCCGAGATACTTGCTGGCCTGGCCCGCCGGGTGCGGTGCCCGATCGTCTACACCAACCTGGTGGGTGGTCAGGACGAACTGGTCTTCGACGGCGCCTCCATGGTCCTGGATCGCAACGGGGACCTTCTGGCCCGGGGCGCCCAGTTCGCCGAGGATCTGGTGATCTGCGATCTGGACGTGGGCCCGCCGCCTTCGGGCTCTCCTGCGCCACGGCCTCCAACCGTCCAACCGGTACTGGGGGAGGCGGCGGAGGTCTACGGGGCGTTGGTTCTCGGAACTCGGGACTACGTGACCAAGAACGGCTTCAGTGATGCCACCATCGGCCTCTCCGGTGGGGTCGACTCGGCCCTGGTGGCCGCTATCGCCACCGATGCCCTGGGACCCACCAGGGTTCACGGGGTGGCCATGCCGTCGCGATACTCAAGCCCGGAATCGCTTGCCGATGCGGCCGAACTGGCGGCCAACCTGGGAATCGATTTTCGGACCATCGTCATCGAGGAGGCCCACTCCGCATTCGAGGCGCTGTTGGCCGATTCCTTCGAGGGCCGCGTACCAGGCCTGGCCGAGGAGAATGTCCAGGCGCGAATACGGGGAACCCTGCTAATGGCACTATCCAACAAGCTGGGCTGGATGGTGCTGGCCACCGGCAACAAGAGCGAGATGGCCGTGGGATTTTCCACCCTCTACGGGGATCTGGCCGGTGGGCTGGCGGTGATCAAGGACGTCCCCAAGATCCTGGTTTACCGGCTTTGCCACCACCGCAACTCCCGGGCCCTCCCCGGCGGCGGTACCTCCCCCCCGGGGTTCCCGATCCCCGACGCCATCCTCACCAAGGCCCCCTCGGCGGAACTGCGCCCCGACCAGCGCGACGATCAGTCCCTTCCGCCCTATGAGGTCCTCGACCCGATCCTGGCCGCCTACGTGGACTCCGACACCGACCTGGCCGACCTGATGGCCGCCGGCCACGACCGTGCCACGGTGGAACGGGTCATCGCTCTGGTCGACCGTGCCGAATACAAGAGGCGGCAATCGCCGCCGGGCCTGAGGGTGTCAGCCAAAGCCTTCGGGAAGGATCGACGGCTACCCATCACCAACGCCTACCGGCATTAGTGCTCGGCCATCGGGCGCTTAGGCCCGAAAGTTCGTCTGGTCGGTCTTGACCGGACCCTTACAATCCCATCGACCATTACCGTCGCCCCGAGATCGTCCTGCCAGCAGGTGCGAGCCTCGGGTCAAGCTTGGGGGTCCGGTCGCCACTCGGCGCACCGGAGCCTCGAACGCATCACCCGGCGGCAGAACCAACCGGCGGCACACCACAAAGTTGTCAGGAGGACCGCAGATGGCCAAGGAGAGACTCGAGCGGGACGAGGAGGATCTCGTTCGGCTCTACCTGACCGACATCGGCCAGTACCCGCTGTTGACCAAGGACGATGAGGTTCGCTTGGCCAAGGCCATCGAGGCCGGCAACGAGGCCCGGACCATCCTCGACGCCGGGGGAACCATCACCCCGGCCAAAAGACGCGAATTGCGGCGCCACTCTCTGGAGGGCAGCAACGCCCAGCGGACCTTCGTCCAGTCGAACCTCCGCCTGGTCGTCTCCATCGCCAAGAAGTACCAGGCCTCCGGGCTGCCTCTGCTCGACCTGATCCAGGAGGGCAACCTGGGCCTGATGCACGCGGTCGAGAAGTTCGACTGGCGCAAGGGCTTCAAGTTCTCCACCTATGCCACCTGGTGGATCCGCCAGGCCATCACCCGGGGCATCGCCAACACCGGCCGCACCATCAGGCTGCCCGTCCACGCCGGCGACACCCTGGCCCGCCTGCAGAAGGCCCGGTCCCGGCTGGAACTCAAGTTGGGCCGTCCAGCCACCCTCATTGAATTGGCCGCCGAAGTGGAGATGACCGAGGAAAAGGTCACAGAGGCTCTGCGCTTCGCAGCCGAACCCTTGTCGCTGTCGGAACCGTTGCGCGAGGACGGAGACGCCGAACTGGGCGACGTGGTCGAGGATCGTTCGGCCGAGTCGCCCTTCGAGGTGGCCGCCACCGCCCTGCTGCCCGACGAGATCGTCAAACTTCTGGGGCCGCTCGACGAGCGGGAACGGGAGATCTTGAGGCTCCGCTTCGGCCTGGACCGGGGCGAGCCCCGCACCCTCGAGGAGGTGGGCGAACACTTCAACCTCACCCGGGAGCGGATCCGCCAGATCGAGGCCCGGGCCATGTCCAAGCTCCGCCACCCGTCCAGTGACACCGGCGCACGAGACCTGCTCGCCGTTTAGCGTCACGGGTGCCCGCCGGGTTCCCGTTCCCCGGTGGCGTGGCGGAGGTGGACGGGAATCGAACCCGCCGGACGGGGATCACCCGTCCCACCCGCTTTGAAGGCGGGGGCTGCCACCAGGTCAACGGACACCTCCGTGGCACAACCTATGCGGCGCGCTACCTTTTCCGGCCATGAAGAAGCTGCTGATCCTGCTCGTTCTGCTCGCCCTCGGGGCCGTTGCGGCCAAGAAGGTGCGCTCCTAACCCGTGTCGTTCTCTCCGGATACCGACTGATGAGGTCTTTCATCTAATTTCGGTGTAGCCCTTGCAGTTTCAGTATCCGGAGCGATACGGTTCAGTTTCTCTTCCCCCGGAGAACGCAGTCAGTTTGAAGCGTCCGGAGGGTTCTTTATGTTCGTTGCCTGCTGGTCCTCCAAAGGGGGAAGCGGCACCACCGTCGTGGCCACCAGCCTTGCCTTGCTGGCGGCCCGCACCCGATCCACCGTGCTGGTCGATCTGAGTGGGGACTGCCCGGCGGTGCTTGGGCTGAGCGATCCGGACCTGGGTGTGCAGGATTGGCTGGCGGCCGGGCCCCAATCGCCGCCCGATCGGTTGGCCAGCCTCGAGATCGACACCCCCGGCAACCTGCGGCTACTGCCCCGGGGCCGGGCCTCGGGCGGTGCGCCGGCACCACTTGCTCGCTTGGCAGGCCTGGCCGACGCCTTGGCCAGCGACGACCGGGCGGTGGTGGTCGACTGCGGATTGCTGGACTGCGCGGCAGCGGTGACCGTGGCCGAGGCGGCCACGACGGGGTTCTTGGTCCTGCGCCCCTGTTACCTGGCGCTACGCCGGGCGCTGGCTCTTCCCATCACCGCCACAGCGGCCATCTTGGTGACCGATCCGTCGCGGGTATTGCGTACCGCCGACGTCTCCGAGGTCCTGGGTGTACCGGTATGGGCCGAGGTGGCCCTGGACCCGGCCGTGGCCCGGGCGGTCGATGCCGGCATCCTCGCCTCGCGCATGCCTCGAGGACTCGAGCGCTCTTTGGCTCGGGCGGCGTGATGTACCGGTCCCCAACCTGGCTCACAGACCGCTTTCCAGGGGGCCCCGCAGCGACCTCAGAGGTCCGCCGCCGGCCGGCGGGTCGAACCAAACCGGTTCCACCCGGTGGTACCGCATCAGCGATGGGCGGATTGGGCGGTGGCGGATTGGGCGGTGGCGGATCGACGGAAGCCATCGTCGGCCGGGTTCGGCGGCGACTGCTGGAGGCCGAGGCCGGGTTGGAAGTGGAAAGCCTGGTGGCGCTGCTGGTCGCGGAGGAAGCCCCCCTGGTGGGCCACGGAGCCCGAGCCGAGATGGTGGCGGCGGTTTTGGCCGAGGTCTGCGGCCTGGGGCCCCTCGAAGCTCTGGTCGCCGATCCGGATATCACCGAGATAATGCTCAACGGCCCAGGTCCGGTCTGGATCGAGCGCTGCGGTGAACTTCACTGCCTGGACCTGGTCCTCGCCGCCGAGGAGATCTCCCGCCTGATCGAGCGGGTGGTCGGCCCTCTGGGCCTGAGGGTGGACCGATCCAGCCCGTACGTCGACGCCCGCCTGGCCGATGGGTCCCGGGTGCACGCCATCGTGCCACCCCTGGCCATCGACGGGCCCTACCTGACCATTCGGCGGTTTCGATCAAAGGCCTTCGCCTTGGAGGACTTCACCTCTTGCGCTGTGGCCGACCTTCTGCGTCACGCCGTGGCCACCCGGGCCAACATCGTCGTCTCCGGAGGAACCGGGACGGGCAAGACCACCTTTCTCAACGCCCTGGCCGCCTCCATCGGGCCCGACGAACGGGTGGTCACGGTGGAGGACGCTGCCGAGTTGGCGCTCCCGGGGCGCCACGTCGTCCGCCTTGAAAGCCGGCCGCCCAACGCCGAAGGGGCGGGAGCGACCACGGTCCGGGAACTGGTCCGCAATGCCCTACGAATGCGGCCGGACCGCATCGTGGTGGGCGAGGTACGCGGCCCTGAGGCCCTGGACATGCTCCAGGCCCTCAACACCGGGCACGAGGGCTCATTGTCCACCTGCCACGCCAACAGCCCTGACGACGCCCTCGCCAGGTTGGAGACCATGGTGCTGATGGCCGATCTGGGTCTGCCGCTCGCTTCGGTGGCCAGCCAGTTGCACTCGGCGGTGGACCTGATCGTCCAGTTGGGCCGGGCCGCGGCTGGCCGGAGGCAGATCACCCAGGTGGCCGAGGTGCTCAGCCCGGCGGAACTGAGCCGGAACGACCTGGGCACTGGGAGGCCCCGCCCCCTCCAACGCACTCGGATCCTGGCCCGAGGCCCCGAGCTTGTCGAACCCAGCCAGCGCGTGCTTGGCCGAGTGCGCCCATGAGCCCTTCCATTGCCGCCGGCCTCTGTGCGCTGGGCGTCGTCATCCTTTCAATCTCGGCTCGCCAGCTGCGGCGGATCGGGGCCTCCGCCCGGATTCGCCGCGAGCTGGTTCAACCGTTCTGTTCGGCGGCGCAGTGTCGGCTCATGGACGGATCGGGAGCGATTGGACTGGGCGCGGATGTATCCGGGGTCGCAGCCTGCCCGGCGCCCGCTTCGGGCCTGGGGACCTTGACCGCCCCGGTCTTGATCCGTTCGGCCCTGGCCCAATCCGGCTGGCCTGGCAACCCGGACCAGGCACTGCGGGTTTGGCTCGTCCTGACCGTGACGTTCACCGCCACCGCCGCGCTGGCCCTCGGCCTGGCGGCCGGGGGTGCCACCCTGGCATGCGCTGCATTCGCGCCGATCCTGGGGCTGCGTCGGCTGAAGGCTCAGATTCCTGTTCGTTTGGCGGCCCAGCTCCCAATGGCGTTGGAATCCACCGCCCGCTCGCTGCGATCGGGAAGCTCGCTGGTGGGGGCCATCGACGATGCCTCCCGATCGGTCGCCTGGCCGTTGGCCCCTGAACTGGCCAGGGTGGTGGAAGGGACCCGTCGGGGCCAGACACTGGCCGGCTCCCTGGGTTCGCTGGCCCAGCGTCATCGGTGCCCGGAGGTGAAGCTGGCCGTCGCCGCTTTGGAGTTGGGGGACGAGTCGGGCGGGCCCCAGGCCCGGGCCTTCGACGGGCTGGCCGCTTCGCTTCGCCAGCGCCTGACCGCCGCTCAGGAGGTCCGGGCCCTGTCCTCCCAGGCCCGCTTGTCCGCCCTCATCATCGGCCTGGCTCCGTTGGCTTTCGCCGCATTCACGTCGCTGGTCGATCCCCAAACCCGGGGATTCCTGACCGGGACAGGCGCTGGTCGAATGATCCTGATCGCCGGCCTGACCCTGGAGGCCGCCGGCTGGCTGTGGATGCGACGGATATGCCGAGTCTCCCGATGACCGCCGCCATCGCCGCCGGCTGGGGCCTCGTGGTGGTCTGGGGCCTGGTGATCCTCAGACGTCGGCGACCGACGTCGGCCGGCACCCCGGCCGGCGGACTCGACAGCTACGACGGCGACACGGGAAGCGGCAGGAGCAAACGAGGCAGCAGCAAACGAGGCAGCAGCAGACGAGGCAGCAGCAGACGAGGCATCAGCAGACGAGGCATCAGCAGAGGCTTGGCGATGATGTCGCCCGCCGGTTCCCATTCCAAGGGCTCGGCGGTGACCTCCTGCAACCTGGCCGACGTCCGGCACCGCGCACGTGACCGGTTGGCTGCTCGCCTTGGCCTGAGCATCCTTGCGCTTTTCGGTTACCGGCCAGATCCGCAGGCGGCCCAGAGGTTGGGCGCGACCGTCCTGGCCGCGGCCGTGGGATTGGCCCTGGCGCCTTGGCTCACTCTGGCCTGCCCCATCCTGTTCGCGGCCGTGGCCTGGGCCGCCCCGCGTGCCCGCGCCGGACGGCGGCTGGCCGCCACCAGGCGCCAGGTCGTTGCCGGGCTGGCCGAGGTCGTCGACCTCTTGGCCCTGGCCACCGGGTCAGGGCTGACT
This sequence comes from Acidimicrobiales bacterium, assembly GCA_052390275.1. GTDB lineage: Bacteria > Actinomycetota > Acidimicrobiia > Acidimicrobiales > AC-14 > JBQTHD01. The sequence continues at coordinate 107,798 of JBQTHD010000010.1, read as the reverse complement.
GTGTGGCTGGCGGTGCAAGCGGTGGGCCGCCGGGGCCAGGGCCCCCTGGCTCAGGCTCTGGGCCAGGCAGCCGTCGCCGTCGCCCGGGGCCGGCGGCTCGCTGACGCCCTCGAGGACGTGGCCGATAACCAACCCGACGAAGTTCGCCCCCTGATTGGAATCCTGGTGTCCTCGGAGCGCTACGGAGTGCCCCTGGGTCCAGCGCTGGAGCGACTGGCGGCCGAAACCCGCCAGGACCAACGGCGACGGGCTGAGGAGGCAGCGCGACGGGTGCCCGTCAAACTTCTGTTTCCCCTGGTGGCCTGCACGCTTCCGGCATTCGCCCTACTCACGATGGCACCCCTCATCATCAGCGCCATCGCATCCCTGCGCCTCTGAGCCTCCATTCGCGCCGCACCGCCCCCCTCAGGCGACCCGACCTTGCGCCCCAGGCGTATGCAAAGCCCAAACCTGCGCCCCAGCGCCTGTAAACCCCAACCTTTGCGCCCCAGGCGCCCACAACCGCCGACCTTGCGCCCAAGCGCCTATGACTCCCGACCTCTTGCGCCCTCAGGCGCCTCAACGCCCGATCTCGCGCCCCAGTCGCCTGCAACTCCCGACCTTGCGCCCTCAGGCGCGTGCGGCATCCAACATCGAATCAACTCGATCAAGAGGAGAACGTCATGTCCCGTTCCTGCTGCGCCGTATCCACCCCGGCGGTCGCCGGCGGCCCCCGCGATGAGCAGATCCGTTCCACCCCCGTGGACTGGTCACCGACAAGCGGCATGACCGGTGCCGACCCGGTCGTCTTCGAACCGAGCCCGGTCGGCAACGACGCGGCCAGAGACAGCAGCAGCCGCCGCCGGCTGTCTCTCGCCGGCCAGAGAGGTCAGGCCACCGCGGAGTACGCCCTGGTCCTGCTCGGGGCGGCGGCGGTCGCCCTGCTGGTCGTGGCCTGGGCCACCAAGACGGACCTGATCGGCGACCTGCTGGACTCGGTGATGAAATCCATCACTGACCAGGCTGGGGGCCGCTGACCGATGGTCAGGCGACAGCTCTCCAGCCGGATCCACCGCCCGGGCGAACGCCCGGGCGGTGGCACCCTCCCCAAACAGCCCCGGAGCAGGAGAACCCGACAACCAACGCGGCGGGAGGCGGGCCAGGCGGCGGTGGAGTTGGCCATGGTCCTGCCGTTGGCCATGATTCTGCTTCTGGCGCTTGTTCAAGCCGGGTTGGTGGTGCGAGATCAGGTACTGGTCGTTCACGCCGCCCGGGAAGCCGCACGGGTTGCCGCGGTCGAGGAGGGAGCGGCTGCGCCCGAAGCCGCCGCCCGGGCGGCTGGGGGTTTGGAGGCGGACCGCCTATCGGTGCGAACCCAAGGGCGACGGGGCCCGGGCAGCCGTGTTACCGCCAAACTGTCCTACAGGTCCCCAACCCGGGTGCCGATAGCCGGTTCACTGCTCTCAGACGTCGAACTGTCCGCCACCGCCACCATGAGAGTCGAAGGCTGACCTGGACAAAGATGGAAGTTTGGGGCTGCTGAGGGTAATGATGGTGCTGAGTAGTCTGCCGGTATCCGGCTGGATGTCCGTAGCATGATGATTCGTCTGTCACAATCCACAGGCCACCTGGTCCCGGCACGGGAAAGCCAGGGCGTGCAAGCAAGTCGGCACCGGAAGTTGTCAAGAAACTCCTAGACCAGAGCATTTTTCTCTGGTACCTAACTGCATGCAGCATCTACCAGTAACTGGGGCCGCGAGGGCGAACGCGAGGCTCAGCCGCAACCGCAAAGAGGGAGAACACCCACTGATGCAAATCCTTCGTCGGCTCGGCTCGGGGTTGGTCGCCGCTTTCGTTGTCAGCACCATGCTGGCGGCTCCGGCCCAAGCCCAAGCCAAAGAGGTCGAGACCGTCACCCAGACCGAGAGCTACGCGGCCACCGCGTTGGCTCGAGCCCTGGAACTGTCCCTGCTCAATTTGAACCTGACGGTGGGCGCGTCGGGTATCGAGATCAACTCCAGCCCCTCGGCCAAGGCCACCGGCGCGGGTGTGGCCCTGCTTCCCAATACGGTCAGTGAGGCCAAAGTGGCCGCCGCCGGGCAGACCTCGGCCCCGCCGAAGTCCTGCGGCGTCAACCTGCCTCTGTCCATCATCAACGTCGAGTTGGCCTGCGGCGAAACAGCCGTGGCGACCAACGCCGATGGTCCCCAGGCCCTGGGCCGGGGCACTGTGGCCGCCATCGACATCGGCGGAGGACAACTCCTCCAGTTGCTTCAGCCGGTCATCGACCTGCTGCGCCCGGTGCTCGGAACGGTGCTGGCCGTGGTTCAGCCCGTGCTCGGCGGCCTGCAGCTTCCCCTCGTCGGACAGTTGGTCGGCTTGGACCCGACCAAGGACCCGGTATCTGACCTGGTTGAGCGCCTGACCAAGGCCACCGCTCTGGTTTCGATCAAGCTGGGCAACTCCACCGCGGCTGGAACCACCACCGCCGGCAAGGTCACCTCCGAAGGCAACGCCCAAGGGGCCCAGATCGACGTCCTGCCCGGTCTGACCCTGGGGGGCAGTCCGCTGCTGTCCATCGTGGTGGGTTCGGCCAAAGCCACCGCCACCTTCGACCGGGCCGGCGGCAAGGCCGACGCCACCTTCGACGGTGCCATCGCGACCGTCAAGGTGGGCCTGCCCATCCTGGGTGGGGACCTCCTGGAGATCCCCATCAAACTGGGCCAGCCCATTCGCCTGTTGGAAGGCACACCGCTCGAGTCGGAAATCTCCCTCGGAGCTGGATCCACCAAGCGTGAGTCCGACGGAGCCATCTCGGCGGTAGCCGACGGGGTCAAGATCCACCTGCTCAAGGGCATCAGTGGCGGCATCAAACTGGAACTGGCTCACGCCGAGGCCGCCGTTGGTGGGCGAGCCAAGATCGTGTCCAAGCAGCAGGTCATCCAGCCGGTTCCCCAGTTGGCCAAGACCGGTGGGGCCCCCTGGCTTCCGCTGGCTGGCGCCACGCTGATCATGGCCGCCTTCATGACCCGGCGCCTCACCCTGGCCCGGCCCTCAGGTAACAGCCAGCCGGTCGAAGCCTGACCCGTCCGGCCGCCGAACCAGGACTTCGTAGCCATGGCCACCCGTAGCCCCGTCGTCGAGGCTCTCCGGACCCGCCCCTGGGCCCGGAGAGCCATCTCCGCCGCTTCGGTCATCTTGTTGCTCGGCGGCCTGGGCCTGGTCGGGTACCCGTTCATGACCAACGCCTACCAGTCCCAGGTGCAGGACCGTCTGGGCCGCCAGATCACCAGTCCCCAACTCAAGCAGGCCTACGAGGAACGTCGGGTCCAAACCGGCGACAGCCTCACCCGCATCAAGATCGCCCGGCTGAACGTCGATGCAGTGGTGGTCGAGGGAGTCACTCCCAGTGCGCTGCGAGCCGGAGCCGGGCACTACCCCCAATCCGCCCTGCCCTGTGACGTTGGCAACGTGGCCATCGCTGGGCACCGCACCACCTACGGCCGGCCCTTTGGGGATCTCGACAAGCTGCGGGCCGGAGACACCATCGAGCTGAGCACCCCACTGGGATCCTGCGCATACCGCATAAGCCGGGACCCCTTCGTGGTGGAGCCCACCGACCTGTCGGTGCTCGATGCCACCTCCGAACGAACTGTCACGCTCACCACCTGCCACCCCCGGGGATCGGCGGCCAAGCGGCTGATCGTTCAGGGGACCTGGGTGGAAAAGCCCCTGGCGTCATGATCCGGCCCCGCCGGGCTCTCGCTGCCTTGGGGCTGGCCGGCGCCCTCATCGTGGTCGTCCCCCCGGTGGCCCTCGCTGCGGGGACCGACCGGGGCCTGGTGGTGGAGATCACCGATCCCGGCACGGTCACCACCTCCACCCCGACTCTGCGGGGGACCGTCAAGGCTGGTCAGGCCCTTCTCAATCTCACCGCTCCAACGGTCAAGACCATCACCCTGCGGGTCGTTCCGGCAGCGGGCGGGGCGGCGGTGGCCACCACTACCCAGTCCCCCGAAAGACCAGCCCCGGTGAGCTTCACCTGGTCGCCCAACCTGGCGCGCAACGGCAACTACTCCTTCACCGCCGAGGCGACCGGTAGCGGGACGTTGGGTCTGGCCAACGCCAGTGGAGACAACTCTCAGGCGTTCGCGGTGGCCGCCCCCGCCCGGGCGCCCCAGCAGGTGTCAGCCACGGTCAACGCGGACGGGGGAGTCACGATCTCCTGGGCCCCCAACACCGAGGCGGACATCCTCGGCTACAGGGTCTTTCGAAGCGACCCCGGGTCCGATCAGTACTTCCAGATCGGAGTGCCCATAGGTATTGCCCACACCACCTGTTCGGCCCGCTGCCTGCTGATCGATCCCACCACGGCGGCGTTGGGCGGCGAGTACCGCTACCAGGTCCTGGCCTTCCGGGCAGGACCGACCGAACCGATCGGCTCGCCGGCCTCCCGCCCGGCCACCGCCAGCGTCCCGCCGCCGGTACCGACCACCACCATCCCGGCCGACGGCTCCGGAGCCGTTCCCGGCCCGGGCGGAACCCCAGGCACGACCGCCCCGCCGGCGGTGGGCAGCGCCAAGGGGCCGGCCATCTCCAAGTTCCTGGCCAACCAGCCTCCGGCCCAACCCCCGCCGCCCCCCAAGATCCTCGAGGCGCCCGACACCGGGTTCAACCCCGAACTGCCCTTTGGTGCCCTTCCCGAGGAGGACCTCGAGGAGGAACCGGGCGAACTCGAAGCGGTTCTGCCGCCCGATTCCCTGGCCTTGGGCAGTGACGCCGACCAGATCACTCAGGGGCGGCCGTTGGTCCCCATTGCCGCCGGCTTGTTCCTGCTGGTCCTCGCCGGCCATCTGCGCCTGCTGTCGAGTCGGCTGCGCTTCCCGGCCAGGGGCGGGGTTGGCCCTATGTCGGTCGCCCAGTCAACGATCGGGGCGAGCACCGCCGGTCGCGGGGGCAGGGACTACGACGACCTGCCGTCGCCCAGACCGGCAACCGGCCGAGGCCCCACCGATAGTGGCCGCAACCGGGCCCGCATCAACCAGCCCCGGCCCACCGTCACCCTGCTGGGTCCCTCAGGATCCCAACCCAAGTCCACGGCGTCGGACCGACCCGATCCACAGGGATACTCGGCTGCCTACCCGGCAGCGGCCTATTCGACGACCACCCGCTCTCCCCGCGCTCGGCGCTCCTCAGTGGTTGACTCGTCGAGGGACGACGAGCCTGAGGTTTCACCCAACCCCGACGCCAGCCCGTTCACCCGGGGCGGACGGAAACGGCCCGCCAGGGCCGGCCGATTCAATTCGGGCTATTCCGAGGCCGACCTGGAAGCCGAGGCCAAGGCAGTGGATGAAGCCTTCGCCGCCGACCCGGACCGTAATGCTCGGACTCGCTCCCGGCGCCGCTCAGAATCGGGCCCCTCCCGGGCCGCAAAAAGCGACGAGGCGCAGCGTCGGCCGGTGCCCGCCGGGGTGGCCGCCGGCGCCGGGGACCCCTGGTTCGGAAGCGACCCCTGGGCGCCGGACACCTCGGGCCGCGACTGATCCGAACCTCGGGTCTCGGCCCGGTAGGCTCGAAACGTCAGCTTCTGGGTAGGTTGGGCGCAGACCCGCAACCTCGGTCCTTACAGGCCGATTCGTTGTCAGGGTGTCGTAACCGAACCCGTCAACACCACACCGCCGGGGGCGTCGTGATCGCACCGCAGAGCCGCATCGAGGTACCAACGGCCGGGGTCCCTGCGCCAGGGACCTCGCCCAGCGGGTTGGAATCCGCAAGGGCGGCGGGCGGTGAATCTGGAGAGGCCCCCCGAGACGGGGAGCAGGCTCCATGGGCTGGGGAGCAGGTGGAACTGGAGATTCCCGCCCGGCCCGAATTCGTCTCGCTGGCCAGGTTGGTGGTCTCAAACGTGGCTGCTCTGCCCAGCCATCCCATCAGCACCGAGCGGGTGGACGATCTCTGTCTGGCCGTTTCCGAAGCCGCAACCAACGCCATCGAAGCGCACAGGGCCGCCCAGACCAACGAACGGGTCACCGTCCGTTGCCGGGCCGAGGACGGTTCCCTTCAGGTCGACGTGGTCGATCGGGGGAGAGGCTTTGATCCCGCATCGCTGCCTCTGCACCCCCCGGTAACCGACCCGGCCCGCCTCGAGTTCGAGCGGGGTCTGGGAATTCCCCTCATCCGGGCCCTAGTCGACGAGGTGGCCTTCTCCGATGCCTCCCCCGGCACCCAGGTCCGCCTGGTCATCCGGGCTGAGGCGCTCGATATCGAGGTCAACGGCGCAGAGGCCAACGGCGCAGAGGCCAACGGCGCCGGGGATCCCAACTCCTTGCCGCCCCCGGCTGACGCCCTCTAGACCCCGGCCCCAATAGCCCCCCGAGTGGCCCTCCGAAAGCTTCTCTCCCGCCTCAACACCCCGGTGGCCGAGTTGGACCGGGCCCGTCTTCGCGACTTTTGTGCCACTCAGCCGGGGTGTTCGGCCATCGCCGCCGTCGAGGCCCGCCAGGAGATGCGGGTGGTGGGGGAGGTCACCAGCCTGCGCATAGTTCCCCGGGCGGGGTCGCCCTCGCTCGAAGCGGTGATCTCTGATGGGACTGCCAGCCTGGTGGCGGCCTGGACGGGACGGCGCCAGATCGCCGGAATCTCCCCCGGGAAGCGGGTGGTGATCTGCGGACGGGGACTGCCCCAGGGCCCGACCAGGCGCCTGCTGGTTCTGAACCCGATCTACGAACTGCTCTGACGCCTGTTGCTGGGCCCCATCGCTCGTTTGGGATCTAGTTCTAGGGAGGCCCGACCAGGACAGCCGTGAGATCGTCCTCGGCATCGCCCGTGACCAGAGCCAGGACCTCATCACCGGGGGCCATGGTGGTCTCACCCCGGGGAACGATGACATGTCCCTCCCGAATAACCGCCACGATGGTTGCGTCCCGGGGAACACCCAACTCGCTGATCACGCTGCCAGCGGCGGGCGAATCCGGGGCCAGAGTCACCTCCACCAACCGGGCGTCGCCGAACTGCAGGAGCCGGACCAGGCTTCCAACCGACACCGCCTCCTCCACCAGGGCGGTGAGCAGGTGAGGGGTGGACACCGACACGTCCACACCCCAGGTCTCGTTGAACAGCCACTCGTTGTGCGGGTGGTTCACCCGGGCCACCACTCGGGGGACGGCGAACTCCTGCTTGGCCAAAAGGGAAATAACGAGGTTGTCCTCGTCGTCACCGGTGGCGGCCACCACGACGTCCACCTGGGCGAGCCCGGCGGCATGCAGCGACGACACCTCGCAGGCATCGGCGTTGACCCACCGAACGGCCAGCGTGGGGGACATGCGGGCCACGAGATCGGGGTCGGACTCGATAAGGAGGACGTCGTGGCCGGCGGCGTGCAGATCCGAGGCGATGTGAACACCCACGTTGCCGGCCCCGGCGATGGCCACCCTCATCGGACGTCCTCCGTGTGACCGGTGACCGATCCCGGTGAGGCCGGCCGAGACCTCGTGGACTCCGACGCGGCCCCACCTGAGGCGAATCGCTGGTCCAACTCGTCGCGGGCATCGGAGCGAACCGCCAGATGGAGCACGTCGCCCTCCTGACCAATCAGGTCGGGACCGCAGAGCCGGGCCTGGCCGCCCCGGGTCAGGGCCACCGGTCGGAATCGGTCGGCCGCCCCCAGATCGGCCACCCGACGGCCGGCCCAATGGGCGGGAAGATCCCGTTCGATCAGGCTGACCGAACCGGTGGCGTCGCTCCACTCCAGAGCGGAAACCGCGGGGAAAAGCCGGCGCATCACCTGGTCGGTTGTCCAGGACACGGTGGCCACCGTCGCGATACCCAGCCTCTGGTAGATCACAGCCCGCCGAGGGTCATAGATCCGGGCGACCACATGGGCGACCTCGTAGGTCTCCTTGGCTATGCGAGCCGTGAGGACATTGGTGTTGTCCCCGTTGGTCACCGCCGCCAACGCGTCAGCCCGTTCGATGCCGGCCTCCGCCAACCTTTCCCGGTCGAAGCCGAAGCCCTGGATCTGGGTTCCCGAGAACGTTCCGGGCAGGCTGCGGAAAGCCCGGGCGTTCTTGTCGATGATCGCCACCGTATGGCCCCCCGCCTCGAGGGCCACGGCCAGTTCGGTGCCCACGCGCCCGCATCCGACCACCACGACGTGCACCCGCCCATGCAACACGCTCCCCGGCCCAAAGACAAACTCTCCCTCCAGAAGCTAGGGTTTCAGCCCGGTGAAACCTGAGTTGGTATTGGTCGAAACGAGGATGGCGCCCACTGCAACCGGGTCTCCCGAAGCGACCCTTTCGCCCGCCGCAGCCGCGTCCCCCGAAACAAAGGCTCGGGCGGCGACCGGCGATCCGTCCGACACTGCCGCCACCGAGGTTTCCCGTTCCGAGCGGGAGATTCTCAAGGCCATCTACCGCCTCTCCGACGGCGGAGGCGAAGCTCACACCGGTGTCCTGGCCGAACGTTTGGGTGTGGCCCCGGCCACCGCCACCGCCGCGGCCAAGAGGTTGGCGGAGCGGGGCCTGGCCCATCATCGCCCCTACCGGGGGGTGGAACTCACGGCCCTGGGTCGGGTGGTGGCGGTCGGGGCCATCCGCCGCCACCGGATTGTGGAGCGGTTCCTGGCCGACATGTTGGGCTACGCCTGGAACCAGGCCGACCAACTGGCCACCCGGTTCGAACACGAACTGCCCCAGGAGGTCGAGGACCGCCTCTACGTGGCCCTGGATCGCCCGGCCGCCTGCCCCCACGGTTTTCCCATTCCAGCCCCGGAGGTGGCCGAGATCCCGTCTCTGCCGCCGCTGTACTGGCTGGAGCCCGGGGACGAGGCGGTGGTGGCCGTACCGGGATCCACCGACGCCGAGGTCGTGGCCTTCCTCGACACCCTGGGCCTGCGCCCGGGGGTGCGGGTCACGGTTCGGGAGAAGCACCCCTTCGACGGTCCAGTGGTCGTCCACGTCGACGGGCATGACCGCACCCTGGGCCACAAGCTGGCTCATCAGATCTTCGTCAGGAAGGACGCATCGGCATGATCGCCTCACTGCTGGCCGCTGAGGGCGGATACCAGACATTCGAACTGGGAAGCACCGAGTTCGCCTGGTTGATCTTCTCCGCCATCACCGCCCTGCTTGCCCTGGGTGTGGGTTTCTCCCTGATGAAGGGGGTTCTGGCTGCCGACCAGGGCACACCGAAGATGGTGGAGATCGCCGCCGCCATCCAGGAGGGGGCCATGGCCTACCTTCGGCGGCAGTTCAAGACCATCGCCGTCATCGTCGTGCCTCTGGTGATCGTGGTCTTCCTCACCTCCACGGCCGTCCTCAAGCCCGACGGCACCACGGCGCTGTCCTTTATCGAATCGGGCATCTATCGAACTTTGGCCTTTGTGGCCGGATGCCTTCTTTCCGGTCTGACCGGGTTCATCGGCATGGGCCTGGCCGTGCGGGGCAACGTGCGCACGGCGGCCGCTGCTCGGACCGGTTCGCTGCCTGCTGCTCTGAAGGTGGCCTTCCGCACCGGGGGGGTGGCCGGGATGTTCACGGTCGGTCTCGGCCTGCTGGGGGCCACGGTGATCATCCTGATCTTCCAGAACACCTCGTCGGCGATCCTGGTCGGGTTCGGCTTCGGTGGCTCGCTCCTGGCCCTGTTCCTGCGGGTGGGGGGCGGAATCTTCACCAAGGCGGCCGACGTCGGCGCCGACCTGGTGGGCAAGGTCGAGGCCGGCATTCCCGAGGACGACCCCCGCAACCCGGCCACCATTGCCGACAACGTGGGGGACAACGTCGGGGACTGCGCCGGCATGGCCGCCGACCTGTTCGAAAGCTACGAAGTCACTCTGGTCGCCTCCATCATCCTGGGCGTGGCCGCTTTCGAATCGATCGGCGCCAACCCGGCCCTCGGCTTGGTCTTCCCCGTCGTCGCCCGGGCCATTGGGGTGCTGGCATCCATCGTCGGCATCTACGCAGTCAAGGCCACGCCCAAGGACCGCTCGGCCATGGCACCCATCAACCGGGGATTCCTCACCGCCAGCCTGCTGACTGTGGCCGGAACCGGGGCCGTGGCCTTCTTCTACGTCGGCAACGAGAACGGCAACGAGGGTTGGAGGGTGTTCGCAGCCGTGGTCATCGGCCTGGTCCTGGCCCAGGTGGCGAGCCGCCTGACCGAGTACTTCACCTCGACCGAGACCAAACCGGTCAGGGAGATCGCCGAGGCGGCCCGGACTGGGCCGGCCACCACCGTGCTGTCGGGCATCTCCTCGGGCCTGGAGAGTTCCGTATGGGCCATCGTCGCCATCGCCGGGGCCCTGGGAGTGGCCATCGGGCTGGGTCAGGGCAACATCCAGTTCACCTTCTACCTGGTCGCCCTCACCGGTATGGGCATGCTGGCCACCACCGGGGTGATCGTGTCCGAGGACACCTTCGGGCCGGTGGCCGACAACGCCGCCGGCATCGCCGAGATGTCGGGTGAGTTCGAGGGCGAGGCACAAAAGATCATGGTGAGCCTCGACGCCGTGGGCAACACCACCAAAGCCGTCACAAAGGGCTTTGCCATCGGCTCCGCCGTCATCGCCTCCGTGGCCCTGTTCGCCAGCTTCATCGAGACCATCGCCGCAGAACTCGGGATCGAGGAGAAGGGCTCGGCCCTGTTCGCGAACCCCCTGACCCAGATCAACGTGGCCGACCCCAAGACCTTCATCGGCTTGCTGATCGGCGGGTCAGTGGCGTTCTTGTTCAGTGCCCTGGCCATTCGCGCCGTCAGCCGGACGGCGGGCACCGTTGTCCAGGAGGTCCGTCGCCAGTTCGCCGACGGTCAGATCATGGCCGGCACCAAGCGGCCCGACTACGGCCCGGTGATCGACATCTGCACCGCCGCCTCTCTGCGGGAGTTGGCCACTCCGGCACTCCTTGCGGTACTCACCCCGGTGATCATCGGCTTCGGCATCAACTACCTGGCCCTGGGCGCATTTTTGGCGGCGGTGATCCTGACCGGCCAGCTCATGGCCAACTTCCTGTCCAACGCCGGGGGCGCCTGGGACAACGCGAAGAAGTACATCGAGGACGGCAACGAGGGCGGCAAGGGTTCCGACGCCCACAAGGCGGCGGTCATCGGCGACACGGTGGGTGACCCGTTCAAGGACACGGCCGGGCCGGCGCTGAACCCCTTGATCAAAGTGATGAACCTTGTGTCGTTGCTGCTGCTGCCGGCCATCATCAACCTGGCCGACAACCGGCCGGCCAGCCTGGCCATCGCCGCCATCGCCCTGGTCATCCTCGGCGGCGCCATCGCCTTCTCCAAGCGCAGTTCGGCGGCAATGGCCTGAGCGTTGTTGCTGACCTCGGCATCGCGGGCTCTGCGTCCCGGGCTCTGCGTCCCGGGCTCTGCTCCCGTTGGGTCCGCTAGGCCCGATTATTCGCCCGCAGCCTGGCCTCCGGCGGCTTTGGCCTCCCGCCGGAGGCTGGCCAACTCCTTGATGACCGGCACGAAGGACACGGCGGCGATTACCAGGACGGCCGGAATCAGGTACTTCTCGATCTCGGGAACGACCTCGCCCAGGATGTACCCCAGGCTGATGAGCCCCACGGCCCAGGCAAAGCCGCCGGCCACGTTGTAGATCACGAACTGGCGGTACTCCATGCCCGCCACGCCGGCCACCACCGGGGTGAAGGTGCGGATCACGGGCAGGAAGCGCGCCAGCACCACCGTTTTGGGGCCGTGGTCCTCGAAGTAGGCCTGCGCCCGCGTCAGGTTGCGCTGGCTGAACAGCCGGGAACTGGGTCGGCGGAACAGCGCTGGGCCCACCCGTCGCCCGAACACGTAACCAACCTGGTCACCGGCCACCGCCGCCAGGAAGCAGCCCACCAGAATCACAGGCAACGACAACTTGCCCTGAGAGGCCAGCAGGCCGGCGGTGAACAACAACGAGTCCCCCGGCAGGAAGAAGCCGGCCAGGATCCCCGACTCAGCGAAGATGATGGCCACGAGGCCGATGGTCCCGGCCGCTTCCAGCAGCCCGGTCAGGTCTCGTCCCAGCAAAGATCCCAGGTCCATGGCGGGCGAACCTAGGCGAACAACCCGCCGTCTCCGAGTCCGCCGCCCCGGGGCCCCGACCATGGTTCGGGCCAGCGCCGGGGACCACGAACCGTGCTCCCCTTGACAACGACCCACGGGACTGGGGAATGCTGCAAGCGCCATGCCCGATACTGATGCCGGACCCCAAGCCACCGTGCCGCCTGAGGACGCGCCGGCCGGCCGGTCTCGACCGGCGAAAAGGGCAGGCGGGGCGGGGGGCCGAGCGCTGGTGATCGTCGAGTCGCCCGCCAAAGCCAGGACCATTTCCCGGTTCCTGGGGTCGGACTACCTAGTCGAATCCTCGGTCGGACACGTGCGGGACCTGCCCAAAGGGGCCGCCGACGTTCCCGCCGCCTACAAGGCCGCGCCCTGGGCCCGGCTCGGCGTAAACGTCGACGATGGCTTCAAGCCGCTGTACGTGATCAGCCGGGAGAAGAAGGACGTGGTCGCCCGGCTGCGCAAGGCGGTCAGTCAGGCCAGCGAGTTGCTGCTGGCCACCGATGAGGACCGCGAAGGGGAGTCGATCGCCTGGCACCTGCTCGAGGTCCTGCGGCCCCCTCGGGGGGTTCCGGTGCGGCGCATGGTCTTCCACGAGATCACGGCCTCGGCCATTCGGCGGGCGCTGGACGACACCCGGGAGTTGGATCGGCGCCTCGTCGACGCCCAGGAGGCCCGCCGCATCCTGGACCGGCTCTACGGCTACGAGGTCTCCCCCGTTCTTTGGCGCAAGATCCTGCCCCGGCTGTCGGCCGGCCGGGTGCAGAGCGTGGCCACCCGGGTGGTCGTCGAGCGGGAGCGGGCCCGGATGCGCTTCGGTTCGGCCAACTACGCCGGCCTGGAAGCCACTCTCACCAAGGGGACGAATGCCCAAGGCTCCAGTGGCAATGGGGGCGATTCCCAAGGGCGCGATGGCGATGGGCCCGATTCCAAAGGACATGAGGACTTTCCTGCCACCCTGGTTGCCATCGATTCGCGCCGGGTGGCCACGGGCCGGGACTTCGATCCTTCCGGCAACCTGGTGGCCCCGCTGGGTAAAGCTCCCCTTGTCCATCTGGATCTGGATGCGGCCCGCCAACTGGCCGATCGACTGAGATCGTCGATTCCCCGGGTGATCGCGGTCGAGGAGAAGCCCTACAGGCGGACGCCCTACGCGCCGTTCATGACCTCCACCCTCCAGCAGGAGGCCGGAAGGAAGTTGCGCTTCCCGAGCGCCCGCACCATGTCGGTAGCCCAGAGACTGTACGAAAACGGTTTCATCACCTACATGCGCACCGACTCAACCTCGCTCTCGGCCACCGCCACCGCCGCCGCCCGGGCCCAGGCCGCCGCCCTTTACGGGCCCGAGTACGTCCCGAAGAATCCCCGCACCTACGCCACCAAGGTCCGCAACGCCCAAGAGGCCCACGAGGCCATCCGGCCGGCAGGGGAGACCTTCAGGACCCCCGACCAGGTGCGCTCAGAGTTGGGGGCCGACGAGCGGGCGCTGTACGAACTGATCTGGAAGCGCACAGTCGCCTCCCAGATGGTCGACGTGTCTGGTTCCAGCGTGGCCGTCAAGATCGAAGCCACCTCCACCACCGGCGAGATGGCGGTTTTCGCCGCCAGCGGGCGGGTGATCCACTTCCCCGGGTTCCTCCGGGCCTACGTGGAAGGCTCCGACGACCCCACCGCGGAGTTGGAAGACGCCGAAGTTCGCCTGCCCGCCCTGGCTGTCGGCGACCCTCTGGGGCTGACAAGCCTGGAGGCCAAGGACCACGCCACCTCCCCCCCGGCCCGGTTCACCGAGGCCTCCCTGGTCAAGGCCCTGGAGGACATGGGCGTGGGACGGCCGTCCACCTACGCCTCCATCATCGCCACCATCTTGGACCGGGGATATGTGTGGAAGCGGGGTTCGGCTCTGATCCCCACCTTCACCGCCTTCGCCGTTGTGGGTCTTCTGGAGCAGCACTTCTCCGACCTGGTCGACTACGCCTTCACCGCCCGGATGGAGGACGACCTCGACGGCATCGCCGGCGGGGACAAGGAGTCGGCTCCCTGGCTTGGCCGGTTCTACTTCGGAAACGGAACGCCGGGGCTTCGAGCCATGGTTTCCGAGCGCCTGGAGGACATCGACGCCCGGTCGGTCAACTCCATCACCCTGGGCCTCGATTCCGACGGGATCGAAGTGGTGGTCCGGGTCGGCCGTTACGGGCCCTACGTGAGCCGAGGAGCTGACACCGCCGCCATCCCCCCGGACCTGGCCCCCGACGAACTGACCGTCCCCAAGGCCGAGGAGTTGCTGGCCGCCCCCAGCGGCGACCGCCTCCTGGGCACCGACCCGGCCACCGGGTTGGAAGTGGTGGTCCGGGTAGGGCGCTTCGGGCCCTACGTACAGCGGGGCGGAACTGGCACCGATGAGGCACCCACCTCTACCAATGGTGCCCAGAACGACTCGGACCCGACGCCTGCCCAGCCATCCGACGGATCGGCTGATGGCGCTTCTGAACCCGTGCTGGTCGGAGGACCGCGAGAACCTTCCGATTCCGCCTCGGCCACCACCAGGCTGGCTCGACCGGCGGCTCGCACCGAACCCACCGCTGGTGCCGAACCGGCCGATCGCACCGAACCGGTGACCAAGTCCGCACGCAGCACCAAGGACCGCACTCCCAAAGAGAAGCCGGCCACCGCCTCGCTGCTCAAGTCCATGTCGGTCGAGACGGTGACCCTCGAGGACGCTCTGGCCCTTTTGTCGCTGCCCCGGCTTCTTGGGGTCGACCCCGTCGACGGCGTGGAGATATCCGCCCTACTGGGCCGGTACGGGCCATACGTAAAGAAGGGAACCGACAGCCGCAGTCTGGCCAGCGAAGACGACCTGTTCACCGTCACCCTTGCCGCCGCCTTGGAACTGCTGGCCCAACCCCGCACCCGGGGCCGGGCGGCGGCGGCTCCGCCGCTGCGTGACCTCGGCCCGGACCCGGTGACCGAAGCTCCGATCCTGCTCAAGGAGGGACGGTTCGGGCCCTACGTGACCGACGGCACCACCAACGCATCCCTGCGCTCGGGCGACGACCCGGCCTCGGTCACCCCGGAGCGGGCTGCGGAACTCCTGGCCATCCGGCGTGAGCGTGGACCCGCGCCCAAGCGCACCGCCAGCCGTTCGTCCGGGGGTCGAACCGCCACCAAGGCCGCCGGAGCCAAGGCGCCGGCCAAAGCCGTGCGCAAGCCAACCGGAGCGAAGTCGGCCGGGACCAAGTCGGCCGGGACCAAGTCGACCGGGACCAGGACTGTGCGTAAGTCCGGTGGCACCAACGCCGACGGAGCACCGACGGCGGGGACCAGGATCGTGCGAAAGGCGGGCGGACCGGGGGCCGGCCGACCACGTCCAACCTGAGAGTGCAGCGGCCATGACCCTGAGCCTGGCCGGGTCGCCATCGTTCCTTCGGCTGTGGTTGGCCCAGGTGGTGTCATCGCTCGGAGACTGGATCGGCCTGGTAGCCGTTCTGTCGGTTACAGCCCGGGTGGGTGGAACCTCGCCGGAGGCGGCCATCGCCCTGGTCATGAGCGCCCGCATGATCCCGGGGTTCTTTCTGGCCTCCGTCGGCGGAGTGCTGGTCGACCGATGGAACCGCAAGCGGGTCATGGTCGCCTGCGACATCGGCCGCGGCCTGGTCCTGTTGTCTCTGCCGACGGTGGACACCGTGCAGGGGCTGTTCGTCGCCTCTCTGGCACTCGAGGTCCTGACGCTGTTGTGGTCGCCGGCCAAGGAGGCGTCGGTTCCCAACCTCGTCGATGACTCGCAGTTGACCCGGGCCAACTCTCTCTCCCTTGTCGCCGCCTACGGGACTTTCCCCATCGGATCGGCATTGTTCGCGTCGTTGACCAAGGTGTCGCAGTGGTTGGCCGACCAGGGGATGTTCGAGTCCCTTCGCCTCAACCAGGAGACCCTGGCCATCTACGGCGACGTGCTCACCTTCTTCGCCTCCGCGGTGCTCATCTCCACCCTCGCACTGCCCGACACCCGGCCGGACACGCCCCGGGGCAAGGGCCAGGGAGCCCTGGCCGAGATTCGGGAGGGCTGGCGCTTCGTCGGTTCCAACAAGGTGGTGCGTGCGGTGATCCTCGGGCTAGGAACCGGTCTGATTGGCGGGGGCATGATCGCTCCGCTGGGGCCCACCTATTCCACCGAGGTGCTCAAGGCCGGCCCACCCGGCTTCGGTCTGCTGCTCACCGCTTTGGGCTCGGGCCTCGCCGTTGGTGTAGTCGCCCTTTCCGCTCTTCAGAACCGCCTGGACCAACGGCGGATGTTCCCCCTGGCCGTCCTGGGGGCGGGAGCCTGCATGCTGGCCGCCGTCTCCACCTCCACACTGGCGGTAACCATGACGTTCATCGCCGGGATGGGCATCTGTGCCGGAGCCGTCTACGTGTTGGGCTTCACCATCCTGGGCCAGTCGGTGGATAACAACCTTCGGGGTCGGACCTTCGCCACCCTGTACACCCTGTCGCGTCTGTGCCTGTTGATCTCGTTGTCGCTGGCCCCGCTACTCGCGAGCATTCTGGACGGGGTGACGCCCGCCCCCGGGGTCCGGGTGACCCTGTGGCTGGGTTCGGCGGTGATCCTGCTCGCCGGAGTCGGCGCCATGCGCAACCTGTGGGCACCCGTGGCCGGCTCCTCCAGGTGACCGGCCCGAGCTTGGCCAGGGCCTCTCTCGAGTCGAGTGCACCTGGCAGCGAGCGGGAGGCGGTCGGGCGCTTCGTGGTCCTCGAGGGCGGCGAAGGGTGTGGCAAGTCCACCCAGGCCCGGATCCTGGCCGACCGTTTGGGCGCGGTTCTGACCCGGGAGCCGGGGGGGACGGCGTTGGGTGAGACCATCCGGGCGGCCATGCTGGCTCCTGCTGGCACAACCAGTCCGGAGGGGGAGGCCGAACGGGTCGACGACCGGGCGGAGGCCCTGATGATGATGGCCGCTCGGGCCCAGCATGTGGCTCGGGTGATCGGCCCGGCGCTGGCCGCCGGGCGCCACGTGGTCAGTGATCGCTACACCGCTTCCACGGTGGCCTACCAGGGCTTCGGCCGGGGCCTGGAGGTGGCCTGGCTGGAGGCGGTGAGCCGTTGGGCGGCGGGGGGCGTGGACCCGGACCTCGTGATCCTGCTCGAGGTGCCGGCGACAGTGGCCGACCAACGGGCGGGCCCCCATCCCGACCGGATCGAGGCGGCTGGCCGGGAGTTCCACTCCCGGGTGGCTCACGGCTACCGGGCTTTGGCCGCAGCAGACCCCGGCCGATGGCGGGTGGTCGACGGTGACGCGTCGATAGCCGAAGTTGCCAGCCGGGTGTGGCAGGCGTGGACCACCCTCGACCCCCGATGAATGCCGTTCCGGTCGTCGAGGCCAACGTGGACCAGGAGCGGCCCCGCCGACATCTGGTCGCGGCCGCTGCCGACCCCGTCCATGCCTACCTGCTGGTCGGTCCCGCCGATGCCCCCAAGCGGGCCGGGGCCCTGGCCCTGGCCGCCGCCCTGGTCTGTCGCCGAGGAGGGTGCGGAACCTGCACCGACTGCCGGCGGGCGCTGGAAGCAACTCACCCGGACGTCAACCTGTTCGAGCGGGTCGGAGCGGCGCTGACCATGGATCAGGGCCGCGAGGTGGGGCGCGTGGCCATGCGCTCACCCCACGAGGCCGATCGGACCGTACTGATCCTCGTCGATCTGCACCTGGCCGGGGCGGTGGCCCCGGCCCTGCTCAAGACCATCGAGGAGCCTCCGGCCACCACGGTGTTCATCATCCTGGCCGACCATGTTCCCGCCTACCTTGTGACGGTGGCTTCGCGTTGTTCGCGCATCGACTTTGCCTCGCCCCGCCTGGATCGGGCATCGCATGACTCGGGTTGGGACCCGGCCGTGGTGAACTTCTGGCGTCAGATCCCCCGGAAACTCGATGGCACCGGCCGGACGGTCAGCCAGGCGGTAGAGGAGATCGTCGAGTTCATCGGCCAGGCAAGCGAGGAGCAGCCCCCGGCTCCGGCGGCAGGGGCGGAATCTGACCTGTCCGGGGGTTCGAGGGCCGGACCAGGCGAGAAGGAGTTGGGTCGCCAAGCCGTCGATGAGCGCCGGCGCCAGGCCAGGCGCCGGCGGGTCGAGGGCCTGGCCGCCGGCCTGGACATCCTGGCCAGGGAGTACCGAGACGCGCTGACCGAGGCGACCGTCTCGAAAACCCCAGGTGGCCTAACGGCCATGGCGGCAATGGCCCGATCGGTGGTGTTGATCAACCAGGCCACCGCCGCCCTGGGCCGCAACCCGATCGAATCGTTGCTGCTGGCCGCCCTTTTGCTCCAGCTTCCGCCCTTGGGCGCCTGGGCCGAGCCGGAGGTGACCGTGCCATACTCGGCCGCCCCGCCCGGGTAGCTCAGTCGGCAGAGCAGCTCACTCGTAATGAGCAGGTCGTCGGTTCGATTCCGACCTCGGGCTCCGGTATAAGTGCAGGTCAGAGGCTATTTCAGAGCAGAGACTCGGGGTTGGTGGGCACGGCGCGACGTTGAGCAAGTCTGTGAACTATCCGGGCGTGCGCTGCAGCATGTGGGTGCTTCACGCTGAACCACCGGTGACGCCGGACCCGAGGGATTGATGAGATGAAGCAGGTACCGCGAGCACCGCAATGCTGATGGACCAGGTGTCCCGTCGCGAGTTCCGACTGCTGCGAGGTTATGCCTGGGAGCCAGTACAGATGGCGGGCCTGGCTGACCTTGTCGCCCGCCTGTTCTGAATGAAGCTCATCGACATCCTGCGCCGGGTCGACGAGCGCCCCGACTTCGACGCTCGCTCCGACTGCTCCCTCAGGTGACCACCACCGAGCTGTTCGACTTCGAGCGCAGCGCCGCCGCCGGCCTGACCGCCGACGACATCGACCTGACCACGTGACATCCGTCGACGTCACCGCCTGGGAGCCGGCCGACGAGGAGTATCTGGGGACCAAGCCGAAGCAATGGCTCCGAAGCCCGATCGGAGAGCTGTGGCTGTGGAAGGAGTCGACGATGCACCACGACGCTCGTCACGGATCGTTCCGGAAGGGCGACGACTGGGCAGAGGTGGTCGCTCGTCGGCTCGGCCAGAGACTCGGTGTGCCGGTCGCCACGGTCGAGTTGGCGACCCGTGCCGAGCGGTTCGGCGTCATCAGCCGAAAGGTCTCGGACGACAGGATGGAGACGCTGGTTCACGGCAACGAGCTCCTCGACGAGATCGGCGTCCGCGCCAGCGAGCCTCACGACCGGAGCGGCTACACGGTCGAAGCCGTTGCCCGGGCACTCGCGGGCGTGGGGCCGCCCGAACCTTCCACCAGACTCCCGACCGCTTTCGATTGGTTTGTCGGCTACCTCGCTCTCGACGCGCTCGTGGGCAACACCGATCGGCATCAGGACAACTGGGCCACGATCCGAGGCCCGGCCGGCCAGCGCCTGTCGCCGAGCTTCGATCACGCATCCTGCCTCGGGTTCCAGATCAGCGACGACGAGCGCCTCGAACGTCTGGCTGGCCGCGGGAACCGGACTGCCGCCGGGTACGCAGCCGGCGCTCGGACCAAGTTCGAGGCCCGGCCCTCACCCATCGCCGCCATCGTGTTGGCCCTGGGTCTTACCGCCGAGCATGTCCGGCGACACTGGGCGGGCGCTCTGGCTGACGGTCCTGATCTGGACGAGCTCATGGACGACTTGCCCGAGGACCGGATGAGCACACTCGCTAAGGAGTTCGCCAGTTCCCTGTACCTCGTGAATCGCGAAGCGTTGTCTCACGCTCTCCGTACGATGGTGGAATGAACGACGCCGGAGACCGCCAGGAACGCAGTCTGTTCGTCTCGTGGCGCGATCCGGTCGGCTCGATCCACCCGATTGGCCGCCTCATTCGCCGGAAAGGGCCCGACGGCGAGCATTACTCGTTCGCCTATCTGAAATTGGCCGAGCGGCTCCAGGGTTTCGAGCCGCTCCCGGGGCTCATCAACCTCCACGAGCGCTACGACAACGATCGGTTGTTCCCAGTTTTCGCCAATCGTGTCATGCCCCGGTCCCGACCCGACTACGACCTGTTGGCATCCCGCGTCGATCTCAGTGGCGACGCCGACCCCTTCGAGGTTCTGGCCCGCACTGGCGGACGACGCGCCACGGATCGGATCGAGGTCTTCGCCGGACCCGAGCGCACGCCTGACGGCGAGAGCTGCGTCCTCTTCTTCGCCCGAGGCATCCGCCATGTGCCCGGAGCTGCTGACGCCGTCGCCGCGCTGCGACCGGGCGATCTTCTGACACTCGCGGACGACGCCCAGAACGAGCACAACCCCCGCGCCGTACTGCTTCGGATCAGCGACCGTCGGCAGATCGGCTGGATCCCCGACTATCTCGTCGATCACGTACACGAGCTCCAGGAGCTCAACGGGGCCAATCCCGTCGTCGCGGTGGAGCATGTCAACGACGAGTCCGTCGCCACCCACATGCGATTGCTTTGCCGTCTTCATGCTCCGTGGCCCGCCCGCTACGTCCCGTTCTCTGGACCGGACTTCCAGACGCTGGCCGATCTCAGCTGAGCATCCCCTCCACGGTGGAGGACCCTCAGGCTCACCGTCGCATGCATAGCTCGACCGCTCCCGACACGCGGAATCGAATGACCACCGCTTTGCCACACATGGTCAAAGTTCTCCTTCACACAGGCGGTGCCGAACGCGGGTTGCCGAAGCGCGGCGTGACCCTCGACGACGACGTCGCCTTAGCGGTCTGTGCGTGCTGCGGCCGGCGCGCCGCGACCTTGTCCGGCTCGGGGATCAGCAGCGTCGAAGGTCGCCGTCGAGAACGGCGCAGATCACCACGGGCTCGTCGAGGCGGACCGTGTTCGGGGTCGTCCACCACCCCGACAACATCAGGGGCTGTCACGGATCCACACGCGCACCGCGCCGATGCTGGCGAAACCTGCGCGGTGCGCTGCCGCCAGGCTCGCTCCCCTCTCGTACCCGACCAGGCGCCGCCCGGGCGCCCACGCCGAGATCGCTGCGACGGCGTCCGCCCACACGCGGTCCGGATCAGGGACCGCACTGAACAGATTGGAGAGGCCGACGACGGCATCGCAACGATGACCGATGACGCCGGCGACGATGGTGGCTGAGGCGTCGCGGGCCACAAGGATCGCCACCGCAGGTTCTTCGAGGAGCGGGGGAAGAAAGACGTCACCGCCGCCGTGCGCAGCGCCCCAAGTCCGGAGCGCATCCGGCGTGCGTGCCGCGCTCCAGACGAAGTCGCTTCCGGTCGCGGGTGACGCTGGCGGGCGGAGGATCCACTCCGCGTCGAAGAGCGGGCGGAAGCCCTCGGACGTCAGGTCAAGGCACGCGAAGCTGTCTTTGACCGAGCAGCCCGGCGAACGGTCCACCCGCCGCAGGGCGTCGGTGCCTCGCGGACCCTCGCGAAGCATGACCATGTCCGGATAAAGCGGCGGGGACCGGCGCAACGAGACCCAGGCATCAGCATCGACCCGGGTCTCGATGCCGTGGGTCCGACAGATCAGGTCGCACCACTCGGCGTTGGGGCGGGCTGCCTCTGTAAGCACGGGCTGCACGCGTTCAGCATGTCAGTCCCTGCGTGCCGACGGCCGACCTGGAGGACGAGGAGGAGACGGCCGACTGCTCAGCCCGTTCTCACGAACCTTCCCGGGGCTGGTGTCCTGGCCATTGCCGCGTGGCTCCGCGCCACGCGGGCAATGGTCAGGGCACCGCCGAGGACATCACGCCACGATCGGAGAGCGACGTTGCCCGAGCCACGCGGGCAAGCGTTCATGGTCAGGGCACCGCTTCAGGGGAGTCCCATCAGGTCCCCGGCGACCGCGGCCGGATAACGACCAAAGGCCGCCTCCCTTTGAACCCTGGTGCTACTTTGTAGCATATGGATCGAATCGGGGTGCGAGAGCTCCGTCAACACGCCAGTCGCTACCTGGATCGCGTCGCACGCGGCGAGAGCCTGGAGGTCACGGACCGGGGGCGCCCGGTGGCGCGGATCGTCCCGATCAGTTCCGACGCCTGGGCCGGCATGGTCGCAAGTGGCAGGGTCACACCGGCCGCGGACGGCACCGACGTGACCGACGAAGCGCCGGGCGAGTACGACGTTGACGCATCCGCGGTACTGGCGGAGATGCGGGCCAACGAACGGTGAGGTTGTACCTGGACTCCTCCGCGCTCGTGAAGCTGGTCAAGATGGAGCCGGAGTCGGGCGCACTGCTCGGCTTTCTCCGTCGGCGTCGCACCGACGGGCGGGTGACGAGCGCCCTCGCCCGGGTTGAGGTGGTGCGAGCCGTGGCCGCCGGCGGGTCGGCGGCCGTCGCCCAGGCCAGGCGGCTACTCGCTCGCGTGGACCAAGTCAACATCGACCGCACCCTGCTCGACGAGGCGGCCACGCTGGCGCCCGGGTCGATGTTGCGGTCCCTCGATGCCATCCACCTGGCGTCGGCCCGTCTGATCGGTGCCGATCTGCGGGCCGTGGTCACCTACGACCCTCGGATGGCCGATGCGGCCGACGCCCTCTCGTTCGTCGTCGAGGCGCCGGCCTGACCGGTTGAGGTTCACGCCTCGTCCCGGCCGGCGTGTAGTCGTGGTCGACACCAACCCCGGGATCGACGAGGGTTCCGATCATCCGGGCCTCGTGGGGACGGGCTTGAGGGTGGTGCCAACGGGTGCATCCCGTCGGCCGGCCGGAGGCCCGGCCAGCTAATGGTCCTGGCTGTTCAGGCGCTACGGCCCTGGGTGAGGTCGGGTTCGGTCCGGGTAACCAGTTCGATCATTCGTTCGTCGAAGGGAAGGACCTTGCCCGAGGGCAGGGCCACCGCCTGGCTGGGGGCCAACTCGTTGACGAAGTCGGCATCGTGGCTGACCAGGACCACCGTGCCTCGATAGTGGGTCAGTGCCCCCAGGACGGCCTCCCGGGAGGCGGGGTCCAGGTTGTTGGTGGGCTCGTCGAGCAAAAGCAGGTTGGCCCTTCCCGCCACCAGGCGGGCCAGGGACAGTTTGGTCTTTTCCCCGCCCGACAAGGTTGACGCCTCCTGGTCGGCCACGTCCCCAGTGAGGCCGAAGTGGCCGAGGATGGCCCGCAGCCCCGACGTGGTCGCCTCGGCCGCCGCGGCCCGCTGCATCAGAGAAAAGACGCTGGCTCCGGCGGGAATGTCATCGTGTTCCTGGGCGTAGTACCCAATGGCCACGTTCGCCCCCAAACGGAGGGACCCGGAGTCGGCGGTGTACACCCCGGCCAGGCAACGCAGCAGGGTAGTCTTACCGGCCCCATTGGGTCCCACCACAAGGAGTCGCTCCCCCCGGCTGACCGTGAAGCCGACCCCCGAAAGCACCGGGTGGGCTCCCAGTCGCTTGTTCAGCCGGTCCACCCGAAGTACCACGTCGCCGGAGCGGGCCGGGTCGGGAAAACGAATCCTTGGTGGGGTGCGTTTGGGCGGGGGCGGGGCATCGGCCTGCTGACGGTTGATGCGCTCGATGCGACCCTCCAGAGCCCGGCGCCGGCGGGCCGAGGTGGCATTGCCCTGGCGGAAGCGGTCGGCGGTGCGCTCGAGGCGGGCAATCTCGGTGGCGGCATTGGCGGCCACCCGGGCCTCGGCTTCGGTGCGCTCGGCCCGCTTGCGCAGGAACTGGGCGTAGGTGCCCCGGTAGGCGGTCAGGCGCCCGGCCTCCAGCGACAGAACCCGGTCGATGGCGTCGTTCATCAACTCGATGTCGTGGCTGACCACAAGCACCGCCGACGAAGTGGACCTCAGTAGCCCCATGACAAAAGCCTTGGCCTCGGCATCGAGGTGGTTGGTGGGCTCGTCCAGCACCAACAGGTCCCCGCCGGCCAACAGAAGCCGGGCCAACTCCAGGCGGCGGCGCTGGCCTCCCGACAAGGAACCGACCTCGGCCAGCAGAGCATCGGTGTCCAGGCCCAGGCCGGCGGCAATACGCTCGGCGGTCGAATCCAGGTTGTAGCCGCCTTCAGCCGAAAAGGCCGACTCCAACTCGCCGTAGCGCTCCACCGCCGCAGCAATGGCGTCGGCGGGCAGATGTGAATCGGCCATGGCCGCCGCTGCCTCGTCCAGTTCAGTTCGTTGAGCCGACAATGGGCTGGCGGCCACCAGATGGTCGAAGACCAGGCGGCCGGCCGTCCCCGGGGCCGGCGCGGTTTCCTGAGC
This sequence comes from Acidimicrobiales bacterium, assembly GCA_052390275.1. GTDB lineage: Bacteria > Actinomycetota > Acidimicrobiia > Acidimicrobiales > AC-14 > JBQTHD01. The sequence goes on along the minus strand of JBQTHD010000010.1, from coordinate 83,591 downwards.
CAGCCAACCCACCGACGCCGGCCTTTCCACCCGTCCGGCCGCAGCCGGGTGCTCGCCGGCCAGGGTTCGCAGCAGAGTGGTCTTGCCCGCCCCGTTGGGCCCCACCAGGGCCACCTTCTCCCCCGCGGCCAGCGTGAATGAAGCGTCGTCCACCAGACGCCGGGCGCCGATCTCGATTCGTAATTCGTGGACGCGCAGCATCACCAAGCCTGACGATTAGGGGACGGGCGAGCGTAGGGGCCGGAGATGAACATCGGGCTCGTGGCCTCGCGCCGGGTGAACTCTACCGGGGCTTTGACCCCTCGATCTGCGCCATGGGCGCGTTGAGGCTGTCCCGCTGGCCTCCGGGGCAGGTGGGCGGGAATACTGCGGGGGTGGCCGATCGCAATGTGCTGGGAGCCCCGCTGGAATCCTGTGGGACGGACCCCATGACCGGCTTCTTTCGTGACGGCTGCTGCAGCACCGGCCCCGAGGACCTGGGCAGCCACACCATCTGCGCGGTGGTCACCGCTGAGTTTCTGGCCCACCAGCGCAGCATCGGCAACGACCTCTCCACCCCGATGCCCCGGTTCCGCTTCCCCGGCCTTGTTCCGGGAGACCGCTGGTGCGTGACCGCCAACAACTGGCTGCGCGCCCACTTCGACGGGGCGGCCGCACCGGTCGTGCTGGCCTCCACCCATGAGCGTGTGCTGGAACGGGTTCCCATGGACATACTGCGTCAGTACGGCGTGGACGTTCCATCCGATCCGAGCAGCCTGGCGGAGGGCCCGAGCCCCGAAGAAGCCTGAACCCGGACACCGGGCTCGGGGCGGTCAACGCCTGCGGCCAGTAGGGACGGTCTGGGGGGCCTCGGGGGGACTGGGCCTCGGGGGGACTGGGCCTCGGAGGCTGGACGCGCCCAATGGGCTCAGCCGGCGTCGCGGGCCAAGCGCAGCCCGGTGAAAGCCCACCGGGCCGATGGGGGATAGAAATTCCGGTAGGTGCGTCGGGCGTGGCCGGGCGGGGTGGCCCGGGAACTTCCCCGGAGGACGAACCGATTGACCATGAACTTCCCGTTGTACTCGCCCACCGCGCCGGGTGCCGGGGCGAAGCCTGGGTAGGCGATGTAGGGACTTCCCGTCCACTGCCAGACCTGGTCGTACCAGCCGGACCCGTGGTGGGTCCCCGGCCGGCCCGGTTCGGGGGCTGAGGACTCCCATTCGGCCTCGGTGGGCAACCGGGCGCCGGCCCACCGGGCGAAGGCGTCGGCCTCGTACCAACTGACGTGGGTGACCGGCGCCGCCGAATCCACCGGTTCAACCCCGCCCGGGCCATAGCCCAACCACCCGTCACCTTCGGCCTGCCAGTAGCCAGGGGCGTCCCAACCGTGCGCTTTGGCCGTGTGCCACCCGTCGGACATCCACAGTTCCGGCCGCTGGTAACCGCCGCTGGCCATGAACTCCCACCACTGCCCGTTGGTCACCAGGTCGAGGCCGACCCCGAAGGGGTTCATCCACTGGGCGTGGCGGGGGTGCTCGTTGTCGAATGCGAACCCGACCCCCCCATGACCGGTGTCGATCAACCCGGACCGGGTGGTCGTCCACCGGGCCGACTCCGAGACTTGGCGCCCGCGACCCGGGCCCGATCGCGCCGGGCCTGCACCCAGGCCGCAGAGTTGGGATCCCGACGACATCGACCTGGTTGGCCACCACGGAAGGCGGCCGTAGGTGGGTCGGTCAGGGTGGCACGACAGGACGTGGGTGATGTCCATGACCAATAGTTCCTGATGCTGCTGCTCGTGTTGCAGACCCAACGCCACCAGGTTGGCCAGCGCCGGGTCCCGGTTTGGGTCAGCCCCCCCTTGTGCCAACCAGTCGGCCACCGCCCTGTCGACCGAACGCCGGTAGGCGGCCACCTCCTCGATGCCCGGTCGGGTGATCAAACCCCTTTCGGCCCTGCTGTGGCGCGGCCCCGCTGCCTCGTAATAGGAGTTGAAGAGGTAGGCAAAGCTTGGGTGATAGGGCCGGTAGGAGGCGACGTTCGGGCCAAGCAGGAAGGTCTCGAAGAACCAGGTGACGTGGGCCCGGTGCCATTTGGTCGGACTGACATCGGCCATCGTCTGCACCGTCTGATCCTCAGCCGACAGCGGGGCAGCCAAGGCTTCAGTCAGATGCCGGACCGCCATGTAGGCCTCGGCCTGGGTGTCCGCCGGCTTTGCGTCCTCTTTGTCGGTGAGAACCTGAACGTCGGTGGGAACCTGATGGTCGGTGGCAACCTGAAGATCGGTGGCCGCCGAAGCGGCGCCCGGTCGTGAAGCCGTGGGTACCGAGGTCGACAACCCCGACGGGGCTGTCATCGGTGCCAGAGCGAAAGGGCGTAGTCGCCGGCCGGATCGGTCCACCATGCCCCGGGGCTCATCCCGGCCGCCGCCATCTCCGCTGTCACCCCCGCCCGGCGGAACTTGGTGCTGATCTCAGTCTGGATCGGCTCTCCGGCCAACAGGCCGATTTCGATATCCAGCCCCGGCACCGACACCCTCATCGGCTCGGTGGCCACCAGAAGCATCTGGACCCAATCAGGCTCCGGGTCGAACCGGGCCACGTGATCGAACCTCTCGGGACGGAAATTGGCCCCCAGCTCCCGGTTGAGATGGGACAACACGTTGCGGTTGAACGCTGCGGTGACCCCGGCGGGATCATCGTAGGCAGCCACCAACCGGGATGGATCCTTGACCAGGTCGGTTCCCAGCAGGAATGAATCTCCCGGCCCCATGGCATCCACCAGGTTGCAGAAGAACTCTTTTCGCTCCTGTGGAGTGAGGTTCCCGATGGTTCCACCCAGGAATGCCACCAGCCGGGGGCCATCGTCGGCCTGGGCCGGGGCGGGCTGGCGGAAATCGCCGACCACTCCGTGGACGTTGACGTCGGGGTATTCCGAGGCCACCGAGGCAGCCGCTGCCCGCAAAGTTGGCTCGGCCACGTCCACCGGTACGTAACGGCGCAGGGTTCCCACCGCGCGCAGCCCGTCGAGCAGGACCCGGGTCTTGGCTGCGCTCCCCGCCCCCAATTCCACCAGCGTTGCCGCTCCGCTCAGCCTGGCCACCTCTTGGGCCCGGGCTTCGAGAATCGACCGCTCGGCGCGGGTCGGGTAGTAGGCGTCGAGGCGGGTGATGGCCTCGAACAGGGTGCTGCCCACGTCGTCATAGAGCCAGGTTGCCGGCACTTCCTTGGCCAGGCCCGACAGGCCCGCCGCGGTCTCGGCCAGCAGTTGCTCCCGCCACCGTCCAGCGTTGAAGAGAACCTCAATCTCGTGCCGCCCGCCGGATGGCGGAACCGCCGATGACAAGGTCGGCGGCTGCATAGCGGTTTGCTGGGAGGTAGCCGGCTGGGAGGTAGCCAGCTGGGAGGCGGCGGACTGGGAGGCGGTGGACTGGTGTGGCGTCGGCTGCGCGCCATGGTGAAGAACAGATCGACCCGGCCCGGATGCATCCGCCCGAACGGCCCGGGATCGAGAGGCGGTGGTCATGGGGTGGCTCCTCCCGGCGGGGAAGTTAACGACGACGGTGGGGCGGCGGTCGCTCCGTCGGCAACCGAGGCACAACAACGCTAGTGGCACTAAGTATCCAAGGCGGGTGCGGTAACCAAGGCGGGTGCGGTAACCAAGGGGGGTGCGGCGGACCAAGGGGGGTGCGGCGGACCAAGGCGGGTGCGGCGGACCAAGGCGGGTGCGGTAACCAAGGCGGGTGCGGTAACCAAGGCGGGTGCGGCTGGCCAGGGCGGTGATGGCGACCAAGGCGGCTGCGCTTCGCTGGACTCCCTATCGCACTGATCGGTAGACGCCGACGTGAGCGGCGGCGCTGGCCGCCCAGGTGTAGCCGGCCGCCACCTCTATACCCAGACGCCGGCGGTCATCGACATGTGACCCGCCGGCCAGCGACGCCTCCAAAGCTTCCGCCAGGGCGTTGACGTCTCCGGCACCCACCAGCAGCCCGGCAGGTCCGGCCACCTCCTCCATGGCCGACCCGGTCGTGGTGACCAGGGCCGCGCCGCAGGCCAGGGCCTCGAGCGCCGGTAGCCCGAACCCCTCCTCCAGGGACGGGTAGGCCACCGCCGCCGCTCCCCGCAGCAGGGCCGGGACATGGCCGTCATCGACCCGGCCCAACCGCACTATCCGCGAGGCCGCCGGGCTGGCGGCGATTGCGGCCGACACCGGTTCGGTACCCCACCCGGGGGAGCCGGCCAGCACCAGGCGCAGATCCGGATGGGCAGAGCGCCCTCCGCTGGGCGATGTCAGGCGGCCGAACGCCTCCACCAACGACACGACGTCCTTCCTGGGCTCGATGGTGCCCAGGAACAGGACGTACGGAAAGCCAACCCCCAATCCGGCCAACACGGCGGCGTCGCCGACCACCGGCCCGGGACGAAAGCGTTGGTGATCCACGCCATGGGCAATCACGTGGACCGGGGCCCGAGGCCCGAGCCGATCCACCAGTCGATCGGCGGTGGCCTGGCTGACCGCGACGAGGGCATTGGCCCGCCCAGCGGCCAAGCGGATGGCCCGCCCGAAATAAGCGACTTTGGTGGGTTGATGCCATTGAGGGTGGGTGATGAGCGAAAGGTCGTGAATGGTCACAACCACCGGGAGGGGCGAAGCCAATGGCATGGTGTAGTGCGGCCCATGGTGGAGGTCGGTTCCGGCCCAGCGCAGAGTCTCGGCCAGGCCGGTCTGCTCCCAGAGGATCCGGGCCAACCGCGCCGACGGGGCGGTGGCGATGGTGGTGACACCGATCTGGCCCCAGCGGGCCGGGTCCTGGGCCCGAGCCATGACCGAAAGGGCCACATCGGGCCGAGCAGCCAGGGCCCGGGCCAGTTCGATCACGTAGCGACCGGCACCGGTGGCGGCGGTGGGGACGGCCGAGACGTCCAAGCTGACCCGCAACCCGGCCACCCCAGCCTCATCGGCGGGGGGTGAGTCCGGTGCGGCCTGCTCTCGACGCCGAGCGCTCGGCGACACGTCAACATGACTTGCGAAGCGGAGCACTAGTGCCGACCGGTACTCATGCCAACGAACGCCACACTTCGACGTGCCCAGCAGCCGCCGCAGCCCAGGTCAGGGTCGCAGCTCGGGTCCGCCCGGCGGCAACCAGATGGTCCCGCTCGGGACCGGGCGCAACGGCTCGAGCCAGGCCGGAGGCAATGGAGACCACGTCGGTGGGGTCCACCTCCAACGTGGCCCCGCCGGCGCTGGGAACCGGGCTGGCCACCACCGGCAGCCCGGCGGCCATGGCCTCGATCACCGGCAGGCCGTAGCCCTCCCACAATGGGACGTAAGCCAGCGCAAGCGCCCGGGCGTAGAGCCCCGAGAGAACTGCGTCCTCCACCCGACCTGCGAAGGTGACACCACCCGGATAGGGGTGGCCTCGGGTGGCGGCGTTCTCAGGCAGAGGCTCCCCCCAGCCTCGGGGGCCCACCACCAGCAAGGCGGCGAACCCGGACCCGCCCCGCCCTGGGAGCGGGGCGGTGAAGTAGGCCTCGATCAGGCGGCGGAGGTTCTTGCGCGGCTCCAGCGTGCTGACGCTGAGGACGAAATCGCCTGCGATGCCCAGGTCCGAAAGCAGCCGGGTGGTGGCCGCCGGGTCCGGCGCCACCAGGTGATCAGCCCCTTCGGGGATCACTTCGATCCGTTCGGACGCGGCTCCGGCGGCCATGAGATCGTCCGCGGTGGCGGCGGAGGGGGCCAGAATCACCTGTTCAGAAGCCAGTACCCGGGCCAGGGCCTGATCGTGCCAGCGCCGGCCGCGGGGGGTGAAGGCTCCGGGCACCCGCCGCCAGGCCAGGTCGTGGACCATGACAGTGGTCGGTCGCCGTCCACAGGGAGGGACTGCCAGCGAGGGCGCATGGATTACCGAACCGGCGCTTGGTGGGGGGCCGGCCACGCCCCGGGCCCATGCCCGGGTGGCCAGCCGGGAGGGGAGCGGGCTCTGCCACTCGCATAACTCGATTCTGGGTTCGGCGAGTTGGCCAAGACCCTGGCGCAATCCCTTGACGTATGTCCCGATACCGCCCGGAACCAAGCGGCGGAGATGTTCGGTGACGAGCACCACCTTCGGCCCGGCCGGCGGACTAGCCCGCACTGGCTCCGGTGGTCGAGCGGACAAGCGGACGATCCTAAGAGTTGGATTCTGCGGGTCGAACTCCGACACCTCAGGGGCAGGCCATGGTGTCGTCCCGGGCCTACAGCCCGGCGGCCGGCGGTGTCGCCGCCTGACCCTTCGTCGGCTCGGCGTCCGGCTTGGCGGCCGGGGGCGGCGGCTCCACGATGGTCAGCCTCCAGGTGGCACCGGCGGCGGCCGACGGCGGAACCTGGACGGCGGGCGGTGGCCCGCCCGAACCGGCGTCGGCCATCTGCAGGCTGCCCATGGAGATCAGGCTGACAACCCCGGCCGCAGCCTTGGCCGCACCAGGTGAGAGGTTGGTGTGGGGAACCATCCGCCAGTGGACGAAGGCGCTGACGCCGGGCGGACGCTGGGCCAGGGGTGCACCGGGGGTGAGCGATCCGCCATCGGTGACGAGTACCTGCCCGGAATTGCCGGCGGACAGGGCGTACTCGTCGGCGTTGACCGGATGCAGCCGCCAGTGCTGGCTCGGCGCCCCGCCATAGGGGGCCATGGTCACCGGCCCGGCGGTGACCCGGGACCCACCGGTGGCGGTAAGGGCCAGTCCGGTGCGGACGTTCACCGCCGTCACTTCCACCGGTTCCCAAAGGAGTGTCACGTCCACCCATGCGTTCTCCAAGGGACCAAAGCCCAGCGCCCGGGCCGCGGCCACCGAGAGATCGATCCCGGCCGGGTTGCGAACGCAACGACCGAACTGGTCGGCCCCACCGGCCTGACCGGTGGGCTTGCCCTCAAGGTCCTTGCAGTCCGGGACGCGGTTGTAGCCAGCCGACGACGCCACCTGGGCCGCCGGGCGGCCGGCTGGGAGATCGGCGAAAAGCCGCCGGGGCTCGTCGCCCCGTCGGGCCGACCACCAGTTGTCGTCGATGTTCCACGGCCCCACCTCTTTGACCGGCACGATTCCTGATTTCCCGTCATCCCGCCGGACCACCAAGCGGTAGTCCCGACTGGTGGAATAGGAGGCCCCGCACTTGAGCAGAGCCAGAGTGGCCCGGTCCCGGAGGGCGGCGAACTTCACGCACTTGTCCGGAACCGCCACTTCCACGCTGCCTGGGACGGTGGGCTCGAACTGGGTGGCATAAACCCTGTAGGTGGCGAAGGCCCACTGGACCCCTGGGTTGGGCTTCTCCAACACGACCTTCGGCTGGTCGGGTTCATCGCCGGGGGAGTCCCCCGGCTTGTCCGCGTTGGGCGGGGCACCGCCGTTTTCGCCCCCGTCCCCCTTGGCCTCCCCATCCCCTCTGTCGGTTGACCCTTTCTCGCCGTCCGGCTTGTCCCCGCCGGAGCGGTCCGCGGTGGGGCTGGCCACCTGGGCGGCGCCGGTCCGGGCATCGGCGTGAAAGATGGGCCCGTTGGGCGAGGAAACGGAAGGCAGTCCGGCCGCCGGAATCGCAGCCGCGGCCAGAAGTCCGGACGCGCACATGAGGGCGAGGGCAATTCGAGCTCGCATCGGCGGCGACAGTACCGGTGCCCCCATCGCCCCGCGGGGATGGTGCCCGGCCATGGTCGGCGGGCCTGGGCTCGTTCGCAGCCAGAGGCCCGGGCCAGCGCCGCGCACACCTCGCTCATCCGCTCCGGTCCCAGGCGGGTGACTCGCTCGGTGCACAGCGCCACCCGGATCACGGTGACGTTGTCCAGGCTGAGAACGCAGTCCTGAGGCATCCCGTCGGCGGCGTCCAGGCGGACTTCGGTGGGAATTCCTCGGCGGGTCCGAGTGGCAGGCACCGCCAGGACCTGATTGAGAACTGGGATCGCTGCATCTCGGCAGAGGATCAGGTAGGGCCGTCGCCCCACGCGGGCATCGTCGTACCACCACACATCCCCCCGGTTCACCATGGACCAAATCCGCCGGCGCGTTCCTCAGAATCCAGACGCGTCATCAGGTCGACAGAGGCTCCCTCGCCCATTGCGGCCAGATCACCCCACTCGTCGGGTGTGGCCGGCGGAATTCGACGGTACCCGTCAACGATCTGCTGGCTGATCAAGAACTCCCGGTCCTGGCGGGCGTGGGCCTCCAGGATAAGGGCCTCAAACCACTTGGCGGTACACCTCCAGGGTGGCTCGGGCGGAGTGGTCCCAGCTGAAGGCGGCAGCTCGCTTGGTTCCCCTTGCCACCAGGTCGGCCCTGAAGGTTTCGTCAAAGGCAACCTGCTCGATGGCATCAGCCAGCCCGGCGGAGTCGCCCGGCTCCACCAGGGCTGCGGCATCGGCCACCGTCTCGGGAGTGGCCCCGGCCCGGGCCGCCACCACCGGCAGGCCGGCGGCCATGGCCTCGACCAGGGGCATTCCGAACCCCTCGTACAGCGAGGGAAACACCAAAAGGCTGGCATCGGCCATAAGCCCCGCCACCTCGCCGTCGGCGAGGTATCCGGTTCGGATGACGGCATCTGCACCCAGGTCCCGCTCGGCCATGAGGGCCTCGACGTCGAGCAGCGGGCTGGTACCTCCGGCAAGCACCAGTCGAAGTTTGACCCCCCGGGCCCTCAGGACGGCCAGGGCATCGAGAGCGAAGGCCACGTTCTTGCGGGGTTCCAGGGTGCCCAGAACCAGGGCGAACTCATCCCCGGGCGGAACCGGACTGCCCTGGCCCGTTCCTGTACCGGTGCCCTGACCCCCAACCATTGCCAAGTGGGTCAGAGCACTGGGCCGCCGCCGGGGGCCCCCGGGGATGACCCGGATCCGGTCGGTGACCCGGGGCAGCCACGCACTGAGTTCGTCGGCAGTGAAGCGGGACACGGCCACGATGGCCGACGCCCGGTCCAGCACCTTGGGCAACAAGGCCGCCATTCGAGCCACTCCGGGGTCCACGCCCGTGTGATGGCGGGCGAAACCCACGTCGTGGACGGTGACAACGGTGGGAACCCGCCACGTTGGGGGAGCCAGGAAGTTGGTGGCGTGAAAGACGTCGCAACCCACCAACCACTCCAGAGGCGGCCATGGAACGCGGCTCCACATCCACCACAGCGGCCGGGCCGGAGCGAACCGCCCGACGACGGTCAGGTTGGCGGGAGGGTTGTCCCCCAACTCAGCCAGCCCCGCCCGCCTCCAGGTGATGGGAAGGCCAATCACCTCATCCCCCGGCGCCTGGCCGGCCACCGCTGCCATCAGTTCAGCGGTGTACCAACCAATGCCGGTACGAGGTCCGATCAGTGGGGTGGCATCAAAGGCGATTCGCACGGTCGATAAGGCAGGGCGTTGGCGATGCGGCCTTAGTGCTCCGTTTCGCAAGTCATGTTGACCTGTCGCCGAGCGCCGGCGAGACGTAACTGGAACTTGCGAAACGGTGCACTAGTGGTCTGGACCCCGGCGGAGGCGGCGGACCCGCCGGCTTCGAGCGGGCTCTCCGTCGCCTTGGCCGGCGGCGGAGGACTCATCCGGCGCCCGGCCGACGTCGGTGGCAACGCCGCGTGCTCCGGCGCCGGCGCCGGCCGGGTTGGCTGCGGGGTCAGGGGGCGACTGGGACCCGTCGGCCGCAGACTCTGATTCCGGCTGGCCCGCGACCGATCTCGGTTCCGGAGGAACCGTCCCGGTTGTCGCCTCGATAATGGCCTGGCGGTGACGGGACAGCATCTGGGGAAGATCCAACGCCAGGCGCCGGCCCAATTCGCTGACCGACCGGCGCAGTTCGCTGACCGCCTCCTCCAGATCGCCGATCCGGTCGGCCAGGTCATCGACGGCAGCAGCCGTGTCGTCTGCACCCTCCGACCCGCTCCGCCCGCTCATCCGTGCCGACACTAACGAGCCTCCCGAGTCTCCAGCCGGCTCGTCGTGGCTGCCCGGCTACCGTCGGCCCCGGTGAGAGGCGTGATCCTGGCCGGTGGTTCGGGCACCCGGCTGTACCCGTTGACCCGGATCACCAACAAACACCTCCTGCCCATCTATGACCGCCCGATGGTCAACTACGCCATCGAGGCCCTGGTCAACGCCGGGGTCAACGAGGTCATGCTGGTCACCGGGGGCACCCACGCCGGGGAGTTCCTGCGCCTGCTGGGCAGCGGGCACGGGTACGGCCTGGGCCAGCTTTCCTACGCCTACCAGGAACGGGCCGGGGGTATCGCCGAGGCTCTGGGGTTGGCCGAGCCTTTCGCCGACGGGCAACCGGTGGTGGTGATGCTGGCCGACAACATCCTCGGCGGATCGCTGCGGCCGGCGTGCGAGAACTTCACCCGCCAACCGCAGGGAGCCCGCATCCTTTTGTCCGAGGTGGGCGACCCCGCCCACCTTCGCCACCTGGGGGTTCCCCTTATCGGGGCCGACGGCCGGGTAGAGGCCATCGTGGAAAAGCCGGACGAACCCCCCAGCCCCTTTGCCGTAATCGGCGTCTACTTCTATGACCAGACGGTGTTCGAACTGATCAAGGACCTCAAGCCGTCAGGAAGGGGCGAGTTGGAGATCACCGATGTGAACAACGCCTTCGTGGCCGCCGGGACCATGCGCCACGAGGTCCTCGACGGGTTTTGGGGCGACGCCGGCGAGTCGATCGACGCCTATTACGAGGTCAACGACCACGTCCGGGCCCATGGGGCCAACCTGGGGACCCACCCGCACCGTTGATAGCCGCCCTAATGCTCCGTCTCGCAAGTCATGTTGACGTGTCGCCGAGCGCTCGGCGTCGAGAGCAAGGCGCACCGGAGCCTCGATACCCTCGCCGTACTGGGGCGAGGAGCAACGCAACTATCGGCGTCGAGAGCCGGCGAGACGTAACTCCGAACTTGCGAAACGGTGCAGTAGTGCCGTGACCACAAACCATTGCCGCGTTGCCCCGGCCAGAACCGCCGCTGACTGCGGCGTTCTCGTCCTCGACACGCGCAAAGGGTGAGGCTTCGTCCTGCGGCCTTGCCAGCGACGCTTCTGGCCGAACCTCATGGAATGGGCCACGCGGGCAAGCGCTCATGGTCACGGCACTAGCCGGGGGGGTCGGCGGCGCCCGCATGCTCCGGGGCCTGGTGGCCGTGGCCGGGGGGCCCGCGGTGCGGGCCATCGTCAACACCGGCGACGATCTGATCATCCACGGCCTGCGGGTCTCACCCGACATCGACACCGTCATTTACACCCTGGCCGGCGCCTCCCACCCGGAACGGGGCTGGGGCCTGGGGCAGGAGACCTGGTCGGGGGCCGAAGCCCTGGGCCGCTACGGATCGGACCTGGGTTGGTTCCGTCTGGGCGATCGCGACCTGGCCACCCACTTGTTCCGTACCGGCAGGCTGGGCGCCGGCGCCACCCTGGCGGAGGTGACGGCGGAGATGGCCCGGGCCTGGGGCCTGAACTCCACCGTGTTGCCGGCCACCAATGAGCGCCTGACCACCCGGTTGCGATTGGCCCACGACGACGTCGAAGTGGACTTCCAGGACTATTTCGTTCGCCGGGCCCACCAGGTGGCCGTCTCGGCGGTCTCCTTCGACGGAGCCGAGACGGCTCAGCCGGCACCCGGGGTGATCGAGGCGTTGGAGACGGCCGAGCGGGTGGTCATCTGCCCGTCCAACCCCATGGTCTCCATTGCGCCCATCCTGGCCGTCGACGGCATGGAAATGGCAGTGGCCGCCCGCCGGGAGGCCACCGTGGCGGTGTCGCCCATCGTGGCCGGCGCCGCTCTGCGGGGCCCGGCCGCCCGCCTCATGCGCGAACTGGGCCACGAGGTTTCCGTCGTGGGAGTCGCCCGCCTCTACGCCCCGGTGGCCGCGACATTGGTGCTCGACACCGCCGATGCCGCCCTGGCCGGTCGGGTGGAGGACGAGGGCGTGCGGGCGGTGGTGGCCCCCACGATCATGAGCGACATCACCTCGGCCATCCGCCTCGCCGAGGTGGTTATGCGGTGCTGACCTCGGGGCTGGCGGTCATTCCCATGGTCGGGGTGGGCGAGGTGGTTGCGTGGTGCTGACCTCGGGCCTGGCGGTCATTCCAATCGTCGGCCTGGGCGAGATATCCCCAGGGGACAATCTGGCCGACCTGATCGACGAAGCGTCCCAGCCCCACCCGGGTGTGGTCAGCGGGGACGTACTGGTGGTCAGTTCGAAGCTGGTGTCCAAAGCCGAGGGTCGCCTGGCCAAGGTCCAACCGGACGGACCAACGGTGGCCGAGGTAGTCGAATCCCAGTCGGTGCGGGTCCTGCGCCGCCGGGGAGATCTGGTCATCAGCCAGACCGCTGGCGGGTTCGTCTGCGCCAACGCCGGGGTGGACCAGTCCAACGTCGCCGAGGGTTGGGTGGTGCTGCATCCTGCCGATGCCGACCGCTCCGCCCGCCGGATCCGCGATCGCCTGCTGGCCCGGACCGCCGCCGCGGTAGGGGTCATCGTGTCCGACACCTTCGGCCGGCCCTGGCGGCGGGGGGTCACCGACGTGGCCCTGGGTTGTGCCGGGATCGGGCCGCTGCTCGATCTGCGGGGGACCCCCGACCGCCACGGTCGCCCCTTGGCGGCCACCGAGGTGGCGGTGGCCGATCAGTTGGCCGGGGCGGCGGAGATGGTCATGGGAAAGGCCAGCGGCGTGGGCGCCGCCGTTATCCGGGGAGTTCCACCCGGCTGGCTGCGTGAGGGTTCGGTGCGCTCCGAGTTGGTGCGTCCCTCATCGGAGGACCTCTTCCGCTGACGTCGACGGTCAACCTGGACGGACGCGATGAATGGGACGGACGCTAGGCATTGGACGGACCGGATGCTGGACGCGATAAGGGCCAAAGGGGTGGAGAAGACCTCGTGGAGCCGGTGGTCGGATTCGAACCGACGACCTGACGATTACAAGTCGCCTGCGCTACCAGACTGCGCCACACCGGCTGGGTTTGGGCGAACGCTAACCCCGCCCGGACGGTGGCGATCCCCCGACCGGGCCAGGTCAACCGAGGATCCTTGAAGTCTCAAGCGGTGGCGATCAACCTGACGCCGGTGACTCTGTCGGCGCGCGACCGCGACATTCTGGATTTCGAGCGGAACTGGTGGACCGAACCCGGATCCAAGCAGGAAGCCATTCGCCGTCGGCTCGACCTCTCGGCCACCCGCTACTACGAGCTTTTGGCCCAGGTGGTTGCCCTTCCCGCCGCGGTTGCCTATGACCCGTTGGTCGTCCACCGGATTCGTCGCCTGCAGTCCCAGCGGCGAAGGGCACGGTTCGAAGGTCCAAGGCGCGTACCCTCGGGCCGGTGAGTGATCCCGACGGCCGCTCCGAACGGGGTGGCCGTCAGTCGGGCCCCCGAAACGCCGGCGGGGCGCGCGGTGTGCTGATTCTGACCGCCGGGGTGGTGGTGGGAACGGTCCTCCTGCAGAACCTGGACACCCCTTCGGCCCAGGTGACTGCGCCCACCACCACCACTACCACAACGGTCCTGGACCCGGCGGACAGCTTCCCCACCCCCGATACCACCCTGCCCACCCGGCCGGCACGACCTCCGGTCAAGGTGCGGGTTCTCGTCGTCAACGCCTCGGGCACCAACGGTGAAGCCAGTCGGCGGGCGAATACGCTGACCCCGTTGGGGTACCCGCAGCCCGTGTTGACCACGGCCGATTCGGATGATCGACGATCGATTTCAGTGGTTCAGTACCGCAACGACAACCAGCCCGAGGCCCTGGCAGTGGCTCTGGGACTGGGGTTCAGCCCGGACATCGTCGGTCCCCTGGAGGACTTTCCCGATTCGGCTGACGGAGCCGAAGGCGCCGACGTGGTGGTGATCCTGGGCAACGACCGGGTCAACGATCCCGATGGGGGATCGTCCGCCCCGTCACCGTCGTCAACCTCGGGAGCCTTCTCCAACTCCCCTTCCCCCGCTCCGTCGTCAACCTCTGCTGCCATTGACCGATCCGGGCTCTGATCCGGTGCTCGGATCGGACGATCCACTGGGGCCCTTCTGGGCCGGCCCGGCCAGCAGTGGGATCTTCAGCGACTTCGATGGCACCCTGGCACTGATAGTCGACGACCCGTCCGGTGCTGCGCCCTACCCCGGGACGGTGGAGACGCTGGTGGCCCTGGGCCAAAGAGTCGGCCGGGTGGGGATCATCTCCGGGCGGCCGGCCGCCTTCCTGCTCGGACATCTGGGCGGACGGGGCCTGCACCTCTCTGGACTCTATGGCCTGGAAACGGTGACAAGCGGATCGGACTCGGTGGTGCTGGCGCCGGCCGTTGTGCCCTGGGGGTCGGTGGTGGACCAGGTCGCCGACCAGGCGGAGTTCGGCCCCGGATCAGCTCCGGCCGGGGTGGACGTGGAACGCAAAGGGTTCTCCGTCACCATCCACTACCGCCGTCAACCCCAGGTTGAGGCCGAGGCCCAGAGTTGGGCGGAGTCGGTGGCCGCGGCCACCGGTCTAAGGGTCCACCCGGCCCGCCAGGCCGTCGAGTTGCGCCCGCCGGTTCGAACCAGCAAGGCCACCGCCCTGATGGAGGCCGCCGTTGGTCTGGACCGGGTGATGTTCATGGGCGACGATGCCGCCGACCTGGAAGCCTTCGGGGCCCTTGACACTTTGGCCGGGGCGGGGGTTCACACACTGCGGGTGGCCGTGGCCAGCCCGGAGGAACCCGAGGGACTGGCCGAGCGGGCCGACGTGGTGGTCGAGGGCGTGGTCGGGGCGGTGGACCTGCTCGGCCGCCTGCTCGCCGGGTTCTGAGAGAATCACCCCTCGGAAGCGGCCATCTGGGCCTGGAGCCATCGATCGGTCGTCACCGATGACATGGCCCGGTTCAGGCCCTCGGCGTGGACCCTGCGATCACCGGGATCCATGTCCAGCGCACGCGCCATGGCCTTGGCCGTCGCCCCCACGTCGAAGGGGTTGACCACCAGGGCGGCCGGGCCGAGGGTCTCGTGCACCCCGGCCCGGTCCGAAAGCACCAGGGCGCCATGGCGCCGGTTGACCAGGGGCCCCTCCATGGCCACCAGGTTCAGGCCGTCGCGTACCGGGTTGACCACCAACACGTCGTAGCGGGTCAGCGCGGCCACTGACCGGGCGTAGTCGTCGGAGGTGTCGAGCAGCACCGGTGTCCACCCGCCATGGCCCCAGCGCTGGTTTATGGCCGCCGTGGCCGCCTCCGCCTCGGCCCGGTAGGACCGGTAGGCAGCCAGGGACTCCCGGGACGAATAGACGAAGGCAGCCAGAACCACCCGACCCACCAGGTCCGGTCGTTCGGTCAGCAGTTGGTCGAACGCCGCCAGGCCCCGCAACAGATTCTTGGACGGTTCCACCCGCTCCACCCGGGCAACCACCATCGCATCACCAACCTGAGAGTCCAACCAGCGACGGGCGGCGGCGGCCGGTTCGGAACTGGCCATGGCCGCCAAACCCTGCGCATCGGCCCCGATGGGCGTCACGAAGGACCGCACCTTCGTCGTCACCCCCACGCCGTAGGTTTCACAACAGGCCACGAAGTTGGCCTCCCAGGTCCGGGCGTGGAACCCGCAGGCCCGGTGCGCAGCCATGCCCTCCAGCAACGTCCCAATCACGTCGGCCGGCAGGACACTCAGTTCCTGCGCGCTGGCGAAGGGGATGTGGGTGAAGTGAACGCAGGCCACGTCCGGCCGCAGGGGGGCGACCATGGATCCGACCAGGGCCAGGTGGTAGTCCTGAACCAACACCGTTGCGCCCGGACCGGCCTCGGTGGCCACCGCTTGGGCGAAGGCCAGGTTCACCCGCTGGTACGCCTCCCAGGCCCGGCGCCAGGCGGCATCGAAACGAGGCTGGCGGGCCAGGTCGAACAGGCCGTGATGGACAAACCAAAGGGTGGTGTTGGAGATCTCGTCGTAGGCGGCGGCGTAGTCCTCGAGGTCGATGATCAGCGATTTCACCCGGAGCCCGTCGGTCTCGCTCACCCCGTTGTCGGTGGCCGCAGCCATCCGGTCGCTGGGGCTGATGGCGGCGGCCACCCAAGTGGCCCGCCGCTGGCGAACCAGCGGGGTCAGGGCCGAGACCACCCCCCCGCCCCCTCGGCGAGCCACGAGGGAACCGTCGGGGGATTGCGAAAAAGAGACCGGTCCGCGGTTGGACACCACGACCAGGTCGGCACCGCCCCCGGCCATGCGCCACCATAACCGCCATGCCTTGGACGCCCCTGGCCCATCCCCGGCTTCGGTCGGCGGCTCCCGGGTGGGAGGCGAGGTTGCGGCGGGCGGTCCCCGGATGGACGGAGGCGGGGCGACCGACGGCACCCGGATGGACGGAGGCGGGGTGAAGCCCGACCCGGGTGGAAACACGGTTGTGGCCGCCCCGGACAAGTTCCGGGGGACGGCGACCGCCGCCGAGGTGGCCCAGGCGGTGGCGGAGGCGTGTGTGGACTCCGGATGGCAATGCGACCGGGCCCCGGTGGCCGACGGCGGCGAGGGCACCCTCGAAGCCCTCGGATCCAGCCCGGCGGGGTCCGGCCAGCACTGGGCCGTCCGGCACACCACGGTCGACGGTCCCCTGGGCGACCCGGTCCGGGCCGAGTGGAGGGTGAGCGGGGCCACAGCGGTGGTGGAGATGGCCCGGGCCTCGGGCCTGGAACTGGTGGGCGGGCCGGAGCGCAACGACGCCCTGGCCGCCGCCACCGCCGGGACCGGCGAGTTGATCCTGGCCGCCTTGGACTCCGGAGCGCGCCGGGTGATCGTGGGGGCCGGGGGCTCTGCCACCACCGACGGCGGGTTCGGGGCCCTGGGTGTGCTGGCTCCCCGGCGGCGGTTCCGCCCGGGCGAGGTGGTGGTGGCCTGCGACGTGGACCTGGGTTTCCTGGACGCCGCCCGGGTTTTCGCCGGCCAGAAAGGGGCCTCTCCCGCCCAGGTTCGGCTGCTCGAACGCCGGTTGGAGCGGTTGTGGCAGCTTTACCTTCGCGACTACGGGGTCGATGTCCGCCACCTCCCCGGTTCGGGGGCCGCTGGGGGTTTGGCCGGCGGGTTGGCTGCGCTGGGGGCCGAACTGGTGGCCGGCTTCGAGGTGGTGGCCGAGGCCATCGACCTGGCCGAGAGAATCGCAGGGGCGGACCTGGTGGTCACGGGCGAGGGAACGCTCGACGCCGAGTCGTTCCAGGGCAAAGCGGTTGGGGGGGTGTTGGGCCTGGCCGCCGAAGCGGGCGTCGACGCCCTGGTGGTGGTGGGCGAGGTGGACCCCTACGACTTTCCTGACCTGGGAGCTTCTGCCGCCCAGGACGGTTTCGCCTCCCAGGGAACGACCGGCGCGCCGGGCGCTGCTGCCGGAACGAGACGTCTGGCCGATCTGGGCCAAGTGGGCGGCCTCGGAGATCTGGCCGATCTGGGCCACGACGTGACGGTGGTCTCCCTGGTCGAACGGTTCGGCCTGGAGGTCGCCACCGGTCAAACCAACTTCTGCGTCCGCCAGGTGGTGGCTGAGGCCCTGGCGTCCCGCCAGCGCTAGCGCTAGCGCCAGGAGCGCTCCTCCGCCCCGCAGCCCGGGACGGTCTCGAAGTCCGCATACCTCCTAACGCGCGGTGATGGCTGCGGCCAGGGGGGGCCTGGTCGGCACTGCACCCAACCCTGCGCCTGATCCGGACACGCCGGCTCGGTCCAGGGCCACCCGCATGACCTGGCGGGCCTGGACGGCCAACTCGGCCAGCGGCCGGTTGCGATGGGTGCGTCGGATCAGGTCGGCTTGGGCGATGGCTCCGGGCCCGGCCGCCGCCGCCGAGTCGATCAGCAGGGCGAGGTCCACCCCGTAGTCACAGACAAAGGGGAGGGTCTCGAGGAGGTCCCGGCGGGCGGCGTACTCGCCGGCCAGGGGTTGGTGGATATGGGCCAGGTGGGGGAAGAAGGCCTCCACCAACGGCCGAGCCACCAACTCGGTAACCCTTCCGCCTCCGGTGGTCCCGTCGATCCCCAGGCGGACTCCCGGGCGGACTCCCGGGCGGACTCCCGGGCCATCTCCCGGCCCTCCCGAGCCGACAGGTGGGCCGACGCCCGAACCGGCGCCCGTGCCGACGCCCAGGGAGCCTCCCGGGCCAACGGCCAAGGGGCGGTCGTAGAAGGCCTTGACGAAGGCAGTCCGGTCGTCGCTCAACAGGGGGTGCAGCAGGCCAGTCACGTAGCCGGCGTGGAACCCGGTCAGATCCGCATCGCAGAAGACCACGATCTCGCCGGTCGAGGCTCCAAGCCCGTCCCACATGGCCGCCCCCTTGCCGGGTCCCGCCCCGGCTCCCACGCCGGTGGCGGGGACCACGGTGGCCCCCGCCGCGGCGGCCACCTCGGCCGTGGCGTCGGTGGAGTTGTCGTCCACCACCAGGATCTCGTCGACCAGACCCGGACCGCCCGAGCCCGACATCAAAGAAGCCAGGACCGTGACAATTTGGGCAACGGTGGCCTGTTCGTTGCGGGCCGGCAGGCACACCGATACGCGGCGCCCCCCCTTGGCCGCCACCAGGTGCTCGAACTCATGGCGATCAGGATTGGCGAGGGTGGGCACCCGGGCATGATCGCGTGAGGAGAGCCTGGGGAGTTCAGGACCTGCTGGCGGACTCGGTGGACGAAACTGTCGACGCGGCCGCTGCGGCATTCAACGACGACGAGCGTGGGATCGCACGCCGAACCGGACGGCCCGTCAACCGGACGGCCCGTCAACCGGACGGCCCGTCGAATCGGCTGGCCCCCGTACCGCCTGGCCCGTCGAATCGGCTGGCCCCCGTACCGCCTGGCTGCGCGATGATGGGCGCCGAGTCATCCAGAGCGGTTGAGGGGCCGGGCCCAGTGACGCCGCGACAACCAGCCGAACCTTCGAGCCATCGCTCGGCGGGCCGGCCAGGTGCCAACGCCCGGAACGATGAGGAGGGGTTGCTGTGAGCCTGGCCCAACGGTCCTTTGTCAGCGGTCTTCGCTGCCGGGAATGTCACCGCAACTACCCGGCCGAGGCGCTCTATGTCTGCGAATGGTGCTTCGGACCCCTGGAGGTCACCTACGACTACGAGGCCATCGCGGCGGCCACCAGTCGGGAATCCATCGCCGCGGGTCCCTTGTCCATCTGGCGCTACGCGAATCTTCTGCCCGCAGTGGCCGACCCGGTGGTGGACCTGGGGGCGGGATTCACGCCCCTGGTGCGGGCCGACCGTCTGGCCGCCGAGTTGGGCCTGGGTGAACTGTGGCTGAAGAACGACACCCTCAACCCCACGGGGTCCTTCAAGGACCGGGTGGTGTCGGTGGCGTTGGCCCGGGCCCGGGCCATGGGCTTCAGCGTGGCTGCCTGTGCCTCAACCGGGAACCTGGCCAACTCGGTGGCCGCCCATGCGGCCAAGGCGGGCATGCGCCACATGGTTTTCATCCCGGCCGATCTGGAGGTCGGAAAGGTGGTGGCCAGCGCCATCTACGGCGCCAACCTGGTGGCGGTGGAGGGTAGTTACGACGACGTCAACCGTCTGTGCTCGGAGTTGGCCTCCGAGCACCCCACCTGGGCCTTCGTCAACGTCAACCTGCGGACCTACTACGCCGAGGGCTCCAAGACCCTGGCCTTCGAGACGGCCGAGCAGTTGGGGTGGCGAGCCCCCGACCACGTCGTCGTGCCGATCGCCTCGGGATCGCAGTTGACCAAGATCGCCAAGGGATTTTCCGAGTTGGCAACCGTCGGGCTCCTCGACAAGGTCCCCGACGTCCGGGTGTCGGGGGCCCAGGCCCAGGGGTGCGCACCGGTCGCCACCGCCTTCGCCGAGGGCCACGACCACGTCCGTCCGGTCAAGCCGTCGGGAATCGCCAAGTCCCTGGCCATTGGCAACCCGGCCGACGGGTCCTACGCGATCGAGGCGGTCCGCAGCAGCGGAGGCCAGATCCAGGCCGTGCCCGACGACGAGATAGTCGAGGCCATGCTTCTTTTGGCGCGGACCGAAGGGATCTTCGCCGAGACCGCCGGAGGGGTGACCATCGCCACCCTGGCCCGCCTGGCCGCGGCCGGGGTGGTCCGCCCAGACGAACGGGTCGTCGCCTACGTGACCGGCCACGGCCTCAAGACCACCGAGGCGGTCATCTCCGCCGCCCGGCCCACCGTCACCATCGCCCCGACGCTGGAAGCCTTCGCCGGCGCCGGCCTGACGTGGCAGTAGTGGAAGACTGATTCCCGCCATGGTCATCGTGCGGATACCCACCCAACTCCGATCCCTGTCGGCCGGCGCTGCCCAGGTGGAGGTGGAGGGGGCGACGGTGGCTGAGGTGCTGGCCGGTCTGGAGGTCGCCCACCCCGGGTTCGCCGCCCGCCTGTTCGACGACGACGGCCGGATCCGGCGGTTCGTCAACGTGTTCGTGGCCGAGGAGGACGTGCGCTTTCTCGACGGGTTGGCCACCCCGGTGGCCCCGAACCAGGCCGTCTCGATTCTGCCGGCGGTGGCCGGGGGCTGAATACCGCACTTTGGTCGGCCGCGATTCACAGCCCGGACCGGGCTGGGGTTGCAACGGCCAGAGGCACGTGCTTGGCTGGTTAGCACTCACGGTCCGAGAGTGCCAGCAAGCATCTATGCTCTCGGCGCCAAGGAAGTTCGCCAACCAAGTGCACCGGCCCGGTGACCCGGCGGTCGCGGCCCCTCGGGGGCGGCACCGGTCCGAATCAAGACATTGAGCTACAGCCCCACCGGGGGCGAGAGCCCTCACAACCACGGAGGTCCGATACAGCCATGCCGAAGATGATCAGCTTTGATGAGGCCGCCCGCCGGTCCCTGGAAAGCGGAATGAACCAGCTGGCCGACGCCGTTCGAGTGACGCTCGGACCCAAGGGTCGCAACGTTGTTCTTGACAAGAAGTGGGGAGCCCCCACCATCACCAACGATGGTGTCTCCATTGCCAAGGAGATCGAACTCGAAGACCCCTACGAGCGCATCGGTGCCGAACTCGTCAAGGAGGTAGCCAAGAAGACCGACGACGTCGCTGGCGACGGAACCACCACCGCCACCGTCCTGGCCTGGGCGATGGTCCGCGAGGGCCTGCGCAACGTGGCTGCCGGCGCAAACCCCATGACGTTGAAGAAGGGCATCGAGGCCGCCACCAAGGAAGCCGTGGCCGCCATCGCCGACATCGCCGACGAGGTCGAGGGCAAGGAGCAGGTCTCCCAGGTTGCCTCCATCTCTGCGGCCGACACCGAGATTGGCGACACGATCTCCGACGCCATCGACAAGGTGGGCAAGGACGGCGTCATCACCGTCGAGGAGTCCCAGACCTTCGGTATGGAGATGGAACTGGTCGAGGGAATGCGTCTGGACAAGGGTTACATCTCGCCCTACTTCGTCACCGACCCCGAGCGCATGGAAGCGGTTCTCGACGACCCCTACATCCTTCTGGCGGGCGGCAAGATCTCAGCCGTGCGGGACCTCCTTCCGGTGCTGGAAAAGGTCATGCAGTCGGGCCGGGCGCTGGTCATCGTGGCCGAGGACGTCGACGGCGAGGCCCTGGCCACCCTGGTGGTCAACAAGATCCGCGGCACCTTCAAGTCGGTGGCCATCAAGGCTCCCGGCTTTGGCGAGCGGCGCAAGGCTCAGCTTCAGGACCTGGCCATCCTCACCGGCGGACAGGTGATCACCGAGGACGTCGGCCTCAAGCTGGAGAACGTCACCATGGACATGCTGGGCCGGGCCCGCAAGATCACCATCACCAAGGACGAGACCACCCTGGTCGAAGGCGCCGGAGCCGAGGCCGACATCAAGGGGCGGGTCGCCCAGATCCGGGCCGAGATCGACAACACCGACTCCGACTACGACCGGGAGAAGCTCCAGGAGCGCCTGGCCAAGCTGTCGGGCGGGGTGGCGATCATCAAGGTTGGGGCCGCCACCGAGGTGGAATTGCGGGAGAAGAAGCACCGCATCGAGGACGCGGTCAGCACCACCAAGGCCGCCGTGGAGGAGGGTGTGGTCCCCGGTGGTGGGGTCGCCCTGCTGCGGGCCCAGGCCAAGGTTCTGGCTCTGGCCGAGACCCTCGTCGGTGACGAGGCCACCGGGGCTCGCATCGTGGCCCGCTCGCTGGAAGCTCCCCTGAAGCAAATCGCCATCAACGCCGGCATGGAAGGCGGCGTCGTCGTGGAGAAGGTCCGCAACCTGGAGGGCACCTGGGGCCTCAACGCCGCCACTGGTGAGTACGTCGACCTGGTTGCCGCCGGTGTCATCGACGCCGCCAAGGTCACCCGTTCTGCCCTGCAGAACGCCTCCTCCATCGCCGGGCTGTTCCTCACCACCGAAGCTGTCATCGTCGACAAGCCCGAGGACAAGGCATCCGCTCCGGCCATGCCCGGTGGCGGGATGGACGACTTCTAAACCCAGCCGTCCCGGCCTTTCTGAGGCCCGCACCAACCGAAAGGGTCAGCCGTCCGGTGGAAGGGGCAGGCTGGCAACCGTTTCGAGCCCGGGTCGCCCCCAGCGACCCGGGCTCGAACGCTTTTTGTGACTCGGCCCCTTGGGGTCCAGTCGGTAGTGGCCCACTCGAGCCGGCTGGGCCGGCCGTTAGTGTCCGGGCGATGGGTACAGAGCACGGCGACGTGGAGGCGGTAAGCCCGGGGAGTGGCTGGGGGGTTCTTCACCTCTTCGCCAAAGTGTCCACCAGCACCGACGCGGAAGCGGTGGTCAGTGCCGTCAAGGCCTGCCAGACCGACGATCACCAGGTGGTCACGTTCGCGGTGCTGGGGCACAAGGCCGACGTCGGCTTCTTGGCCCTGGGGCCCGACCTTTGGCGCCTGCAGAGGTTCCAGGCCGACCTGGTTGCCGCCGGGTTGGTCCTGGTCGACTCCTACGTGTCGCTCACCGAGGTGTCCGAGTACGCCGACGGCATGCCCCCCGAGCGGTTGAGGCCCCGCCTCCACCCGGTCCTGCCTCCAGCGGGGATGACAGTCATGTGCTTCTACCCCATGTCCAAGCGTCGGGACGTGGCCGGCAACTGGTACATGCTCCCCTTCGAGACCCGCCGGGAGATGATGGAAGCCCACGGGCGCCTGGGCCGCCACTACGCCGGCCAGGTGGTCCAGTTGGTGACCGGGTCGGTGGGACTAGACGACTGGGAGTGGTCGGTCACTCTGTTCGCCAAGGATCCGGCCGCCATCAAGCGTTGCGTCTATGAGATGCGCTTCGACCAGGCGTCGGCCATTTACGCCGAGTTCGGGCCCTTCATCACCGGACTCCTGGCCCCCATCGAGACGGTCCTGGACCGGGCCGGGGCCGCAGCCATTTCTCCGCCCGCTTAGGCACGAACGGGCCGGACAGCCAGGACCGGGACAGGTCCGGGACAGGTCCGGGGGTCGGTATCACACTCGGTTCGCTCTTTCTGGTCGGGTCCGAAGGCATCGCCATAGACTCAAGGACCATCGCCGGGAGGCCCGGTGACCACGATTCGGGGGTGGGGCATGGCACTCGGTCCAAGCTTGTCGCAGCAGACCTGGGTTGGGCCGAACAGCGGGGTCAGGGCGAACCGTCGCCGAAGGGCGAACCGTTGGACGGCCCTGGCCATGGCCGCCGGACTGGCTCTGGCCGCCTGCGGCGGGGCCGGAGAGGACGCAGGCCCCGACGGTTCGGGCGGGGCTGAGGCGGACGGCACCACCATCTCTTTGGCCTTCGTGGGGGCTCTCACCGGGGACAACGCCAACCTGGGCATCAACGCCCGGGACGGAGCCAAGTTGGCCGTGGACGAGGCCAACGCCAGCGGGGCGGCCGGCGAGGGCGTCACCATCGAACTTGTGGAGTTCGACACCCAGGGGGACCCGGCCCAGGCGTCCACCCTCAAGGACCGTTTCATCAACGATGAATCCATTATCGGGGTGGTGGGGCCGGTCTTCTCCGGAGAGACCAAGGCCGTGCTCCCCTCGCTGGAGGAGGCGGGGCTGGTCATGGTCAGCCCGTCAGCCACCAACGTGGATCTGCCGACGGTGGTTGACCCCCAGAGGGTCTTCCACCGCATCATCCCCGACGACGGCGAGCAGGGTAAGGGCCTGGCCACCTACATCGCCGAAAAGTTGGAGTCGAAGCGGGCGGCCTACGTGGACGACAACAGCGAGTACGGCAAAGGCCTGACCGATGGCACCCGGGACCTGCTGGAGGCCCAGGGGGTGGCTACCGCCACCTCCGATTCGGTCGACCCCGACTCCCAGGACTTCTCCGCCGCGGTCAACAAGGTCAAGGCGGCCAACCCGGATCTCATCTTCTACGGGGGCTACTTCGCCGAGGCCGGGCGGTTCCGCAAGCAACTGGTCGACGCCGGGGTGCGGGCCACCTTCATCTCCGGCGACGGGGCCCTGGACCCCGGGTTCATCGAGGCGGCCGGCCCGGCCGCGGCCGAGGGGGCCCAGATCACCTGCCCCTGCAAGTTGGCCACCAGCGACGCCCCCGGGCCCCTGGGAGAGTTCGCCCGGGCCTATGAGGACAAGATTGGTCGGGCCCCGGGCACCTACTCGAGTGAGGGTCGCGACGCAGTGGCCGTGTTCGTGGCCGGCATCGCCGCAGGCAACACCACCCGGGAGTCCATGCTCAGATTCGTAGAGAACCTCGACCCCATTGCCGGCGTTTCAAAGGAGATCTCCTTTGCCGAGAACGGCAACGTCAACGGCAGTGGCGTCTTCGTCTATGAAGTGAAGGACGGAAAGCTGACGGTGCTGGGCGCCACTGACGAACTGGTGGGCTGAGCAGCCACAGGCGGCCCCGGAACTGTTCGAATTTGGTTCCGGGGCCGCATCGCGGCGATGCCTGTTCGACCGGCGAGGCCCCCGATCGTGGTCCCAGCGTCAGACTCTTTCCCCGCTTCGCAGTGGAAATCCGGCTCGGTGCCGGCCCCAGCCGGTAGCCGAGAATGGACCTTTGCTTTTCCTGCCTGACTGATCAGTTCTGGGCGCAGGCTATTGACGGCCTGACACTGGGATCTATTTATGCACTGATAGCCCTAGGGTACACCTTAGTTTATGGGGTGTTACGCCTGATCAATTTTGCTCATTCTGAGATATTCATGGTGGGGGTTTTTGCCAGCCTGTTCGGTCTGCATGCCCTGGGGGTCGATGCCGCCGATCCCCCGCGGATGGGACTGGCCCTGGTGGGAACCCTGGCCGGGGCCGCCCTGTTCGCCATGGCGGTGGCCGGGGTCACTGCGGTGACCATGGAGCGCATCGCCTACCGACCCCTGCGGCGGCGGGGTGCTCCCCGCCTGGCTTTTCTGATCACTGCCATCGGCGTATCCCTGGCGGTGCAGGAGATCTTCGCCCTGCGCTACGGGCGTAACCAACTGGGATTCCCCCGGGTAATGGCCAAGGAGGACGTCTTCAGCATCTTTGGGGCGGGAGTCCGCAGCGACAAGCTTCTGGTCTTCGTCTCCGCCATCGTCCTGATGGTGGCCCTGGATCAACTTATCCGTCGCAGTCGCCTTGGGCGGGGCATCCGGGCCAGTGCCCAAGATCCTCAGACCGCCAGGTTGATGGGGGTGGACGTGGACAAGGTGGTAACCGCCACGTTCCTCATCGGGGGCCTACTGGCGGGCGGTGCAGGAGTGCTTTTCGGGCTTTTCTTCGAATCTGCCCGCTACAACATCGGCTTCCTCCCAGGTATAAAGGCGTTCACTGCAGCCGTTCTAGGCGGAATAGGTAACGTACGGGGGGCGTTATTGGGTGGTTTGCTGCTGGGTCTTCTGGAGAATCTCGGGGCCACTGTTCTGGGTGGCGAATGGAAGGACGTCTTCGCCTTCGTGGTTCTGGTGGCCGTACTCATGGTCCGTCCCACCGGCCTGTTGGGCGAGAGCCTGGGGCGAGCCCGTGCCTGAGCCCCGGGCGGCGACGCCCGCCGGCGAACCCAGCGGTGGCCAGAGCCGACCAATGAAGGGCCCGGGTCGCCCTGGTGGTGCCCGGGGTCGCCCTGGTGGTGCCCGGGGGTCGACCGATCGTGCCCGAGCGAGGTTGGAGGCTCGGCTGAACACCCCGGCCCGCCGGTGGGCGGCCGGGGGCGCGTGCCTGGCCCTGGCCGCCGGTCTGCCCGGGTTGCTGGACCCATCGTGGCAGGGGGTCCTGTTCTTCCCGGTCGCCATCTACGTTCTCCTGGCCATTGGCCTTCATGTGGTGGTCGGGCTGGCCGGCCTGCTCGACCTGGGCTACGTCGCCTTCTATGCCGTCGGCGCCTACACCACCGCCAAGTTGACCACGGGGGCCGGGTGGTCGGCCTGGGAGGCGCTTCCTCTCGCCGTGGCTGTGGCTGCGGCCGCCGGGGTGGCCCTCGGCGCCCCCACCTTGCGGTTGCGGGGCGACTACCTGGCCATCGTCACCCTGGGAGCGGGGGAGATCGCCCGCCTGGTGGCCCAGAACTCGGCTTTTTTGGGTGAGGCCCGAGGGATCACCGGCATCCCTCACCCCTCCGGCGGGTTCGCCCTGGCCCCCTACCCCTACTACCTGTTGACCCTGGCCGCCGTGGCGGTGGTGGCTCTGGGGCTCTGGCGCCTGGATCGATCGGCGGTGGGCCGGGCCTGGGCCGCCCTGCGCGACGACGAGGTGGCGGCCGAGGCCATGGGCGTCCCCACCTTTCGCTTCAAGCTGTGGGCGTTCGCTATCGGAGCGGGGACGGGCGGGTTGGGAGGCTGGATCTACGCCGGCCGGGTCAGCTTCATCAGCCCGGACAACTTCCCCCTGTTCTTCTCCTTCACCGTCTTGGCATGCGTGGTTCTGGGTGGATTGGGATCGGTGGCCGGGGCGGCACTGGGGGCGGTGGCCGTCGCCTTTCTGCCCGAGTACCTGCGGGAGGCCGCCGCCGGGGAGGCCATCACCCGCTTCCTCAACGCCGTCCTGGGCGCTCGGGCCAGCGACATCACCGAGTACCGGGTTCTGCTCTTCGGCCTGGCCCTGGTGGCCATCATGATCGTGCGGCCCCGGGGCCTGGTCTCGCCGCACCGGCGGGGCCCCAGCCTGCCCACGGCGGCCGAAATTGCGACCGAACAAACAGCCCGCCCAGACCCGGGCTCGTCTTCGATCCGATTGGGTTCGCCCGCTGCATGCGACGCCGATCCCGGGCGGGCCGCAACCGTTGCGGGCCGGCCGGTGCTGGAGGTGCGCGGCCTCGGGGTGGCCTTTGGCGGGGTGGTGGCCCTCGACGGGGTGGACCTGACCGTCGCCCCCGGCGAGATCCTGGGCGTGATCGGGCCCAACGGTGCGGGCAAAACCACCCTGTTCAACTGCGTCAGCGGGCTGTGCCAGCCCGGGTCGGGAACCATCGCAATAGGCGGCCGTTCGGTGCTGGGCCGCCCCGCCCATCATGCCGTTGCGGCCGGATCCGCCCGAACTTTCCAGAACATCCGCCTGTTCGCAGAGATGTCGGTTCTGGAGAACGTGACGGTGGCGGCCGACGCCCGGCTGCGTCCGGGAGTCGCCTCCGCCCTGGGGGGCACGGGTTCGGCTCGCCGGGCCGAGCGGGCCGCCGTTGCCCGCGCCGGCGCGGCCCTGGCCGCCGTGGGGCTGAGCCACCGGGCGGCCGAGCGTCCGGGGGCTCTGGCCTACGGGGACCAGCGCCGGCTCGAGATCGCCCGGGCCCTGGCCACCGATCCCCGACTGCTGCTGCTCGACGAGCCCGCGGCGGGAATGACCCGGCAGGAGAAAGACACATTGGTCGACCTGGTGGCCTCCCTGCGGGGGCAGGGGTTGGCCGTGGTCCTCATCGATCACGACATGGCAGTGGTCATGGGGGTGTGTGACCGGGTGGTGGTCTTGGACTTCGGTCGGGTCATCGCCCAGGGGTCCCCGGCGGAGGTTCAGTCGGACCCCAAGGTGCTGGCCGCCTATCTGGGGGTGGCCTGACCGGTGGAGGCCAACGGGTCTGCGTCGGGGGTTCCGGGGCCGGGACCATCGCCGGGCGGGCCGGGAACATCGCCGGGCGGGCCGGGAACATCGGCTCCCAGCCCGGGTCGGGATTCGCGGGTCGCCCCCCCGGGCGGTCTGCCTGCCGGCGGGGTGGCGCCCCCCCTGCTGGAGGTGGTCGACATCGTGGTGGACTACGGCCCGGTCCGGGCCCTGCGCCACGTGTCACTCGAGGTGGGACAGGGCGAAATGGTGGCCCTGATCGGGGCCAACGGCGCCGGGAAGACGACCATGTTGAGCGCCATCTCCGGGTTACTCCCCCTGGCTGGCGGCACCATACGCCTGGGCGGGCACCTGGGAAGCGTCGATCTCTCCCGGGCCTCGGTGGGGGCGCGGGTCAAGGCCGGAATCGCTCACGTCCCCGAAGGTCGGCGAATCTTCCCGGGGCTGAGCGTGATGGAGAACCTGGAGATGGGGGCCTACCTCAGGTCCCGCCGACAGCGGGCCGAGGTGGCCGCCGACCTGGCTGAGGTCCTGGCCCTGTTCCCCCGATTGGCCGAGCGATTCAAGCAGGCGGGCGGGACACTCTCGGGCGGGGAGCAACAGATGCTGGCCGTGGGCCGGGCGCTGATGGCCCGGCCCCGGCTACTGCTGGCCGACGAGCCGTCGATGGGCCTGGCCCCCCGCCTGGTGACCGCCATCCTCGACGCCCTGGTGGACGTCAACTCCCGGGGCACCGCTGTTCTGCTGGTGGAACAGAACGCCATGGCCGCCCTGGAAAGGTGCTCCCGGGCCTACGTCCTGGAGGTGGGCGAGGTGGTGGCGTCGGGTCCGTCGGGCGAACTGGCCGCGGATGATCGACTCAGGGCGGCCTACCTGGGGGTGGCGGCCGGCTCTGGCCCCCTGCGCCGCCGACACCCAACCATGCCGAGTGAGACTGCCTGAGGGGTCAAGAGGCTTCGGGATCCTCCGACGACGACAACCAGACCTCGAGAACCAAACAGCGGCGACACCGTAGGCCACGCCGGGGCTTCAGCCGATGGGTTCCAGACCGGAAAGGCCGACGACCCGGGCGGGGCCGGGGGCGGACGGGTTGAGGCCGCCGCCGCTGGTAGCGCCGGCCACTGCCACCATCAGCGGGTTGACTCGGGTGCCCAGCGGGTCGAAGCTGACCATCCCGGTCACCCCTCGCATCTCGGTGTCGGCGACCGCCGCGCCCACCTCGCCCCGGTCGGTTGCGGTCAGTTGATCCTGACCGTTCAAAGCCCGGGACAATGCCGCAATGGCCACGTTGGCAGCATCGAAGGCCAAAGGGCCAAAGAGGCCGGCCGGATCCCGGTACCCGGCCGCCAGATAGTCGGCGGCAAACCTCCCCGGTCCCGGATCACGGGTAGCGCGGGCCAGGGCGGCGGCATCGAGACTTGGGGAGTAGATGATGTCGGGGCCGGGGCCGGCGGTCCCCGACGGGAGGTCGTCGAGGGGGTGGGCCCGGACCACGGAGGTGGCCAGGCCGGCCCGCTTCAACTCGGCCGACACCAACGCCCCAGTGGCTGCCGATCCGGTGGCCACCACGACGTCAACCCCGGCGGTGGCCACCTGCCCGGCCAGGTCGACGATGGTCTGCTGGGCAGGGCTGGCCCGGTGGTCGATGGCCACGACCTCGGCCCCAGTGCTCACGAAGCCGTCCGCGAAGCCCCGGGCCCGGGCCTCCCCCTCGCCAGCGTCACCCCTGATCAACGCCGCTCTCCGGCGGCCGAGATCGGCCACCAGCCCGGCCAGGAACAGTCCCTGATCCTGCGCCGTGGCCGCGAGCCGAAAGCGGTTGGCCCCCCCCGGCCCACGGGACATCCCGCCCCCAACGGTTGCATCGGGACCCGACCCGCTGCCCGGCTCCGCTCGGCCGGACACAGACGCAGAGGCCGTCCTGGAACCCTCCCCTTTGGGCTGGGGGCCCGATCTCGAGGCTGCGCCTTCGGGCCGGGGGGCTGCCGTCGGGGCCTCGGCTGCGGATGTCAACTGAGCGGGAGGTTCCGGAGCCGATCGGACTACCGCCGGCCCGGGACCGGCGTCGGTGGCCGCCACCGACACCTCTACGAGCCCGGCCGAGGCCAGCGTGGCGCTCAGTTCGCCGCTGCTGCCTTCCCCGAGTCCGGCCACCACCACGGCCAGTACCGCCGGATCGGCGGCCAGACGGTCGGCCGCCGCCGAGGCTTCGGCGGCCGTCTGGCCATCGCCGGCCGGCGCCAACTCCAGCCGCCACCCCCGGATGGTCTTGGCGTCGTTGGCCATCCGGACCGCCAGATCCACCGAGTTGCGAATCCCCAGCCCCAGCGGTCCCAGCCCCCCCTCCAGCGGACCGAGGACGGCCAGCTTCACCACCCGCCGGGGCGGTTGGGCGGTCGGAACCACCCCAACCGGGCCAGCGGCGCGAGAGCAGGCGGCCGACAACAACGCCACCAGACCCAGGAGGGGCAACGCAGCCGACCGGCGGCGGGCGGCGCGATGGGAGCCAGGTTTCCCGGGCGGGCGAGCGAGGACAGGGCAGGCCACGGGTTCGCCACCGTATTCGCGCTGTTGCGCCCCATCCCCTACGGTTCCCAGGCCATGCGATTGCACCCCGGAGCGCCGGACCCCCAGACCTCGGCATTTCGCGCGTCGGAGGATCTGGTCCCGGGCGATCTAGCGTCGGGGCACAGCGCGCCGGACAGCCTCGATCCGGCGCAGGCTGCCGCCTTGGCCAGGTTGCGGGATGGGTTGCGGCGCCTGGGCCGGGTTCTCGTCGCCTTCAGCGGAGGGGCAGATTCCGCGTTCTTGGCCTGGGTGGCCCGGGATGAGCTGGGTCCGGACCGGGTCCTGGCGGTGACCGCCACCTCGCCCTCGCTGGCTGCCCGGGATCTGGATCACTGCCAGAACCTCGCCCGGGCCTGGGGGCTTTCCTGGATGGTCGCGGAGACCGCGGAGATGGCGGATCCGGCCTACGTGGCCAACGGGGTGGACCGCTGCGCCCGCTGCAAGGAGGCGCTCATGGATGCGCTGGATCCAATGGCCACCGAGGACGGGTCGGTCGTCATCCTGGGGGTCAACCTCGACGATCTGGGCGACCACCGGCCGGGCCAGCAGGCAGCGGGGGCCCGGGGGGCGGTGTTCCCCCTGGTCGAAGCCGGGTTTACCAAAGCAGCCGTACGCCAGACCAGCCGCCACCTGGGGCTGTCCACGTGGGACCGGCCGGCCGCGGCCTGCCTGTCCTCCCGGCTCCCCACCGGGACCCCGGTGACTCTCGGCACCCTCGGCCGGGTGGAGGCGGCCGAGGCCGGCCTGTGGGGTCTGGGCTTCAGGCAGGTTCGGGTCCGCCATTACGGCGACCTGGCCCGGATCGAGGTGGATACGGACGCTCTGGATGACGTTCTGCGCCGTCGCTGCGATGTCATCGCCGCGGTGAAAGAGGCCGGGTACCGCTTCGTCACCCTCGACCTGGAGGGGTTCCGCTCAGGAAGCCTCAACCCACCGCCCGGGCGGGCCTCGGTGTACCCAGGGGCCCAGCCCCCGAACCCGACCGATGCGGGCGGGGGACCCGGATCGGACCCGACAGATCCCACCGCCACCTCCGGTCCCAGACAGCGACGTCACCCGTGAGACCAGGGGCCCTGGCAGCCGCCGAGTCGGCACTGATCGATGAGCGGCGCCCACTGAGTGCCGGGGAACTGGCCGAACTGGCTGCGCTGCCGGCGGAGCGGACTGCGGACCTGGCGGCGGTGGCCCATCAGGTGCGCCTGGCCTGGTGCGGGCCGACGGTGGAGGTGGAGGGAATCGTTTCGGCCCGCACCGGCGGTTGCAGCGAGGACTGTTCGTTCTGCAGCCAGTCCTCGCATTTCAACACCCTGGTGGCCCCCCTCGGGTTGATGGCACTCGAGGATCTGCTCGAAGCCGCCCGCCAGAGCGCGGCCGCGGGGGCCAGCGAGTTCTGCATGGTCGTGGCCGTTCGGGGGCCTGACGACCGTCTCCTGGCCCGGGTGGAGGAGGCCATCGGCGCGATCCATGCCGCCACCGGCCTGGCCGTGGCCGCCAGCCTGGGCATCCTCACTCCTCACCAGGCCCGCCGCCTGGCAGATGCCGGACTGCACCGCTACAACCACAACCTGGAGACGGCCCGATCGTTCTTCGACCAGGTGGTCACCACCCACACCTGGGAGGAGCGCATGGAGACCTGCCGGCTGGTGGGCGAGGTGGGAATGGAGTTGTGCTGCGGGGCCATCCTGGGCCTGGGCGAAACCGATTCCCAGCGTCTGGAACTGCTGGGCCAGTTGGCCGCCTTGTCGCCGACGGAGGTCCCCGTCAACTTTCTCAACCCCCGACCCGGCACGCCGCTGGCTCACCGACCGCTGATGGCGCCCATGGAGGCCATCCGCTGGATCGCTCTGTTCCGCCTGGCCCTGCCCGGGGTGATCCTGCGCTACGCCGGAGGCCGGGAGGTGACGCTGCGCCAACTCCAGGCCCTTGGGCTCACCTCGGGTATCAACGCCCTCATCGTCGGCAACTACCTGACCACACTGGGCCGGGCCCCGGCCGAGGACCTGGCCATGCTGGCGGATCTGGCCATGCCCGTCGGATCGCTCTCCAGCGTCATCTGAAGATGACGACAGTCAGCGGACCCGGCGGAAATGAAGCCGCGGCGGGTCCCCGTGGCTCCTCCCTCGATCCGCCGCGGAGGTGCCCGGTCTGCAGCACCCGCCTTCGGGTGGTGATAATGCCCACCCAGGTCCGGGCCCAGTGTCCCCACCACGGGACCATTGAGGTCCCACCGGCCCGAGGGTCTTAGTGCACCGCCCCGCAAGTTCCACAGGCGTCTCGCCGAGTGTTGCTTGCGAGGCGGAGCACTAGTACTAGTCCATACGGCCCGACCCACTCCCTGACGGTTGGTCCCGGTGGGTCGGCGTCATTATCAACTGACGACTTCGGGGAAGCGGAGTCCTTCGCCGTCAGCCCTCGCTGCGTCCCTGAGGGCATGGAGATGGTCGGCAAGGAAGCCGGCGGAGAAGACCAGTTCCTCCGGCGGAACCTGGGCATGGTCGCCCGGGTAGGCATGCAGACGCTTGTTGGTCGATGCGATGGCGGCGAACAGATCGAGGCTTTCCTGGCGGGGGACCAGGGTGTCGTCCCACTGGGTGACGAACGCCACCGGGCAACCGAGTCGGCCAGCGTCGACAGCCAGGCGGTCACGGGTGGGCCCGACCAGACCCATCAGGCCGAACACCGCCGCTGCGATGGAAGGCTCAGCCGCCGCCAGGGGAATTCCGTAGATGGTGCCCATGGACAAACCCCAGTAGCCCACGACGGCTGGGTCCACCTCCGGGCGGGTCAGCAGATGGGCCATCGCCGCCTGCCAGTCGGCGATCATGTCGTCGACGGTGTCGGGCCGTGACCACTCCGACAGGAACTCACCGAAAAGAGTGACCTCGTCGGCCGGAGCAGAACGCCGATCGCCGTGGCCGGGGCCGTCGATGGCGGCCGCGGCCAGACCGTGGTGCCGCACAAGTCGTCGGGCCAGCGCCAACACGTAGTCGATCCGCTTGTGGCGGGTGGCTCCGTGGCCGATCAGGACCATGGGCACCGGGCCCGGGGGGTCGGCCGGGGTCCACATCAGCCCCGGGATCCGCCGGGATCCCGCCCGGACCTCGAAAGCCTCCTCTACGACCTCGGGACTGGCGGGACGCGGGCGGGGGGAACCGTTCAAGGAGTTCCGGACTCGCAGATGCGCTGGGAAAAGTTCAAGGCCAACTCATCAGGAAACCAGGGCACTGGTGCTCGTCCGGGACCATTGAGCGAAGACTGGTGAGGGGTGGCCGCCAGCGCCGGGCGATGACCTTTGTGGCCGGCTTAGCGACCGGCGTTGGGGCGCCGGCCGTGGTTGGCCTTCTTGCGGCGGGCCCGGATCTTGCGCTTGTTGGTCTTGGCGGACATGGACCAACCGTAGCCCGGCACCGTCGGGGCCCCGGGTGCGGCCGCGGTCGCCCCGGGCCGATCCGCTACCAGACCGACCGGCCGGCCCCCAGGGTGGAACGGAACCCGCCGGCCCTTCACGGGGAGAGCGAGTTGGGATGGTTACTCTGCGCCCGGTGGAACGACTGGGGTTGCTGGGCCTACCCAATGCCGGAAAATCCTCCCTGCTCAATGCCCTGACCGGGGCCCGGGTACCGGTGGCTGCCCATCCTTTCTCCACCACCGAGACCAGCGTGGCCGTGGCCCCGGTGCCCGACACGCGGTTGGCGGCACTGGCGTCCATGAGCCGGTCGCGCAAGGTGGTGGGTACGACCGTCGAGTTTGTCGACATCGCCGGCCTGGTGGCGGGCTCGTCGTCCGGAGAGGGGCTGGGCAACCGGTTCCTGGCGGGAATTCGCGAAGCCGACGCCGTCGTCGCCGTTCTGCGGGCCTTCGCCGATGATCGGGTGCCGGGTGACTGTGACCCGCTGGCGGATCTGGAGACGTTGGAACTGGAGTTGGTGCTGGCTGATGTGGCCTCGCTCGAGGCCCAGCTTCCCCGCCGGCGCAAGCAGCGCAACCCCGAACCGAACGCGGCGGCCGAGGTGGCGGCCATGGAGGCGGCTCTGTCCCACCTGGAGGGCGGCCAGCCTCTTTATCGAGCCGAGTTGAACGACGACCAGCGCCAGGCCCTGCGCAGTGCCTTCCTTCTCTCGGCCAAACCGGTCCTGGCGGTGGTGAACCTGGGCGAGGACCAACTCGGCGAGGCGGAGAGGATTCTGGCCCCGGTGGAGGCCCATCTGGGACCGGCAGCCGAGGTGCTGGCGGTGAGCGTCCAACTCGAGGCCGAAGCCGCCCGCCTCGACGCCGGTGACCGCGCCGAGTTGCTCGACGGTTTGGGGCTCGGTGAGGGGGCGGCGGCAAGGGTGCTGCGGGCCGCCCACCGGTTGCTGGGGCGCCACACCTTCTTCACCACCGGCGAGTCCGAGTCCCGGGCCTGGACCTTTCGCGCCGGGGCCCGGGCGCCCGAATGCGCAGGGGTCATCCACTCCGATCTGCAGCGGGGGTTCATCCGGGCCGAAGTGGTGTTCTGGTCGGAGTTGCTCGAACTGGGGTCCTGGTCGGCGGCCCGTGACGTCGGCAAGCTGCGGGTGGAGGGTCGGGAGTATCCGGTGGTCGACGGTGATGTCCTCGAGATCCGCTTCAACGTCTGAGCCGTGCACCGCTTCGGCGGCTGGCGGCGCGGCGGGCGGGACCCCAGGTGACGCCCGGTCGTGAGCCATCAGGCCTGGCTGCTGCGCGACGACGAGGTCCTGGCCGCCCTGGAGGTGGCTGATTCCTTCCGGGAGCGCTCCCGGGGCCTACTCGGTCGTGAAGGGATCCAGGGAGCGATTCTGTTACGTCCGGCACGCTCGGTGCACTCGCTGGGGATGAGGTTCGACATCGACGTCGCCTTCTGCACCTCGGACCTGGTGGTGGTGCGGACCCTCACCCTGCGACCCGAGCGCCTGACCCGACCATGCCTGCGGGGCCGCTGCGTCATCGAGGCTTCGGCCGGGGCCTTCGAGCGATGGAGCCTCTGCGTGGGCGATCAACTCGAGATCGAAGGCTTGGACGACCACGGGTCCGAGGTCGCCGGTCGAGGGCCGGCGTGAAGCAGACACACGAGATCGAGCCGCCGACCGACCGGGACCAGCCGAGCGAAACGGACCCCCCGGACGGAAGCGACGACCACGACGGTGCCGGCCATCTTCCCGGCCGCCTGGTGCTGGTGGCCACCCCCATCGGAAACCTGGGCGACATAACCCGCCGGGCTGTCGAGGTTCTGGGCAGCGCCGACCTCGTCGCCTGCGAGGACACCCGTCACACCCGCAAGCTCCTCTCCCACCTGCAGATCCCGGCCGGCTCGCGGCTGGTGGCGCTCCACGCCCACAACGAGTCAGCTTCAGTTGACCGTATTATCGGTAGCCTCCACAGGGGCCGGAACGTGGCTCTGGTCACCGATGCCGGGATGCCGGGGATCAGCGACCCGGGTTCGCTTCTGGTAAGGGCCGCAGCCGAAGCCGGCGTTGAGGTCACGGTGGTTCCGGGACCCTCGGCGGTCCTGTGTGCGCTGGTAATCAGCGGTATGGATACCTCCCGATTCTGCTTCGAAGGCTTCCTTCCCCGCCGGGGTCGGGAGAGGGAACGGGCTCTTGACGTCCTGAGCCATGAGATGCGGACGGCGGTGATCTTCGAGGCTCCGTCCCGCGTGGCAACCACCATTGCCGACTTGGCGGACCGCCTGGGTGGGTTCCGGCGGGTCGCCGTTATCCGGGAGTTGACCAAGCGGTTCGAATCAGTCTGGAGAGGCGACCTCGCCGGCGCGGTCCGCCACGTGGCCGGTTCCGAGCCTCGAGGCGAGTACGTCCTGGTCCTGGCCGGTGCTCCCGAACCCGATCCGCCCGGGGACGCCGAAATCCAAGCGGCCCTGGACCAGGCCAGGGGTGAGGGCATCAGCCGACGGGAGGCCGTCGCCTGGGTGGCGTCGATCCTGGGCGTGGGACGCAACCGGGTCTACCGCCTGGCAACGGCGATGGATCCGGCCGAGTCCCAATAAGGCTGAGCCGGGCAGGGCCGCCCTCTAGTGTCGGTTCATGGGCCGATTCTTCGCCACCACGGCCATCGCCTATGTGAACGATGCTCCCCACGTCGGCCATGCCTACGAGGTGGTGCTTGGCGATGCCATCTGCCGGTGGCGACGGATGTGGGGCGACGATGTCCACTACGTGACCGGCACCGACGAGTACGGCCTGAAGAACCAGAGGGCGGCGGAGAAGGCCGGCACCACGCCTGGGGCCCTGGCCGATTTGAACAGCCCCCGCTTCCGCCACGCCGCCGATGCCCTCGGGGTGGCCTACGACGACTTCACCCGCACCACCGATGAGCGCCACACCCGATGCGTGCAGAGGCTTCTGACCCGGATCCACGACCGTGGGTTCATCACCCGGGGCACTTACACCGGTTGGTACTGCGTGGCCTGCGAGGCCTACTACGGCCAGGACGAACTGCTGGAGGGGAACTGCCCGGTTCATGGCCGGCCGGTCGAGTCCATGACCGAGACCAACTGGTTCTTCCGGCTGTCCGAGTTCGGCCCCAGGCTGCTCGAGTGGTACGAGGCAAACCCGTCGGCGGTGATGCCCATTTCGCGACGCAACGAAGTGATCTCCTTCGTCTCGGGTGGCCTGGAGGACCTTTCCATCAGTCGGAGAAACTTCTCCTGGGGGGTTCCGCTGCCCTGGGAACCGTCCCAGGTGGCCTGGGTCTGGTTCGACGCCCTCCCCAGCTATCTGACCGCCGCCGGCTACGGCCAGGGCGACGAGGACGACGACCGCTTCACTCGGCACTGGCCGGCGGACCTCCACCTGATCGGCAAGGACATCATCCGCTTCCACGCCGTGTACTGGCCGGCCATGCTCATGGCCGCCGGTCTTGAACCTCCCCGGCGGGTGGCGGCCCACGGTTTCCTCCTGGTCGGCGGGGAGAAGATGTCCAAGACCCGTCTGAACCAGATCAGCCCCCTCGACCTGATCTCGGACTTCGGGGTCGATCCGCTGCGCTACCTACTGCTCAAGGTGGCCCCCTTCGGCTCGGACGGGGACCTGTCCCATGAGTCGATGGTGGCCCGATACAACTCGGACCTGGCCAACAACCTGGGGAACCTCGTCTCCCGACTGGCAACCGTGGTTGATCGTAAATGTGGGGGAGTGGGACCGGCTCCGGACCCGTCCAGCAAGCTGGCCGAGGCGGCCGGCATCGCCCTCCACTCCGCCACCGAGGCCTGGGAGCGGTTGGCCGTTACCGACGCACTCGACGCGGGATGGGCGCTCATCCATCGCACCAACGCCTACCTGGAGGCCAACGAGCCCTGGAGGGCCGAGCCCGGGCCGGACACCGATCGGGTCGTCGGCGATGGCCTGGAGGCCCTCCGTATCGCGGCCCTTCTGGCCTCGCCGGCGATGCCCACAACGGCGGCCGAGATCTGGCGGCGGATCGGGCTGGACTCGAATCCGGCCTCGGCCCTGTTACCCGGAGCGGCCGAGTGGGGTGGGTACCCGGGGGGCGTGGCGGTTGTACGGTCCGACCCACTGTTCCCCCGTCGCAAAGCCTGACCCGGTGCCTCGACCAGTTTCGGGCCCGAGGGACCGGTGCACCCCGGGCCTGCTTCTGATCATCCGGCTGGTCGGCCTGAGGGAGGCGGTCAGCCATGTGGTTCGATAGCCACTGCCATCTCGACTACGAGGGCATGGACCCCGAGGCTCTGACCGCGGCAGCGGCCGCCGGGGTCGGCCGTCTGGTCTGCGTCGGCACCGACGTCGACACCTCGGCGGGATGCATCCGGCGAGCCCAGGACCGCCCGGAGATGGTGTGGGCCACCGCCGGGATCCATCCCCACGAAGCCAGCCGGGGCGTGGCCGGCCTGGCCGGTCTGTTGGACTCTCCCGAGGTCGTGGCCGTGGGCGAGTGCGGTCTGGACTACCACTACAACCATTCACCCCCCGAGGCTCAGCGCCCGGTCTTCGCCGCCCAGGTGGCCCTGGCCGCGGCTCGAGACCTCACCCTGGTCATCCACACCCGCAACGCCTGGGACGACACGTTCGCCGCTCTTGACGACGCAGTCAGCGCCGGGGCCTGTCCAGGCCGGATCGTCTTCCACTGCTTCACCGGCGGACCCGCCGAGGCCGAGAGGGCCTTGGCCACCGGGGCGTGGCTCTCCTTCTCCGGCATCATCACCTTCCCCCGGGCCGACGAGATCCGCGAGGCCGCCGCCTTGGCGCCGAGCGACAGGATCCTGGTGGAGACCGACGCACCGTTTCTGACCCCGGTTCCCCACCGGGGACGGACCAACAGCCCTGCTCACGTGGCTCTTGTCGGTGCCGAGGTGGCCCGGGTGCGAGGCGTCGAAGCACACGAGATCGAGGCGTTGACGTGGCTCAACGGACACAACGCGTTCGGTCGGTGTTTGCCAGATGCAGCTATGTGTGCTTAGGGTCTAGCTCCACGCCATAAGACAGCCATCGCAGCGCGCACCTCGATTCTGATCCCGAACCCTCGGGATTGAGAACATGCCAGGGTCGCCACATCGCTGCTCGAACCCACAGGCCACGCTCAGTCGGCGACCTAGGGAGGTTGGGGATTTGTCAACTGTCATTGATAGGGCGCAGCCTGCCTGTTTGGCTGCGATGATCGCAGCGGTGCTCGTCACCGGGGTGGCCTACGTGGCAACCGGCTCCGTGGAACCGAGGACCAGGGTGGTGGTGACGCTGCCTGCCTCGGGGACCGAAATGGCTCCGGAGGTGGCCGACACCCTGTTGTTGGTAGCGCCGTTAGAGCCCGGTTCCGGACCTTCGGCCGAGGCCGCCTCGCCCGTGCCCGGACTTCGGACCTTCGCCTCGGTGGCCAGGGCCGGCCGGACGGACGCACCGGTGGACTTTGCCCGGCTGGAGGCCGCTGCGCCGGGCGCTAATCCGGGAATCCCGGCTCCTGATGCCGAAGGCTCCCCCGACTTCCTCGTCGGCGGCCCAGACGCCGGCCCGGCCGGGGTCGCTCCCAGCTTCTTCGACGTCCCGGCCACCACCGCCGGCCTCTCGGCCCGGCTGCTGGCCCGTTCGGGGGCCGCGGCCACGGTGATCCGCATCAACCGGGTCCGTTCCGCTCTGCCAGAACAGTCCAACTCTCAAGCCCCCCAAGTGGTTCCCACCACGGCACCACCGACGACGGCACCACCGACGACGGCACCACCGACGACGGCACCACCGACGACAGCACCACCGACGACAGCACCACCGACGACGGCACCACCGACGACAGCACCACCGACGACGGGTTCGGCTCTGGCCACCGCGCCGGCGGCGTCCACCTCCGGGGAGCCCTTCGGATCCGGCAACAGCGAAGCCGGGGTGGCTTCCTGGTTCGGGGCGCCGAAGTCAACCTGTGCCCACAAGACACTGCCCAAGGGAACCATCGTCCGCGTCATCCGGGTGTCAACCGGGGCGGACACCACCTGCAGGGTGGCCGACCGGGGTCCCTACATCGAGGGTCGAATCATCGACCTTTCCACCGACACCTTCGCTCGCCTGGCCCCCATCGGCGCCGGGGTCATGGAGGTTCGCATCGAGTGGTGATGGGCCGGTACTGAACCGCGCTCGAAGCCACCCGGTCGGTTGATGACCGAACTCACCGTCGTGCACCCGGTGGTAGTAACCAGTCTGTGACGCTTACCGGTCGGGAGGTCCGCGCGCTTCTGGCTGACAACGGCCTCAGACCTCGCCAGGCCCGGGGCCAGAACTTCGTCATCGACCCCAACACCGTTCGACGGGTGGCCCGCCTGGCCGAGGTCGGCCCCGGCGACCGGGTGGTGGAGGTCGGCCCCGGCCTGGGTTCGCTCACCCTGGCCCTGGCCGCCACAGGTGCAGAAGTCACCGCGGTCGAGGTCGACGCCGCCTTGGTGGGAGTTCTTCGCCAGGTCCTGTCCACGCGGTGCGCCGAGGGCGTCGACCGGGTGAGGGTGGTGGAGGGCGACGCCCTCGTGGTGGATCTCGAGGGACTGGCCGGGCCCGGACCCTGGGTTCTGGTGTCCAACCTGCCCTACAACATCGCCACCCCGCTGGTGGCCGGGCTCCTCGACCGCGCCCCGAATCTGGCCCGGTTGGTGTTCATGGTGCAGCGGGAAGTGGCTCAACGGATGGTTGCGGGCCCGGGTGACCCCGCCTACGGGGCGATCTCGGTCAAGGTCCGGTACTGGGCCGAGGCCCGGATTCTCGGGGCGGTTCCCCGGAGCGTGTTCTTACCGGTCCCTGCGGTCGAGTCCTCTCTGGTTTCCATACGCCGGCGTCCCGGCCGGGTGGTCGGCCCCGACGCCAGGCGTGACGTGATGTTCGGCCTCATCCGCTCCGGGTTCGCCACCCGGCGCAAGATGCTGCGCCGGGCCATCCCCGAGGTCCGCCCCGAGCGCTGGCTGGCTGCCGGTGTGGACCCCACCGCCCGGGCCGAGGAGCTGGACGTCGCAGATTGGGAGCGCCTCGCCAGGGTGGCCGACCCTCCTCGCGGGGACTGACACGATTGGCCATTCCCGTCGGGTCCCCGCCATCGCCGGCCACGCTCCAGGCCCCGGCCAAGCTGACTCTGAGCCTCCGGGTTCTGGGGGTGCGCCCCGACGGTTACCACCTGATCGACGCCGAGATGGTCTCGCTCGACTTGGCCGACACCGTCATCATCACCCCCGCTGCCCGGTCCTGCCTGGCGATCACCGGCCCCAATGCCCGGGGCGTTCCCACCGGGGACGACAACCTGGTGATGCGGGCCCTCGCGGTAGTCGGCCGGACGGCGGATGTGAGGTTGCACAAGCGAATTGCCGCCGGCGCGGGGCTGGGAGGAGGTTCCTCCGACGCGGCCGCCGTCCTGCGCTGGGCCGGAGTCAATGACCTGAACCTGGCCGCCTCACTGGGGGCCGACGTGGCATTTTGCCTTCGCGGCGGCCGGGCAAGGGTGACGGGCATCGGCGAACACCTCGACCCGTTGGTGCCACGAAATCAGGCCTTTACCCTGCTGACGCCGGGACTGGCCGTTCCCACCGCGGCGGTCTACCAGGCGTGGGACCAGATGGGAGGCCCCGTCGGGGCCAACGGCAACGACCTGGAGGCGGCGGCGCTGGCCGTCGTCCCCGAACTGGTGGCCAGCCGGGACGAGCTTCACCGTCTCAGCGGACTGGCGCCCCGTCTGGCCGGTAGTGGCTCCACCTGGTTCGTGGAGGGGGAGTTCGGCGGACCTGGCCTGGTGGTGGCCCGGACGGTCCGGAGAGACGGACGGCCCCGACGGGCCGAGGGCGACGCGGCTAACGACCCGCCCGGCGTTGCCAACGGGTGGCCTTGAGCATCTTCTTGTGCTTCTTCTTGCGCATCCGCTTGCGTCGCTTCTTGATGAGAGATCCCATGGGCCTTCTGACCCTAGTGCACCGAAAACGGCCGGGTCTGGGTCGAACTCCCCCTCGGGAAGGTCGTCAGTTAGCGTCGGCGACGTTGGTTGCGCCCGTCGGATTCGCTCGGGGGTCGTCCAAAGGCAGGACAGCAGACTTTGAATCTGCGAATCGGGGTTCGAATCCCTGCCCCCGAACTTTCATAAAGAGCCTGGTCAGGCCCCGCCCACCAAACGGTCGGGGAGGAAACGGAGCATCAGAATGAGGCCGGTGGCCGCCGATCCCAACCAGGCTTTCGCCTGATGTCTGCGCCGTTGGCCCTACCGGCGGCTGTGGCCCCCAACCCCCCGGCGACTTCAGCCCCGTCTGCGGCTTCGACCTCGGTGGTGATCATGGCCGCTGGCGCCGGCAGCCGAATGCGGTCGGGCCTGCCCAAGCCGCTTCATGACATCTGCGGCCGGCCCATGCTCCTTCACGTTCTCGATGCCGTGGCCGGAATCGGTCCCCGACGGGTGGTGGTGGTGATCGGGGTCGGGGCCGAGGCGGTGATGACGGCGGTCCGGTCGCTGGCTCCGCCCCGCCTGCCGATCGACTTCGTGGTCCAGAAAGTGGCGCGGGGCACCGGCGACGCGGTGATGGTGGCGGTTTCAGCCCTTTGGGGTGACCTCGACTTCGACCCGGGGTTCGATGCCGGCTACGACCGGGACCGCGACACTGACGCCGGCGACGAGGACGACGTGCTGGTTCTGGCCGGCGATACCCCCCTGATCAGGACGTCCACCCTGACCGCTCTTGTGGATCGCCACGCCCGATCGGAGGCGGCCGCGACCATGATGTCGGCCCGAATGACCGACCCCACTGGTATGGGTCGGGTGGTGCGCGATCGGGCCGGTCGGGTGATGCGCATCGTCGAGCAGGCCGATGCCGACTCCCAGGAGAAGGCGATCGACGAGGTGGCCACCTCGACATACCTGTTCCGCCGCAGCCTGCTCTCCCCGGCACTGCGGCGCCTACGGCCCAACAACAGCCAGGGCGAGTACTACCTGACCGACGTGATCGGGGTCCTGGCCGGGGCCGGGCACAACGTCGAGACCCTCCCGGCTCCCGATCCGGCAGAAGCGTTCGGCGTCAATGACCGTTGCCAATTGGCCCAGGCCGAGGAGGTGATGCGCGATCGCATCAACTCCGGCTGGATGGGGTCGGGCGTGACCATGATCGACCCCCGGACCACCTATGTCGACGCGGGCGTCCGCCTGGCCCCGGATGTGGTTCTCGGGCCCGGCACCATCCTCAAGGGCAACACCACCGTCGGACCGGGTTCACAGATCGGACCCCACGTCCTCCTGCGGGACTGCGCCATCGGCCCGGCCTGTTCCATGTCCTTCGTGTCGGGACAGAGAGCCGAGGTTGGTGCGGGCGTCCGCCTGGATCCCTTCACCGTTCTCTGCCCCGGTGAGGTGAGGCCCGGGGACCCGGCCGGGCTGTGGCGCCCGGGAGTCACCTCGCCCGGCGACCCGCACTGAAGAAGTGCCGATCCGTGATGTCGCTGCGGCCAACCTCGCCGCCCGCGACCCTGGCGCCTTACAATCCGGCCATCTCGTGATGGAGCTCGTCACCAAGAAGCGTCTGCAGTTGGTGACGGGGCGCTGCAACGTCCCTTTGGCGGCGGAGATTGCCGCCCACCTCGGCGTGGATCTGGCCGACGCCCATCTGTCGGAGTTCGCCAACGGGGAGATCTACTGCCGGTTCGGTGAGTCAATCCGGGGGGCCGATGTGTTCATCGTCCAGACTCACGGGCCACCGGTCAACTCCTCGATCATGGAGCAGGCCATCATGATCGACGCGGCCAAGCGCGCCTCAGCCAAGCGGATCACCGCCGTCTGTCCCTTCTACGGCTACTCCCGCCAGGACCGCAAGGCGTCGGGCCGGGAGCCGATCACCGCCAAGTTGGTGGCCGACATCCTCAGGGCGGCGGGCGCCCACCGGGTCCTCAGCGTGGACCTCCATTCCGGCCAGATTCAG
Source organism: Acidimicrobiales bacterium (assembly GCA_052390275.1). GTDB lineage: Bacteria > Actinomycetota > Acidimicrobiia > Acidimicrobiales > AC-14 > JBQTHD01. Next base: position 39,832 of record JBQTHD010000010.1, on the reverse strand, counting down.
GGCTTCTTCGACGGGCCGGTTGACCACCTGACAGCCATGCCCGTCCTGCTCGACTATCTCCGTTCCCAGGTGACAGGCACGCCGGTCATCGTCTCGCCCGACATTGGTCGCATGAAGTACTCGGCCCGCTACGCCGAACACCTGGGCGCCGACCTGGCCAGCATCTACAAGCGCCGGCCGGCCGGAAAGGCCAACGTGGTGGAGGCGGTCGACGTCATGGGTGAGGTGGCGGGCCGCCACTGCGTGATCATCGACGACATGATCGACACCGCTGGAACAGTCTGTGCTGCCGCCGATCTGTTGATGTCCCAGGGGGCGACCGAGGTTTGGGCCATGGCCACCCACGGGGTCCTGTCCGGGCCGGCCCTGGTGCGCCTGGACAAGTCGGCCCTGACCCGGGTGGTGGTCACCAACACTCTGCCGCTGCCGGCGGACCATTCGGCCAAAATCGAGGTGCTGTCGGTGGCTGGGATCATCGCTGACGCCCTGGACGCCGTGTTCGAGGACGCCTCGGTGTCGGAGCTGTTCGGCGGTGAGAACCAAGCCTGAGGTGGTGGGAACTGACCATGAACGCCTGCCCGCGGGGCACAGGCCATCAGGGTCGGTCAGAGAAGTCGCTGCCAAGGCCGCAGGACGACGCCTCATCCTCTGCGCGAGTCACCGACGTGAACGCCGGCGGCGGCAGTTCTGGCCGGAGCAGCAGTGGTTCGTGGTCAGGGCACTAGGGTTCTAATCATGTCTGCCGTCGCCCCGACCCTTTCCGATCGGGACCCCGCCTCCCCCTCGGCCACCGCCCCTTCGTCTGCTGCTTCCCCAGTGTCGGCGGCCCCGGTCCTGGCCGCTGAGACCTCCCGGGCCACCGGCAGCCCCGCCTCCCGCCGACTTCGGGCCGCCGGCAGGATCCCGGCGGTCGTCTACGGCCGAGGGGTGGAGTCGGTCGCCATCTCCGTGGACCGGCGGGAACTGCGCGCCGTGCTGGGCGGACGCCCACCGGCGAGCGTGCTGCTCTCGCTGGACCTGGGTGAGGTGAAGCATCTGGCTCGAGCCCACCGGATCCAACGCGATGCGGTGCGCAACAACGTGGCCCACATTGACTTCATGGTGGTCGACCCCGCTGAGCTGGCCGCCATCGAGGCAGAAGAGCCCGCTGCGCCCGCCGGGACCGCCGCCGCCGGGGGGGCCGGGACCGTCCCGGCATCTGCCGAGACCGCCGACACCGGGACGGCCGCAACCGATGCGGCCGAGGTTCCCGGGACGGACTCGGCGCCGCCCGACAGCGAGTAGGAGCCTTCTTCAAATAGCCCTGCGGCCGCCCCGGGAGGGCACCCCGGCCGACCTGGTGGCCGTGGGTCTGGGCAACCCCGGATCTCGCTATCAGGGCACTCGCCACAATTTGGGGGCCGACACCGTCGCCCTGTTGGCCTGCCGCCATGGCGGCTCCCTGCGTCGCAGCCCGGAGCGGGCACTGGCCGATGAGGTGATCCTCGGCGGGTGTCGCCTGGCCCTGGCCTTCCCCCAGACGTTCATGAACCTTTCCGGAGAGTCGGTGCGCATGCTGGCGCGCCGCTATGGCGTCGAGGGCCAGCCCCAGCGCCTGGTTGTCCTCCACGACGAACTCGACCTGCCTTCGGGGGTGGTGCGGGTCAAGGAAGGGGGAGGAACCGCTGGCCACAACGGGCTCAGGTCAATTCAGGCGCACCTGGGGACCAACGGGTTCCTGCGGGTGCGAATCGGCATCGGCAAGGCGGGCGGGGCCGAGGCCTCATCGGCTGCTCGATCGATGGACGGTCCGGCCGGTCGTTCGGAGGGTGGTCAGATCGGCCACGTACTCCGCCGTCCCTCGTCTCGGGAACGCAAGGACCTCGACGTGGCCGTTGAATTGGCCGCCGATGCGGTGGAATGCATCCTCAGCGACGGGGTGGCCGCGGCCATGAACCGCTTCAACGCCCGCAGCCGCCCGGGCCATTGAGCGTCGTCGGTTCCCTTTCGGGCCGGACAGAAATTGGTCGAAAAAAGTTCTTGACATGGCCCCATGGGCCGGCTTCTACCCTTCTGACATCAAGCCGGTGACCCTCCGGGCCGCCGCAGAACGATCAGGAGGCAATGACATGGCTGGATGCTCATGCGGCTGTTCCACCACCATCATCAAGACCGCGGTTGACGACCCCTGCACCTGCGGTTGCAGTTGCTGCAACGCCGAGGAGGCGACGTCGGAGTCGGAGATCTCCCAACTCACCGTGCTTCGGGGCGCCATCGACCGGCGTCTGGCCGAACTGGGCGTCGCCAGCTGAACGAAGGCCCCAACTACCGGCATTCCCCGCAGAATCGCCGGTAGTTGACTTGACGGGTCCGTCCGCATGGACACAGCGGCCCTTCGCTTTCGGTCGGGGCGGCCACCAGCCCTATTCCCAGCGGAACGTGCGGGACGCGGCCAGCGGTCCCAGGACCGCCCAGCCGGCCAGGACCAGCCAAGCGGCCGCCGGGGCAGGGTCGCCCGCCGATCCGGCGTGAACCAGGTCGGACAAGGCTGCCGCCGGTAGCAGGCGAGCCACTGCCGAGATGGGTTCGGGCAGCACGTCGAGGGGGACGACCATCCCCCCCAGAAGCAGCAGGACCACATAGAGCCCGTTGGCCACGGCCAGAACCACCTCGGCCTTGAGCGATCCGGCCATCAGCAATCCCAACCCGGAGAAGGCCACTGTTCCGAGCGCCAGGGCGGCGGCCACCACCAGCACTGAACCGGATGGCCGCCAACCCAGTAGGGCGGCGGTGGCGGTGAGAACGACGATCTGGATCAACTCCACCGCCACCACCGCCAGCGTCTTTCCCGCCAGCAGAGCCGGCCGCCCCAGCGGAGTGGAGCCCAACCGCTTGAGAACGCCGTACTGGCGCTCGAAGGCGGTGGCGATACCGACGCCGACCATTGCGGTGGACATCACCGCCAGGGCCAGGACCCCGGGGGCCAAGAAGTCCACCGCCCGGCCCGTGGCCCCGGTGGGGACCACGTCGATCAGTGAGAAGAACACCAGCAGCAGGACGGGTAAACCCAGGCTGACCAGCACCGACTCCCCCCGGCGCAGGGTGAGCGTCAACTCCGCCCGGGCCTGGGCCAGGACCCGGCGAGCGAACGATCCCTTGATCCTGGTCGATCCCTTGTTCGTAACCGAGTTCAAGCGCGCCCCATCAGACCATTTCGCCAACGAGGGCGTCGCCGACAAGGCCCTCACCGGTTAGGGCCAGGAAGACCTCCTCCAGGCTGGCCTGCCCCGAATGAAGGTCGGAAAGAGCCAGGTCATGGTCGGCCAACCAGGTGGCCAGGTGGGCCACCATGGCCGGGCTGGTCGGCCCGGTCACCCGGTAGTCGCCCGGTTCCACCTCGTCGATCCGCCGACCCAGGGCCGCACCCAGGGCGGCAACGTCCAGGCCGGCAGGGACCCGGAAGGAAAGGGCGGCCGGACCCTGCCCGGCGGCCAGTTCCGCCAGTGTCCCGCTCGCCACCACCCGTCCGGCGGCCACGATGATCACCCGGTCGGCCGTCCGCTCCGCCTCGACCAACTCATGGGTGGCCAGCAGCACACACACCCCCTCCTCGCGCAGGTCCCGGACGACCTGGCGGACCAGTTGGCGGCCCTCCACGTCGATCCCGGCGGTGGGCTCGTCCAGGAACACCACCTCGGGGCGACCCAAAAGCGCCAGCGCCAGGGACAGGCGCTGGCGCTCGCCCCCCGAAAGCCGCCGCCAGGGGGTGTTGGCCACCCGACCCAGGCCCACCCGGTCAAGCACGGCGGCGGGGTCCTGCGGGCGGCCGTGGGAGGCGGCACGGTGGGAGCCGGCGTCGTGGGATGCGGCATGGTGGGAGGCGGCGTCGTGGGATGCGGCATGGTGGGAGGCGGCGTCGTGGAATGCGGCATGGTGGGAGCCGGCGTAATAGGCGGCGAAGAGGCGAACGGCCTCGGCCGGGCGGATCCCGGGATAGACGCCTCCTCCCTGGAGCATGACCCCGATGCGGCTGACCAGGGCGTCGTGGTCGGCCACCGGGTCGAGGCCGAGTACCCGTACCCGACCGGAAGTGGGCGTGCGGTAGCCCTCCAGGGTCTCGATGGTGGTGGTCTTGCCCGCTCCGTTGGGGCCGAGGATGGCCAGCACCTCGCCGGCCTCGGCCGAGAAGGACAAACCGGCCACGGCGGTGAGTCCGGACCCGTAACGAACCACCAGGTCGGAAACCTCCACAGCCGGCACGGGTGGGCACGCTACTTTCCACCGCGGTGATCGACCCCAGGCTGCTGCGCACCGATCTGGACGGCCTGCGGGTGGCCCTGGGCCGCAGGGGCGCGGATCCGGAGTTGGCCGATCGGGCGGCGGCGGCTGACCGGGCCGAGCGTGACGCCCGGGCCCGGGCCGAGGAACTGGCGAAGCGGATAAACGAACTGTCCCGCCAGGTGGGGGAATTGATGCGCTCAGGGGAGCGGGAGCGCGCCGACGGGCTGCGGGCCGAGAGCCGGGAGCTGGGCCGGGCCCAAAGCGGCGCCGCCGCAGCAGTGACCGCCGCGGCCGACGATCTGCGGGCGGTCCTGCTGAGGATCCCCAACCCGGCTGCCGCCGACTGCCCCGACGGCACCGGGGAGGCCGACAACGTCGTCCTGCGGGTCGAGGGCTACGACGCCGGCGCCTACAGGGAGCATCAACGAGTCCCCCACTGGGAGGTGGGCGCCGATCTGGGCATCTTGGACCTGGAGCGGGGGGCGCGGTTGTCGGGAGCCATGTTCCCGCTGTTGAGAGCCGAGGGAGCCCGCCTCGCCCGGGCCCTGTGCCAGTTGGCCCTCGACCGCAACCGGGACGCCTTCGAGGAGGTTCGCCCCCCCACCCTGGTCCGCACCGAGACCATGGTGGCCACAGGTCACCTGCCCAAATTCGCCGACGAGGCCTACGCCATCGAGCGTGACGGCCTTTGGGCGGTGCCCACCGCCGAGGTGCCGCTCACCTCCATGGGAATGGGCGAGGTCTTCGACGAGGACGAGCTACCGATCCGCATGATGGCCCACACCAGTTGCTTCCGGCGGGAAGCCGGCGCGGCCGGTCGCGACACCCGGGGCCTGCTGCGGGTTCATGAGTTCGACAAGGTCGAGATCCTGGCCTACGCCACCCCCGAGACGGCGGCCGCGGTCCACGCAGACCTGTTGGCCCGGGCCGAGGGTGCGCTCGCCGCCCTGAGTTTGGCCTACCGGGTCGTGGACCTCTGCGCCGGAGACCTGTCCCCCTCGGCCGCTCGCACGTTTGACCTGGAGGTGTACGCCCCCGGTTGTGATCAGTGGCTGGAGGCCTCGTCGGTGACCTGGTTCGCCGACTACCAGGCCCGGCGTGCCCAGATCCGCTACCGGCCGGTGTCGGCCAGAGGTTCGCGCGCAACGGCCGAGGTCCACACCCTCAACGGTTCCGCCCTGGCCGTGCCCCGGGTATGGGCGGCCGTGGTGGAGACCTACCGCCAGCCGGACGGCACCGTGGCCATCCCCACCGCCCTGGCCCCCTATTTCGGAACCGTCACCTCAATCACCCCCCGGCGGACCGAGCCCGTCTGAGACGCCTTCCCGGTGGCCTGCTCAGTTGGCGGAGGCGAAGTCCATGGGAAAGGCCGGGGGCGGCATGAAGGCCACCGATTCCACCTGGACCCTCACCTCGTCGGACAGGGGCGCCAGAGGCAGATCCACCCCGCCGTCGGCCAGGGTCACGGCAGCGGCCAGGCTGGACTCGTCGATGGACAGGGTGGCCTCGAACACCCTCTCGAAGACCGACCGGCGGGCGCCGATGGAGAACATCGCCCCCAGCGGGGCGTGAACCTCGAAACCCAGGGCCGAGAACCCGGTCTTGATCTTGCCCAGCGCCAGGGGATCGGGGCTTCCCTTGACCTTGACCACGGCTGAAACCGTCGGATCCTCCGGATTTTCCACGGCGGTGAGCCTAACCTGAGGCTTTTCCGAGACGGCTTCGCCCAGTACTCCTCTGGCCTTTGATCGGAGATCGCCATCATTCCCGTCACCCCTCCGCCGCCCCCTCCACCGGGATCGCTGCCGCCCTCCCCTTTTGGACCCGGCCCGGCCTGGATCCCACCTCCGCCGCCGAACCCCAACCAGGGCGGCGGAAAGAAGGCCTTCGTGGTCCTGGCCGTGATCGTCCTGGCGGGGGTGCTCGCCGCGGGCCTGGGTTTGATCCGCAACTCCCAGGCACCGTCAGGGGGCACCAACGGCAGCACCGAGGACGGTCGGGGTGGGTCGGCGCCGGCAACCGAGAACCCGGTCCCGGCCGAGGAGGTCCCCACCCGGGTGGCGGAGATGCGGGCCCAGGTGGCCGCCATCCGGGGCCTGGATTGGAAGCGCGACGTCCCGGTCCGGGTCCTGACCCGCCAGGAACTGATCGACCAGGTCGGGGAACTCACCTCCGCCGATCTGGATGAAAACGCCGAGGACCTGGCCCAGGTGGAGGCCACCCTCAAAGTGCTGGGCCTTTTGCCCGAGAGCGTCAGCTACCGGCGGGAACTGGAGAAGCTCTTCGCCGGCGGGGTACTGGGCTTCTACGACGACGAGACCAAGGAACTGTTCGTCAGCGGCGACCTCAGCAGCCCCTTCACCCAGGCCACCCTGGCCCATGAACTGACCCACGCCCTGACCGACCAGAACTTCGACTTCAGCGGCGCCCTCGACGCCTTCGACGAGGGCGACCAGAGCGAGGAGACGGCCGGTCTGTTGGCGGTCGTGGAGGGCGACGCCGAACTGGTCAGCGCCCTGTGGACCCAGCGGCACCTGGACCGCCGGGGCCGGGCCCGCCTTCAGGCCGGCAATCCGGACCTGGACCTGAGCGCTTACCGGGACGCCCCCGAGTACCTCCTCACGTCCCTGCTCTTTCCCTACAACGAGGGCGCGGCGTACGTGGAGACCCTCCACCGCGAAGGCGGGTTCGCAGCGGTCAACGACGCCTACCGGCGTCCCCCGACCTCCACCGCCGCGGTGATGGCCCCCGAGCCAACCCTCGTTGCCGCCCCCCGGCCAGCGGACCCCCCGCCGCCCACCGCTCCCGCCGGATGCAGCCCGATGGATGAGGGAACCTTGGGCCAGTTCGACATGACCCAGGTACTGGCCGGCGAACTGGAGCCGGCGCTGGCCTACCGGGCGGCCCAGGGCTGGAACGGGGATCGGTACCTGACGATGCGCTGTGGCTCCCAGGACGCCTTCCAACTGATCTGGAACACCACCACCCCGGCCGAGGCGACCGAACTGGCCCAGGCCCTGGACCGCTGGGCTCCGGCCTGGTCGTCGGGGGGTGAGGTGGCCCCCGACGGCTCCTTCTCCGGCGGTACCGGGGCCGGCCAACTCAGCCTGGCCGACTCCCAGGTCCGCCTGGTCCTGGCCGACGACGCCGCCACCGCCCGCCTGGTGGCCACCGCCGGCGCGATCCCGGCCACCGCCGGAGAGAGCCTGGCCAACACCTGAGGCCCGGAGGCCTGACCGCTGGCGTTTCCCCTGGCTTTGCCCCTGGTCACGACCCGGGTGGCGCCATAGGGTCAGGCCATGGTGAACACGTCGGTGTCTGAGGCTGGGCTTCCACCCACGAGGTCGGCCAGGTGGCTGGCCTTCGGGCTGGCTCTGGTGGTGTTGGGCGCCTGCGGGGGCGGCGATGCCCGCTCCGCGGTGGAGGGCGACGTTCCCCCCGGGGCCAACCAGGAGTCGGCGGGCACGGTGGCCATCACCTCGCCCCTCGACGGGGCCGAAGTATCCAACCCGGTGACGGTTTCCATGACCTCCAGCGGATTCACCATCGAGCCCGCCGGAGCGGTAAAGGCCGATGCTGGGCACTTCCATCTGATGGTCGACGTCGGCTGCGTGCCGGCCGGGGACGTGATTCCCCTGGAGACGCCCGGCTACAACCACTATGGCAAGGCCCAGACCGAGGCCACGCTCACCCTGGCCCCCGGGGAGCACAAACTCTGTCTTCAGGCAGGCGACGGGGTCCACACCGCTCTGGACATCGTTGACGAGATGACGGTGACCGTCGCCGGGTGAGGGGCCGGGCCTACTCAGGTCGGTACCGGGCTGTTGTCGCGGCCCGCCTGATATCTGATTAGCTTCTAGTGCCCCGACCGGAGGCCTTGCCCCCATCTCTGGGCCCAATCTCTGGGCAGGAGCGGTTGAGGAAGCTGACCAAGCAGGGAGAATGCCGTCATGGGTAACCCAGAAGCCGGGCCAGGGTTGGCGGGAGGGGCTGCCTCCCGGGGTGACACGGCGTTGCTCAACGAGTTGGCGCCCGAAGCCGAGCGCTTCTTGGAACGGCACCTGGAGGCAAGCCGGGAATGGTTCCCCCATCAGTTGGTGCCGTGGGACGAGGCTGCCCGATCCGATCCCCGCCACCCCTGGGACCCTGAGCAGTCCCCCATGGCTGATGCGGTGAGACGCGCTCTGGTGGTCAACCTGCTCACCGAGGACAATCTGCCTTACTACACCTCCGCCATCTTCAACCTCTTCGGGGTCGATCACCCCTGGGGCGCATGGGCCCGGCGCTGGACCGCCGAGGAGGGCCGCCACTCCATAGTCCTGCGGGACTACCTGACCATCACCCGCTCAGTGGATCCAGTGGCCCTCGAGCGGGGCCGCATGCAGCAGATGTCCTACGGCTTCCATCAACCCATCTCCGGCGCGGCCGAAGGCTTCGTTTACGTTGCCCTTCAGGAACTGGCCACCCGTATCGCACACCGCAATACGGGTAAGTTGCTGGCTGACCCGGCCGGGTACGAGGTCATGTCCCGGGTGGCTGCCGATGAGAACCTGCACTTTTTGTTCTACCGGGACGTCTCTACCGCCGCCCTCAGCATCGATCCCTCCGCCATGGTCCTGGCCATGGAGGCCCAGGTGAAGAACTTCGAGATGCCCGGCACCGGAATCGAAGGTTTTCGCACCCATGCCTTGGCCATCGCCAACGCCGGCATCTACGACCTGCTCATCCACCACGATCAGATCCTGGCCCCCATCGTGCTCCGTCACTGGCGCCTGGAGTCCCTGGAAGGGTTGACCCCTGAGGCCGAGGAGTCCCGAGCCCGCCTGGTCCGCCACATCGGCCGGATCCACCAGGTCGCCCTGAAATTTGCCGAGCGCCGGGACGAGCGACTGGCCAAAGAATCCGAATTGGCCACTGTCGGTTAGAACCGGTTCCGGCGTTCCGGGATCGGTCATGCCGTTGGCACCAGGTCAACGGTGAATCGACAGCGGTGATGGCAGGCGAGCCACCGACCCGGCCGAGACGGCGGCCGCCCGGGTCATGACGCCATGAGCCCGGCGGGCGGCATGGACTCGGCCTATGACGTGGTCGTGGTGGGCGCTCGTTGCGCCGGGGCGTCGCTGGCCACCCATCTGGCCCGGGCCGGCTGGTCCGTGGCTGTCCTCGACGCCGCAGCGCGCCTGGGCGACACCGCCTCCACTCATTTCGTGGCCGGGGAGGGCGTGGCCTGTTTGGGGCGCCTGGGGGTGGTGCCCCAGATCCGGGCCACCGGGGCGCCGTGGATCGAAAGCGCCAAAATGCGGGTGGGTGACCTGTCGGTGGGGGTGCCCTGGCCGCGCCGGCCCACCGATCCCGGCCCAGCCATCTGCGTTCGGCGCCACCTGCTTGATCCCCTCCTAGCTCAGGCCGCCCGCCAGGCCGGGGCGCAGGTGGCCCTTGGTACCCGGGTCACCGACCTGATCACGGATTCCTCGGGCCGGGTGGGTGGGGTTCGAACCCTAGGGGGCGATATCCGGGCCAGCCTGGTGGTGGGAGCCGACGGCCGATCCTCGTTGGTGGCCCGACGCGTAGGGGCCCGTCGCTACCACGTGGTTCCAAACCAGCGAATGGCCTGGTGGGGCTACTTCTCCGGAACCCAGTGGGAACCTCCGGCCGCGCTGGTCACCCAGCGCTGGAACTCGGAGTTCATGGTTGCCTGCCCGACCGACTCCGGCCTCTACCTCGTCATCTCCTATCCGCCCCTTGACCGCAAGGAGCGGTTCGTGGCGGATCCTGAAACCGAGTTTGCCGCGGCGGTGGACGCCTGCCCGGCAGTGGCCGAGATCGTGGCCGGTGGGCGACTGGAGGACCAATCGGGGCACAAGGTCCGGGGAATCACCCGCTGTGACGGTTACTTCCGGCAATCGTCGGGCCCGGGTTGGGCCCTGGTGGGCGATGCCGGCCACTTCAAGGACCCCGCCCCCGGGCAGGGAATATCCGACGCCCTGCGCCAGGCCGAAGCCCTGGCCCTGGCCCTTGTGGCTGCAGCCACCCCCGGGTCTGCCCAGGGCGGTTGGAGCGCGACAGCCGCCGAGGACGGCGTCATCGGCGGAGCCGGCGCTCTCGGCGGGGTCCGGGCCGGCGCCATCGACCGCGCGACTGGGGCCATCGGCGGAGCCGGCGCCATCGATCGCGCGACCGGGGCCTGGGCCTGCCTCCGGGACGCTGACGAGGTGGGCATGCACTGGTTCGCCGCCGACATGGGCCGGGGTGGACCGGTGCCCCGGGTCCTGGCGGAGATCGTGCGGGGCCGGCTCGGCCATCCCGGGGGGGCTGCGGAGATGTTCGACGTCTTCAACCACCGGGTCGCCCCGGCGCAGGTGCTGACCGGGCCCCGGTTGGCCGCCGCCACCGGCCGCCTACTCCGATCGGGTTCTCCCCCCGGGGCCGTGCTGGCCGAGGTGGCGGAAGTCACCACCCGGGAACTCGGCCGCCGGATCCGCAACCGGTGGCCGACCTACTCCGACGTCGAACCGAAAGTGGCTGCCCGGGACGGCTGACCGGGCTATCGCGAGCCTCGTTCGCAGGATTGGCCGCGAACGTCGACGGGACGCTCGCGACCTCGTTCAGATCGTCGGTCGGGGCCGAGGCTTGCGGCCCGGGGCGGCGGGGGCCGCAGGCGTCGCAGCCCCGGTCCTGGTGGCTGCGGGCCTGGCTCGGGCTGACCTGGTCGCGGCCGGATCCGCCTCGGACGCCGGAACCGGCCCAGTAGCGGGGGCCTTTGCTCTGGGGGCCTTGGTTGCGTCGGCGCGAGGCGCTGGCTTGGTTGCGGCAAGAGCGGGTTTGGCGGAGGGGGCCTTTGCTCTGGGGGCCTTGGTTGCGGCGGTAGCCGCAGCAGAAGGTGCCGGCTTGGCGGCGACAGGAGCGGGTTTGGCAGAGGTGGCCTTTGCTCTGGGGGCCTTGGTTGCGGCGGCGCGAGGCGCTGGCCTGGCAGGCGCAGCCTCGGCGGCCGGGGGCTGAGGCACGGCCCTGGCTCTCGCTGGCCTGGACGCAGCGGGGGCCGGAGCCACGTCGGGGACGACCGATCGGGACTCGGCCCGGGCGCGCGAATGAAGAGAACCGATCCCCCCCGGCGCTTCCGGGACGGCCGGCTCGGGAGCAGTGGGCGCCTCCGAGGGGAATTGCGCGGACCGACGGCGGGCGATGAGGCGGGCCAAGGCCCCTCCGGCTTCGGCAGCCGGGCGGTCGGCTACCGGGCTGCCCTGGCCCTCGGCGGAAACGCCGGACCGGGCCGGGTCGGCGCTGGCTGAGGTCGGCTGAGTTGAAGCCGGGGAGGACGATGGTGAGGCGAGAGGCATCGGCGAAGGTGGCGCTGGCGGCGCGGTGGTCGGGGACGCGGCGTCCGGGGAGGACCCGGGCGGGGGCGCCTCGTGCGGGGTGGCCGGGGGTGCCTGGCGGCCGCGGGCCGGAGCCGAACCCCGCCCCAGTGCCGGCCGGCGGGTCGGGCCCGAGTCGGGGCCGGTCGATCGGCGCTGGGCCGCCAGTCGTCCCAGCGCCCCGCCGACGGTTGGGGTGGGAGGCGGTCCCGACGCCCTGGCGTCGGCAATGGCCGAAGCCGCCTGATTGCGCATGGCCGCCGGGGCGAAGGGGTCCCGGGCCATGGACGCGGTGAGGGGAAGGCTGGACCTGCCCCGTTGCTGCTGGCGCTCGTGGAACTGGCGCATGGCCCGGTCCCGGGCCTCCTCGGCCGACTCGGGGTCGTAGTTGACCACCAGGTCCTCCGGCCGGGTACCGGAACGGGCGGCCTGGTCCCGGATGGCCATCTCGGTCAGGTTCATCTCCTCCTCTTCCATCATGTCGGGATCGAAGGAGGGCATGGGCGGCGCTTCGTAGCCACCGCGACCCATGTCAAACTCAGGCTCGGCGAAAGCGGTTGGCGGGGGCTGCGGGTTCATTGATCGGGCGAAAGCCGGTCCCGGGTTGAGGCCCGCCGGGCCGAACCCCGAACCCACCGAACCGGAAATGAGCCCGGCGGCCATCACCTGGCGGGGACCGGTGGGGGTGTTGGTGAATCCCCCATCGCCCCGGCCCGACTCCCGCGGCTTGCGCCGCTGGCGCATCTGCTGGGCCATCATCTCCAGAGCCGACGGCGGGCCGACTCCCATCTGGCCTCCACCCCCACCCGGGCCGGGCATGGGGCCCATACCCCCCGGCGTGGAACTCCGTCGGGTGAGTCGCTCTACCTCTTCCTGGGCCTGGCGCTCCAACTCCTCACGGCGGGCGGAGTCTTTGCCTCGGCCGAACGCATCTCTGGCCATGGACCAACACTAAGCCGTAGTTCTGCCTGCGGCTATACAGCGGCGGCCGGGTCGTTCCGGGATGCCCGCCACATGGGTGAAGCACGGCCCGGCCGCCCCACTCGGGCTCAAGGGTCGGGGTTGGTGACGGTTCAGGGCGCGTGGGGGTTCGCTACCGCAGGGGGACCGTGGCGCGGCGGTTACCTGCGCGGGGCGATCGTGGGTGTGGCGGTCGGCTGTGTCGAGGGGACGAAGAGGGTGTAGCGGTGGTGGGCCAGGCCGGGGGCCAGGGGACCGGGCAGGAAGCGCTCCCACTGGGCCAGCTTGGCCACTCGGTCAGGGAGCGTGGGATCCAGGCCCTTGAGGTAGGGCAGGATCGACCAGGCCCACACCCCTTCGGTGGCCTCGTCGGCCCCGCCGGCTCCGGCTTGTCCACCGGGCGCAGCCGGGGTGGGGCCGGCTGCAGGTGATGGGCCCTTCTTGCCCGGCAGCAGGGCCTTGACCACCTTGGCCAGCGGTATGGAGGTGTCCGGAAAGGGGGGGATGTCGAACAATCCGGTGCCCACCGGCTCCAGGCCCAGGCCGGCGGCCGCCGTCAACAGTTTTTGACGGTCCAGGGCCTCGGCGTTGAGGTCGTCGAACAGGTCCCGGTGCCAAAGGGCCGCCCGCATCCGCAGGAAAACGTTCTTGTTGGGCACACAGGTCAAAACCCCCTGGTCGGCCCAGCGGGCCTGGGCGGCCAACACCGCCCAGGGGTCGTCGAACCACCACAGCGCGGCGAAGCTGAACACCAGGTCATAGGAGGCGTCGAGCCGGTGGGGCCAGCAGCGGGCGTCGGGGCCGTCCACCAAGTGGACCTCGGGTTCGAGTCCCAATTCGATCCAGGTGTTGGTTACCGCTTCGAGGCGCTCGGCGTCATAGTCCAACAAACCCACCCGGACCCCGGCTCGGGCCAGGTTGACGGCGTCGAGGCCGGGAAAGCCCATCATCCCGAACAGGGGTGCATGCAGGACGCTGGCGGCCCCGGTGCGCTTGACGGCGTCGGTCAGAACGTCGTCGAGTGCGAAGCGTTCGTAGACGGTTCCCAGGCCCTCGTCGGGGTCATCCAGGTAGCTGCGCCAGTCGAACCCCAGGGCGGCCCGATCGCTGCGGGCGTTGCCCGAGACCACCTTGAGCCGGCTGGTCGAACCCGAACCCGGCCCCGGCGAAGGGCCATCGTCGGCGCCGGAACGGCCTGGGACGGGCTGAGTCCTCACCCACTGCGCCGTGGCCGCCAGGCCCTCGTCGAGGTCCACCACCGGGCGCCATCCCAACTGTGTCTGAGCCCGCTGGGATGAATAGGCCCTGTCCCGGGTGGCCACCTCCACGCCGTGGCGGGTGAGGGGCGGTTCGCCGTGGCGCCCGAGGGCCTCCCATGCCGACTCCAGGCCGGACCCCGCCGCGCCAAGCAACCCGGCGGGGAGGCCGAAACCGGGGCGGGGGAGATCGGCGGCCCGGGCCAGGACGGTCAGGATTCTCCGTAGGGGGGCGGCCTGGGGGCCGGCCAGGACGAAGACACCCTCCCCGCCGTCCACCAGGGCCATCAAGCCCGAGACGACGTCGTCGACGTGGATCAGGTGGATCCGGTTCACGCCGGTTCCCGGAAAGCGCATCCCTCGGCGGGCCAGCAGACGCAGGCAGCGGGGCACCATGCCGACCTGATCGCCGGGTCCGTAGACGATGGTCGGCCGGGCGATGACCGTGGCCCCGCCCTGCCAGTCGTTGACCAGGGATTCCGCCGTCAGTTTGGCCCGACCGTAGGGCGAGACGGGGCGGGGTGGGTTGGTTTCGTCGGCCGGCCAGGCCTGGTCCCAGCCGTAGACCGAGGTGGAACTGACGTAGACCACCCGGGTACCGGGGTCGAGCGAGCCCAAGAGGTTGGCCGTCCCCCCCACGTGGGTCGCCTGCAACTCCTCCGCTGTCCCCCGGTAGGAGCCGGCCAGGTGGATGACCGCCGCCACCCCCCGGGCCGACGGAGCCAGGCCGGCCGGGATTCTCACGTCGCCGAACACGACCTCGACCGCGCCGGCTGGGCCTGACCCGGCGCCGTTCGTCGAGTTCAGCGCAAGCCCCAGGTTTGCCGCGGGCGGAGCCAGCCGAAGCTCCGGCCTGCGGGGCGCCAGTCTCAGCGCCGACTCCAGACGCTGCGCGCTGGCCTGGTCGCGCACCAGGGCCCGAACGGGCCGGCCGGCGGCGGCCAGGGCGGCCACCAGGTTGGCGCCTATGAAACCAGCGGCCCCGGTGACCAGAATCGGCTTCTCAGTCATCGGTCATCTTCGCACCGTCAACTTGGCAACCACCAGGATCTTGGCCTCGGGCCCCGATCAAACGTCGGCGGCGGATATGGCCACCGTCGGTCCAACCGGGCCATCAAGTCCCGACGGGTCGGTGCCGTTGGTGACCGCCACGTCGGTAGTGGTGCCGTTGGTGGCGGTGCCGGTGGTGACCGCCATGTCGGTAGTGGTGCCGTTGGTGGTGGTGCCGTTGGTGGTGGTGCCGTTGGTGGCGGTGCCGTTGGTGGCGGTGCCTGTGGTGACCGCCACGCCGGCAGCGGTGCCGTTGGCCCCGGAGCGGGCGGCAAGGGGAACCGATGCCTGTGGGCGGCCAACCCTGGTGGGAGGGCGGACCATGTTGATGGCGATCCGGGCGGCAGCGGCCGGTTCGGCCAGGAGGTTCGTGTAGGCGGCGTTGGCCAGCGGGCAGGCACACCGCCGGCTGCGCATCCAGGAACGGAACTCCTCAGCCTTGGGACCGAACCAGACCTTTTTGAAGTCGAAGTCGTGATCGCGCAGGTTGCCGAAGGATCGGGAGATAACACAGCACGACCACACGTCGCCGTCGGCCACCAGGTGAACCGACAGGAACCCCGCCTGGCAGGTGGGCATGGCCGTTTCTTCACCATCTAGGAACCGGGTGACCCGGTCGTAGTACTCGCCCCGCACGGAGCGGGCCACCCGGGCGATGACCCCGTCGGCCGCTCCCTTCTCAACCTCCAGGACCGCCGCTGCGGCGTTGCCGAACTTGGAGGATCTCGGCGTGATGCCGGTGCCGATGGTTTGTAGCTCGACCCTCTCCTCCGCCGGCTCGGCGATGTAGGAGTCCGCCCCGAGCGCAGCCAGACCCCGAGCCACCTCGGGAAAGTCGTCCTCGTTCTGGTTCGACACGACCGTGTGGATACCCACAGTCAGGTTGGGCAGGTTCAGGGCCCGCAACCCGGCCAGTGTGGCCAGGAGGCGCTCGTAGGATCCGGGGGCGGCCCGGATCTCATCGTGGCGATGAGGGACGTGGTGGTCCATGGACAGGTTGATGACCACCTGGGTGTCGGGGCTGCCCGCACAGATCCGCTCCACCCCGGTGATCACCCGCTTGGTGAACCAGCCGTTGGTCGGCACGTTCACGACCGCCGGCTGACAGATCCGGGTGGCAGCCAGGATGATGTCGGGCAGGTCCCGCCGAAGGAAGGGTTCGCCGCCGCTGAAGGTCATCCAGGTGGGCGTGGATCCCATGGACTCGAAAACGCGCGTCCATTCCTCGGTGGTCAACTCGGTGACCTTGCGGTCATAGACGTTGCAGGTCAGACACTTGAAGTTGCAGCGATAGTTGGCGCTGACGGTGACGTTGACCGGCAGCAGGCGGGGATAGCCGTTGGCCCGCCAGGAGCTAGCGGCTGCCAGCGACCATCCCGTGCGCGTCAAGCGCCGGAGACTTGGTGCTCGGGACCATTGCCCAGACATGGTTCTCCCTTCCACGGAGATAGTCGACCCTGGCCAGGGCCCGAGCGCACAACTCCATGACCACCGTGCCCGCGGTCCAAGCCAGCCGGGTGGGCCGAAGGCGGGTGGGTGACGAGAGGAGATCACGCAACAACTCGAACAACATCAGACCGGGGCGCATGCTTGGCACCTGGTAGGCATGGCGCTCGGCCAGCCACAGATGCCCGGCGTGAATCTGGCGACGTTGGCGGACGAAGTCGCCCACCGTCCCCGGACCCCGATTGGCCACCACCGCCGAGGGAACGTACACCGAGGTCCAACCCTGATTCTCCAACAAGGCCTGAAAACAGGCCTCGTCGACCGAGGTGCGGGGCAGGGCAACCACCGCTGAGGCCCGCAAGCCGATCATCTCGCCCAACTTCGGAGTGTGGCTGGCCAGGCGGTGATGCATTCGCCACAGCAGGTGGGCGGCGTGGCCCACCGGAGTGTCCTCGGCGTTGACCGGCACGGGGCGACCTCCGGCCAGGCCGACTCCGGCGGGTTGGAGGGCGTCGACCAGCAGGCCGATCGCTCCAGCCTCGGGCAGCACATCACCGGAGATGACCACCACGAAGTCCAAGGTGGTGTGCTCCAGGCCGAAATTGACCGCCGCGGCCTTACCCGAGCGCTCCTCCTCGACGAACAGGCGAACCCGGCTGTCCCGGTTGCCCAGAACAGTGGGAACCGTGTCGTCGGTGCATGCGCTGGCCACGACCACCACGTCACCGACGCAGGGCTCGGCCAGGACCCGATCCAGCAGGGGTGCAACGTTGGCCCCGTCGTTGTGGGTGGGGATGATGACGCTGGCGTTCCACAGAGGTGAGGGGTCGGTTATGGCCCGGGGGCGACCTCCGTCGGTTCGGGGTCCGCCGTGGCCGCTGGTGGGCGCAGCCTGGGGCAGGACCAGCACCGCGTCGGCGCGGTCGTAACTGACACCCATGGCGCCTCCCGGCGCGACCAGCACGTTGGGTCCGTATGTCCGATGGTCGGATGTGGTCAGAGCCACCGACATCTCCCCCTGCCTGTTCGGTCTTTCGTGGTGGTGTTCACCCCGATGTCACCCGGCCACACCCGATCGAAAACCCGAGTCAACTGGTAAGCGGCGATCACGTCATGCGACTGGCTCCGACGAGCACCCAGTTCGGCGGGGCGAAGCATAGCCCCACATCTCGGCAGGTCCCGGTTCTGCCCTCGGGACCTGCCACTGCTTCCCATGGTGCGATCGAGCGGCCACCGACTCCGGAGAAGGCGGGCTCCCCACCACCGCCCGCGTCCGTGACGAGGATCGTTCTCGGCGATTCTGCCCTGGGTCCCAGCCCCGCCGGGCGGGAGTTGCGTAGCTTCTTGTCGATGGGAAGGAACGCCCTGGACCGGGCACAGGTCCCACCGCGCCCGGGGACCCGACTCCGCTCGGTGGCCGCCGCTCTGGCCCTGGCCGCCGGCGGGGCGGCCTCCGCGGTGGTTGCGGAGATGGTGGGGGTGTCCCAACCACCGCCCGCGCTGGCCCAGGCCGGGGGGTGCGGCGGCGACGGGGCCACCCTGCTCGGCCCGACGGTGGAGATAGACCGACCCAGCGCCGGATCGACCGTCTCCGGTTCGGTCAGCGTGGCCGGGCAGGTCGTTGCGGGCCTGGTCCGCCCCAGCCGGGCCGAGTTGGTGGTGGGCGGCCGCGTGGTCGCCTCCGCCGCCCTCAGCGCCAGCGCACCCGCCCCCGCCTTCAACCTCACCTGGGATTCCTCGGGGTCGGCGGCAGGACCGACCACTCTGACGGTCGTGGCCTGTGACGCCGGAGCCCTGGCCCGGGGCGTTCGTTCGGTTTCGGTCACGGTCGCCCCGGCGGCGGTCACCTCCACCACTCGACCCTCGGGAACTCCGGGTGGAACGGGACCCGGCACCTCCGTCGGGCCCGGCCCATCGACGACGCGGCCGGCCGGCGGGCCTTCCACCACGTCGGGGTCGACGACGACTTCGCGGCCCACCACGACCGTGACCACGGTCGCGGCCGGTCCCGACTTCCTGTCCCTGTTGGAAGAGGCCAGCCGGCAAGGCGCTCAACCCGAGGGCGGTTTCGCCCCACCGGTATCAGGCGGACCGCCCCCAGGATCCCAATCCGACCCGGTCACCCTGACCGAGGCCGAGCCCGACGAATCCGGGCGGGGGCCCGGATGGCCGGGACTGGTGGTGGGCGCCTTCGGGGTCATCGGTCTGATCATCTCCCTGGCTGTTCGGCGCGGCGGCCGCTCCGGCACCCGACGTGGCCCGGACCCCACCGAGTTGGGGGTGGCCCTGGGCAGCGCCCGGCGGAGGGCGGCCGCTGACGCCACGGTTCGAGCCCGGGACCGCCCCCGGCCTCGAGGGCCGGGCGTCCCCGGGCTCTGGGCCACCGCTCGGCGGCGACGTCAGCGGCGTCGGGCCCGCAACCAGCGCCGGGCGGATCGGGTGGTGGCCCAACTCGATTCCCTGCCCTCCGAACCGGCCCACCCGGTAAGACCCGACGGGGGCTGAGTACTCAGGGGCGGGCGTAGGCCGCCAAGGGGGGTTCGGCGCTGGGGGCACCCGGGGCCTGGCCGAGGGAGGCGACGAACCGCTCCACGTCGATACGCAGCTTTGCCAGGACATCGGTGTCGGGAGCCAGGAGTTGGCCACAGACGCCCTTGTCCACCCGGGGAATCTCGGCCGGGCCGGGGTTGACCAGGGCGTCGATGGCCAAGGCGAACACGGCCGCGTCGGCCACCATGGCCTCGTGGCTCACCGGTCGCCCGGGGCACAGGTCCTGGATCAGGAGATCGGCCTGACGGGGACCGCCTCCGCCTCCGGAGACCGGTTGGATGATCCGATCGTCGCTGCTGGTGATGGCTGTGAAGCTGACCGGGTTGGGGGAGGGGTCCGGCCGGGCCAGCGCCCGGAGGAAGTCCGATCCGGGCAGCATTTGATGACAGGCGGGGGTGCACACCGGACTTCCCAACAAGAAGTTGATGCCCTGGACCCCGTCGCGAGGGGCTCCAAGGGAAACGACGTCATCGACCGAGAGCCGGAGGCTGGGCCACCAGCGAAGGGCCCAACGGGCGACCAGGCCACCCTGGCTGTGGCCGACCACGTCCACCGGACGACCCGCGGACCGACTCATGGTGCGGAGGGCGGCCACCACGTACTCCGCCGAGCGCTGGATGTCACCCGACGCCCGGTCGGGCAGGGTCACCGTGCACACCGGGATACCCCGCGCCGGCAGGGACCGGGCCCAGTTCCAACTCCAGTTCTCCGCCGGGTCGGCCAGCGTCCCGTGAACCAGCAGGACCGGATGGGGTCCGTCGGGCGGACCGGTCCCTGCCGGACAGGACAGGGCGGCGTCCAACAGGGCCGGAGCCACGCTCAGAGGGGGGTCGGGGGTGGCCCGGGTGGCCTCGGAGGGCCCGACGGACACCGGGAGGGATGCGGCCGACCAGGCCAGGGGCGAACCGGCCCCCAAACCGACGAGAATCGCGACCGCCACCAGTCTGCGGGACATGGGCCAACGGCGCCGGGGGCGTTCACTCGCCGCAGACTGCTTGGTGGTCGGAGTCGAGCCCCCCCTCGCCGCCGACGCCGGCGGGGACGGCGGTATCGGCAGGGACGTCGGCATCGGTCGACAGCGTAGGGAAGCCCGGTAGTTTCCGTGGGCGTGACTCGAACCCCGACCGGGTCCCTGGTGGTCTTTGGTGACTCTCTAGCCTTTCTCTGCGGTACCAGGGCCTTGTTGCCCGACGACGAGCGCCTCTACCCCCAACGCGTGGGCTCCATCCTGGCCGAACGGACCGGCAGGTCCTGGACGACCCATGCCGAGGTCCGGGCCGGCTGGTCGGTGCTGACCCTGGACCGGGCGCTGGCCGCCGATCCCGGCCTGTTGGCTCTGGCCGCCGGGGCCGACGCCTTGGTCATCGGGGTGGGCACCATGGACGCCACCCCCGCGGCACTCCCGGGGCGGATCGGCTTTGGCGTGCGCGACGCCTCCACCGTGCGCCGTCGGGTCACCTCCCGGCGACGGAAGTTGGCCTGGAAGGCGTTCGCTCGGACCTACCCGGCCCTGATCCGGGCGTCGGGAGCCCGCTTCCCCCACACCCCGCCCGATCGGCTGGCCGCCTCCTGGACCTCCCTGGTGGCCCAGCTCCGGGCCGTGGCTCCCCAGGCGGCCCTGTGCGGGGTCCTACCCGCCCCCCACCGCTGCGCCCTCTACGCCGGGTCCATGCGACACCACTCCGCCGCTGTGAGCGCCACCCGCACGGCGGCCGGCGGCCTGGGCCTGTCGATAGTGGACCTGCCCGCCCTGGTGGGCGACAGCTACCGCCAACTTCCCGACGGGATCCATTTCACCCCGGACCTTCATCGCCGAGTGGCCGAGGCCCTGGCCGACGCCCTGGTGGGCCAGATTTCTTCGCCGACCGATTCCGCCAACCCCCAACCCTCATAGCCCGGCCTCGATAGCTGAATCATTCGCCGCGACGGGGGCGGATTACCGCCGCTCCCGAGGCGTCCGGCGCCGACGGGCGGCAAGGGGGGCGCAGAGCAGGATGAGGCTGATCACCAGACCAGCGACGGTCAGTGCCCGGCCCAAAACCACCGACGTCGGCTTTTCGTACACCAGGGCAACCTCATGTTCCCCGGCGGGGAGGAACACACCGAGGAAGGCACCGTCGGCCTTGAGCACCGGGGCCGGTCGGCCGTCCACCGTGGCCTGCCAGCCGGGGAAAAAGGCTTCGGCCACCACCAGCAACGATGGATCGGCGCCCTGTGTCCGGATGGCCCAACGCCCGGGACCGCCCCGGTCGGCGGTGATCCGGGTCTGCGACACCTGGGCGGGCGGGACCCGGTCGTACATCAGGGCGAAGGTGGCCGACCGGGACCGGTCGATGGCTCCGTCGACCACCAGGTTCCCGTCGCCGGCGGCCGCCTCCACCTGCCCCAGCCGCCGAGGCTCACCCTCGCATCCATTGCAGGACAGCGAGAACGCGTAACTGGCTCCGGCCGAGGTGGCGATGGGGTCGAATGGAAAAGCGACCAGGCCGTTGTGATCCCGGCCGGTGGCGGTGGTCCGCAGCACCTCATCGCCCAGGGAGCGGCCGTCGGCGCCCACCTGGCGCAGAACCAGCTCCACCCCCTCCGAGGAGCCCTCCAACAGCACGGACAGCCCCGCCAGGCCACCGACCGGGCTGCGGAAAATCGCCCCGGGGCGCTCGGCCAGGTCGGCCAGACGACGTCCCTCCTCGGTGTCGACCCAACGGGACAGGGCGCAGGCCATGGCCACCTCGGCGGGCAGGCTCTGGTCGGCGGCCCGCCCCGAGAGCCTCGGGCCCGCCTCCCCACAGGGTGTCTCGCCGCCTATGGCCGCCGCTGCGCTCGGGCCCAGGGCGCGAGCCTCCTCGCCGGCTCCGGTGACCACCCCGATGTAGCGGGGCGCAAGGGCAACAGCCATCCCGGTCGCCAGATCCGGATCTTCGACCACCACAGCTTGGCGATAGGCCCGCACCAGGGGGACGAACTTGGGGTTGCGTTCCAAAACGATGCGGTCGACCCGCAGCTCCGCCGGCTGGCTCGCCCGAGGCGCCAGGGACACAGAACCATCCTCGATGTCCGAGGTCGGCGGCCCGAGCCCGTCGATTGCAGCGGGCCCCGCCGCCGACAAGTTCGCCGGGGCCCCGCCCGTCGGGGAACCTGCCGCCTCGGACTCCTTGGACTCCTCGGCCTCCTTTCGTTCCTGGTTCGCCCGGTCGCTTTCCTCCCAGGCCAAAAAGGCAGTGGAGGACAGTCCCAGGGCCGCCTGGCGGTAGCCGGGGGCCAGCGACGCAACTGCCGCCCCGGTCAGGGTCCACAGATCCTTGCCGGCCAGGGGGTGAGGCCAACCCACCGACAGTTGCTGGCCCCTGACCAGTAGAGATTCCACCAGGCGGGGATCACCGAAGGACCCGACCGCCACCCGGAAGTCGTCCCCCTCGGCCGCCAAGGTGGCCGCGGCCCGGTCGGCGGCATCACTCGAGGCCGGGGGCCTCAGCCGGTAGTAGCTGCGGTATGCGTCGATGTCGACCACGAACAAACCGGCCAGGATCAGGCACCCGGCGGTGACGAGGGCGGGCGCTGCCGCCGGTGCCCTCCGCAGTGTCCAGGTGCGAACCAGGGTCAGGGGATAGGCCGCCCCCAGCGCCAGACCCAACATGGCCACCGGGTAGAAGCGGGGGAAGCGGATGCTGCCCAGGAAGGGGACGACCTTCTGCAACGACAGGAAGGGCGTCAGGTAGGGAACATTGATCAGGACAACCGCGCTCAGCGCCCCCACCACCACCGTGGCCCGCCCCAGGCGCAGGCGCCGCAGGAATCCGCCGACCAGCACACCCACCACCAGGCCAAGCACGGCGAAAGGAAGGAACTGGCCGCGCTGGGCCAGTTCGCTCGAGGCCAGAGCCACTCCACCGCTCGACATCCAGATGCCGATGGCCGAGGCGAAGAAGATGGCGCTCAGGTGGCCGTCGTCGTCGTCCCGGCGCCCGAGCAGCACCAGGCTCACCACGCTCACCGCCACCAGTACCCAACTCAGGTAGAACCCGCCGGAACCCACGCCGTCGAGGCGGTCGAAGGCCTTGGTGATCTCTTCGAAGGTCACCACCCCCGACAGCGGTTGGGGGCGACCCAGCCAGGCGTCGGGATGGCGGCCCAGAGCGCCGCCGATGCCATCGGTGAGCACGGCTCGAACCGATTCCGCCGGGGTGAACACGAACGAGTCCGCCAGCGACACCAAAGGGACCATCCAGTGCGCCACCAGGGCCAGCCCGACCCCGGCCGCCACGCCGGCCCTTAGCACCACCGCCCCCGCCCCGCTGCTGCCGGAACCCAGCCTGCGTGCCCGGGCCACCTCCACCGCCATCATGCAGGCGCACAGAACCACCAGGGAATAGGCGTGCTCGGCCTGCTGGAGTACCGCAAATGCGGCCACCAGACCGGCCAGACCCACATAGGCCGGACCGCCGCCCCGCAGGGCCAGCCGAAAACTCCAGGCCAACCACGGGGTGGCGGCCATGACCCACACGGAGGTCTCGTGCCCGAACAGGGCCCCGTGGGAGATGAAGAGGGGGTGCAGGCCGTAGAGCAGACCGGCCAGGGTTGCCACCACCACGCCCGGCACCCATCCACCAACCTCGATCTCCCGCCCGCCACTGCCAGTTTCGACATCGCCCGACCCGGCATCTTGGGGTCCATCGGCTCCCCGCTGTCGGAGTGCGGCGGCATCGGGCCACAGTGACCGGGCCAGGACGAAGGTGCCCCAGGCTCCGATGATCTGGGTTCCGAGCGTCACCACCTTCACAGCCGTCTCCGGTCCGAAGGCGGCGGCGAAGGGGACCAGGACGTAAACGGGGAAAGAGGGAGCCAGAGCCCAGGCGGGGCTTCCCGCCCACATTTCGGGCAGCCAATAGGGAAGCCCTCCCGCCCGCAGGTGATCCAGGCCCAAGCGGGCGTAGAGGGCAACCCCGGCCCCGTCGAGAACCACTCCTCCGTCGATCCAGGCCCTGGAGAAGGCCACAACGGCGAAGGCCAGGAACCCAAAAGCGGCGACCAGGGCCCATCCCGGGGCTCGGGCAGAACTCTTGGAGAGAGCCTGGCGAGCGGAGATCACCGGCGACATGGGCTGGTCGGAGGAGGAAATCCAACCGGCCAGCAAGGCCTCACCTGCCGACTGGGCCCCACCGGCGCCGGACCGTAGCAGTGCCGGGGCGGCACCTATCCTCGCCCCCTGATGCCGGACGCGATTGGTGGTCTCGACCCCGCCCCGCTCACGGCGTCAATCCGAACCTCGACCCACGAGAACGTACGCCGGCCTGCACCGGCCGGCCCGGCTGCACGAAGAGGAACCGACGGCTGGCGCCCCCGGCGTGGCCGCCGCCTTGCGCTGGGTCTGTTGGCCGTGATGGTGGCCTCCGCCTGTTCGCCGCGGGGCCTGGGCGCCAGCCGGGGCCCGGTGGACACCTTGGCGCCACCGCCGGTCGGCATCGAGGGGGCCACGTCGAGCTTCATGGCCCCCCTGGTCACCCAGTGGGTCGAGCGGTACCGCCAGACGTTCCCCACCGCCACCGTCGGCTTCGACGTCACCGGGTCAGGCCAGGCCCTGGGTGCCCTCAGCCGGGCCGAGGTCGACTTCGCCGTCAGCGGGCAACCCCTGGACCCAGCCGAGTTGACCCGGGCGGGAGGGGCGGACCGGGTAATCCAACTACCGGTGGCCGGGGGCGCCCTGGCCCTTGCCTACCGGCTGGAGGGCATCGAGCGCCTCTCGCTTTCGGCCGACTCGATCGCTGGAATCTTCTCCGGGCGGATCCGTCGGTGGAACGACCCCGCACTGGCCACCGACAACCCGGGCCAGACACTGCCCAACCGGGTCATCACCCCGCTGCACCGCTCCGATCCGTCGGCGACCACCGTGGTCCTCACCGAGTACCTGCGCCGGGGAGCACCCGACCGCTGGTCCCTGGGAGTGGCCCGCCGGATCGCGTTCCCGGTCGGAACGGCGGTGGCCGGCGAGGTAGCCATGGGCCGCGAGGTGGCACGAACCGAAGGGGCCATTGGTTACCTGGCCGCGCCGGCCGCGGTGGTGGCCGGCCTGAGAACAGCGGCGGTGGCCAACGCCGCCGGACGCTTCATCTCCCCCACCACTGCCGCCACCTTCGCCGCCCTGGACGCGGCCACCGGGGCCGACGCCGGCCTGGCCGTGTTCGTCCCTCCCGACCAGATGGGCCCGGCCGCCTACCCGATGGTCCTCGTCGGGCACTTCGATTTCGTTCTCCCCGCGTCACCGCCCGGCCTGGTGGGCGACCTCCGAAATCGCGGTGTCGCGGACGACGCCGGGCAGGGGCCCCCCGCCGCCGCCGCCGCCGCCAGGGGAGAAGTAGTTCGTGGCGACGAGCGGTGGCGGGCCGTGGCCAGCCTGGCCGCCTGGGTCCTGACCGAGGGTCAGCGGGTCACCGAGACCGCCGGCTACGTTCCGCTGCCCCAGGCTCTCCAGCAACGCAGCCTCGAGGCCCTGGCCGCCGGCCGGACCCGCCCGCCGCCGGCCTCTGGCTAGTGCACCGTTCCCAAGTTCATAGGCACGTCGCGCCGGCTCTCGACGTCGAGCGCCCGGCGACACGTCCACATGACTGGCGAAACGGAGATCTCTAGGACACAGGGGTGACGATCAGGTCTTTCCGGCGGCAACAGCCAGGCCCCGGATATCGGAGGCATCGCTGGTCAGGACCTCATCGCCGTCATTGGCGATATCGACGATCGTGGCGTCGACCACGTCGGTCATGTCGGCCCGCCGCAGCAAGTGACCGACGAGGCGATCCCGGTGAGGGCCCGTTACGCCAGCCCATCACTCAAGCAACAGGCGCTAACCCAGTTCGGCCAGGCGAGCCTTGACACGGGCGGCCGCGTGCTCCCAGGTGTACCGGGTGGCCATGCGCTCCGCCGCGGCCAGGCCCTTGGCCCGCGCCGCGTCGGCATCGTCGAACACCTGGCGCATGAGGAAGCGCAGGTGCTCGAAGCTGGGTTCCGCCCACTGAAAGCCGTCGTAGTAGGGGCAGCGGGCCACGGCCGGGACCATGGCCCCGACCTCCAACGGGAAGCCGACCGAGTCGTCGAGGAAGTCGGCCGGGCCACTCCAGACGGTGGCGATGGTGGGCAGGCCACAGGCCATGGCCTCGGCCACCGGCATTCCCCAACCCTCTCCCCGGGTGGGCAGCACGAAACAGTCGGCCGACCGGTAGAGCGACCCCATCTGGGCGTCGTCGAACTCGGCGTTGACCATGACCATGACCGGCGGGCAGTTGCCCAGGTTCAGCTTGGCCATCTCTGCGGCCACGTCCACCGAGGGGTCCCGGTTGAAAACGCTGAGCAGGAGCATGACGTCCTCGGAGGACTTGAACTCCTCGGCGAAAGCCCGCAGCAGGATCTCGGGGGCCTTGCGTTCCCCCCACTCGAACACCGAGAGGAAGGTGAAGCGTTCCGAGGGTCGGAAGCTTCGGATCTCGGGGTGGTAGTAGTCGACGTCCACCCCGAGGGGCATGACCCGCATCGGGGTGCGGACCCCGCTGTTGGCAAAGGTTTCCAGGTTGAACGAGGCCGGCACCCATACCTCGTCCATCTGGTTGGCCCCCGCCACCCACGACCGGGGCAGGCCGCTCACCTCCAACATCGTCCAACCCACCCTGTGCCTGCCCTTGACCGAGCCGAAGGCGTCCGCCTGGCAGTAGGCCACCTGGGTGGCCCCCCGGTTGGGCTTGCGCTCCACCA
Source organism: Acidimicrobiales bacterium (assembly GCA_052390275.1). Lineage (GTDB taxonomy): Bacteria > Actinomycetota > Acidimicrobiia > Acidimicrobiales > AC-14 > JBQTHD01. The sequence continues at coordinate 13,221 of JBQTHD010000010.1, read as the reverse complement.
GATCGGCCAGCAGCCGATGGGTCACCGGGTCGTCGGCGGCGCCGTAGGCGTTGCGGTAGGAGACCCGAAGGCCCGCGAAATGCAGGGCCAGCATCATCTTGCGCGAATGCAGGGCGTAGCCCAGAGGCCGCGTGACCACCGAGTTCCAGGTCACCTCGGCGTCGTAGCGCTCGTGTTCGAGCCACGAGGACCATTTGCGGGAGAACGTCGCCCGGGACTTCTCGTACATCGACCAGAAGTCGACCTTGTTCTCCCGGGTGGAGGTGTTGTGGAAGTGCACCGGGGAGACCCCGCCGGCGTAAGCCACGCCGAACCCGGCCCGGCGGGCCCGCAGGCACCAGTCGGTGTCCTCGAAGTAGGCGAAGAACTCCTCGTCGAGGGGGCCCACGGCGGCGATGGCATCGCGACGCAGGTAAACCTGGGCGAAGACCACGCACTCGACGTCCCGGGTGCGCACGCACTGGTTGATGTCGAGTTCGCCGCCCCCCATCTGCTGGCCGTAGAGCGACACCGGGGGCATGTAGCTACCGGTGTGGTTCAGCCGGCCACTGCCCTCCACCAAGCGGGTGCCGACCACGCCGGTGCGCAGGTCGGCGCCGAGATCGTCCCGACGATGGGCCACCTCGGCCAGCTTGGTCAACCATGCCGGGTCCACCACCACCACGTCGTTGTTCATGAGGACGACGTCCTCGTCTCCCCGGCAGGCGGCCAGCCCGATGTTGACCCCCTTGGTGAAGCCCAGGTTGGTGGCGTTGGTCTGAAGGCTCAGGCGCTCAGGTCGCTCGGCCACCGCCTGGGTGAGCCAGTCGACCGTCCCGTCGGTGCTGCCGTTGTCCACCAGAACGATGCGCCACTGGGGATGCTCGGTCAGGCCCAACAGGGCATCCAAACACCGGCGGGTGTACTCGAGTGCGTTCCAGGTGAGGATGACGATGGCCACCGGTGCCATCCCCGCCACCGCGGCCGATCCGGACGGGCCGGGCGCTTGCGTTGCGGACACGGCCGGGCGACGGGTGGTGGAATCCTGGTGGCTCACCCGGCCCCGCCCGTCGCCGACGCCGGAGGGACCGCCGACTCGAGGGGCTTGCGCCCGATTGCGGCGAAGTGCTGGGGGCCATAGAGCAGGTTGTTCAGCCGTTCGGTGTTGGCCGCCAGGGTGGCCCATCCCGGATCAGCGGCCAGGGCGGCGGGGACGGGGTCCAGGCGGGTTCCGTCCGGCACGGGAAGGATTCGGCGGATCTCCACGTCGACGAAGCCGGTGGCCTCCAGGGCCCAGCGCAGGGCCTCGGGGTGTATTGGCTTGATATGGGTCAGATCGACGTAGAAGAAGGCCGCAAAGATGAACAGACTCTCGGGGTTGGGAGTCTCCAGGACGATCACCCCACCGGGGGCCAGCTTGCGGTGGGCCACCTCCAGGAGCCGCATCAAGGTGGCGGTGTCGAGGTGCTCGGCCACCTGGCTGGCGAAAACGCCGTCGATGTCCCCGGGCGACAGAGACCGCAGATGGGCCACCGCGTCGGACAGCACCACCTCGAGCCCGGCACCCCGGGCCGCCTCGGCCATGGATTCGTCCGAATCCACCCCGTAGGCCCCGATGCGGTTGTCCCGGCAAACGGTGAGGAACTCCCCTCGACCACAACCGACGTCCAGCACCCGGCGGCAGCCGGAGTACAGGGGCACGTAGTGGGCCAACAGAGTGGTGATATCGGCCAGCGAACCCCGGTGGCGGTCCTCGAAGGCCCGGTACTTGAGGGCTCGGCGCGCCGACGGGACCAGGCCCCCGGAAGGTTCTCCGCCGGCTCCCTCCGCTCCGGCCCCAGCGTCGGCGTCACCGGCGGTGGTTGCGGCCGCGGCCACGGCAAGAGCGGCGGTAAGCGCTTCGACGTCAGCCCGCAGGGCGTCCAGACGGGATTCGGTGCCGGCGGACTCATGGCGGCGTTGCTGGCTCTCCACCGTGGCCAATCGCTCGGTATGGAGTTGGAGGCGCTCGACCAGGTCCAAAACTGCGTGGTTGAACCGGCTCTGCTGGCCCAGGATGGGGTTGATGTACCAGCGCAGACCCCGGCGCACCACCTTCTTGGCCAGACGCACCGCCGGGCCCACCACCGGGCGGGCCGAACCCGACGGGAACTCTCCCACCAGGTCGGCCGGCTCGTGCAGGCGGTCAATCCCGAGCACGCTGTCCCCGGCGGTCGGCACCATGTGCACTCCCTTCAACCCCTCGGGCGAACGGGCCGCGGCAGTCAACATGGTCTCGACCCGCGACATCAACGTGGGGACATCACTACCCCTGAGCATGGCCGCCCCTGAGCATGGCCGCCCCTGGGCACGGCCGCCCCTGGGCACGGCGGCCCGTGAGCGCGGCGGCCCGTGAGCGCGGCCACCCCTGTGTACCGCTGCCCGTGAGCACGGTTGCACCCTGGGCGCCTGCGCCCCCCAGCCCCGCCGCCTCTGAGCGCATCTGAGCGCCTCCCATCAGGCCGACTCCGCCCGGGTGAGCGGTCTGGCTTCCCAGCGGCCGTCTATGAAGGCGGCGCCTGCGCCGGCCACCCGGGACCCCTCGGCCCGCACCAGCAACGGGTAGCGACGTTCGTGCCAGTCGTAGATGGCAGAAACCGCCCGGTCGTGAAGGGCCACCGTGATCACGTGCGCCCCGGCACGCAACGGGAGGTGGTCGATGGCGAAGTCGATCTCGGATTCTCCGGCCAGGCGGAAGTCGTAGCCGGCCTCGGTGGTGTTCTGGCCGAAGACGCAGACGCCATCGTCGCAGCGGTAGATGGCGATCCCGCAGGCCACATCGCCAATGGGTCCGGGAGCGAAGGCCCGGATACGAAGGTTGACCGCCTCGCCGGTGCGGACCGACTCCACTGCCCGGCCCTGGCCGTCGAGCATGCTCACCCCGCTGATCCTGGCATCACCGGTGAGCCGGTGGCCACCGTCGGCCACCCCGGGGGTATCGGGCCCGACGTCGGTTCCCAGGAGTCCGGCGTGGACGTCGTCGAGATAGCCGGCCACCACTTCGGCCGCCGGGCCCCGACGGCGGATGGTGCCCGCTTCCAACCACACCGCCTCGGTACATAGAGACCGGACGGTGGCCAGGCTGTGGCTCACCACCACCACCGTGGCCCCCTGGTCCCGCAGGTCGGCCATGCGCTGGTGGCAGCGAACCTGGAAGCCCTCGTCGCCCACCGAGAGCACCTCGTCGACCAGAAGGATCTCCGGGTCGACGCTGATGGCCACCGCGAAGGCCAGGCGGGCGTACATACCGCTCGAGTAGTTCTTCACCGGGGTGTCCATGAACTCCGACACGCCGGCAAAGTCCACGATGGAGTCGTAACGGGCGTCCACCTGGCGGCGGGACTGGCCGAGCAGCGAACTGCCCAGGTAGACGTTCTCCCGACCCGTCAACTCCGGGTGGAACCCGGTGCCCAACTCGAGCAGGGGTGACATCCGCCCGACCACCTGAACTCGACCGCGGTTGGGCGACAGAATCCTGGCCATGGTTTTGAGCAGTGTCGACTTACCCGAACCATTGGATCCAATAATGCCCAGGGTGCTGCCCCGGGACACCCGCAAATCCACGCCACGCAGCGCCCAGAACTCGTCAAAACGGTTGCGCCGAGCCAGCACCTTCTCTTTCAGCGTGTGGGACCGCTGATGATAGATGCGATAGCTCTTCCAGACCTCCTCGCAGACGATCACCTCCTCGTCGGCCATCAGCCCCGACCCGGCCCGATCCAATCCAGCCACACACTGGCGCCCGGCACTACAACATCTCCGAGAAGGTTCGCTGCCATCGGCCGAACACCCAGGCCCCCACCAGCACCAGGACCACCGACACCCCGGCGCCGTAGGCCAGAAGCCCCAGGTCCGGTCCGCGACCAAGCACGATGACGTTGCGGAACGACACCACCGCCCCGGTCATGGGGTTGAGTTCCAGAAGCCGGACCAGGGCGGGTCGATCGGCTACGTACTGGAGAGAATAGATAATGGGCGTACCCCAAAACCACAACTGCATGAATACTCCCACGAAGTGAGCCACATCCCGTAAATGAACGGTAAGGGCGGAGAGCAAAAGAGCCAGGCCGAACGCCCCCATGAGCACGACGGCCACAATGACCGGCACCCAGAGGACGGCCAGGCCTGGAGGCCCCACCGCCACCAGCACCACCACCATCAGCACCGCCGCCTCGAACCCGAAGGTGACCAGGGCCGACAACACCGTGGACAGGGGCAGGATGGCCCGGGGAAAGAAGACCTTGTTGAGCAGGTATCCCGCCCCCACCACCGACGAGGTGGAGGCCCCCACCGAGTTGGCGAACAGGTTCCACAGGGTCAGCCCGCAGAAAAAGTAGACGGCGAAGGGCACGGCCCGGCCGTCCGGGCGGGGCTGGTCCACCGCGGGGGATGCGGAGAGGATGTAGGTGAAGATGAACGAGTAGAGGGCCACGATCAGCAGGGGCGTGGTCAAGGACCACAGCATCCCCAGGAACGTGCCCCGGTGGCGGACCTTGAGATCCCGCCGGACCAGGTTGAGCGTCAACTCCCTGGCCCCGAGCAGTTCCCGGGCGGCCGCGGACCAACGGCCCGCGACTACGGCGGTGGCCACGGCCGGGCAAACTACCAGCCCGGATGGCTGCAGCGGTGGGTCCGGGCACCCGGCTGGCCCTCGGGGTCCGCCGGCGCCCGCCAGCCCAGGATCGGGCCCTTGGATCTGCCCGACGGCGTTGTCGAGCCACGGCGCTCGACTTCGGGGGCTCAGGTCTGGCCGTTGCTCTCCGAGCGAGCGGCGGCGTCACGCAGGCTCGCCACCGTCGACCAGAGTTCGGCCGCATCGGGGGGCCCGACAAAGGACGCCTGGACCACTCCTTGAGCGTCCGCCACCACCAGGGTGGGGACGGCGTCGATTCCATAGCGCTTGTGCAACGGCGCCGAGCGGCTGACCTCGATCTCCATCACCGCCACCTCGGCGCTGGCCAACGCCCCCGCCCGGGCCAGCACGCCGGCACAGGTGTCGCAGGTGGCCGCGGTGAACACCGCCACCAGCCAGGGGGCCTCCGGGCGGTCGAAGTCGCTTCGATCCAACTGAACCGGTATGGGCCAACCTCCCTGAGTGGGCGGCTGGGGCCGGCGGCGGGCCACCAGGGCGGCGATCAATGCAGCCAGCGCCACCACCCCCACCACCAGAACGAGCCGAATCACTCCGGGAACTCCGCCTTGGTGTCGGGTGGCCGACGGGGACGGGCCGAAGCTCCGGTTCCCCCGCCCGCCGGCGTTCTGCCGCGAGCCGGCCGTGCTCGATCCCGCAATCCCCACCAGGTGACCAGGCTCATGGCCTCGACCACGATGCGTGACGACATCTTCGATCGGCCCCGGGTCCGATCGGTGAAGGAGATGGGCGACTCCACCACCCGTAGCCCGCCGCGAACCGCCCGATAGACCATCTCGATCTGAAAGCCGTACCCGTCTGCTCGGACCGATTTCAAGTCCACGGCTGCGAGGGTTTCGGCCCGGTAGGCCCGGAACCCGGATGTGGCGTCGCTCACCCCGAGTCTGAGGGCGGCGCCGGTGTAGCGGTTGCCCCAGGCCGAAAGCAACCGCCGGTGCAGGGGCCAGTTGGGAATGTTCCCCCCCGCGATGTATCGCGAGCCGATCACCAGATCAGCGTTCTTCAATGCGGCCAGGAGTTGGGGCAGGGCGGCGGGATCATGTGACAGGTCACTGTCCATCTCCACCAGCACCGAATACCCCCGGGACAGCCCCTCGGAGAACCCGGCTCGGTAGGCGCTGCCCAGGCCCTGCTTGGCCGGGCGAATGAGGACGTCGATCTGCCCCAGTTGGGCGGCCTCGGCCTTCGCGAGATCGGCCGTGCCGTCGGGGCTGGAGTCGTCAACCACCAGGACGTCTGCCGCTGGGACCGCTTCGCGTAGTCGGCGTAGGACCTCGACGATGTTGGCCGCTTCCTGGTAGGTGGGAAGCACCACCAGAACCGGTACGGGATCCACCCTCGTCATTCTTGCGCGCCGGCCCATGCCCCGGAGATGGCCGGGCGGCCAACAGATGACCTCACCGATCCCGCAAGGCGATGGCCACCTGCGCTGCGCTGCCTGGGAGCGGTGGGCGAGCGGATCCCGACCCCTGCGCCGGACCTCCAGTGGGGGGAGGGGATGGGGCCGGCGCTCCGGCCGGCCGGTGAAGCAGGCGTTCGACCACGATCGGGGCCGAACCCGAAACCAACAGAGGTCGGCTCTGCGTCCCTTGAGTGTCGCTCACCTTGATTTCGGTCCGTTGCCCGGGCCCCACCGTCACCCCGCCAAGGGCCGCAGGGCGGGTGAGGGTGCCATCGACGAGGGTTGCCACCTCCACGTTGGCCGGTGTCGGGCCGGGGTTGTAGACCACCACCAACTCGGTCTCCCCCGGGCCCGAACCCCCGGCGGCCACCGCCCACCGGCGGCTCGACAGACGGGCGCCAAGGGTGACCACCAGCCCCCGGCGGTTGCTGGGGGTCCCGGCCTGAAAAATCCGTTCGGCCACCACTCCCTCGCCGTTGGTGGAGGTGACGATGACCGAGTGGGGAGTGCCCCGGGGGATGCGGGTCTGATCGGCGGCGGCAACTGTGAGGCGCGAACGGGGGGCCAGGCGCAGTGCGAGGGGCTCGGTCTCCGCTTGATCCACAGCCAGGGCCAGTTCCACCTCCGCCTCTTTGGAACCCGGATTGAACAGGGAGAACCGCTCTGCCACACCGTCGGCCTCGAGGCCATCTGGGAAGTACCACTCGGTTCCCGCAGCGGTGGCTCCCATGGTCACGCTCACCCCCCGACGGCCCGAGGAGCCGTCCCAGGCCAGGAGCCGGCCGGCCACGACCCGCCCGGTACGGGCGACGACCGTCGTGGACACTTCGTTTCGCCGCTGCACGAACTGGCCGACGTCAACGGTGACCATGCTGCGAGCCGGGACCGCCAGGCCCTCCAGGGCCACCGGTTCGGCGACGCCCTCGTCAGTGGCGAAGCGGAGGTCGATGATGGCTCCGTCGGCGAACGGGTTGGCCACACTTACGATCTGGGAGACGTCGCGGGCGGTGCTGCCTTCTGCGAAGTGCCAGGTGGGCGAAGCCGACGACACGCACGGCGTGGCGCTCTCCCCGAGGGGGCCGCTGGTGGTCAGGTCCACCACCACTCCACCACCGTTGAGTTCGACCACCGCTGCCGCGAACGGGGAGTCCACCAGGTCCCGGAGGCGGAAGGCGGAGCGCCCGTAGGGCCCGAGCGTCAGCGCCACGCTGCCGGTGGGAGCGGCCTCCACCCGGTCCACGTCGGTTATCAGCGGAGCCACCCCGAGGGCGGTGACGGTGCCCTGGAGGCCGACTTCGGTGGTGTTGACCACCACCACGGTTCCTTCGGCGGGGGTGTCGGCGCGGGCTGTGGCTCCGGCGCAGAACCAGGCCGAGGACCCGGCCGACGGCGGCGAGGCTATCGGCACCTGGGCGGCCAGGTCCTCGGTTTCGTCCACCGTGACCGTCGGGCGGGCCAGACGGTCCAGGCCGCCGCCCAGGGCAATAGCTCCCACGACGATGCCCAATGCCGCCCAACGCCGCCCTGGGCTCACCGCCTCGCTCACCACCGGGGACCGCCCGGGCCGGAGTAATCCCCGCTCGGCGTGGCCCCGTCGCTTTCGCCTCGGTCTGGATCGCCCCGCCGGCGGCGGGCCGGGAGGGCCAGGCGGGCCCAGGCCAGACCCAGAGCCACCCAGGCGGCGACAGTAAAGGCCGGGGTGAGCCGCGCCCATAACCCCGGGGTGAAGCGCAGCCGGGCCGGCCCGCTGTCGGAGACGGTGAAGGCGTTGCCCAGACCGCCGCCCCGGCCGCCGCTCACATCATCACCACCGCTCACCTCGCGGCCATCGCCAGTCCCGGAGTTACCAGAGCCGGGCTCGAGACGTTCGGCAGGACGGCCTCCGACCGTCAGGCCCCAGCCGGGCGAGGTCGACTCGGCCAGACTTAAGGTGCCGGGCCCGGGCAAGAAACCGTTGAATCTCCCCGGGTCTCCCCGCCGACGGTCGTCGTCGAGAACCGGCAGAACCGGCGGCGCCGATACCGGGTCGCTGGCGCCATCGGCCTGGAAGGTGCGGACCGGCACCCAGGCCTCGTTGCGGTAAACGGTGACCTCCGGCCCCGAGACCACGGTGCGCAGATCAAGCTGCGAAGCCAGGGATCGGGCCAGGCCGGCGGGCAGCGGTGCTGCCCGCGACGGCGAAGTCGAAGCCGAAGCCAACGTCGGCAGCACGATGAAGCGAACGGCCATGGGCGCCAGTTGGCTTCCCAGTCGGGCCGTTCCCCCGGCCCCGGCGGAGCCGATGAACTCACCCAATTGCCGGGTGGCCGCCGTCGCCGGGCCGGGGAAGGCATCGGTGGCCGAGGGCAGGCCGTTGCGGGAGGTCGCGAAGGCCAGACCGTCGCCCAGGGGCCAACTCCCCAGCGGCAGTGCGGCCGGGTCCCCGATCCAAAGCACTCGGAACTCCCCGGCCACCTCCTCGGCCGCGACGACAGCCAGGCCCTCGGCCAACTCACTCGAGGGTTGCCCCCAACGGCCGCCGGCGGCGGCCCCCAGCACCGGAAGGGTGGCCAGGGCCAGCAGTCCACCAGCCAGGACCGACCCGCCCTGGCGCCACCCGAAGCGGTAGCCCCGAAGGTCGTTCTCGAAGCTGGCCGCTCCCAGGGCGGCGGCCAAGGCCAGCGACACCGCCGCGGGGGCCAGCCATACGTCGGGGGCGTCAAGGCGAAGGGGAAACCAGCCGCGTCCACCCAACCAGGCCATGCCCACGCAGGCGAGCGCCACCACCCAGGCCCGCGCCGCCCAGGCCAGGCGCCAGGACCGACCAACCACCAGAGGCAGCGCCGCAACGGCGATCACCGCCCAGCCCAACGGGCCCGCACCCAGAGGTCCCACCTCGAATCGCAGCAACTGCCCGAACCCCGGAGCCCACACCGGCGAGCGTGCCACCCCGGCCGCGCTGGACCACCCCGAGGGCACCAAAAGGCTCCAGGCCCAGGGTCCGAGCAGGATCACCGCTCCAGCCAGGGCCATGGCCACCGTGGTCAACATGGCCACGCTGGTGCCCAGCCCACCCACCACCGCGGAGGCCGCCGCCAGGGACACCGCCACCACCGCGAGAACCACCGGAACTGACGGAGCCGACAGGGCCACCAGGGCCACCAGCGCGGTCAGGGCCAGGCCGGCCGTCACCGTCGTGATCCACCGCGGGCCCCCGCCCTGGTCACCCGCGGCCTCTCGGCGGCCCGAGCCGTAGGGGGCGAGGTTGGCCGCCCGGGCCAGGCGGAGCATCAGCCAGGGAAAGGCGGCGTAAGCCACCAGTCCACCGATCTGGCCTCGAGCCAGGGCGTTGTAGGGCAGCGGAAGGACCAGGTAGGCCACCGCGCCCACGGTCTGGGCCAGCACCGAATCCAACGGCCTGGTCAGGCGCCACATGCCCACCAGAGCCACCGGCCAGGCCGCCAACAGCAGACCGGTTTGAACCAGGCCCATCTGACCCCCGGCCAGGCCTCCCACCAGGCCGAGGACGGCGAAGACCGGAGGGGCCGGACCCGGCGCTCCCATGCCGGTTGCCCGCCAACCGGATAGGTAGTGGCGCCACAGGGAGGCGGGCGAGGGCAGGGGGGCCAGATCGCCCACCGGGGCCATCCCGTTGCGAATGAGGTCACGGCTGCCGACCAACCAGGCCAGGAGGAGCCCGACCAGCAGGATCGCCGCGGCCCGGGCCGGGCCTTTCCACACCGACTCCACCAGTTCCTCACCGGCGCTCAGGAGGGCCTGGGCCCGTTCCTCGGGCCGGAACCAGGCCAGTCGGCGGGCCAGGCGCAGGCTGCCCCGAGCCTGGAGACGGCGCACCTCGGCGTCGGGCACCGTCCGGGCCCCGCTGACAGCCCGCCGGCGTTGAACCAGGTCTCCCCGGCGGGACAGGTTCCAGGTCCAGGCCGACCATTGGTTGGCGGCATCGGCCCCGTGGCCCCGGACGCCGGCCAGGATCATCTCTGCGCCGGTGAGCACGGCCATCTGGGGAACCACCCGGACCAGGTGGGCAGCCGAGTAGTTCTTGAGCGCCGCCCTCACGTGGCCCCGGACCTCGGCTGCGGCTGCCGACCCGGCCACGGCCTGGCTCCCGGGGGGATCCAGCGGGGCGGAGAAGCCGTGGCCGACCCGAGCCTGGGGGGCGACCAGAACCCGGGCTCCGGCCACCTGTGCCCGCCAACACAGATCCAGAGTTGCCGGACCAGCCGCCATCGCCTCGTCGAAGCCACCGAGGGTGGCAAACAGGTCGCAGCGGATCAGCAGGCAGGTGGGGCTGACAGCGAACACATCGCGGACGGCGTCGTGCTGTTCCTGGTCGAGTTCGCCGGCTTCGGCCAACCCGGAGGCCGCCCCCGTCTTGTCCACCGCCAGGCCGACGTCGAGCAGGCGGTCGGGCCGGGCTGTCTCCACCACCTTGGGGCCCAGCACGCCGGCGTTGGACCGCAGCGCCTCGTCCACGAGCAGGCTCACCGCCGAGGAGTCAGCCACCAGATCCTCATGGCAGAAGAGGAGGAACGTGGAGCCCTCCACCGAGACCAGGGCGTCGTTCGCCACAGCGGCCCACCCGGATCCGGCCCCGGTACGCCGCACGTAGGCCTCGGGCAGAACCGAACCCACGCGGTCCAGGGCCATCTCGGTCGCGCCGGCATCGACCACCAGCACCGACAGGTTGGGGTAGTCCTGAGCGGCCAGGCTGGTCAGCGTGGCGTCGAACCAGGGACCGGGGCTACGAGCCACGACCACGGCAACCACCGGAGGCGCCGCCAACTGGTCCTCCATCGCGTCGGCGAGGTTACCGGTCCCCGTTAGCGCCCCGTCTATTGCCACCCCCCCGCCGTGTCCCGGCTCTGTTGTTGTCGGCGGAGTCGGCCGGTGACGGCTGGCCGGCCGTCGCCTCCGGAGCCCCGGTGGTGGGTCGTTATGGCCCAATGGCCGATCCCGGTGCCCGTGCCGAACCCCCGGCGATACTTGCCGTCGCCTCAGCCGTTGTGGTCCTCGACGCCGTCGAGCACGAGGGCCAGGGCTTCACCATCGTCCGGCGGGGTAGAGCCGTGGCCCGCCTCCAGCCAATGCCGCAGCGCCACGGCGCGGCGATCAAGTCCCTCCTCCGACAACACCTGCCTGACCAGCAGTGGGCTCAGGACCTGTCCGAGCTACGAGCATCGGTGAAACTGGAGCAGCGATTCTGAGCCGGCTGCTGCTGGACACCACGTTCTTGATCGATGCGGAGCGTTCCGGGGTGGCCCTCGATCACGGGATCGACGATGACGACGACGTGGCCATCGCCGCCATCACCGTTGCCGAACTGCGGGGCGGTGTATTGCTGGCTTCCCCCGGCCACGCCGCTGACCGCCAGGCCTTCCTCGACGGGATCCTCGACCTGATCCCCGTCCTCGACTACGACAGCCCGGCCGCCGAGGCCCACGCCGAACTCCTGGCCCATTCCGCCGGCAAGGCCGGCCCCGAGGAGCCCATGATCTCCTGATCGCCGCCGTCGCCAGAGCTACCCAAAGAATCATCGTCAGCGCGGACCCGTCGGCCGTCGACGGCCTACCCGGGGTGCAAACCCGCACCCACCGCTGAGTACGACCTCCACCGCCCGCACCGTCCCGGGCAAGCGGCTTTCAGACGCTTCCAGTTGCCGATATCGGCGAACCAATATCTGCGAATGAATTCGCTCGAACGGATGTGCTTGGCTGGAGCCATGGTTTCGCCGCCGAGAACGAGCCGAGGAACTGAGAGACTTCACACCGCCGTCGGATTTGGCGTCCTGGCCGCCCAACACCTGGCCGTACGCCGACGCCAGGTGAATCGGCAGTTGGGACAGTGGTCAGCGTCGGTTGACGCCGTGGCGGACCCGGCGCTGGACCAGTTGGCCACCAAGCTCAATGGGCCGCCTCGGGCGGCTCTTGACCAGGCCCGGCGCCGGGCCAAGGCCGCCCGGAGAATGGTTCTGGGCGAGGCCGACCCCACCCACCCTCGCCACCGCCCATCCCGATCTGAGGCTCGGCGTTAGCTAGGTCGAGCAGCACCCTGTAGTACTCGCGTGATGCAAGCCACCCTGCGATGGCGCTCGCTGTCACCGTCCAACTCAAAGACCGCTGTGGCCGCGTAATGAGGCACGAGGGGCGGTTCACGGCCACCTTCCGCAAGATTGATCCAGTGCAACCGAACTATGGCGTGGGGGGGGATCGCCCGGATCACAGAAACCTGATCCCGCTCGACACCTCATTCAGGGCCCAGCAATTCCGGAAGAACAAACCAGGTTGGTCCGATGCTGCCGAGTTTCTGCCAGCGCATCAGCCCGTCTGCTAACGCTTGAGGTACCCGATTACCCCACCACAACCCCCTAAGAAAAGGCGTCCTCCTGCCCGTCCGACATCACAGCACCTCCAGATCCAACTGCTCCGCGGCCTCCGTCAGAGCGCGGGCAGCACCGTCGAGTTCGGCAATCAGCTGGTTGTCATCGACCGCATACCGCGGCGGCAATCCGACCAGTTCGTCTTCACCGACATCAGTGTTATGCCGGATGCTGGACTCGACAAGCCAGGACTCGCGGTCCCATCGAAACTCAAGCCACAGCCCCACGGTGTTGCCGTTTGACAGCATTACATCGACGTAGCATTCGACCCTGTCCTCGGACTCGTATCGCCTTGGCATCAGGGCAGTGCTGACAGTATCCACCACTGGGCTTTGACGCAGGGACGTCGCGATGTCGGTCAATCGAGAATGCAGGCTCGCCAAAGCGGCGACCACGAGCGCCGCAGTGCTGGTCACTTCGGGAACCGCCCGCGCTCGAGAAGGGCTTCGAAGTAAGTGACGGCTGGCGCCCCGGCGGCGTCGGTCAGCATCCCCACGTTTCCAAGGGCATCAGAGTGGTAGTAGACGGCCTGGCCGGTCTCGTCCTGGCGCATCACCAGTGAGCCGTCGGGCCGTGGACGTAGGCAATGGTGCCAAGGGGCGTGGTCTCGGCCAGCAGCCGGGGTAGCCCGCCCCGACGATCCCAGATGAATTTCGTGGTCTCAGCGCCGGTGGTCGAAGTGCCGGTCCTGGCCACCCGCAGACCATCACCGTCGTAGAGATACGTCGAACCCCCGGCCGCCACCAGCCGATCGGCACTGTCATAGCCGGAAGT